>NZ_JAAZWB010000051.1 GCF_012524115.1 Bacillus sp. RO1 | reverse complement strand
TGACTTCATATGACTACCTCCTACTCCAAAAACACCCAAACACTGTCCTCATTGCCCCCGTATGACTACCTCCTTCCTCAAAAACACACCAACACTGTCCTCATTGACCTCGTATGACTACCTCCTTCCTCAAAAACACACTAACACTGTCCTCATTGACTTCATATGACTACCTCCTACTCCAAAAACACACAAACATTGTCCTCATTGACCTCGTATGACTACCTCCTACTTCAAAAACACCCAAACATTGTCCTCATTGACTTCATATGACGACCTCCTGCTCCAAAAACACACAAACAGTGTCCTCATTGCCCCCGTATGACTACCTCCTTCCTCAAACACACACAAACATTGTCCTCATTGACCTCGTGTGACGACCTCCTTCCTCAAAAACACACAAACACTGTCCTCATTGCTCTCGTATGACTACCTCCTACTCCAAAAATACTCAAACACTGTCCTCATTGACCATGTATGACGACCTCCTACTCCAAAAACACCCAATCACTGTCCTCATTGCCCCCGTATGACTACCTCCTTCCTCAAAAACACCCAAACACTGTCCTCATTGACCTCGTATGACAACATCCTACTCCAAAAACACCCAAACATTGTCCTCATTCACCTCGTATGACAACCTCCTGCTCCAAAAACACCCTAACATTGTCCTCATTCCCCCCTTATAAAAAACTCCTACCCAAAACACACCCACAAACTGTCCTCATTCCCCCCAGAAGAACACCTCCTTCCACAGAAACACCCCAACACTGTCCTCGTTGCCCCCGTATGACTACCTCCTGCTCCAAAATCTCTCTATCCCTGCCCTCGTTGACCTCCTATGACTACCTCCTGCTCCAAAGTCCCCCCATCACCGCCCTCATTGTCCTCGTATGACTACCTCCTGCTCCAAAAACACCCAAACACTGTCCTCATTGCCCCCGTATGACTACCTCCTGCTCCAAAAACACCCAAACACTATCCTCATTGCCCCCGTATGACGACCTCCTGCTCCAAAAACACCCAAACATTGTCCTCATTGCACCCGTATGACTACCTCCTACTCC
>NZ_JAAZWB010000050.1 GCF_012524115.1 Bacillus sp. RO1 | reverse complement strand
ACATATTCCCTAAACTCTGGAGAGTAGCTTTTCTTTTTCGTCATGTTTAACACGTCCTTTTATCTGTTAGTTTTGATTAAAACATGACGCCAATCCCTGTGTCCACTTTTCATACTACCTCCAAAGTTTCTCCAAAGTTGACCGAACGAAATTTTGAGTTGTCCAAAGCTCGTTAAAAGTTGGCCGAACAGCAACCTCAAATGTCCGAACCCCCTGCTAAAAAATGAGGAAATTGTCCGAACACCTGACCGAATTGACCGAACCATTCCAGAAGCCCATTAAACCGAGTGATTTCCCCCTGTTTTTCTTCAAAATAGGTAACATTTCAAAAGCATCCGCGCTCCAACCCCAAAAGAACAAACCTAATTACCCAAAACCACTTCCGAAAAGACCAACCCCTTAATTACCTAACCCCACTTTTAATTTAGAAAGACCAACCCAAAACATCCCACAGTAAGAGCTAACCCAAAACATCCCCTAGTAAGAGCTAACCCCAAGTTGATTGCAGTGAAAGGCACGCAGACGCCCGCAGGCAAGCGAAGCGCCCGAAACGAAAATCAACTGGATCCACAGACTCCCCTAAATAAAAAGACCCGCACCAAAAACCAGGTACGAGTCTCCAATCACTTTTTCTTCTGTTGTATCTCTTTAATCTTTAAATGTAGCAGATAAGACCGAATAGCTACACCAAAGTCAAAAGTGGCGATGAGCATCAGCAGAACCGTGTGCCAGTGCCAAATGGTATCCTTCACGGAAACAATCGCCAGGTACAAGAACAAGCTGCCCATGATCGCATAGAAGAAAACCATTCGTAATGGTGTTATTTTCATGTGCAAATCCTCCAGGTAAGTTCAGCTCTAGCGGAGAGCTGTTTAAAAGAACGAAATAAAATTCGGTAGGTTCTTCTGCATTTCTTCCATTTGACGCATCATTTCTTCAATATCATCGCGGAACACATATTGCACCGTGACCACAAACGAGTTCATGGCAACGTGGGCGATGATCGGAACGATGATGCGGTTCGTTTTTACATATAGGAAAGCGAAAATGCCTCCCATGACAAAGTATATGAGCAGATGCTTGAAATCTTGATGGACCACGGCAAAAAGTAGCGAACTCACCGTCAGTGCGATGGCAAAGTTAAACTTCTTATAAATAGCGCCGAAAATGATCTTCCGGAAAATGATTTCCTCTAGAATTGGTCCAGCAACAGCAACGGCAAATATCATGACTGGGAATGCCGTCACAAATCCCATAATCTCTTGTGTATTCTCAGAGCCAGGCTGAATGCCGAAAATCTGCAACTCAATCTGTGCCGCCACAGCCTGCCCAATCAGTGCAAGCGGGAAGCCGACAGCCGCCCAAAGAAATGTTTTCGGGATGGAAGCCGTTTCGCCTCGAAAGTCCCCTTTGGTCCATTCGTTGCGGAGTATCCAGGCAACAATGGCCAATCCAATCGTAAAACTGATAAATGCCCAGACACCGATGAGATAAGGCTCTCTGGTGGCACGCTCCATGCCTTCCCCAACGCCAAGCCAGATCAACAGCGGGTAACCAAGCAATCCGGACAGCTGCATCAGGACATATGTAATAATGACCAACCAATAGTTTTTTGTCATAATAAGCTCCTCTTTTTCAAGGCTGTTTTCGTAATAGTTGTTGTTTTATCGTATGGATAAAATGCACGTTATACTCCTTACTGTCGTGCTCTTTTCTTACAAATCAGAAAAGAAGATTACACAGAAAAATAGAGTAGATAAGCGGTAAAAAGTCCAATTGCCGACTTTTTACTTGGTATAGCAACTACCTTTATGAAAAGAGCCTTATGCATTATTCACTTTTCGTATTGTACCATATAATCTATATGTCCTTATAACGATAAGGTTTCCCATAACTCGCAGATTTTACGAAAAGAATGCGTTTAAACCTCGAGGCACTTGAAGATAATGAAAAGGGTTGCAAGTCGAAAATTTTTTAGATAAAGATACTTGCAAAACAGAAGCAGATTCATTATTATAATAATTGTGTTAGCACTCAAGTGATAAGAGTGCTAATAAAAAATATTACATATGAAACCAAGGAGGTTGTTTTCATGTTAAAGCCATTAGGTGATCGCATTGTAATTGAGCTTGTTAAATCAGAAGAAAAAACGGCAAGTGGTATCGTATTACCGGACTCTGCGAAAGAAAAACCTCAAGAAGGTAAAGTAGTAGCAGTAGGATCTGGTCGCGTACTAGAAAGCGGAGAGCGTGTAGCACTTGAAGTAGCAGAAGGCGACAGCGTAATCTTCTCTAAATACGCAGGAACTGAAGTGAAATTCGAAGGAAAAGAACTTCTTATCCTAAAAGAAACAGACGTACTTGCAGTAGTAAGCAAATAATTTAATCAAAAAGCGGAGAGCTAACCGAATCAGCCCCGCATCTTATAAAATTTCAAAATGGTTGATTGTAGCGGAAGGTGTGAGACTCCGGCGGGAGGTAGCGGTAGCTTGAGACCCCACAGCGCAGCGAGGAGGCTCAAGCACACGCCCCGCGGAAAGCGAACACCTGCAGCGGAAATCAACCGAGCAACAACCAAAATACACTTAAATTCCTAAGGAGGTCTATCTATCATGGCAAAAGAAATTAAGTTCAGTGAAGAAGCTCGCCGCTCCATGCTTCGCGGTGTAGACAAACTAGCTGATGCAGTAAAAGTAACATTAGGACCAAAAGGACGTAACGTAGTACTTGAAAAGAAATTCGGTTCTCCACTAATCACTAACGACGGTGTAACAATCGCGAAAGAAATCGAATTAGAAGACGCGTTCGAAAACATGGGTGCGAAACTTGTAGCTGAAGTTGCAAGCAAAACAAATGACGTTGCTGGTGACGGTACAACAACTGCAACTGTTCTTGCGCAAGCAATGATCCGTGAAGGATTAAAGAACGTGACAGCTGGAGCGAACCCAATGGGCGTTCGTAAAGGTATCGAAAAAGCGGTTGCTGTTGCAATCGAAGAATTAAAAACAATCTCTAAACCAATCGAAGGCAAAGCTTCTATCGCACAAGTTGCAGCAATCTCTGCAGCGGACGAAGAAGTAGGTCAATTGATTGCAGAAGCAATGGAGCGCGTTGGTAACGACGGCGTTATCACTTTGGAAGAATCCAAAGGCTTCACTACAGAGCTTGAAGTAGTAGAAGGTATGCAATTCGACCGTGGATATGCATCTCCATACATGGTAACAGACTCTGATAAAATGGAAGCTGTTCTTGAAAACCCTTATGTGTTGATCACAGATAAGAAAATTACGAACATCCAAGAAATCCTTCCAGTTCTTGAGCAAGTAGTACAACAAGGCAAGCCGTTGTTACTGATTGCAGAAGACGTAGAAGGTGAAGCGTTGGCTACATTAGTAGTGAACAAATTACGTGGAACATTCAATGCAGTAGCAGTTAAAGCTCCTGGATTCGGTGACCGTCGTAAAGCAATGCTTCAAGACATCGCAGTACTAACTGGCGGAGAAGTGATCACAGAAGAACTAGGTCTAGACCTAAAAACTGCGAACATCAGCCAATTAGGACGCGCTGACAAAATCGTTGTAACAAAAGAAAACACGACAGTTGTAAACGGACACGGCAACACTGACGAGATCCAAGCTCGCGTTGGCCAAATTCGTGCACAATTAGAAGATACAACTTCTGAATTCGACCGTGAAAAATTACAAGAGCGCCTAGCTAAAATCGCTGGTGGCGTAGCTGTAATCAAAGTTGGAGCGGCGACAGAAACAGAACTAAAAGAGCGCAAACTTCGCATTGAAGATGCTCTAAACTCCACACGTGCTGCAGTTGAAGAAGGAATCGTAGCCGGTGGTGGTACAGCATTCGTAAACATCTACAACAAAGTAGCAGAAATCCAAGCAGAAGGCGACGAAGCAACTGGTGTTAACATCGTACTTCGCGCAATGGAAGAGCCTGTACGCCAAATCGCGCACAACGCTGGTCTTGAAGGATCTGTTATCGTAGATCGTCTAAAGAAAGAAGAAATCGGAGTTGGATTCAACGCAGCAACAGGCGAATGGGTAAACATGCTTGACGCTGGTATCGTAGACCCAACTAAAGTATCTCGTTCCGCACTACAAAACGCAGCTTCCGTATCTGCGATGTTCCTAACTACCGAAGCAGTAGTAGCAGACATCCCAGAAGAAAACGCTGGCGGCGGCATGCCTGACATGGGCGGCATGGGTGGAATGGGCGGAATGATGTAATAACGCCCTCTCAACCCTTGGTTTAAAAGGATTTGATAGTAAGGTGAGAGTGAAATGCTAACATTTTGCTAACATTGAGGTATTTTACGGAAGCTTCTCATGAGTTCACTGAACTCATGAGAAGCTTCTTTTTTTAGTTTCTTGAGTAACGTGGAGGTATAACTGTTTTGTGATTTTAGCAACATTCCGGGGCGATGAAGTGCGTGACTGACTGGCTTCCTTTTGTGGTTAAGATTTTGGAGTAAGGAGTTAATCCCTGCTACTTTTTCCAGGCAAAATCAATTATAATTACTTGAAAAAGTACATTGAAGTAAGGTGATAATATGATACATACATATTCAGGAGAAACCATCCATTTTGAGATAAAATACAAAAATCGTAAATCCATTGCCATTCGTATGGACGTTTATGGAAATGTCGAGGTCCAGGCTCCTAAAGGTACACAGGATGAAAAAGTGATTCAATTGCTGGAGGAAAGATGGGAACTGATTCAGGAAAAATCAAAGGAAATGAAGGATAGACTGCTTGGGCAGCAGGAGAAGGAATACAGTCAGGAGGAGAGGGTTCTTTATTTAGGAAAGACCTTTCCTGTAAAGGTTTATCAAGATGCCACTATTGAACAAGATTATGTCGTGTTTGATGAGAAACATATAAATGTATATGTGAAACAGGTGGAGGAGGGAAAGATAAAACAAGCTTTAAAGAGATTTTATTATCAGCAATGCAAAGCGATAGTGGAGAAGAGTGTAAGATCGTATCAAAGTAACTTTAAAGTAAAACCACGTTCTATCCGTATATCTGATAGTAAGACTACATGGGGAACCTGTGATTCCCAATTACAGTTAACTTTTAATTGGAAGTTGGCCATGACTCCAATGAAAGTAATCGATTATGTAGTAGTACACGAAATGTGCCATATGATTCATCTCAATCACGACCGCTCCTTCTGGCGACTCGTAGGAAAAATATCGCCTGATTATAAAGAGCAGGAAAATTGGTTGGCGCTGTCAAGTTGGAAGATGACTATTTAGGTAGGAGAGGCTTAGTAAAGGGGGGAGGTTTAATGCATCCTACAGAAATAATAGAGCTAATGATTGTCGGGGGCATAATCGTCTCAATCCTAATTATTACAATCTTCTTAAAAGCTAAATGGCGAAAGACTGGTTGGTTATTAGCATTGCTTATATTCGCATCATATTGCATATTTTTTGTCGCTCGTCCTTTTTGGATCGATGCCCAAATTGAAAAGAAAGTGAACTTACTGATACCTTACTTAGAAGAACACTATCCAAATGAAGAATGGACTATTTCCACTGTTCCTCACCGTGAAGACGGCTTTAAACATCGAAATCCATATTATATTGGTGTTGTTTTTGAAAGTGAACCAGATGTTACGTATGACTATTGGGTAGAGAGTAAGGATAATATCTATCAAATTAGTTTTTTAACAAACAAAAGGTTAGAGGAATTAGAGCATGTAGAATGATTTCAGGTTTTCTGTTTGGAAGGGTGGGGCTGTTCTGCTCTTTCTTTAAAGTCTAAGGAAGCAGGAGAACCGTCCCCTTGCTAAAAAAAACACCCTCATCCCCAAAACCGCTGACCAAGACACCCCGGATACCCATGTATATCCTGTACCGTATTCAAATCATATTGCTTTAAGGCGAATTGTGTATGGTATAAATATTCCATTACTAAGAGCTTCCCATTAGAGGTCCCGCATAACACCCCTGAAGTTCCTGTGCCATCTAAAAATGAGACGCCAATGGGCTGATTCATTAAGTGAGGAATTTTCTGTTGCCAAGGCATAGCTGACACTCCTTTCCCTCTAGTGTATAACCTATCACTCCATTAAGTGCCTGTTTGATTTTTTGTTGGTAGTGTATGCTACTTTTAAAACCCCACAGAAAGCGGCTCTCTTTGTAGTCTAAAAAAAATGAACCGTCCCCTTGCTCCCCCGATATCCAAAGAAACCAGATTTTAACTGATTATAACCCCAATCAACTAATCCTAAATACCCAGACCTAAATAACTATTAACCTTATTTAGAGTATCTAAATAACCAGTAATGCCTGATATTATTGAATTTCAAAATGTAAATCCGTATCGAACTCTACCCGAAAACACCATAAAATCCCCCCAATGACAGTCCCAAAGTATAGGACTTATAATTAAGTCAAACAAGGATGAAATGGGGATGAACACATGAACAGGGGTAAGTATTTAAAGGCAGCCTTGAGTGTAGGTCTTATTGTAGGAGCAATGGCACCGTTTAGCTCTCAGTCAATTGGACATGCACAATCTCAATCTAGTGCAGTAAACATCTTAGCAAATCTTTCACAAGAACAAAGAGAAGCTTTGGAGAACTTGGAAGTGAACCGTTCTTTAAGAGGATTGCAGCTTTCTAGGGACATAGATTTAGAGAGTACTGAAGAGGTAACGGTAATTGTAGAGTTTGATCAGCTCCCTGCAAAGGCTGAACAATTTCAGAAGTCCCTAAAAGGGGAAAAAATCTCATTAGAAGCAGCGTCCGAAAAGGTCGAAGAATCTCACAAGAAGTTCAAAAAAGATCTACAAACAAAAATAAAGAAGAAGGAAAAATCTGCAAAAGATCCGTATGAAATCAAATATGAATATAAAACGGCACTAAATGGAGTAACCATTACACTTCCTGCGAATGAAGTGGAAACCCTTCTTGAATCAGAAGTGGTCAAGGCGGTTTACAGTGAGCTTGAAGTACAACTGGCGCCTCCGCCAAAAACTGATGGAGAAGAAGGGTCAACAACAAAAGTAGAGAGTATTCCTTTTTTGAACATTGATAAGTTACATAAAGAAGGATTTACGGGTGAAGGAGTCAAGGTAGGAGTCATTGACACGGGGATTGATTACAATCATCCGGACTTAAAAGAAGCCTATAAAGGTGGATATGATTTTGTAGATAATGATAATGACCCGATGGAAGCAACGTATGAAGATTGGAAGGCAGCAAAAGGGTATCCGGAAACCTATCAAGGAAGCACCTACTATACTAATCACGGTACACATGTGTCTGGAACGATTGTAGGACAGGCAACCAATGATTCTGATTACAAAGTGTTAGGGGTGGCACCGGACGCTGAGCTGAATGTGTATCGTGTGTTAGGTCCGTATGGAAGCGGTATGAACAGTGCGATAATAGCAGGAATTGACCGAGCGGTAGCAGATGGAATGGATGTTATTAATCTATCTTTAGGAGCTCAGACGAACAATCCGCTTGATGCATCCAGCCTTGCAGTCAATAATGCCGTGCTAAGTGGAGTTACCGCGGTGGTGGCTGCTGGGAATTCAGGTGATTTAGGAAACAGTACGCTTGGTTCCCCTGGAGCGGCGGCACTCGCTTTGACGGTGGGGGCAAGTTCTGCACCTTCCTTTGTCACAACGTATGACGGAGGATTTACAGTAGCAGATCAGCAGCTAAATGGAGTATTACAGTTAATGACCAACAAATGGACAGATGAGTTCAGCAATCTAAAAGGAAAAAGCTATGAAATGGTCGATGTGGGAGAGGGAGGAGCAGCTGACTACAATGGCAAAGATGTAGCTGGGAAGGTTGCTTTTGTTGTCCGTGGATCCTATGCTCTGATTGAAAAGATGAATTATGCAAAACAAAATGGTGCAGTCGGGGTAGTGATTTATAATACAAATCCTGAAGAAGGCCATATCCCTCACTATCTGGGAGAAAACAATAATAACATTCCGACCTTTTCTTTAACGAATGAGAATGGTTTAGCTGTTAAAGAATTGTTCAAAGAAGGTTCTCCAACGGTTACACTTGGAGAAATGGGCACGGCTGAAATCAGCGGTGACGAACTCGCTTCCTTCAGTTCAAAAGGACCTTCCGGAACGCTGTATGATATTAAGCCGGAAGTAACGGCACCAGGTGTCAATATTCTCTCAACCGTTCCGTCGTTTATTCAAAATAAGGAAGATACTTCGGATTATTCTTATGCATACCAGAGGTTATCTGGAACATCAATGGCTTCGCCGCTAGTGGCAGGGGTGGCAGCATTATTGTTGGAATCCAATCCTAATTATACACCAGGCGATATCAAATCATTATTGATGAATACAGCTGATCCTCTAAAAGATCAATATAGTGTATATGAAGTAGGAGCTGGAAGAGTTGATCCATACCAGGCCATTCACTCAGATACGCTCATTTCTGTACTTGATGAAACACCTTTTATTGAAAATGGAGAAGAAATACTTATCCCTGAACAGACTGGAGGACTTAGCTTCGGCTTCATACCATTGGGGGATGAACATATTGAAACAACGACTGCTCTATCTATTACCAATAACAGTAACAAAAACAATAAATATGAAATCTCAGTAGAATATAATGTTGGAGCTGCAGCGTCAGGCTCTCTAGATGCAGGGGAAAACGGAGTGAAATTGAGTGTCCCTAGCTCCATAAAAGTGAAGAAAAATGAAGAAGAACGCATTAATGCGATTCTTACCATTCCAAAAACAGCCCAAAAAGGAACTTACGAAGGGTATATTGTGATTAAGAATAAGGATTCAGAAGAAATTAACCGCATTCCATTCGGAGCGAAAGTAGTGGAAGAGGGTATTGGTTTCTTTAAAGTTTATACACCAAGCATTTCAACGGATCGAGTGAAAAATCCATATAGCAGAAAAGCGACTGACCTGGACTTCATTTTGAATTCCCCAATGGAAAGATTGGATTGGGTACTTGTAGATCCTGATACCAAGGAAGAGTTGGGCTGGATTACATCCGTTAATGCAACAGGGGCAGCAATTGATTACTATTACTACATTCAACAAGGATTCGCCGGATATTACTTCCCATTTACCGGGCATGAAAAGAAGCCGATTAGCTATACGAAGGTAAGAGCGGAAGACGGCATCTATGAAGTGAAAATGATTGGAACGGCAAAGAATGGGAAGCAGTTTGAAAAGTCATCATTGATCAGTCTAGAAAATGGCGCTCCGATAGTGAAGTATGACAATACAAACGCTATGCCGACAGGAGATCTTCCGATTGTAGAACTGCCTGAAGGCCAAAGTACTGTTACTATCTCAGGAACAATAATGGATAACGAGATGAAAGCCGCTGAATCTGCGGGCATTCCGCTAACTCAAGCTGGTAGTCATTTGTGGTATGGATCAAACGGACCAAGTTATCGAGTGGATCTTGATGAGAATGGAAAGTTTTCTAGAGAGGTAAATGTTAATGCTTCTTCCATTACGCAAATTCAATACTTAGGAGCGGATTATGCAGGAAACACGGCAGTTCCTAAAGTCGTTTATTATGCCAGAGAAGGATCTCAATATGTGTTTGCCCAACCAGATAAAGAATCGTACCAGATGGGAGATGTAATCACCTATACCTTCTATGCAAACAATCTAGAAAAAGCACATGACTTCTCAATGACCTTCTATTATAACGACAAAAATATGGATGCACCTGTGAATTTCAAACTTGCCGACGGGCTCCCAGAAGGATCTGAATTGGTTGAAACTACCACAAAGCCTGGTACAACAAAGTCAGTGATTGATATTTCTATTCCGGGTGAAGGTGTTTCTGGAGATGTAGCTCTTTTTGAGGTTACAGTCGATACGAATGCAGATGAATTCTTCCCTGTATATGGATCATTATTCAGCAACAGTACCATGCAGGTAAATGGAGGACCTCGATTGACAACGAGAATCGGTGCTCATCCAATCTATCCAACTTTCTCAAAAGTAGATGCAGGATTCATTGGTGCTGAAGGGTTCCTGACTGATGCAGGAAGGTTCGATTACAGCAGAAATTATACAGAGGTAGGAGCGGCAATAAGTGTGGAAGATTCGAAAGGGAATTCATATCCTGCAAGACTCGAGTCCAATGGAAGAGTGTATTTTGATAAATTACCGATAGCAGAGACAAAGTATACGGTAATCATCGATATACCTGGACATTATACGACTTACACACCGCTTGAAGCTGGACGAAAGGTAAACGGTATCGCTATAGGAGAATTTATTGACTACAGGACAGCAGTATCAAAACCAGGAGATATCAACAAAGATAATGCAATAGATATCCATGATGCGATTTTGGTAGAGAAGCATTGGGGTACGGACTATAGGGACACAGATATCAATTTCGATGGCACAACAGACGCAAAAGACTTTAAGCTTCTTGAGAAGTATTACTTAAGTGAAAATGATTTTGTATTGGATACTCCAACCCCGGAAGAAGAAGCGGAAGGAAAAACAATCGAATCTATTAAGAAAGCCTTGGGAATAACTCCATAAGCTTTAGAAAAGGGCGGTCCTTGTAACGGGGCTGCCCTTTCCTTATAAGTTTAAGTGACAGAAAAATAAAACAATTAAAAAAACAACTCTTTTTCTGATGAAAAAATCACGGTATGATAGAGGTAATTTTACTTACAACTAAATCCGGGAGTGTTGACTGTGAGTTTAGGAATGCTAATTAAATTTCATCGGGAAAAGAAGGAACTGACACAAGAAGAGCTCGGTAGGGGAATCTGTTCTGTTACACATATAAGTAAAATTGAGAGAGGGATTACCCAGTATTCTTCAGAAATTACAAGTATGATCAGTGACAAATTAGGTATCCATTTGGAAAATGAAATGGAGTCCCTGCAAGAATTTGAACGGATGCTTGACCAATGGCATGACAGCATGATAATGCAGCAAAATAGTGAGATGGACCGACTTAAAACAGAAATTGAGAAGCACTCTCTATTCCTAATACATTCGATTAAAAATAAATACACGTTATTACATGCCAGATATCTTCTGCATCAAGGGGACTTAGCAAGGGCCAACAAGCTGCTAGCAAAAATGAATATGGAACGTAAAGAGCTGAATACTTATGAATGTAACCTGCTTCATCACCTGTTGGGAATGGCAAAAATCCTGAATGGAAATTTCAAAGAAGCTTTGGAATATCTATTGAAAATCAACGAAAGAGACTACCACAATCAGGAGTTTTATCACCAAATAGCTATTTCTTATCTGAACCTCCAATTGAAAGTCAAAGCCTACTATTACAGTGAGTTGGCATTAGAACACTTCAGGAAAACTAGTAACTACAAGAAAGTCATCGACGCAGAAACCATTAAGCTGATTAGTGAGGGCAGAAATGAACTCTGGGATTTTGAGGAATTGGTGGCAAGATACCATCGTCTAATTGCGCAATGCGACATGATTAATGAAAAAACAAAGAAAGCAGCACTGCTCAGTAATCTGGCATACGAGTATGCTTTTAGAGGAGAAAATACCAAGGCTGCAGATTTCTATAAAAGGACGTTAGAATTATTGGAGGCAACTCCCCGTAGCCCAGTGTACCTGAATAATCTAATAGGTTATATCTATTGCAGCCTGCAAAATGACATCCATGAAACGGATTTGGCAGAGTTAATAGAAAAGGGGAAACATTTGTCAAAGATGATTGAAGATCAGAGTAGTTTCATGTTTTTTCAAATGTTGAACCTTTTAGAAAAGAAAGAAATGAAAGCCTATCATGAATTTATTGAAAAGAATATCATTCCCATGCTGGAGAAGAGCGGGAAGATTCATCAGCTGCGAACATATGAAAAAACAATGTATGAGCACTACATGGAGGTTGGAAACCATGTGAAAGCATTGGAATATGCAAACAGGCTGATAAAAGACTAGATGATAAAATTGGAGTTTAGTCAATTCATCAGCTGCCAATCGTAAAAACGCAAAGGAGGATCACTATGCAAACAAAAGACCAATTAATCAATTCTTTTAGTGAAATCGATATGAAAGAGTATACCATGCCCATTATCTGTATATACAATAGCCCTACCGATTACAAAGGAATGTTTGTGGCGAGACTCTTTGATGTGAATAAACCGACTCCGGTAATTCTGATGAGACTTACATTGGATGCCATTAGAAAAGAGATTCCGGAAAGTTTTTCCCTTGTCCCTAAACAAGCTGGGGAAGATGCTAATATTGTAGAAACGTATATTTAGATTTACAATCCCCCTCACTTTTAAAACCCCGCAAAACTGGGTATAAGAACCCTATACGAATGTGAGGGGAAGCCAATTGATAAGAATTGCAGGAATGACAAGAGATCATCAAATCAACAAAAATATTACTATTGATAACCTCGATAGGAACGCCTATAAATGGTTCTGGGTTGACTTCAACCAGCCGTCGGAAGAGGAAATAAAACATTTAGATAGTACCTTCCACTTCCACCCATTGGCGATAGAGGATTGCATACATAGATTGCAGCGGCCGAAGCTCGATCATTATGAGGATCATACTTTTTTCGTGACACATAGTATTCAACAAAAGGAAGACGAGCTTCATAAGGAGGAAGTGAATTTTTTCTTAGGAGAAAATTATGTCGTTAGTTTTCATCAGGCACCTTCTAAAGAGGTGGATGCGGTGTGGAAGAGCTTGGACAAGCCACCAAAAGACGTGGAAAACTGGGATGAGTACTACGTGTTTTATGAGATTCTCGACGACATTGTTGATAACTATTTTCCGTTGCTATATAAGCTGGAGGACCAGTTGGACAAAATTGAAGAAAACACGCAAGATAAATCGATGAATCAGCTGATGGACGAGCTGTTCGATACGAGGTATTCCTTATTGGACCTGCGACATACAATCAACCCGATGCGTGATCTGCTTTACCGCATGCTCAATACGCATCGCCTGGATGGGGTCATGAAACGGAAAGAGTACTTCGCGGATATTTATGACCATCTTCTGAAGCTTTCTGACATGGTTACCTCCAACCGGGAATTAACGGCGGACATTCGGGATAATTACCTTTCCTTGAACTCCCATCAAGCCAACAATGTCATGAAGGTCCTTACCATTATCACGTCCATCTTCGCACCACTGACTTTTATCGCTGGGATCTACGGCATGAATTTTCAATATATGCCGGAGCTGACCTATAGATATGGGTACTTTATTGCGCTTGGAGTCATGTTCGTCATGGGGATAGGCTTGTATATTTGGTTTAAGTGGAAGGGATGGTTTAAGTAGAGCAATACGCAAGGATAAGGGTGTGTTTACTTGAATGTTCTAGAAACGGAACGACTAGTGCTCCGAAGGCTTACATATAATGATGCAAAGTTTATACTGGAGCTTTTGAATGAGCCCTCATGGCTACAGTATATCGGAGACAAGGGCGTGAGAACCCTAGAAGACGCGAAGGATTATATTATGAAGGGACCTTGTGACATGTATGAACAATTGGGCTTTGGTCTCTATTTAACCGAACTGAAAGGGGAAGGAATTCCGATTGGAATCTGTGGTCTTATTAAAAGAGAGGCCTTAGATGATGTGGATATTGGGTTTGCATTCCTTCCTAAGTTTTGGGCAAAAGGGTATGCCTATGAAGCAGCCTCTGCTGTAATGAAATATGGAAGAGAAGTTATAGGCCTAAATCGGTTAGTGGCTATAACTTCTTTAGACAACCATAATTCTGTTAAACTGCTTGAAAAGCTAGGGTTTGTATTTGAAAAGAAAGTTAAGCTTTCTCAAGATTCTCAGGAGGTTAAGTTGTTTGTGACTGGACTTTAAATCTATGTGAGAGACGGAGATGAGGTGAAGGTAGGGAGCAAATTCCATTGAATTTGAGAACAAAAAAACAGCATACCCAACCCCACCGGGTTAAATATGCTGCCATGTTTGTTCCCCTAAAACTTAATACACCTTATCCCCATTAAAAATAGAGTTCTTCACAATCACATAATCTACGTGACGGATGGCGTCTAAAGTCGTTCCTCCAGCATAGGAGATAGAAGACTGAAGATCTTGCTCCATTTCCGTTAGTGTATCTTGTAAGGCACCTTTATGCTCAACGAACATTTTTTTGCCTTCTACGTTTTTCTTTTCGCCTTTTTGGAATTCGGAAGCGGAGCCGAAATATTCTTTTACTAGTTTACCGTTTACTTCGCTAGTTTCTCCTGGTGATTCTTCATGGCCGGCAAAAAGGGAGCCAATCATGACCATCGTTGCACCGAAACGTACGGATTTCGCGATATCACCGTGTGTACGGATTCCGCCATCGGCAATGATCGGTTTGCTTGCTGCTTTTGCACATAAACGAAGTGCTGCCAACTGCCAGCCACCAGTTCCGAAGCCGGTTTTAATTTTTGTGATACATACTTTACCTGGTCCAATTCCGACTTTTGTTGCATCTGCGCCGGCATTCTCCAGTTCACGTACCGCTTCAGGCGTACCAACGTTACCAGCAATGACGAAGCTCTCTGGTAAGTGTTTTTTGATATGCTGAATCATATTGATAACAGCATTGGAATGCCCATGGGCAATATCGATTGTGATGTATTCAGGAGTAAGATTTGCTGCTGCAAGCTCTTCAACGAATGAATATTCTTCTTCTTTCACTCCAACACTAATGGAAGCGTAAAGACCTTTTGCATGCATGTTCTCGATGAATGCCTGACGCTTTTGTGGCTCAAAGCGGTGCATGATGTAAAAGTAATTGTTTTCAGCAAGATAAAGGGCAATCTTTTCATCAATGATCGTTTGCATGTTGGCTGGCACGACAGGAAGCTTAAATTGACGGCCACCTAGTGTCACCGTAGTATCACACTCAGAACGACTGTTAACCACACATTTATTTGGCACTAACTGAATATCTTCATAATCAAATACATTTTCCATGAGACACACCCCTAAAAGATTAATTTTTAAAGTAATGTTCGGTTTTTACACAACAAAAAAATCCAGACTAAAAATGGGTAGAGTAATCCACCCATTCGTAGTTAGGATTTTACGGCTCCTAGTAGAAACTCTTAGACCATATCTCTAAGAATATACGAATGAAATCAACTATATTATTTAAACACAAATTTGATTATAAACGAACTTTCTTATTATGTAAATAATTATTGTTCGTCTTTTAAGGATAATTAAAAGAAATTCACACGATTATTACGTGATAAATTGTTTTTCTATCTTTTCTCCTATCTAGTAAAGATGTTTGTAAAAATAAGAATAATAATGATAATTATTATCAATAATAAATATAGAAAAGCGACAATCACCGTCATGATTGCCGCTTTGTCGTAAAATTAGTGTCCAGCGGGTTCGAATGTTTTACAATCTGTTTCTTCACTGTTCGAAGCGTTACGTTCTTTGTTGTTTACTACATAAATTTGAGTAGCGCCACATTTGTTTTGAGCATTAATGTTGTGAACACAACTGCTTACTTCACATATTACATCCTGTGCCATTTAAACACCTCCTTAATTTTAGAATAAACAAGCTTGGTTCATTCTATACAGATAGAAGAGTGCATACTCTTCATCATAAATAGTGCTGTGAGAAAAGAATTTTTCTTATATAACTATTTTTAAACAAATGTTTGTATAAGTCATTTTTAACTATTGCATCTAAGCGGTTTGAATTGAATCGATAAACATCGACTATTTCCGCATGCTATATGAAAATACGAATAATTTTATTAACAATAGAAAAGGCTATATATGCCATGAACAGCATATATAGCCTTTTACTTATTGCTTATAACCATTTCTAATCGACTGGATAGCTTGCTTAAGTGTTGATTTGAACGTGATGTCTTCAAAGGTATTTTGTAATAGGTTTACTTTTTTCGCAAGGTCTGGTCGAATCCCGGTAAAAGTAACTCGGACTCCTACCAATTTAAGAGAATCGGAGATGAGCATTAAATTTTCGACGCTTATGGAATCGATGCGGGCGAGGCCGGATAAATCAATGATGATGTACTCTAATTCCCCTTTTGCGGCTTCAGCCAACGTGTGTTCAATGACCCTAGACGTTCGTTCTGAATCCACCTCGCCGATAAGCGGAAGGACAGCCATATCATCAAATATTGGAACTAGAGGCACGGAGAGCATTTGGACTTGTAAGTTTTTCTTTTGTAAATCCAGGACGTTTCCGAGCAACTTGGCCATTGCTTTAAATAAATCCTTGTGTTCTTCTGTAAAATGGAAGGGTCGCAAATCCATTCCGCACAAGGTACCGTAATTCTCCCCATCCTTATAGTAAATGGGAACACCGATAAGCGATCCGCCCCCAAGACCTTTGGTAACTGCCATGTCTTTGGTTAGGTCAGATAAGTTCAGATCTTCAATGATAAGTGGTTCCCGACCACTTTTAACAATAAACTGTCAGTAGGAATCACGGTATAACGTTTCAAACCCTGAGGGAAGCACAACATCATTACGATTGAAGGCATGGATAATGTTGACATCCTTTTTATCGTTTTTTGCAATGAAAAAAGTGTTCACATCAACAAATTTACTAATCAACGCTAAAATTTCATCTGCCGCTTCTTCCATTGTTTCATAAACCAAGCTATGCGCATGCGTCATCGGTATCACCTGCCTTCCATAATACTCCCATCGTAACTTAGATATAGGAAAAAAGATACAATATTGCGACAATGTTTTAACTTGGATGGGTAGAAATCATGTTGAAAAATGGGGTGTAAAGGGATGTTATCCTGTGAAACTACCTAGATCTCCATAAATTTCACAACACCTTCATACCCACTTCCTGGAGGACAAAGTAATCCGTGTGCGCCAGGACCGGTACTCCCTGACCCTGGTCAACCAGGACAACCTGGAAAACCGGCAAATCCGGTCTAGGTGAATAATCCCGCAGTGCCAGGTAAGGGTGATGGGAAGAAAAGTGAACATGGGAAGAAACAGAGTGGAGAGAAGCTTCCAAACACCGCTACTAATCTATATGACTTTTATGTCACCGGCTTTATATTGCTGGTGGTGGGAGCAGGAAGTATGTTAATTGTGAGGAAGAGAAGAAGAGTGTTATAGGGGTATTGGTGAGACACATGGAATCTTTTGGATTTCATGTGTCTTTTTTAAATAAATCCGTATAAACTTAGGAGAAGAGAGATGGGTTCAGTTCGAATAGTAATTTTTAAACAAACGTTTGAATAAATGGATTTTTTTTATTGTAAGGAAGGGCTTAAAAGCGGTTCGTGAAATATCGACTATTTTCGAAAGGTATATGGGAATAACAACGGAGGGAAGTGTAATATATGAATTTAGTTGAAAAAGCTATTATTTTTGCTGCTTCGGCACATAAGAATCAGACAAGAAAAGGGACAGAAATCCCCTATATCACACACCCTTTTGCGGTGGGCATGATGTTGCAAGGTGCAGGGTGTTCTGAAGAAGTGGTTGCTGCAGGAATTCTGCACGACACACTGGAAGATACGGAAGCCACTTATGATGGCCTGGTGAAAGAGTTCGGTGGCCGTGTAGCAGATTTAGTCGTGGCTGCTTCTGAAAATGACAAAAGTCTTTCATGGGAAGAAAGAAAGCAGCACACTATTAATGGATTAAAAGATGCATCCATGGAAGAATTGCAAGTCGTTGTTGCGGATAAGCTGCACAATTTACGCTCCATTCGAACGGACCTTGAAGAGCAAGGGGAAGTGATTTGGGGACGTTTTAATAGAGGGAAACAGAAGCAGCACTGGTACTATGCAAGCATTGTGAAGGCGTTGGCACCTAGGAAAGATGGTTATAAGTTGATCAGTGAATTGGAGAAAGAAGTTAGAGAAGTTTTTGGTTTGTAGAGTTGTAGAAGGAGAGGCCCGCTTAGGGAATGGATGTGGTGAGGTCTTCATCGAGGGTATGAGGACGTCTCTGAGGTGAAAATGGATGTGGTGAGGTCTTCATCGAGGGTATGAAGACGTCTGTGGAATGAAAAAGGAAGTAGCCGAGGTCTTCATCCAGTGCCCCTACTTGCTAAGTTCTAAATAATAGAAAAAAATCTATAAATTCTTAGAAATCCCTGCTAAAATATTCAAGGAAGGAGATGGAAAATATGAAAATATTAAGAAGAGCCCTGTTGGTGATCAGTTTAATGGCAATAGGAAGTGTGCTGACTGCTTGTAGCGAAATTGTAGATACGATAACAGAGCAGGTTGATGCACAGGACGAACTAATTGCCTATATTGAGGATAGCAATCCAGTCATTGAAGCTAGTGTAAATGTGGAGGTTGCGGCAGATGAATTTGTATTTATGGAAGAGGATATAGAGAGTGCTTACACATATTTAGTTGAGACGACCATTCCTGCCCTTCAAAAAGTCGTGGAAGATACAGAAGCCATTGTCATTTCTTTTGAAGAGTTACAACCATCACACGATAAGTTGATCGAGGCGCATAAAAAACTGTTAGAAACTTATTCCACTTATGCAGAAGGGTATTACAATGATGACGAAAGCTTGTTGGAAAAAGGAGATCTTCTCTACGAAGAGTATGGTGTAATATACGATGAGCACGAAGCTTTGTTTACTGAATTGGCCGAAGAGTATAACTTAGAGGTGGAACTAGAAGAAGTAGAATAAACTAATAATAAGCAAGGCACACGGGAGATTACGTGTGTTTTTTTTATTATAAACTGGAGATTTATTCGGGAGAGCAGCGGTTTCAGAAGGCTAGGTCTAGGTAAGGTGGATGGGTATTTGTAATCAATCCCGTTTTAGCCTGTTCACTTCTGCCGCATTACCAGCATAAACTGTTTTTGAGGTGATGTAGGTGGGTGAGTTAATCCCTTTCCCTTTACCAGGGAGTGATTTGACAAAAGAAGAATTATTGGACTACTACCAATTAAAACAACATATTGCACAAGCTCAAACATTTCGGGAAGTACGCATATGCAAAAAGTTGTTTAAGGAATGGAAAGAAAAGATAGAGGCACGAAGGCGGCAAGAATAAGATAAAGATGGTGGTGCACATGTGGCATCACCTTTAATTTTTGGAAACTTTTTCTTGGTTGGTGCGTAAGTCTATATGGATAAGAGTTTTTTTCTAATAGGAGGAGTATATATGACCCATGAGCATCTTAAAGAACTAAAGATTCTTAATGCAGCTCTAATAATAGGTGGTTTGGTGTTAATGTTTCTAAGTGTTACCTTTGGTACGGCGATTGGGGATTCGTGGTTGGATGGCGTCGGTGGCATGGCTGATACAAGTAATTATGAAAGAATAGTTGACACCCAAACTAACAATTTCGTCATTATAGGGAGTATCCTTTTTGGTGCGGGAGTACTGACTTTGCTAGGTACATACTATTTATCTGCACGGTACATAAGATTAGCGGATGGTGAAAAAGAAGAATAAGAAAAGCTTATAGGCATTCATAAAATAACAATTATTTCTATTATCACCTCCTTTGGATAAGATGAAAGTATAAACAAAAGGAGGGGTTACCTTGTCATTTGCTATCAACAAAATCGATCATGTCCAGCTTGCCATGCCAAAGGGGCTGGAGGATGAAGCGCGCAGATTCTATGGTGAGATCTTAGGCTTTGAAGAAATGCAAAAGCCGGAGCCGCTTAGAAAAAGAGGTGGGGTTTGGTTTGCTAGTGGGGCTGTTCATATTCATTTAGGCGTGGAGGAGCCTTTTATTCCTGCCAAAAAAGCACATCCGGCCTTTGAGGTGCACCAAATAGAAGATTTTAAAAGCTATTTGAGCTCACAGGCGGTGGAGTACACGGTGGACGAGAATCTTCCTGGGGCGAATAGAATTTATGTAAGTGATCCTTTTGGAAACAGGCTGGAGTTTTTGGAGTGGGTTTGAGTTTTGAATGAATGATAAGGAAGCCAGCTGCCTAGAAATGTGCAAAATTAATAGAGATTATTCAATAAATACCTTGAATTATTCAAGATAAATGGGCCTAATTATTCAATAAACGCTGTGAATTATTCAATAAATCATTTCAAATTGTTTAAAATCCATTAATTTCCAATAAATTCGTGGAATTGTGTGGTAGGAGGAGGATTGTGGGGCGAGTAACCTATCCCCACAGCCCATTATTTTGCAGGATATGTGTTTTTTATTATAGTAATTTTTAAACCAACGTTTGATTAATTGGTTTTAACTTGTTAGTTTAAAAGGGTTCAAATGGATTCCTTATATATCGACTATTACTGCATGCAATATGGATATATTCTTTGAACAATTCTGAAAAGGGTGGTTGCAAAATATAATTATCTGAATATTGACAAATTTAAAGCGATATGAAATGATGTATGTGGACAGTCTGTACTTCCTCTTGGCGTCCCACTTATATTACTTCAGATTTTTCTTCTGTTACTCTTCCGGTTTATTAAAATCTCACACAACTCCAAATTCTAATAAATTTTACGATCCGTTAGTTAAGGGGGTGATAAATCCGTTAATCTAAATATTGTCTCAAAGTACCTCTAGCCAAGGACAATTATCTTTGAAGGGAGATTTTTATGGGTCACGATATTTATGGTTATAACAAATCAAGAAAGGAAATTGCTTATGCTCGATTTAGTAAGTGGAATTTTAATGCTAACGTTTTGTATACCGTCCTTGAGGCTGATGAGTTTTTTGCAGGGGTGAGTGGATCAGGAGGCGGCTCTGAGTTTAGCGTGCAACAAATTGAGAAGGCTATGAAAGAACTTGGTGAAAATTATAACTTAATGCCTTCAAATGAAGCAGACAAATGGGATATTAAGCAGATTCAAGACTTTTTGAGTAATTGTTTAGCGACAGCAGAAAAAGAAGGGGAAGTTAGGGTGATTTTTGCTTAAGTTGATAGATCAACAACCATTTTTTACCCGATTTTTCTCTATTTAGCACCATTCGTTTTACTCTCGGAACACCCCCGCATTATTCAGTATTCTCTTTTCTCTTCACAGATCTATCTCCAAGAACCTAACCTAATGAATGATATAATGAATGTTAACTACTTCCCAGTAAATGGAGGGGCTATAAATGAAATGGTCTGAGGTGCGTCAACATTTTCCTGAAAGATGTGTTCTAGTGGAAGCAATAAAGTCAGAGACGCAAGGAAAAGAAAGGTTTATCAAAGAAATGGCCGTTATTGATGACTTTGAAAATGGAAATGAAGCATGGAAAGTGTATAAAAAGCTTCATGCAAATAATCCAAATCGTGAATTATATATTTTCCATACGAAAAACAAAGAAACCATAGTTATTGAGCAGCCGTATTTAGGGGTGCGAAGAAGAGTATGAACTTTCAAATGGAAGAATATTTGCCTTTAGTATCAGTGGAGATTCAATACGAGGGGCAAACGAAGGTATTTAAAAATGTGTTACTAGATACTGGCTGCTCCTCAACTATTTTAGATACAGATTTGTGTGAAGATATTGGGTTGATGCTTGATTTAGAAAATGCGGTAACACGGAAGATGTACGGAATAGGTGGCACAGAAATCTGTATTGAACAAAAAGTTAAAGGCATGACAATTGGGAAGTTTTCGCTCATGGATTTCACAATTCAACTTGGTGATGTTAGGGAAATGCATGGCTTTGATGGGATTTTGGGAAGTGATTTTTTTCTTGCTTACCAAATGGTAATCGACTATGAAAATATGAAAGTAAGAAAGAACTAGTAAAACCAGGTGGTGGGTCGAGGAACCTGTCCCCATAGCCCCCGCAGCCCTCACCCCCGCAACCATTTCACCATTTCAATCCTGGTCCCTTGCTCCATCACAGAATCTATTAAAAACTCATCCATCATTCTTTTTACTCCGGGGAGGCCAGCGCCTAGGCTTTCGGAGGTGGAGTACCCGTCTTCCATAGCTTTGTCAATGCTGGTTATTCCGGGTCCGTTATCTATTACAATGACACTTAGTCCGGGGGCGTATTTATGTATCACCTCAATGGATACCGTGCCTGAGCCGGCATATTTGATAACGTTCCGTGCAAGTTCGGAAATGGCGGTCGTGATGCGTACTTGATCAATATAATTAAAGCCCATACCTGTGGCTATTTCACGTCCAAGCTTTCTTACTAAAATGACATCTTTGTCGTCTTTGATGGTGAGTTGGTGTTTAATTTCCATCCTGTCATCCCTCCAGGGGTTAAGCAAATTTCCATAAGCGGAGAGGTCTGCTGTTAACAAAAAAAGCCAAAGAGAGGGCAGGTGGGTACTGCCTTCTCTTTGGCTTATGTCTAGTTCCATGCCTAGATCATTACTGCCGATTATGTTTTTGTGGTGCTAAAATGAACACGATAATGCTTTTGTCTAAGCTGAAGTCCCAGTTGACAAATATTTCGGTGATATCCTTTTGCAATAGTCGTTGAAAGGATAGCTTAGCTTGGAACAGGAGTTTTTTCTCCAGCTTCCGTTTTGCAAGAGTCAATGCTTCTTCAAATCCCAGTTCGATGAGTTGTTCCTCTATTTGAACGAGGATGCCTTCTCGAATGACAATGAGGGTTCGGTCGTTCAACATATGGGAATATGTAATATCCGGATGTTTCTCTGCTTCGGCGCTGATCTTGGTAATGATGGTTTCCAGTTCTCGTCGGTTTGGATAGTTGTATTCAAAGAATTTTTCTGCTTTTCCCTCGACTCCGACCAAAAGGCCAGATCCGTTCTCGAAAGTCCAATCATAGTAAAACTCTTTTATCGGTAATCCCGTGACGGAATGAATCATTTCTTTAATTTTCTCGTTCAATTTGCGCATCATTTTATCGCGAATTTCTTCGACCGTCATCGTGTGATTGTCTTCAAGCAGCATATTTTCTATTGGTGATAGGAAATGGCGCAAATAAATGATGACATAAGGTGATGCGATGGTTACAAAAACAGCCTCGGGTCCTTTTCCGAAGTGTTTCCTGAGTAACCTTCCAATTTCACTCGATAATTCGGATTGTTGCACTTTCACTTCCATTTTCTCATCCCTTTAAGAACAAGGAGATTGGCCCTGTGCTCTGTGAAGATTTTAAGGGATGCATGATTGTAAAAGTTTAACCCTTTTGGTATAGGGGTAAATGTTTAAGTTGGTTACACCCTCTTATATGTAAAAATTCTACACGAAATCCGAAATTCCTTCTTTAAAATTTGATATGCTTTGCTATTTTTTCCCTGAGAGCGATTAGTATCATTCGTTCTCCTTTTTTTGTTATTCTATAAATAGGGAAAATTGAAACTATTTACATGGGTAATAAAGGGTTTTTCTGACAAAAAAGCGAATATAGTGTAGGTTAGGTATCAAATTGTTGTCGATTTATATATAAATATAGAATCTAGGGGGTACGGATTTTGGAAACTACACCATTACAAGTAAAACGAATATTGGACAATATTGGCAATGTTATGATCGGTAAAGAACATGTAGCAGAATTAAGTATTGTTGCTTTGCTTGCGGGAGGGCATGTCCTGCTTGAGGATGTACCTGGAGTTGGGAAAACATTAATGGTGCGGTCTCTTGCCAAATCAGTTGGGGCAAATTTCAAACGCATCCAGTTCACACCTGATCTTTTACCTTCAGATGTAACAGGAAGCTCCATTTATAATCCAAAAGAATTGAAATTTGAGTTCAGACCTGGTCCGATTATGGGGAACATTGTTTTGGCGGATGAAATTAACCGAACTTCTCCTAAAACACAAGCGGCTCTGTTAGAGGGAATGGAAGAGGGGAGTGTCACGGTGGATGGAAACACCCTGTCATTAGGTAGCCCGTTTTTTGTTATGGCGACACAGAACCCGATTGAATATGAAGGTACGTATCCATTGCCTGAGGCACAACTTGACCGCTTTTTGTTCAAAATGAATATGGGGTATCCGTCGCCTCAGGAAGAAGTGAACATTTTACATACAACAGAAAAGAAACAACCGATCAACGAGTTGCAATCGGTTATTACATTGGAAGAACTTCAGGAAATGCAGAAAAGGGTAAAAGAAGTGCATGTGGATGTGACGGTAAAAGAGTATATCGTTGACTTAGTCAATCGTACTCGTACTCATCAGTCTGTCTATTTAGGCGCAAGTCCTCGTGGTTCGGTGGCGTTGATGAAAGCGGCCCAAGCGTATGCCTTTATTCATGGAAGAGATTTTGTGCTCCCAGATGACATTCAATACTTAGCACCTTATGTGTTGCCGCATCGAATTATCCTGAAATCAGAGGCGAAATTTGAGGGGATGACAGCAGAGCAAGTGGTGAAAAAGGTGATTGACCGCACGCCTATTCCCGTTCAAAGGTCGATGAGCAGATAATGAAGGCATTACTTCAGAAAGCTAAAAAAATCTGGAAATTGGTTTCTTTTTTGCTGTTGGTCGTCACCACCTTTGTTTATGCCATGTTCCAAGGCGGGTTTGTGAGCTGGTTTTTATTCGTGAGCTTCTTGCCGTTTGCCTTGTATGCTTTTTTTATTTTAGTGTATCCACTCAAGGATTTTGAAGTGTCAAGAACGATCAATCAGGAAAAATACCGTGCTGGCGATAGGTTGATAGGGACTATAACGCTTAGGAGAACGGTGCCGGTACCGCTCGCATTTCTTTTAGTAGAAGAAGTTCTGCCAAATGACCTATTATTCTGTCAGCAAACAAAGCAGGCAAAGCGGATTCTTTTTCCGTGGTTTAAAAGCACCATCACCATTCAATATGCGTTAGACCGTGTACCGCGCGGAGAGCATACATTGACTGGAATTCGTTTGGTGACAGGTGATTTCCTCGGTTTGATTGAAAAAGAAAGAACGATAGAATTGGATCAGCACTTTTTGGTGTATCCAAGCTATGCAGATATGACGTATAGGCAACACGAAAATAAGTTTGATCAAGGGTCCACGTCCTCCAAAATGAAGATGGTTCGTGATACATCTATGACGGTCGGTGTCAGGGAGTATCAGCCAGGGGACAGATTTTCTTGGATTGATTGGAAAGCGACCGCGCGTCGTAATGATATTATGACAAAGGAATTTGAACAGCAGCAATCTCATGATGTTATGTTGTTTATTGATCGTTCCCAAAGTGCCTCGTTTGAAAGTGTGGTCAGCTATAGCGCTGCCATGACCAAAGCTGTCCTCAAGTATGGATCCCAGGTTGGCCTTGTGTCGGTTGGGGAAGATCGATCGGTTTATTCGTTACGAAGCGGGGAAGAACAGTTTGCAGGGATTTATTATCACCTTGCGAAAATCCAACCGAACAGCAAAAGGGATTTTTCTAAAGTGATTGAAATGGAAATCGGAAAATTCCAGCCAACCGTTACGTTTATTTTTATCACAGGCAAACTTAACAGAAGCATGGTAGAAAGTCTCGAGAAGCTATCTACTAGACACCTGCATCTAGAAGTCCATCTTACAAAGGATGAGGGAGTTCGTTTGACAAAAGAAGAACTTTCCTACATGGATCTGTTAAAACGGAGAAACATTTTGATTAAGACCGTCTATCCGACTAAGCCGAAGAGCCCCATCATAAGTGAGGTGAGTTAGTGATGCCAAAATCCAACCCCTATCAGCGAAACGGTTATGCCTTACTCATGCATGTGTTCGGATTTGTTTTGTTACTTGAATGGATCCTGCCGTTAAGGGATGTAACAGATACCGCGAATTTATATGTGTTCGTTGTGTTCCTTCTAATATCTTTTTCGCTCTCCTTTTTGCAAATACTCCCACTCCTAAGCTTTTTCGTGCATTTCGGGTTTATGTTTTATTTTATTCATATCCTCTATATGGATGGTAGGTTTCTGAGTAAGGACTGGTTTGCATACCTATGGATTGATTTTAAATATAATGTGAACGTTATCTGGGCACAGGATTGGGTTGCGATGACAGGGATGTTCAGGAGTATCTTGCTGTTTATCCTGCTTTGGCTTGTAAGTTATCTTGTTATCTACTGGATCTTGTATCGAAAACAAATGTTGTTATTTGTTATATTCACCATCACCTACGTTGCCATTCTTGATACTTTTACACCGTATCAAGGGAATGAAGCGATTATGAGGTTGATTGTTGTTGGACTATCCATTGTTGGGTTTGTCCATTTAGAGAGATTGAAAGAGCGGGAAGGGGTATATAGAAGTGGAAAACTTCTAATTGGATGGGGAGTTCCGTTGATTATCTTTATTCTCCTTTCTGCTACAGCCGGTTACTTCTCACCTAAAGCTGCACCTATTTGGCCAGATCCTGTGCCTTTTTTAAAGGGAATCGGAAATGGAGACGGTGCTGGAACAGGTGGCGGTGTACGTAAAATTGGATATGGGGAAAATGATTCCCGCCTTGGTGGACCGTTTGTTCCGGATGATAGCGTCGTTTTCCAAGCAGAGCTGACGCGCACGCATTATTGGCGAGTGGAAACGAAAGATATCTATACCGGAAAAGGCTGGGATTCAACAGATGGGGAACGAGCGGAACTTAATAGGGGGGCTGAATGATCAAGTCTCTTGGATGAGTGATGAAGTTCCGACAGATGCCTATTCTGCCACATTGACGATGGAGAAAACCTATCCCCATATCAATTATCCGCTTGGATTAAATGAAATCCAAGTGGAAGAAGAGGGAATTAATTTTAGCCTAAACGACAGTACGGAAAAAATTCGTACGTTGGATGAAGATGGAGATCCAATTGAATTAGAAGGATACCGAGTGAACTATGATTTTCCTAGATATTATATAGAAGCTTTAAAAGGAGCGCAGCCTGGAACGGGAGAGGAAAGCAACGAGGAGTTTGTGGAACGTTATACGCAGTTGCCTGATAGTTTGCCAGAAAGGGTGGTCGAACTTGCAGAAGAAATAACGGGCCCTTTCACTTCACGCTTTGATAAGGTCAATGCAGTGGAAAGATATTTCCGAAACAACGACTTTGTCTATGAAACTACAGAAGTTGCTGTCCCTTCAGGAGATCAGGACTATGTGGATCAATTCCTGTTTGAAACGATGCAGGGATATTGCGATAATTTCTCGACTTCGATGGTTGCCTTATTGCGGGCTGTCGACATACCGGCAAGATGGGTGAAGGGATATACGCAAGGTGAGTTTGTCGATGTGACAGAAAATAACACCAGGCTTTTTGAAGTAACTAACAACAACGCGCACTCTTGGGTAGAGGTCTACTATCCGGAAGTTGGCTGGGTAACATATGAACCAACAAGCGGATTCTCTAACCCTTATAGTTTTGTGTATCAATCTGTAGAAGAAAACACAGGGGAAACAACGGAGGAAGACGATACTATCGAACAACCGCAACAGCCAGAAACAGATCGAAGTAATATTCCTGAGTTGGATCCAGGGGAAGATGAAGAGGCTGCCGGAGCGTCTGGTTCTAATGATGGAACATGGAATTTTGCAGATATCTCCTGGAAGCCGGTAGCACTTATCGTGGCATCTTTATTTGCTGCAGGTGCCGTGTTGTTTTTCGGCCGAAACAAGTGGATTCCTTACTACTATATACTGCGCTATAAGGGGAAAAAGGACGAGGGTACCTTTAATAAAGCATATCCTGCCTTGTTAAGACAATTGCATTCCATCGGTCTCACGCGCAAAGAAGGTCAGACACTTCGCGAATATGCCAAGTATATTGATGGCTATTACAGCACTGGAGATATGCAATCCCTCACTGCTCGTTACGAACGTGTCCTATACCGCGGCGATTCCTCTGAGCAAGAATGGGAGAAATCGGTGGAATTATGGGAAAATTTAATTAAAAAGACATCATCTTGACCTAGTAGAAACACACTGATAGAATAAGGTCAAATTAATACAACTATAAATTTTAGTGGCTTCATATATCCTCGATAATATGGTTCGAGAGTCTCTACCGGGTTGCCGTCAACTACCCGACTATGAAGGCAGTTCTATTCCTGGTAGGGCGAATTATATCAATATATAAGTTCCCCTCTAGCAAACTAGAATTCTGCCTTCTTATGTAAATATGAGGGGAAGATTCTAGTTTTTTTGTGTTTTAAAGGGTAATTCAACATAATTCAACATGATATGTGATAGTTTATCCACCTGTAGATTGTAGTGCAAGGTGTGAGACTCCTTAGGGAGATAGTGGTAAGTTGAGACCCCACAGGCAAAGAGAAGCAACTGTAAAACTGAAATCTCATGTACTTAAGGATTTCTAGCTGTGGATTGGAGCAAAAGGCGGAGACTCCTGAGGGAGATAGCGCTAGGTTGAGACCCCGCAGGCGAAGCCGAGGAGGCTCCAGCAGCGCCCCTAGGAAAGCGAAGCCTTTTGAGGAAATCAACAGCGGTGTATTAAAAGCAACTTCCATTAAAGACTTTTTCAGTTGCTTCGGTAATGCCTAGGAGACTCCAGCACCACCCCTAGGAAAGCGAACACCTGGAACGGAAATCTACAGGAGTTAAACAGATTATCCTTATGAAAACAAAAGGCATATCTTTCCTTTTATGGGTCAAAATAACGAAAAGATATGCTCCGAAAAATAATAAACTTATGAGGTGAATTCGGGTGGAAGGTATCCAAGAAATGGTCGTCGTCCTTGACTTCGGCAGTCAATATAACCAACTAATCACACGTCGTATCCGTGAGTTCGGTGTCTACAGCGAACTACATCCACATACGATTACAGCAGAAGAAATCAAAAAAATGAACCCGAAAGGAATCATCCTTTCTGGCGGACCAAACAGTGTCTATGGGGAAAACTCCTTCCGTTGTGACGAAGAAATCTTCGAACTTGGCATCCCTGTACTAGGTATTTGCTATGGCATGCAGCTAATGACGATGCACTTTGGCGGAGTAGTAGAAAAAGCAAGTCACCGTGAATACGGAAAAGCACTTGCAACTGTTTCTAACCAATCTGCGTTGTATCAAGACATCCCTGAACAACAAGTTGTATGGATGAGCCATGGTGACCTAGTTGTTAAAGAACCGGAAGATTTCGCAATTGACCTTACTAGCCCAGCATGTCCAATCGCTGGAATCAGTAATGAAGACAAGAAAATGTACGGTGTTCAATTCCATCCAGAGGTACGTCACTCTGTTTATGGAAATGATCTATTAAGAAACTTCGTGTACAACGTTTGTGGTTGCGCAGACAGCTGGACAATCGAGAACTTCCTTGAAATCGAAATGCAAAAAATCCGTGACGTTGTCGGCGACAAAAAAGTACTTTGCGCACTAAGTGGTGGAGTAGACTCTTCGGTTGTAGCAGTGTTGATTCACAAAGCAATCGGTGACCAATTGACTTGTATTTTCGTAGACCACGGTCTATTACGTAAAAACGAAGCGGAAGCTGTAATGAAAACATTTAGTGAAGGCTTTAACATGAATGTAATCAAAGTGGATGCAAAGGACCGCTTCCTTAACAAGCTAAAAGGTGTTTCTGACCCTGAGCAAAAACGTAAAATCATTGGGAACGAATTTATCTATGTATTTGATGACGAAGCTTCTAAATTAGAGGGTATCGACTATCTTGCACAAGGTACGCTTTATACAGATATCATTGAGAGTGGTACCGCAACTGCACAAACCATCAAATCTCACCACAATGTGGGCGGGCTTCCAGAAGACATGCAGTTCCAACTGATCGAGCCATTAAACACATTGTTCAAAGATGAGGTTCGTGCATTAGGAACAGAATTAGGTATTCCGGATGAAATCGTTTGGCGTCAGCCGTTCCCGGGTCCGGGTCTTGGAATCCGCGTTCTTGGTGAAATCTCTGATGAGAAACTAGAAATCGTTCGCGAATCCGATCATATCCTTCGTGAAGAAATCAAAAAAGCGGGTCTAGACCGTGACATCTGGCAATACTTCACGGTACTTCCAGACATCCGCAGTGTAGGGGTAATGGGAGACCAACGTACGTACGATTACACAATCGGTATCCGTGCTGTGACATCCATAGATGGAATGACGTCCGATTGGGCGCGTATCCCTTGGGATGTGCTAGAAGTAATCTCCACACGTATTGTCAACGAGGTAGATCACATCAACCGCGTTGTTTATGACATTACAAGTAAGCCACCTGCAACAATTGAGTGGGAATAATAAAAAAAGCCGACCGGGATCGCCTGGTTGGCTTTTGTTTTTAGATTAAAAACGAACATTGGTAAAAATTATTTGTCGAATGTTCGTTTTTTATGTTGACGAATCTTTGTGAGCTTGGTAATATAAAAACAGAAATTATCATACATTTATAGTTCAAATCTCGTATAAATTTGGGAATATGGCCCAAAAGTTTCTACCAGGCTACCGTAAACAGCTTGACTACGAGGTAATAGGAACTAGGTGGTGCATATATCTGTATTTTATTCAGATGAATGTTTTCGCTTCTTCCTATCCTCGTCAGTTAAATGTTAACGCTCCTGGTTTATCCCAGGGGCGTTTTCTTGTTTGTACGAATTATCTTGAGGAGGATTTTTGCATGAAGAATTATTTTGAGTTTGAGAAACACGGTACTAGTTACAAAACAGAATCCATTGCGGGACTAACGACATTCCTGGCAATGGCCTATATATTGATAGTAAACCCACTAATGCTATCTTTGGCAAGCGTAGGCGACTATCCAGATGCGCTTCGCATGGATCAAGGTGCCATCTTTACCGCGACAGCACTATCCGCAGCAATCGGTTGCTTAATCATGGGCCTCTATGCAAAATACCCAATCGCTCTGGCACCGGGTATGGGTCTTAATGCATTCTTCGCTTATTCCGTTGTACTTGGCATGGGCATCCCTTGGCAAACAGCACTAGCAGGCGTATTAGTTTCTGGTATCATCTTTATCTTTTTAACACTATTCGGTATTCGTGAAAAAATCATCAATGCTATTCCAGCAGAATTAAAATATGCAGTTGGAGCAGGTATCGGGCTATTCATCACATTCATCGGTTTACAAAATGCCGGCGTTATCGTCGGGGACCAAGTAGTACTTGTTGCATTAGGAGATCTAACAAACGGTAATACATTACTAGCAATCTTCGGTCTAGTAATCACAGTTATTCTTATGGTAAGAGGCATTAAAGGCGGAATCTTCTTCGGGATTGTCATCACAGCAGTAGTTGGTATGCTATTTGGCCTGATTGATACACCTTCTGCGGTTGTCGGAGCAGTTCCAAGTATCGATTCTACATTCGGTGCGGCATTCGCTAGTTTAGGAGATATCTTCACCATCCAAATGCTAGTGGTCATCCTTACATTCTTATTCGTAGATTTCTTTGATACGGCTGGTACACTTGTAGCCGTTGCAAACCAAGCAGGTTTTATGAAAGACAACAAACTTCCACGTGCAGGAAAAGCGCTTTTCGCAGACTCTGCAGCAACAGTAGCCGGAGCGGTACTTGGAACATCCACTACCACTTCCTACATTGAATCATCTTCCGGTGTAGCAGCTGGAGGTAGAACAGGATTCGCATCTGTAGTAACAGCTGGATTGTTCTTATTATCACTAGTATTCTTCCCATTGCTTTCTGTCATCACTGAACCAGTAACTGCACCAGCACTAATCATTGTAGGTGTGTTGATGGTATCAGCATTAGGAAAAATTGATTGGAACAAATTTGAGATTGCAGTACCTGCATTCTTGACAGTCATCGCAATGCCTTTAACATACAGCATCGCAACAGGTATTGCAGTAGGATTTATTTTCTACCCAATCACCATGATCATGAAGGGTAGAACAAAAGAAATTCACCCAATCATGTATGCATTGTTTGTTATCTTCGTTCTATATTTTGTTTTCTTGGTTGAATAGTTTAATAGAAGAAGAGTATTGGAATCCCTGCTGAAAGATAGCGGGGATTTTTTCTGTTGTTTAATGTTTAAGGGATTGTAGAGGTGGTACGGTATATATATACTCGATGAGAAGATGATGCTTTTGCTTCTAATATAAAATAGAGGTAGTTGCTACTATTGAAGAAATTACTCTTAAAATACTAATTTAAAATTATATTAAAAAAGTAGTTGACCATGTTAAGGATTACATGGTATATTATTATTCGTTGCTGCAAAACACGATTTGTTAACTCGCTGTAATGCTTGCAACAAAGAAATAAAAAACATGTTGACGAGAAACACACAGCATGGTATAGTAATTAAGTCGCCACGGAGCGACAGAAAATGATCTTTGAAAACTAAACAAAACAACAGCGTCATAACGTCGGTTCTACGGAACACGACAAAATGATTTAAGTAAGACAAGCTAGCAAATTTTGAGCAAAAGCTCAGACTCTTTATTGGAGAGTTTGATCCTGGCTCAGGACGAACGCTGGCGGCGTGCCTAATACATGCAAGTCGAGCGGACCTTTCAAAAGCTTGCTTTTGAAAGGTCAGCGG
>NZ_JAAZWB010000005.1 GCF_012524115.1 Bacillus sp. RO1 | reverse complement strand
GAGGCTGGGACAAAACTAAAAAAGCCTAATAAAAGACGAACAATTTAGGTGTCATAGGTATTGGCTCTAAATACCGCTGTTGATCTCCACAAATGGCTTCGCTTTCCTAGGGGCGGTGCTTGAGCCTCCTCGCTCCGCTGCCGGGTCTCAAGCTACCGCTATCTCCCTAAGGAGTCTTCGCCATTTGCCCCAATCACCACCTGGTGCAAACCAAACAATAAATGTATCTTTTAAACGAAAAAAGACCCGCACTAATATCAGATTTTAAATTAGTTCGGGTTTTATTTAGACTAAAACACTTTTGTCCCAGCCTCATCTTAATAAAATCAGAAATAATATAATACGGTTGATTTCCGTTCCAGGCGCTTCGCTTGCCTGCGGGGGGACCGTGAGCCTCATCCACTTGCGCCAAGGCCACTGAAAAAGTCTTTGATTTTAGATATTGTTTATACACCGCTGTGGATTTCCGCAAATGGCTCCGCTTTCCTAGGGGCTGACGTGAGCCTCCTCGGCTTCGCCTGCGGGGTCTCCACCTAGCGCTATCTCCCTCAGGACAAGGAAGGCTTCGGCAGCGAAACATCGCACGAAGAAAATGCGTAGCATTTTCGAGGAGTCTTCGCCTTTTGCTCCAATCCACAGCTCGAGAACCTGAAAATTCTAGATTTCACTTTTACAGAATCAAAAAAGTGCCGCCGTAACTATTGTCACGGCGGCACTTTGGGGAAATACCGTCTTATTTTACAATGATCTTATGTACACCTGTAAGTGGTTCTGCATGATTAGAGCCATCCTCTAAATAAACGTGGACAGGTCCGTTTTCTTTTAGTGGTTTGCCATTTTTAGAAAAGGCAAGAATGATTTCCTGAGCAGTAGGGATGTCTACCTCGAGCTCATTATCTTCTCCAACAAAAACGACTTTTGATGAGTCCGGTTGTGGCTCTGCATTATGAAGAAAAGGACCGAACTTGATGCCAAATGTACCGTTTAACAGTTTTTCCTTTTCGTATTTACGTTCTGATTTCAAGGTTGGAGGGTAAATGGCACCTTCCCTGATTTCACGTTCCCAATGTTTAGAAACTGCTTTTGTATATTCTTCGAGCTCATCTGTTTTCACTCGTTTTTCTTCTATGAAATAAGTATCCAAATCAATTCTGCGATCGTCGAAAATCCAGACACCCGGATCAAGCGTAATCGAAAAGTTAACTTTACCTTCTATTCTGATGATATTTTCCATGTTGTCCCCCTCATTTGTAATCCTTTTCATCATTATATAACTTGTATGTTTTTTTGTCATGTTATCGGGGGAATATAATGGTAGATTGTCATGACGGTTAGAAAAGGAGAGGTGCATTTGGCATGCAAAAGTGAGGAAGATCTTCAGTCATTAGTGGAAGATGCCAAGAAGGTAGCTTTTGAAGGGAAAGTGGCAAACTACATACCGGCATTACAAAAGGAAAATCCAGAGCATTTATCATGTGCAATTGTATATCCCGATGGAAACTGCATATCCGCAGGTGATATAGATAAACAATTTACGTTACAAAGCATATCAAAAATTATTACCCTTGCACTTGTGTTGATGGATTATGGTCCTGAACATGTTTTCCATAGAGTAGGAATGGAGCCAACAGGTGATCCCTTCAACTCTATTATCAAATTAGAAACATCCTCAAAAGCTAAACCACTGAACCCGATGATTAATGCAGGTGCCCTTGCCGTCACTTCCATGATGAAAGGTAGTAATGCAGAAGACAAAGTAGAATATATTTTAAATTTTGTCCGGAAGCTTACGAGTGAAGCAAATATCGATTTTTGTGAAGAAGTAGCTATCTCAGAATTTACTACATCTTTTCTGAATAGGTCCCTTTGTTTTTATATGAAGAATGATGGCGTGATACATGGCAACGTAGAGGAGATTATGGAAGTATATACGAAACATTGTGCCATTCGGTTAAATTGCCTTCAGTTGGCAAGGATGGGTGCTGTTTTTGCATTGGATGGAATAAATCCGTTAACGAATGAACGTGTGATGCCTAAAGAAGTAGCAAGGATCTGTAAGACATTTATGGTGACTTGCGGTATGTATAACGCTTCCGGAGAGTTTGCCATTAAAATTGGTATACCTGCAAAAAGCGGCGTATCAGGAGGAATTATGGGATCTGTACCCGGTAGAATGGGAATTGGAATATTTGGACCGCCATTAAATGAAGTCGGTAATAGCCACACAGGCTTAAAATTACTAGAATTACTACAAAATCAATATGATTTAAGCATGTTTTAATATTCAGTTATAGTAAATGAGCGTATCCTCCTTGCAATTTTTTAAAAATAACGATAAAATTTATAGATAAGATAGGTAATTGTACGTAAACGGAGGGATCGATATTGGCATCAGATATCGTGGTCGATCATCGTGATAAAGCTATTACGCTTTTAAAAGCTGATTCAGATAAAATTTTAAAGCTGATTCAAGTCCAAATGGACAACTTAACCATGCCTCAATGCCCGTTGTACGAAGAAGTCTTGGACACTCAAATGTTCGGACTTTCTCGAGAAATGGATTTTGCTGTTCGGCTTGGATTGATTTCCGAAAAAGAGGGGAAAGATATCCTTTCTAAATTGGAAAAAGAGCTTTCCGCACTTTACGAAGCATGGGAAAGAAATTAATACTAGTAACGCTCAATCAGGCGATAAATGCTGATTGAGCGTTTTTATTAAATTACAAAAAAAGTCCTGAAAATCAGCATTAATCTCATTTTTTCTACATAATTAGTAAGGATTGTATCGAAAAAGAGGAAAGTTATCGAAAAATAATGTATAATGCATTTATAATTGATAAAATATTCTAAACTTTTCTGCGCGAGAAGTAGCTACTAGGGGGAGACAATATGACGAGAAAAATAAACAAGGTTCTTGTTGCGAACCGCGGTGAGATTGCAATTCGTGTTTTTCGAGCTTGTACAGAACTGAACATTCGAACAGTTGCTATTTACTCAAATGAGGATATCGGCTCATTCCATCGCTATAAAGCAGATGAAGCATATCTTGTAGGAGAAGGTAAAAAACCGATTGATGCATACCTCGATATCGATGGAATCATTGAGATTGCAAAAGCGAATGACGTAGATGCAATTCATCCTGGTTATGGTTTTCTTTCCGAAAACATTCATTTTGCTAGAAAATGTGAAGAAGAAGGCATTATTTTTATTGGGCCAACCTCCAAGCATTTGGATATGTTCGGGGATAAAGTAAAAGCGAGAACCCAAGCCCAGCTTGCCAATATTCCTGTTATACCGGGTACAGATGGTCCCGTCCACTCGTTGGATGAAGTGATGGACTTTGCCGCAACTTACGGTTACCCGTTGATGATTAAGGCTGCCCTTGGTGGTGGCGGTCGTGGCATGCGCATCGTCCGCAGCAAATCTGAATTGCGTGAAGCGTTTGATCGTGCAAAATCAGAGGCGAAAGCGGCATTTGGAAATGATGATGTGTATGTAGAAAAACTAATTGAAAACCCAAAGCATATTGAAGTCCAGATTCTTGGTGATCAACACGGAGAAATCATTCATTTGTTTGAGCGTGATTGTTCCATTCAACGCCGTCATCAGAAAGTCGTAGAGATTGCACCGAGTGTTTCTCTATCTGAGGATTTGCGTCAACGAATTTGTAACGCTGCAGTAGAATTGATGGAAAATGTCGATTACATTAATGCAGGAACAGTTGAGTTTCTGGTTGCAGGAGAGGATTTCTATTTCATAGAAGTTAACCCTCGTGTGCAAGTAGAGCACACCATCACAGAAATGGTAACGGGTGTTGACATCGTACAGTCCCAAATCATGATTGCAGAAGGACATGCCTTACATAGCAGTAAACTTGGTATTCCTAAGCAGGAAGACATCCGAGTTCACGGGTTTGCTATTCAGTCCCGTGTAACAACGGAAGATCCATTAAATGGTTTTATGCCAGATACAGGTAAGATCATGGCATACCGTTCCGGTGGAGGATTTGGAGTTCGTTTGGATGCAGGGAATGGCTATCAAGGAGCAGTCATCACGCCGTATTATGACTCCTTACTTGTTAAGTTGTCCACATGGGCTTTAACATTTGAACATGCGGCTTCCAAAATGGAGCGAAACCTGAAAGAGTTCCGAATTCGTGGAATCAAAACAAATATTCCGTTCTTAGAGAACGTTGTAAAGCATCCAAAATTCATGAATGGGGAATATGATACATCATTTATTGATACAACACCTGAGCTTTTTGTCTTCCCAAAACGTAAAGACCGTGGTACAAAAATGCTCACCTATATCGGAAATGTAACAGTCAACGGATTCCCAGGTGTGGAAAAAAGGAAAAAACCGATCTTCACTAATCCTAGAATGCCGGAAGTCAGCCATATTGGTGAAGTACCAAGCGGTACAAAGCAAATTTTGGACGAGCGTGGAGCAGATGGATTGGTTAAGTGGGTGACAGATCAGAAGGAAGTCTTATTGACAGATACCACCTTTAGAGATGCGCATCAGTCTTTGTTGGCAACAAGAGTCCGTACAAATGATTTAAAACAGATTGCCGAGCCAACCGCTAAGTTGCTGCCAAATCTTTTCTCCATGGAAATGTGGGGGGGAGCAACGTTTGATGTGGCGTACAGATTCTTAAGTGAAAATCCTTGGGACCGTCTGTTGACATTGCGCGAAAAGGCGCCGAATGTTCTTTTCCAAATGTTACTTAGAGCATCCAATGCGGTAGGGTATAAGAACTATCCAGACAATTTGATTAAGGAATTCGTCGAGAAGTCTGCTTATGCAGGAATTGATGTATTCCGGATATTTGATAGCTTGAACTGGGTCAAGGGGATGACCTTGGCAATTGATGCTGTTCGAGACTCTGGAAAACTGGCAGAGGCAGCTATCTGTTACACAGGAGATATCAATGACCCAAGCAGAACGAAATATGATCTGCAATATTATTGTGATATGGCAAAAGAATTGGAAAGAAGCGGAGCTCATATTCTTGCTATCAAGGATATGGCGGGCCTATTAAAGCCGCAATCAGCTTATCGATTAATATCCACTTTGAAAGAAACAGTGGACATTCCGATTCACCTTCATACACATGATACGAGCGGAAACGGAATCTATATGTATGCAAAAGCAATTGAAGCAGGTGTTGATATTGTGGACGTCGCCATTAGTTCCATGGCAGGGCTGACTTCTCAGCCAAGTGCTAATTCCCTATATTATGCCTTAGAAGAAACAGACCGCAAACCGGATGTATCCGTTAAAGCGTTAGAACAACTTTCTCATTACTGGGAAGATGTACGTAAATATTACAGTGATTTTGAAAGTGGTATGAACAGCCCCCATTCCGAGGTATATATGCACGAAATGCCTGGAGGGCAATATAGTAATCTTCAACAACAAGCAAAAGCTGTAGGACTTGGAGCTCGATGGGAAGAAGTAAAACAAATGTACCGTCGCGTGAACGATATGTTTGGTGACATTGTCAAAGTAACACCTTCATCTAAGGTAGTCGGTGATATGGCGTTATTCATGGTTCAAAACAACCTATCTGAACAAGATGTACTGGAAAAAGGAGAAACGATCGACTTTCCGGATTCTGTTATTGAATTGTTTGAAGGATATTTGGGACAACCGCATGGAGGATTCCCAGAAGATCTGCAAAGAGTCATCCTAAAAGGAAAATCGCCTATTACGGTCCGTCCAGGCGAGCTATTGGATGATGTCGATTTTGAGGAGATTCGCAAAAAATTGTTTGAAACATTGAATCGCCAAGTAACGAGTCATGAGATGATTGCTTATGCCCTCTATCCAAAAGTGTTCTTAGATTACCAAAAGAAATATGAACAGTATGGGAATGTATCCGTTCTTGATACACCAACATTCTTCTTCGGCATGAGGCTTGGAGAAGAAATCCAAGTGGAAATCGAGCAAGGAAAAACATTAATGGTTAAGCTTGTTTCCATAGGGGAACCACAAAGGGACGGCAATAGGGTTGTGTACTTTGAATTAAACGGACAACCTCGTGAAGTATATATAAAAGATGAAAATGTTAAATCTGATGTGGTAACAAAACCTAAAATGGATGCAACTAATCCTACCCATATTGGAGCTACTATGCCTGGGACAGTTATCAAGGTATTGGTGGAAAAAGGGGAGAAGGTTTCCAAAGGAGATCACCTTATGATTACGGAAGCCATGAAAATGGAAACAACCGTACAAGCACCATTCAGCGGTACTGTTAAACAGATACATGTAGCAGGTGGAGAGGGTATTGCAACTGGAGACTTATTGATTGAAGTGGATAAAGTTTAATTGAATTTTCCTATTGAAAGAAACTGAGAGTGATGGTCCATCATTCTCAGTTTCTTTTTTTAGTAGATAAGAAAGTATGTAATCCAGTTGATTTCCGTTCCAGGCGCTTCGCTTGCCTGCGGGCGGTCCGTGAGCCTCCTCAGGCTTGCACCTTCCGGGGTCTCACCTGTCCCTTCCTCCCGCGGGCGTCTGCGCGCCTTCCACTACAATCAACAAGGTGACCTCATTAACCTTAAGGCTTATTGAAGAGGTAAGGTGTTTGGCTGAGTTAATTGTAAAAGTAATAACGTTTCGTTCTAGTAATCTTGAGCTGTTGATTGGAGCAAAAGGCGAAGACTCCTCGAAAATGCTACGCATTTTCTTCGTGCGATGTTTCGCTGCCGAAGCCTTCCTTGTCCTGAGGGAGATAGTGCTAGGTGGAGAACCCACAGGCGAAGTCGAGGCCACTGAAAAACTGATAACGTAAAGTTTTTATTGATTCCTAGCTGTTGATTGGAGCAAAAGGCGAAGACTCCTGAGGGAGATAGCGCTAGGTGGAGACCCCGCAGGCGAAGCCGAGGAGGCTCCAGCAGCGCCCCTAGGAAAGCGAAGCCATTTGCGGAAATCAA
>NZ_JAAZWB010000049.1 GCF_012524115.1 Bacillus sp. RO1 | reverse complement strand
AAATTGAAATGATTATCGGTTGTAAACTTTAGCTAACAAACTATAAAGAGGCTGGGACAAAACTAAAAAAGCCTAATAAAAGACGAACAATTTAGGTGTCATAGGTATTGGCTCTAAATACCGCTGTTGATCTTCACAAATGGCTTCGCTTTCCTAGGGGCGGTGCTTGAGCCTCCTCGCTCCGCTGCGGGGTCTCAAGCTACCGGCTATCTCCCTCAGGAGTCTTCGCCTTTTGCTCCAATCAACAGCTGGTGCAACCCAAAAAATAAATGTATCTATTAAACGAAAAAAGACCCGAACTAATTTAAGATTTTAAATTAGTTCGGGTTTTATTTAGACTAAAACACTTTTGTCCCAGCCTCTTTTTTATGAATATGGATCACCTATTTAAAATGCCCACGCCTAGCACCATGTTGTTCCACAAGACATACTCCACTTTTTCCTGCTTTTCTTTAGGGCATTGAATCATGAGCACCATATCTGCATCCGACCCTCGTTTACTCATTGTTTTTTCACTTTTTTTAGTAAAGTAATAATCAACCAAAAAACCCATAACACCACCGAATATTAGACCAAAAAGTCCCCAGAGTATGGGACCAAGATAGAATATATAGCCGTATATAGCTCCAAACAGCATAAAAATTATTCCAAATATAGCAGCTAAATCAATTAAACTTCTCCCATCTGAACGATGCAAAGAATCAATGGCTTTAGTTTGGAATTTAATCTTATCTAGTGGCACTACTAAAATCTGCTCTTTCGTTAGACCCAGCTCTTCTAATTCACGTAATGTAAGTTCCATTTCCATGTTGTATTTAAATGTGGCGAAAATGTACATTACTTTCCAGCTCTTTTCTATATCGGCATTTTAAACTGAATATCCTGGTATTTATCTTTCAATTCTCTAGCTAAATACTTATCAATAAATTTATTGAGTTCCACTGCACTCACATAGGAATCATACGCAGCAAAACAATAAATAGATGGAATGAATAAAAACCATTGAGGCACTAAAATATCGGTAGCCCCTTGGAAATTCCCAACCAGTGTCATGTGTATAGCCGGGAAGAAGTTTGCTTCATATGTAATGATAAGCCACCACGTTAATACAAAAATTACAGATAATATACGCGTTACATAGAGATTCCCTAACCCCGGTGTTAAAAGAGACCATATAATTGCAAGAAGGGGATTTTTTTTATCCAAAACGTTTATTTCAATGGAAGACGTATTCTTTATAAGTAGTGGAAAACCCTCATGATATGCTATCGAATAATGCTTATTCATTTCGATGGTGAGCCGATAACTGTCCCATATCGAAAACACATACATGCAGACATATAATATGATCCAATGCTGGTCCAGTACCGCAATAGCCTCTTCAAATCTTCCCGTCATAGAAAAGAAAATAGCTTCGTTTAAATGAGATAATGAATTAATAACAACCTCCCAAGTGATTAAAATGAAGGCTGTCAGGTACTTCGATAACATAAAATGCCCAAATCCAGGAAATGCCGCCCCCCACCACGCGACGACAAAAGGCTTACGATAATGCAAAAGGCTTGTAGTATAAGGACTTAAGATGGCAACATATCTCTTTTTTTCATCCTGAAAACCCATACTCTAAGCCTCATTTCTGTAATATCTTCCAATAGTATGCTATTATATCTCCCTCAATATACACTTTTCGTATGTAACAAAAGAGGTCATCCCCAAATTTAGGAATGACCACCGGCTGTGAATTATTTATTTTTTCCCGCTTCATCTGCAAGCTGTTCAAAACTCTTTACTTTTCCATGTTCATTTTGCGACTGCTTTCTCACTTTTCTTTGTCTTTCCTGCTGGCTTTTAGATTGAGTCATCTTTCCATCTCCTTACATATATTAAGTATTTACCCCAATAGTATGTTCGTTTCTTCAATCGAGCTTTCCTGTTAAAATAAGGGCAACCCCAAAACTAGGAGAAAATTGTGATGAAAAAGACATATATGTTCTTGGTATTAGCAAACATTTTACTTGCTGGTAGCTTTCTGCTAACTGAATATTTTTGGACGCTCTTTCCTATTTCGTTATTCATCCTTATTGTTATTAGTATAAATGAAAAGAAAATTGAACGCCCTTTAATGAGACATTTCAATTTTTCGGATATCTCGTATGGTATTTTATCAGGATCCATATTATATGCAATATTTTTATTGACCTATTTAGTACTAAAAGAACTTCCCTTTCCGCTCATAATGTTTGTGGAAGAATTATATCTGATAGTAGGGCCAAGTAGTTGGTGGCATTACGTAGCATTGGTTCTTATCATTATTCCAGGAGAGGAATTTTTTTGGAGATGGTATCTTCAATCCAAGCTAGTAGAAAGATACGGAGAGTTTTTTGGGGTTGTGGCAGGGGCATGTCTGTATGCCTTAGCTCACATTTGGACAGGTAATCCAATGTTAGTTGCCGCAGCAGCTACGGCAGGTGTAGTTTGGGGCACCTTATATGTATGGAAAAACTCTCTTGCTCTTGTCATCATCTCCCACCTTGTATTTGATATATGGCTACTCATCGTTTTCCCACTAAACTTTTGATACCCCTATTCGAAGTTATCAGGTAAAATATATACTTATTGTGTATAGTTTAGGGGGTAATATTTCGTGGATGCATTATACTTATTTGTTATAGCTGCCGTGATTGCAAGTTTTGGGATCTCAATGGTATTACGTTTTAATATGGAGAAACTTGTATTAGAGCCAGAAAACTTCGCACAAATACAAACCAGGTTCTTTATTTATGTTGCTGTCATTGAAGCCCTTCCAATTATTCTAATTGTTTTCGGGTTTATGTCTTTGATGGAATCAACGGTTAATGTATTCATCCCAATTACAATTGTGGCAGTGAGTGTGTTAGTGAACTTTATACTTAACATAATTAAAAAGAATGCACTTGTCAGTGGTGCACCTGAACTGCAAGAAAAACTTATGACATTCTTCCTGATCGGCAACGTCCTAATGACCGCCATTCCACTAGTTGCAATTGTCGCTACATTTGTACGATAAGAGACCATATTATATTGAACAAAACGAATCAGGGAGTTAGAGAGATATACATTGAAGATTACTATCCATCCTGTTGACTGAAGTGCAAGGTGTGAGACTCCTGTGGGGGATAACGGTAGCTTGAGACCCCACAGGCGAAGCCGAGGAGGCTCAAGCACCGTCCTCTGGATAAGCGAACACCTGGAACGAAAGGAAACAGGGAGTTAGTGATATCCAGTGAAAAAACATCTCCAACCTACATCCCACTTACTTCCTCACAACCAACAACACCAAAAACGCCATACTCACATACCCAAAAAACGGATACAAATGCTCAATCAAACTACCATACCCAATCTGACTTATCATATAAATAATACTCACCAACACAATCGTCACCACATACCTCGACACCTTCAACATACTCTCCAACTGCCGCTGTAACCCAAAAATATCACTCACAACAGACGTAAATATCTCCCCATAAATTACAAAAACATAAATACCGAAAAACGAAAGCATACTCAACTTCACCACTTCTGCCATCGGTATTTCAAACGTATGGAAATCAGGAAGAGAAGCAATCGATATATGACAGGTTAATAAAATAAAACATAAAACCAATCCGCCAATGAACCCGCCACGCTTAATTATCCAATCATCCTTCGCTTCCGATGCCAACGGAACAAGAACCGGCTGTGCCATTGCAAGATTGAATGACACATACATAAAAGGTGCCAACCATCCCTTTAAACTATCCTGTACAGGAGGGAGACTTAAGAAAGATAGCCCATTATCGACAATCGAATTTCCTGCAATAATAAAACTGAAAATAATCATGACCGGTACTACTATAACATTGACCCCAACCAACCCTTTTACACCAAAAAGGACAACGCATACAGAGAGCACGACCGTAATAAGCAAACCAAGCTGAAAGGACCAACCCAGTTGTTCCTCAAAAACTGCACCTGCTCCAGAAAGCATTACTGCCCCCACACATATTAAAATGACCAACATAAAGAGGTTGACTATCGTCCCCGCAGACCTACCAAATAAATATTCGTTAAACTCTTTATAGGAATTTGCTTTGATTCTTTTGGAAATCAGCATCATTTTTGTTCCCAGCCAAATAAATAAAAAACCGCTTATAAGTATTGTTATAAATCCCATCCATCCATATTGCGTAAAAAACTGAACAATCTCTTTACCTGTTGCAAAACCTGCCCCTACAATGGTGCCTACATACACCGCCCCTATCTGACAAGCACTAAGCCAGCTGCGTTTCACGATTGCCACACCCTCTTCTCCCTAAACATTCCACCAAAATAAAACCAGCTTGTCACATATATATGAGACAAGCTGGTAAGAAAGAAGAGAGAATTGTACAAGCTGCTAGATTATACGTTTACTTTTTCCACTCTATATTGATAATTTCCTTTAAGTTCAAATATCGCCAGAAACGGATTTCCTAAAAGGATCCTTTCCACTTCTTCGGTTTCCACGACAGCCACTTTATCAGATAGACGAGCTAAAACGTTGATATCAAAAGGAATTTCTATTTTACCATTTTTACTAAAAAGCACCCATTTAGAAGAATAAGCCTCATCCTTTTTATTCTCCAGGTAAGCTGGTTTTGAATAGACAGGACGGCTAATCTGGATGATGTCTTCCAAGATAGCACTTGCTGTTGGATACATACCTGCTCCAGGTCCTTGCAGCTGAACCTTTCCAACAAGATCAGTATCTATTGAAACCGCGTTTTGCACCCCATCGACCTGATAAAATGGGTGTTCAGTAGAAAGCAACACCGGCTCCACCTTACACTGAATCCCTGATTCCCCTTTAAATAACGTGACAATATGCCTAAAGCGCAATCCAAGCTCATCAGCACTTTCCACATAATCTGCAGTGATTTCTTTAATACCTTTTCGGATGGTCGACTGCTCATCAGGTTTTTCACCATAGATAAGCTGACTCAAAACCACCGCTTTATAAAATGCATCATACCCCTCAATATCATTGGAAGGATCAGCTTCTGCATACCCGTTTTCTTGTGCTGCTAATAACGTTGCTTCAAAAGAATGGCCATCTTTTCTCATGCTGGATAAGATAAAGTTAGACGTTCCATTTAATATTCCTTCAACTTTTTGAATTCGATTCACTTGCAGAAGTTGCTTCAGAGTCTGAATAACTGGAATACCACCCGCTACCGTTGCCTCAAACCCTACCGTCACATCATTTTTTTTGGCTAGGGCAAGAAGCTCCTCCCCATGATGTGCAAACATTTCCTTATTGGCGGTCACCACGTGAATGCCTTTTTCCAAAGCTTGAGTTAAATAGGTGCGTCCGGGCTCACAGCCCACAATGGCATCTACAATTACATCCAGTTCACCTATATTTAATATCTCCTCGTAGTTTGTCGTAAGTAGAACCCCATCCTCACGAGATTGTTCATGTTTTTCTATATTCTTCACAAGGATTGCCACTACCCTTACGCTTTTACCCAACACCTGTTCTAACCTCGTTTGGTGGGATTTAATGGATTGATGAACCCCTTTACCGACAGTACCGAATCCCAGGATTGCGATATTTAAATGAGACATTCTGTCACTTCCTTTCTCTCTAATATTTGTTTGACATGATGTCCCCATTTTTCAAATTCCACAAGAAACCCGTCATGCCCAAACCTTGTATCAACATGTATATAGGCAGCATTTTTATTGTGTTCCTTTAGTTCCTTAACAAAAGCTTCTGCTAAAGGTGGGGGGTAAAGAAGGTCCCCAGAAAAACTGATCATACAAACCTTTGCATCCACTTTCTCAAGCCCGTTTTGCCACCCTCCTCTTTTAAACCCGAGATCAAATTGATCCATTGCTTGAAGAAGAGTAAGATAGCTGTTTGCATCAAAACGGTTAGAAAATTTCTGCCCCTGATATTTCAGATAGGAGTCAACCTGATATTCTATATCCACTCCATCTTTCTTTTCCCTGTTAAACCGATCATTGAATAAGCTTTCCGAACGATAAGTGACCAACCCTACCATCCTTGCTATCTCCATACCTTTTATGATAGTACCTTCCGAGTAGTTTCCGTTATCCCACAGAGGGTCTGATTTTATCGCATGCCTGCCTATTGAATTGTATGCTAGGGCATAATCTGTAAAATATGGTGTCACTGCCATCGGAATAAGTATTTCTGAAAAATGGGGATACAAATGTCCCCATTCAAGCACCTGCATTCCACCAAGCGATCCTCCCATAATCGCTTTTGCATGATTGATTCCTAAAGCTCGCAAAGTTTGATACTGTGAATGAACCATGTCCCTAATCGTTACGGCAGGAAAGGAAGCGCCGTACTTCTTTTTGGTTTGAGGGTTTATGCTCCTCGGCCCTGTACTGCCACCACAGCCACCAAGAACATTCATCGTTATAACTTGATACCTGTTCGTGTCGACATATAGATCAGGACCAATAAACTTACTCCACCAACCAGGATAATTTGGAGTCCCTACAGTACCTTGGTTTCCGGATAAAGCATGGCAAACAACAATCACCTCACCCTCCGGATTTCCTACCCTCTCATATGCTATCTCCACATTAGATAGCTTTTTCCCATTTTCTAAAAGCAACGTCCCAATCGATACCTTATTGGTATGTTCAATATGACAGCTCACAAAACCCACTCATTTCTATATGTTTTGACTGACTGCAGCATGTTTGGATTTTCCGGTAGCCACATATAGTGCTTGATCTAGGTCATTTTGAAGATCCTTTAGAGATTCAATTCCAACAGACAAACGAATAAGATCTTCTGTCACACCGGATTTAATTAAATCATCACCTGTTAGCTGTTGATGTGTGGTAGAAGCCGGATGAATGATCAGCGATTTTGCATCGCCGACATTTGCGACATGAGACCAAAGTTTAATACTGTCAATAGCTTTTCTCCCTGCATCCCTTCCACCTTTAATCCCAAAATTCACAATGGATCCGTTTCCGTTACCTAAATACTTTCTGGCAAGTGTATGTGCGGGATGATTTGGTAGTCCAGGATAAGAAACCCACTCTACTGCAGGGTGATCCTGTAAGTATTTCGCTAATTCCAAGGCATTCTCATTATGCTTTTCTACTCGTAAATGTAAGGTTTCAAGCCCCTGTAAAAGTAAAAAAGCATTTTGAGGACTTAAGCATGCTCCAAAATCTCTTAAAAGTTGGACTCTAAGTTTCACTGCGAATGCAAGATTCCCAAAAGTCTGTGCATACTTGATGCCGTTATAACTTTCATCAGGCTCAGTGAATCCAGGGAAGTTTGGATGGTCCCAGTTAAAATTACCGCCATCCACTACTATTCCGCCAATGGTTGTTCCATGGCCCCCGATCCATTTGGTTGCAGAGTGGACAACAATGTCTGCCCCCCACTTGATAGGGTTGCAAAGGTAAGGAGAGGCAAACGTATTATCAATGATTAATGGTATATAATTATCATGGGCTACCTTTGCTATTGCTTCCACATCCAGTACACGCAAGCTTGGATTTCCAATAATCTCTCCAAATATCGCCTTCGTTTTCGGTGTAATGGCATTGCGGAAATTCTCCGGATCTGTTGCATCCACAAACTTCACCTTAATTCCGTACTTAGGAAGTGTTACAGCAAAAAGATTATAGGTTCCGCCATATAAATTTTCTGCAGCTACAATTTCATCTCCAGCATGAGCAATGTTCAAAATGGCAAAAGCGATTGCTGACATTCCTGAACTTGTAGCAACAGCTGACACCCCACCTTCTAAAAGGGCAAGTCTTTTTTCTAGCACATCTACCGTAGGATTCATGATTCTTGTATATATATTGCCGAATTCATTTAACGCGAAGAGATTCTGAGCATGGTCGGTGTTATCAAAAACATAGGAAGTCGTTTGGTAAATAGGCACTGCCCTTGAGCCTGTCGTTGGATCTGGCGTTTGTCCTCCATGTAATAATACTGTTTCCACATCATAGTTTTGTTTCGTCATCCTTCATTCCTCCTATTTCTATTTTCTGCAAAATAAAAACCCCTTCCTAAGAAGAGGTTATAATTCCTCCTCTTATCTCTCAGGCTACTTTGCCTGCAGGAATTAGCACCATCTCAAGAAAATAATTTCTTGAAGGTTGCCGGACTTCATCGGGCCTGATCCCTCAGTCACTCTGGATAAGAGTTATTTAGTTGGTTAATACGGTAAAACATAATAGTATATAATCTACGTTATTCTAAGGAGAAATAATTATTACTAAAACTTTTTGCAATTATAGCAACTATAAAGCCCTAAAGTCAATAAAATATTCTGAAATTTTAAACATAACTTTCTCTTCCACTAATTTCCTAAAAGCAAACTACTTGAAAGTCAAAAAAGGTCAAAGTATAATAGCCTTACAACCTTTAAAGGTCAAAATAAGTCAAACTTTTATCAAAGGTGAAATGCTTACTTTCAGGATGATGGAAGCATTTCACAACAATATGAGGAGGTAGCATGTTGATGAAATGTCAAAAGTGTGAAGTAAATAACGCAACCATTCAATTTAAATTTCGCTCTAATAACGAGCAGGCACAACTAGTCTTATGCTCTTCCTGCTTTGAAGAAGTAAGAGCACAAATGAAGTCTCCAACCCCAAACGGTTTTTTCTCTGACTTACCTTTTATAAACGGATCGTCCAATGAGAAGGATGGCTGGAACACTGCATCTCAACATCCACCATCTGGAAAGGGTAAAAGTGGAAGCATACTTGATGAGCTCGGAAAAAATATAACCAATATTGCCAAAACAGGTCTTATCGATCCTGTCATTGGACGTGATAAAGAAATTAAACGTGTTATTGAAATACTGAATAGAAGAAATAAAAATAACCCTGTTTTAATTGGGGAACCAGGCGTAGGGAAAACTGCCATAGTAGAAGGATTAGCCCTTAAAATTGTGGAGGGTGATGTACCTTCAAAATTAAAAAACAAGGAAATTTACTTGCTGGATGTAGCTTCCCTTGTTGCAAACACGGGAATTCGAGGTCAATTTGAAGAACGTCTTAAACAAGTGATTGCAGAACTACAAACTAGAAAAAACGTTATATTATTCGTGGATGAGCTACACCTAATTGTAGGAGCTGGCTCTGCTGAAGGCTCTATGGATGCAGGAAACATTTTAAAACCTGCATTGGCAAGGGGCGAGCTCCAATTGGTAGGGGCAACGACCTTAAAAGAATACCGCCAAATTGAAAAAGATGCGGCACTAGAACGCCGCTTTCAACCGGTAACGGTGAAAGAGCCGTCTACAGATCAGACATTAAAAATTATCAAAGGCATTCAGTCAAAATATGAAGATTACCATCAGGTTTCATATACCGAAGATGCCATTAAAGCGTGTGTAGAGTTATCACACCGTTATATCCAAGATCGTTTTTTACCAGACAAAGCGATAGATCTTTTAGATGAAGCAGGTTCAAGAAAAAATCTGACTCTAAATACGATTGATTTGGAGCAAATTGATGCTCGTCTGAATCAAATCGAAAAAGAAAAAAATGCTGCGTTATCTAAAGAGGATTACGAAACTGCAGCCAAATTACGGGATGAAGAAGAAAAGTTAGAAGAAAAAAGAAATTCTAACAATCATGTAGATTCTGAGTGCGGTCAAGTAACCCTAGAAGATATCCAACTCATCATGGAAGAAATGTCAGGGATCCCAATAGGTAAGTTGCAAGTTGATGAACAAGAAAAGTTAAGGAACCTTGCAACAAGCCTCAACAAAAAAGTAATAGGACAAGAACAAGCAGTTAGTAAGATTACCAAAGCAATTCGCAGAAGCCGTGCTGGCTTAAAAAGAAAAGAACGTCCAATTGGAGCATTCTTATTCGTTGGACCTACAGGTGTAGGGAAAACAGAATTGACTAAATCTCTGGCCAAAGAGCTCTTCGGAACGAAAGATGCATATATCCGTTTTGATATGAGTGAATACATGGAAAAGCATGCTGTTTCCAAACTGATCGGCTCCCCTCCTGGCTATGTTGGTCACGAGGAAGCAGGACAGCTGACAGAAAAAGTCCGCCGCAATCCTTACAGCATCATTTTGCTTGATGAAATGGAAAAAGCTCACCCGGACGTTCTGCACCTGTTCTTGCAGGTTATGGAAGATGGCCGTTTAACCGACAGTCAAGGAAGAACGGTAAGCTTCAAGGATACGGTTATCATAATGACAAGTAATGCAGGAGTAACAGAAAAGAAAATTTCCGTTGGGTTTGAAAAGCAGGACTCTCCTGAAACGAGTTCCGTTATCGAAAGCTTATCTAACTATTTCAAACCGGAATTCCTTAACCGCTTTGATAGCATCATTGAGTTTTCACAACTGCAAAAAGAACACTTATTATCCATTGTCGATATTATGCTTGGTGAATTAACTGAGATGTTAAGTCAAGAACGCCAATGTGAACTAACGATTTCAGATGCTGCAAAGGAAAAAGTGATTGAGCTCGGGTATAACCCTGCTTTCGGTGCAAGACCATTGCGCCGCATTATCCAAGAACATGTTGAAGATTCAATTACAGACTTACTGCTAGATGGAGATACTCCTGAGAAGATACATGTGGATGTTACGGATAATGAAATCGTAGTAAACGGAAAATAATGTAATAAAGACTGTCCGAATCGGGCAGTCTTTTTTTTTAGATAAGAAAGTATGAAAAACTGTTGATTTCTGTTCCAGGCGCTTCGCTTGCCTGCGCGGTCTCCCCTGTCCTTTCCTCTCTCGGGCGTCTGCGCGCCTTCCACTGCAATCAAATAGGGAATCCCATTCATCAAAAATAAAAAATGCGGTTTATATGAATTACTGTAAAAGCATACCCTTTGTTTTTAGATTTTTAGCTGTGGATTGGAGCAAATGGCGGAGACTCCTGAGGGAGATAGCGGTAGTTTGAGACCCCGCAACGAAGGATGCCACTGAAAAACTGATAACGTAAAGTTTTTATTGAATCCTAGCTGGTGATTGGAGCAAATGGCGAAGACTCCTGAGGGAGATAGCGCTAGGTGGAGACCCCGCAGGCGAAGCCGAGGAGGCTCTCGTCAGCCCCTAGGAAAGCGAAGCCATTTGCGGAAATCAATAGCGGTGATTAGCCATTAACAAATATTTTATATCTTAAAATTTGTTACCTATATATCCATTACCTAAATATCCAATTCACCATTAAGGTCCAGTCCTAGGCCTCTTCTGTAAAAGCGGAATCCCCGGCTTTTGAATTCTGGTATATAAAATTTCATCTTGGAGTTACCCAAGTTGCCGATAAATGTTAAATTGTATCTGGTGAAACCTTGAAGGGTCAATGAACGAAGCGGTTCCCTGATATCATTGTCCGGATCTATAATTACATCCACGATCTCCTGCTGGATGATCTTATCATTCATAATGGAATTGGCGTTCTCCACTTTAGTTTTCGATTGACACGCTGACACATTAAAAAGCAACACAATTGAAAATACTACATGAAACATACAAGCCACGATACTAACCTCCCACTCTTATCGTGACCCTAAGCTCCATCATTATGTGATTTCCCATCATTTGTTACAAAACTGTAATCTACTCTAAATCATACTCATCTAAATGAACAAAGCTAAAACCTTGCTCCAATAGGGCCATTACAGCATCTTTAACTCCTTCTGCTGTGTCACTTTGAGGTTGATTCATATGCAAAATGATGATGGAACCTGGGTTTGCTTTTAACATTTCTTGTGTTACCTCATCCTTGGTAAAAGTTGCGCCACCATCACCAATGACATCAAAGTTGACCACTTGTACACCTAAGTCTTCCGCAATTTGAACGGCTGTATTATCATAAAAGGCCGTACCCGAGCGAAAATATTGGGGGACTTCACCTGTTATCTCAAATATTTTCATTTGATTTTCCATTATTTCCTCCACTATTTCTTCTTGGGAAGAGGTGCTGGAAATCCCCCAAGCACTTCTCGGAGTAACCGAAAGAGGCTTATGTTCTGTCCCATGGTTCTGAATTGTGAAAAGTGGGTTTGCTGCAAGCTCTACAAATGTCTTATATTGTTGATCAATCCACCTTGCATTGACAAAGAGGTCTGCCTTTATATTGTTTTCTACTAAAAAAGTAATTAGTTCTTCATCATATCCGCTTCCATTTTCACCGCCACATGCATCCAAAGTAAGCGCAATCACTTTCTCTTCTGTTTTTAAGCGCGTTTTGACCCCTGTAACATACTCTGAAAATTGCGACGAATCACTATAGACTTGTCCGTTTACTTCTAATGCGAGGTCCTCCAGCTCTTGTTTTTTTGCGACTTTCTCTATGATTTCACTGTCTTTATTTTTATTTTCCTCCTCATTTGGAACATTCCTTTGTTCTTGAGCCCCGTTAATTTCCTTAACTTTATGTTCTGTTACATTCGTGCTTGTGAACGATGTACATCCCATTGTTATTATCAGCATCAATATAAAAACCACAGACATTTTCCCCATTTTTCTTTCATCCCCTATACATTTGTACTTTTTCTTCCAAATATAAAATCCAAAAAAAAGATGACTAGGTAACTGACTCACTTTAAAACAAGTGAGTCACTCAACTAGTCAGCCTACATCCTTTTCTCTATGTTGTAGGAATTGTTTCTGTAAGTGGAAAGGCCTGTATTGCTTTTAGCGTAATTTCTTTTTCATCAAAGGGAACGGATTCTTTCCCAATCAATTGATAGTTTTCATGCCCCTTGCCGGCAATGAGGATAACATCTCCTTCTCCAGCAATTTCAACAGCTCTGATGATCGCTTGTTCGCGATCAGGTATACACTCAAAGTTTTCATGAGTGGCTCCAGCAGCCATCCCCTGGACAATTTCTTCTCCAGGCTCATCTAGTGGATTATCCGTAGTAAAGATGACATATTCTGATTTTTCGGTTGCAATCCTCCCCATTTTAGGGCGCTTATCTTTGTCTCTTCCTCCACCTGTGCCGATAATGGAGATAATTTTTTGCTTAGAGAACATGCGTATGCTGTCCAACGCTTTACCGATGGCATCTTCTGTATGAGCATAATCGATAATAACATTACGCTTGTCACCAGTCTTAAGAGTTTGCATGCGTCCACTCGGAGGAGTAGTCTCTCTTAGGTGATTCAAGATACGCTCAAACGGCATCCCCTTATCCCAAAGAACACAAATGACGGATAAAATATTGTAGACGTTAAACTCCCCAACGAATGGAATTTCCAATTCATATTCGCCAAAATTAGTTTCTAGGATGAAGCTTGTTTTATTTTCGAAAAACTTAATGTCACGCGCTTTGAAATCTGCATCGTTTTTAATTCCGTAAGTGATAATTCTAGCACCTGTCATTTGTATATAATCCTCGGTTGCTGCATCATCCACGTTCAAGATTGCTGCTTTGTCTTTACGGAGGTCCTGGCCTAATTGAGCAAAAAGTAGACCTTTGGCGTTTTTATAATTTTCCATCGTCCCATGAAAGTCGAGGTGGTCTTGTGTTAGGTTAGTGAATACACCGTTTTGGAATTCAACCCCGGCAAGACGGCCGAGAACTAGGCCATGTGAAGATACTTCCATTACCACATCCGTTACACCGGCTTCCACCATATCTTTTAGCATTCGCTGCATGGTTAATACGTCACTTGTCGTATTTTTACTTTCGAACTTTTCTCCGTCTATATCAATTTCAATGGTACCGCTTAGCCCAGTTTTATATCCTTCTTTTCTCATAACATTATTTATGACACTTGATACGGTCGTTTTACCATTGGTTCCTGTAACCCCAACAATTCGAAGTTTGGTGGATGGATAGTCAAAGAATACATTGGCTAACTGACCCAATGCGCGCTCTGTGTCTCTTACGTGCACATAGCAAATTCTCTCATCCAATTGTTCCGGCAGGTCCTGGACCACAATCACACTAGCGCCTTTCTCTATTGCTGATGGTATGTAGCGGTGCCCATCCACCGTATAGCCTTTTATACAAACAAATACTGAATCTGTCGTAACTTGTCTAGAATCAGAAAAAATATTAGAAACGGACAAAGGGAAATCACCGTATACTTTTAGGGTTGAAACATTGGAAAATAATACATTTGTTTTCATAGCAGTCACTTCCTTTTCTGATACTAAAAATGAATAATGATAGTATCTTCCTAAAAAATCTTATGTATCTTACCGATTTTTTTATCGGATTTCAAATCTATTTTGGTTAAAGTATACCCTTTATTCTACAAAATTTGCGGCAAAAGTGAAAGAAAAAGCTGTCGAAGGAAAACGACAGCTTTTTTCTCTTATAACGCTTTATCATTCACTTCATTTAAATAGCTTTCAATCTCACCGACAACCGACTCTACGCAACCATCTTCAAACGGAGAGCGAAGTCCAGCGAATTTCACAAGGTCGACAAACGATTTACTTCCACCTTGTTTGCAGAGCTCCAAATAAGAGTTCCATGCAGATTCAGGATTTTCTTGTGAAAGTTTCCAGTATTGTAGCGCACAAATTTGTGCCAAAGTGTAATCAATATAATAGAAAGGTGTACGATAAATGTGGCCTTGGCGTTGCCAGAACCCACCTGCTTCTAAATAGGAATTCCCATCGTAATCACGGCCCGGCAAGTATTTCTTTTCAATTTCTCTCCAGGCTTGATTTCTTTCTGCTGGCGAAGCATCTGGATTTTGGTAAACATAATGTTGAAATTCATCAACCGCTACACCATATGGTAAGAAAGAAATCGCTCCACTTAAATGAGAGAACTTATACTTTTCTGTATCCTCTTTGAAGAACAGGTTCATCCACGGCCAAGTGAAAAATTCCATGCTCATAGAATGGATTTCACAAGCCTCATATGTTGGCCAGTTGTACTCAGGCACATCAAAATCACGGCTCATATATACTTGGAATGCATGTCCCGCTTCATGTGTTAACACATCAATATCTCCGCTCGTTCCGTTAAAATTCGAGAAGATATATGGTGCCTTATAAGTCGGGATATATGTGCAATATCCTCCAGCTTCTTTCCCTTTTTTTGCAACAAGGTCCATCAAGTTCTTATCAATCATAAATTGGAAGAACTCTTTTGTCTCTTCCGATAACTCTTCATACATTTGTTTCCCATTTTCAATAATCCACTCAGGTGTTCCTTTTGGCTTTGCGTTACCCGTTTTGAATTTAAATCCTTCGTCATAATACTTCATGGAGTCTACACCGATACGCTCCTGCTGCCTTTTAGAAAGTGTTTCTACTAATGGAACGATAGAGTCTTTTACTTGATCTCGGAATGTAGCAACCATCTCCGCATTATAATCGGTACGGGTCATACGCGCATATCCTAGCTCCACAAAACTATCATAGCCCAGCTTCTTTGCCATTTTAGTACGAACTTTGACAAGTTGATCAAAGATCTCATCAAACTCTTCTTTGTTTTCTTGGAAGAAACCAAACTTGGCTTCACTTGCTTGCTTACGAACGTCGCGATCCTCGGACTCTGTATAAGGATCTAATTGAGCAAGCGTAAGTTCTTCGCCGTTAAAGTTAATCTTTGCGGAAGCAACCAACTTGGAGTATTTAGTGGTAAGTTTATTTTCAAGCTGGAGGTCTTCGATAATCGCATCATCAAATGTTTTCAATTCACATTCTGCCAAAGCGAATAGCTGCGTTCCCCATTTTTCTTCAAGCTCGTTTCTGAATGGTGACTTGACCAGCGCTTTATAAAATTTTGTTTCCAAAGATTTCGTCAGCGGTTCGATCTCATCAAGGAAATCCTGTTCTTCTTTGTAAAACTCGTCGTTCGTGTCAATGGAATGACGAATATAAACTAGGTTGAAATCTGTACTTAATTGATTTCGAACATCATTGATTTCGCGAATCGCTTCCTCCTGCATAGCAACAGATTCTGCCGCCTCAAACCTCTCAACAGCAGCCATAAACCTCTTCTCCACCTCATCCAAATTAGGACGAGAATAACCAAACTCTTCAAATCTCATATGTACTATCCCCTTTACAAACAGACTTCACCTTACTTAATATTCGACATGAATCAAGAAATTCCTTGTGGGGTCTGACCCCACAAGGGAGTTTTTTTTAACAAAAAAAAACCAACCTTTAATGGTCAGTCTTTTTGTTGGGCGTTTAGGCCGAGTTTTTTGATGAGTTGGATGGCTTGTTCTTTTTCTTGTTGGGTAAGGCCGTCGACTAGGGTGTGGATGTGTTGTTCGTGTTTTGGGAATATTTCATTCAGAAGTTGTTTTCCCTCATCCGTTATTTGGGCATAGGTTACCCTTCTGTCTTTTGGACATGCTTTTCGCGCTAAGAGTCCTTTGTTTTCCAGTTTATCCACCACATACGTGATGCTGCCACTTGCCAATAATATCTTTCCGCCGATTTGCTGTAAGGGTTGTTCTCCTTTGTGGTAGAGTAGTTCTAGCACTGCAAATTCGGTTGGATTCAAATTAAAGCTTTGGATAGATTGATTCGCTTTGTCATTCAGTGCACGAAACGCTCTGGATAGAACGATAAATAATTTTAATGAAGTATCGAGCTCGTGTCTTTCTGCCATAAAAGTCATTCCTTTTTATAAAATATCTTGAATTAAAACTAATGGTATAGTAATTGACGTGATTCGTCAATTACAATTCAAGAAAATGTAAAATCTTACACCATTCAAGCATCATCTGTCAACTTTGTCTTCTTCTTTCCAAATAACCTTCCAGTTACGATTGATTGTTGCTTCAATCGCCTTTTCTTCAAGAATATAGTTAGCAATCAGCTCGGACATATCCATAGGTATATCTTTTACTACTGGCTTGTCCCGATACATAGCATAGTCACCGCCACCACCAGCACGGTAGTTGTTCATCACCACTTCAAATTCTTGATCTACGTCAATTTCCTGCCCATTTCTTGCTAACTTCACAACTCTCTCCCCAATCGGCCTCCTTATGTCCAAAATATATTCAATACCTTCCCACATGTCGTAATTATAGTGCTGTGGTTTTGGGGTGGTAAAGGAAGGGTTCACCTCAACCTCTCCACCTTCTCCAATCATAAAATAGGAGGCCGATCGTTCTAGCGCATCCTTTATATCTCGACCTGTAATTATAATTACCTTCAAAGTGTTTGGATAGATATAATTAGAAACAATATCTCTCATAGTTACATTGGCAGGAAATCCCGGGGAATTATTATGAAAAAGAGCCGTATTAGAAATCTCTGCACCCGATACCTTCATTTGTACCTTATTGATGAATTCAATCAGTGCGTTATCTCCTAAGCGTATTTGATGTGCATCTTCGACCAACATATCACCCTTGATTTTTTCCCATCGGTGTATCAAGCCATTTTTGTGTGGCTGTTTCATAATCTCGTATTAATTCGATAACATCCTGATCCGCTTCCACTTGTTCTACAGATCTTAGCTCTGCTTTCTTTTCAACAATCTTCCACATTCCTGCTTCTTTTTCAAACACAATAGTAGCTTTACCAACCATCTGGCCATTGACCCCAGGTTGAAGGACAAGGACATTATTAATATTAGTCGCGATGGTCCGGTGCTGGTGACCCGTGAGGAGGATATCAATACCGACTATGTTTTCGCAAATTTCATAGCCTTGGTTTTCTCCTGTCAGGTTTTCGGTTATTTCACCAGTGGTAGGATCTTTTTCAAAGCCACCGTGGTAACTGACAATGAGCAGATCAGGCTTTTCTTTTTCCTGAATAAAGGAAACCCACTTCTGAGTAGATTGCAATACATCTTCAAACGTTAAGCCTTCTATATGGGCAGGATTTTCCCAATTAGGAATGTAATGCGTGGTCACGCCCAAGACAGCCACTTTTACAGAATCGTATTGTTTAATAATATAAGGCTTTCCTAAAAAGGGCTTCCCACTTTGCTTTTCTAAAATATTGGCACTTAACCATGGAAATCTTGAATGTTTGACAGCTTGTTTAAGCACATCCATACCATAATTAAACTCATGATTCCCAACTACCGCAGCGTCATAATTAAGGTGGTTTAACACTTTAATCATTGGATTTTCTTCATAGGATTGTTTTTTTACAAAATGATATGTTAATGGCGTTCCTTGAATCAGGTCTCCATTGTCTATAACTAATACATGTTTTTTCTTAGTGCGTTCTTCTTTTATAAAGGTAGACACCTTTGCCAAACCAAGTGGTGCATATTTATTATTTCCATAGCCTATAGGCATGATGGAGCCATGGATATCACTTGTCTCTAATATGGTCAAATTAAGTTTCAAAAAAGATGCCTCCTTTACCTCATTTTTTAGAATGAAAGATAGGGTCGATCAATATATGATCAACCCTAAGTAATTGAGATTATACGATTCTTTTACGGATGGATGCAGAAAGAAAGTCAATGATGGTAACCACCACGATAATTACCAATAGAATCAGTCCCATCTCTTCCCAATTCCGATTCATTTGTGCAAACTGAATAAGTGTCCCGATTCCCCCAGCTCCTACAATACCAAGGATTGTAGAAGCACGAACATCAATCTCAAATCGGTAAATGGCATAGGATAAGAATTCCGGAATGATTTGCGGTATCACACCATGGAACAAAATTTGAACTTTATTTGCCCCGCTTGCTTCCATTGCTTCCACAATGTTCATATCAATGGATTCCAATACTTCCGAATACAATTTTCCTAGCATTCCTGTAGACCCAATCGCAATCGCTAATACCCCAGCAAAAGGATTCGGCCCTACTGCTACCACAAATAAAATGGCCAATATTAGATCTGGAAATGCTCGAATTCCACTAAGGATCCATTTTCCGAATGTGGTCAAAATTTTACTTTTTGTCATATTCTGAGCAGCCAAAAATCCTAATGGAATAGCAATGATAGCTGCCATTAAAGAGCCAGCAAAGGCAATGTATAATGTCTCTACCATCGCTGTCCAAACTTTCCCTATGGAAGCCCACTCTGGATTGAACAATTTAGGAATAACACGCTGGAAGTTATTAACCATCCTATCAAAAGCCCGTCCCCAGTCAATATCAATTCCTGTAAAAGTCCAAATGTACATAACGGTAAGGAAAAGGAATATTCCCCAATTTCTTATCGTCTTCCATCCAGTTTTTTTCTTTTTGGGAGGTAAAACAAGTTCCATTATACGATCGCCTCCCTAATTTTAGTGGAGATGTATTCAATGACTACGACCAGCACAAATATCACAAGAATAATCAACATCGCATTCGGATAATTGTAAAATTTCAATTGTTGACTAAGCACGATACCGATTCCTCCAGCTCCAACTAAACCTAGAACAACGGAGGCACGAATATTGATTTCAAAAACATACAGGACAAATGAAACAAATTGAGGCAACACTTGCGGGATAAGTGCAAAAGAGATTTTTTGCAAAGTGTTCGCTCCCGATGCACTCATTGCTTCCATTGGATTCATATCAACGGATTCGATTGTTTCACTGATTAACTTTGCTAAAATTCCTAATGAGAAAATGATAAGTGCTAAAATACCAGGTAGAACACCGATTCCAAATAAACCAACGAAAATAACAGCTAGAACCAAGTCTGGAATTGTACGCAAAATATTTAATATGGAACGAACAAACGTATAAACAAATTTATTGGATGTTACATTTTGTGCGGCTAATAGACTCAAAGGTATACAAAGAATGGCTGCAACTGTTGTTGCAATAATGGCCATTTGAATGGTTACTGCCAATGGCTCGATTATATGGATAAAAACATTGAAATTTGGCGGAAAAAACTTTACGACTACTCGACCCATATTAGGTATTCCGTCCAGCAAGTCCCCTATTGTTGCTCCTGTTTTAACAGTGCTAAGAATATAGAATCCTATTACAGCGGAAAAAATAATGGAAATCCGGGCTTTCGTTTTGGCAGGTAGAAGGGATGGTGCATATTTTTTGTCCTCTAACTTCACTTGTTCCTCTAACTTCACTGTTCGACACCTCCGCGCAAATCGTCCTCACGAATTGCACGCCCATAGATTTGTTCGAATGTTTTCTCGGACACTTCCGATACCGGACCGTCGAATACTACCTCGCCTGCTCTCATTCCAATTATGCGATCTGCATACTCCATCGCCATATCAATAAAGTGAAGGTTCACAATAGTGGTGATCTTATCTTCTTTATTAATTTTCTTTAAATACGTCATAACCTGATGGGAAGTTGGTGGGTCTAAGGAAGCAACGGGCTCATCAGCTAAAATATATCTAGGCTTTTGTGTCAACACGCGGGCAATGCTTACACGTTGCTGTTGACCTCCACTTAATTCATCGGCACGGTTATATAGTTTTTCTTCTATGTTTACTCGCTTTAGGCTCTCATACGCTAGTGCGAGATCTTCTTTTTTGAATAAATTAAAGGTGGAACGAAGTGTTCCTGTATATCCTAAGCGACCGGCAAGTACATTTTTCAAAACATTCGATCTTTTTACGAGATTGTAGTTTTGAAAAATCATCCCCACCTTAGTTCGTAATTTTCTCAAGTCATTGTTGCGGTAAGTTAAAATATTTTCATTGTCTACATTTAGCTCTCCATCTGTAGGAGTAACCAGTCTGTTAATACTTCTTATAAAAGTAGATTTACCTGCACCAGACAAACCTACAATGACGACAAATTCGCCCTCATTAATGGTAACATTTACATTCTTCAACCCTTGTGTTCCATTTGGGTAAACCAAGGAAACACCTTTGAACTGTATCATGTTGAAACCCCCTCAATTCATAACATACACAACAAAATAGGGGAAGCAACCTCCCCCTAGATTGCAAATCATATAAAATTAGAAAGAAATGGAATCCTTAAATTTCTCATAAGTTTCCTTTACAACTTTGTATTCTTCATCAGTTGCTTCACTGATTTCATCCCAACTGTATACTTCGTTCATGATTTTTATCATATCTTCGTCTTCATTGAAAGATAGGAATGTATCTTTAATCTTTTGTACTAATTCATCATCTAATTCTTTAGTAACAGAAATGGTATCGTTAGGAATTTCCTCTGTGTAACCAATAACCTTTGTTTTTTCCATAATGTCTGGGTATTCTTCTTCTAATCCAGTTCGAACATCTTCGAAAGTTGTTGCAACATCAGCATCACCTTCGTACACAGCGATTGCAGCCGTGTCATGTGCACCTGATTGTACAGTGTCACTGAAGAAAGTAGTCTGTAAATCTTGTGCACTTGCAATATCAAACTCGTCCATTAATTGAGATGCAGGGAATAAGAATCCAGATGTAGATGCTGCATCAGGATATGCCCAAATTTTGCCCTCAAGGTCAGCAAGTGATTCAATTCCGGAATCGGCTCTAACGATGTACTGAGCTTTGTATGTACCACTACCATATCTGATAGACTTTAAGATTACTTCTGCACCATATTGCTCATTGGCCAATACATAACCGAACGCAGGTATAAATCCAACATGTACTTCATTTGATCCCATTGCTTCAATTAGAGCAGTATAGTCAGTCATAACTCGACCTTCCACTTCAATACCAAGCTCTTCTCCTAAACGATCTGCCAATGGCGCTACCGTGTCAGCAATGGTGTCTGATTCTTGTGATGGAACAAATCCCATAACAATTTTTTCAGGTGTAATTTGCTCTCCACCAGTTGCAGAGTCTGAGTTAGAGTTTGTGTTTTCTCCACTAGAATTGTTACTGCCACATGCAGCCAGGCTGATTGCAAGAATAGCAACCAAAAAGATTGATAAAAACTTCTTCATGTTTCTTTTTCCCCCTAAGAAATTATGATGGTGTTTCTCTCACATATAAAAGTATAACGAACTCCAGTTGGATACGGCTACAATTTTTTCAGTTTTTTTACAAAATGTTAAAAATATTTACTTTTTATTGCAATATTTGTGTTCTAACAACTTTTTCTTCACATAAAATTTACAAAATACTATCATTAACGATAAATCTTTCACTTTTCTCATAGAAAATAGCTTAAGGTTGTCTGATGATAGATGAGAGACGTCCTGTCAGATATTTAGTTTGATTGGTTTAAATCGCCTTACTTTGTATATAAAAAAATTATTGGTACAATATGCTTAGTACATAAAAAATGAAAGTTCCCAATTAGAGAACTTTCTTATAAGACTAGAAAGGAAATATATGATGTCAGAAGTAATAATAGGAAGTGTATTGGCTGCCATGTCCACAGGTTTAGGAGCCTTGCCAATTTTATTTTTGAATAACACTTTGACTCACAAATGGAGAGATACACTCCTTGCATTTACAGCCGGTATCATGATGGCTGCAGCTACTATGAGTTTAATACCGGAGGCTCTTTCATACGGAGGTTTTGTTCCATTGGGAATTGGGTTGCTTCTAGGTGTCATTACTTTAACCCTTTTAGAAAGGTCCATTCCTCATATAGATTTGGAGCATAATCGAAAAGGAATCGCTTTTGATCAAAAAGCAATGCTGATTGTTGCAGCGATAACATTGCATAATATACCAGAAGGACTTTCTGTTGGGGTAAGCTATGCATCAGACGCAGCAGACACCGGAAATTTGATTGCCTTTGCGATTGGGTTGCAAAATGCACCAGAAGGTTTTTTGGTGGCTTTATTCTTAATTAATCAGAGGATTACAAAACTGAAAGCTTTTATCGTTGCGACTCTAACCGGGGCTGTCGAGATACCAATGGCTTTATTGGGATTCTATCTCACTTCAGTTGTATCATCCCTTGTCCCATATGGACTTGCTTTTGCAGCAGGAGCGATGCTTTATATCATCTATAAAGAATTGATTCCTGAAAGTCATGGTGATGGAAATGAAACGACCTCCACCTATTCTTTCATCATCGGATTGCTTTTCATGATTTTTCTCACACAGATATTCTAACCGTCTATTTAGGGCGGTTTTTTTTATATGTAATATTATTTTTTCTCATATATTATTTCTTGGTATTTATAAATCAACTTATCTAGATCCTGGCTACATTTTACCGTTTGTTCACTTATATAACCAGTCTTGTTGGCGACTGCTATCATCGTATCTCTTTTCTCTTTTATTAATATTAACAGTTGATCTACATACCCTTCATAAGACATGCGACTCGCCCCTTCTGCATCAAATTCCACAATAGAAATTATTACAATAATTTCTATAATTGTAAATAGAATCGCAAAGTTAGACATTTTTTTCATAGAATTTATTTTTAATTATATGTAAAAAATAGGACAAAGTATCTAGAGGCAGTAGAGTTAGGTTCCCATCTTTCCATCTCCGCATGCAAATTTTGTCGAATCAAAAAAATACATATTTAGACAAGTAGGTGCAAAAATGAAAATGATTGTAGTTATCATCCTGAGTAGCATGTTTATCTTTGGTCTCCCTTCTTTTAACCCTTCTGCCGAAGAACTCCCTAGCAATAAAGTAGCCATTGTTATTGATGATTTCGGCAATAACATGAAGGGTACCGAGGAAATCCTCCATTTACCCGTGCCCTTGACTGTAGCAGTCATGCCATTTCTTTCTACCACCAAACAAGACGCTGAACTGGCTCACCAATTAGGCCACGAAGTGATCCTTCACCTTCCCATGGAACCATTGAAAGGAAAAAGAAGCTGGCTAGGACCAGGTGCCATTACCTCCAATCTATCTAATGAAGAAATATATAAAAGAGTAAATGACGCCATTGATTCTGTTCCTTACGCGGTAGGAATTAATAACCATATGGGATCTAAGATTACTGCCGATAAGCGGATCATGAAAATTATTCTAGGGATCTGTAAAGAGCGAAATCTTTATTATTTAGATAGTAAAACAACAAAAAAGAGTGTGGTGGCAGAATTAGCAACAGAATTGGGAGTTCCATTTTTAGAGAATGAATTATTCTTTGACGAAGTCTACACCACTAACCATATTGTAAAACAAACGAATCAGCTCATTAAAAAAACAGAAGTGGATGATTCCATCATAGCCATTGGCCATGTTGGTATTGTAGGGGAAAAGACAGCAAGTGTCTTAAAACAGTATATCCCTAAACTGCAAGAAAAAGCGGAAATTGTGACATTATCAAACATCCTAATTGATAGAGAAATCTTACTGCACTAAAAGGATTAAACGCACATAGAGCAGCCTCCAAATTTCGGGGCTGCTCTCTTCTTTATTTTTGCACATCAATTTGATCGACATGTGTGACTCGGAATTCTTTTTCTCCGAGTTTTTTCACTAATTTGTTTACCTTCTCTTGCGGTAATTCAGCTGGTAAATTTACAATTATCCTACGCAAATACTTTTCTCCATTGTCAAGGGTAAGCATTCCATCAATATTAACGTCCTTTAACATGGAAACAAGGTCCTTGATTGCCCCTTTATGCTCAATCGTAGCGATAGTAAGGGTGTAGCCACCTGTTTTCATACCAAATGAATCAGCTAAGACATCCATCACATTCGCATGCGTCAGTATCCCGAGAAACTCATTTTCCTCATTTAGCACTGCGATAAAAGGCAGTCGTTTAATCGTGAAAAATGCTTTAAAGAATGAATCTTCCTCAAAAATAAAAGCATCTTGGTTTTTGATCAGTACTTCTACTGAATCATCGGGGCTCCCTTTTTGTTCGTATAGATAATCCAATAAGTGCACTTTGTAGACTAGGCCTAAGAATGTATTCCCATCATTAGAAAGAATAGGTATACATCTGTAGCCTGTATCCTTGATTTTCTCATAAGCTTGTTTAATAGTGTAAGTTGGTTCACAGAACTCTACATCATGCTTCGGCACAAAATTGTAACGGACCTTCATACCTCTCACTCCTTAGGCAAATTCTCTCTAGAATATGTATGTTATAAAACTATTATAACAGTAGCATAATCGTCTTCTAAGGTAAAGAAAATTCATAATATTAACTCAACTTATTTACACTTTGTTAAATTATTTAGCTGCATTAGCTGCAACTTGTACAGCATCCCATACGGTAGCATATGGAGGCGCATAACACAAATCCAACATGCCAATTTGCTTGGTGGTTAAACCGCATGTAATGGCTGTCGCATAAACATCCAGTCTCTTAGCGATGGATTCATCCTTACCAATAAGTTGTGCTCCCAAAAGTTTTAGTGATTCTTTTTCATACACCAGCTTGATATGGATGTTTTCTGCCCCAGGATAATAAGAGGCATGGTTATTTGTTTTAATAACTATTATTTCAACATCTAAGTTTTCCTGCTTTGCTTGTTTTTCAGTAATTCCGGTCATGGCTGCCGTCCATTCTAGAATTTTCACCACATTTGTTCCGAGAATCCCATCAAATGTAGAAGGTATACCTGCAAGGTTGTCGGCGGCCACCCTTCCATGTTTATTGGCCGTCGTACCGAGTGCTATGTTTACTGGTTTATTTAATAAAAGGTGATTGCTTGTTGCACAATCTCCCGCAGCATATATAGACTTGATGCTCGTTTCCTGATGGGAATTAACAATGATTGCGCCATTTTCAAGCATATCTAAGCCGAGTTCTTTAATAAAATCCGTGTTTGGTTTTATACCTATATTTACAATAACCGCATCGACTTCGTAAGAATTTTTGTCTGTCACGATGCTTGTAACTTTTCCCTCTGACTTTTTTAGTTCCTTTACTTCTTCTCCCGTTCGGATTCCAACCCTATCTTGGAGGGATTCAGAAATGATTTTTGCCATTTCCTCATCGTAATTTGGTAGGATCTGATTTTGAAGTTCTATGACAAACACCTCTTTGCCAAGCTCTACCATGGTTTCAACAAGCTCCATTCCGATATAACCCCCACCAATGATGCCGACTTTCTTTATACTTTCATCTTGATAAAACTTACGCATTTCTATTCCATCATTCAGTGTCTTCAATGTATGAACATTGCTTGCTTCTTTTGGAATAAAAGGTGGAACAATTGGTTTTGCACCGGTTGAAATTAATAGTTTATCATAGTGAACGTAGGTTTCCTCTCCAGATTCAAGGTTTTTCACATGCACCCTTTTGTTTTGGGAGTCTACTTTTGTTACTTCATGATGGATATGAACCTGTACATCACGTTCTTCAAATTCTTCTACCGTTCTTGCCAGCAGATCTTCATGAGATTCTGTCACACCTGATATGTAATATGGCAATCCACACGCCCCGTATGAAACATATTCATCTTTTTCAAAAACGCTAATTTTTACTGTTTTATCTAATCTTCTTAGCTTGGAAGCAGCACTCATGCCCCCTGCAATGCCCCCAATAATTACCACATGCTCCATTTAGCCTTCCTCCTAAACCTATCTCTGTTTTCTTACCATTATATTCCCTCTTGATTGATAAAGTAGTCATATACAAAAGAAAGAATTTTAGTGGTTTGCTTATTCAGCGGTGTTCCTTTCCGCAATGGCTTCGCTTTCCTAGGGGCTGACGTGAGCCTCCTCGGCTTCGCCTGCGGGGTCTCCACCTACCGCTATTTCCCTCAGGACAAGGAAGGCTTCGGCAGCGCTTCTTCGCACGAAGAAAATGCGTAGCATTTTCGAGGAGTCTTCGCCATTTGCTCCAATCCACAGCTAAAAGTTCCGAAAACGGAACCTTAATGCTTTTTCAGTTAACTCGGTTAGATGCATTTTCATAGTCCCTCATGAATGAAGCCATCTAGTTGATTGAAGGGGAAGGTGCGTAGACGCCCGCGGGAGGAAGGGACAGGTGAGAACCCGGAACGGAAGGCGAAGCCTGAGGAGGCTCACGGACCGCCCGCAGGCAAGCGAAGCGCCTTGAACGGAAATCAACCGGATTTTCAATTTCTTAGATTAATGAAAAACAAATGACCCTGCCAAGGCAAGGTCATCTGTTTTATATTAGTTATTTACTTCCTCTTTTTCATAAATGGGTACCCAACCTTCTGTTGTAACGAAGATTCGAACAGCGACTACTTTACGATCCTCCATTAGGGTGAAATAGTGTCGGACATTAGGAGGGACAGAGATTAAATCACCAGGTTCCAATTCAACATCAAAGAAAGAACCGTCCTTTCCTTGAATGACAAAAATACCATGACCACTGACAATGAAACGGACTTCATCATCTGTATGATGATGCTCTTTATTGAAGTTTTGAAGAAGTTGCTCCAGGTTAGGGGTTGTCTCAGATAATGAGATAACGTCTTGTGCCTTGTATCCTCTTTTTAAGGAGATCGCAGCAATTTCATCTTTGAAAACTGTCAGGATTTCTTCTTTGTTTTCATCAGATAAAGTAAAGTTTTCCTGTAAGTGTTGAGGGAGTTTTGCAATGTCCCAGTTTTCGTAGATTACCTCATTATCAATTAGGAAGCTTTCTACTTGTTCTTTTCCTACGATTCTTTCATTTGTTTCATGCAATCTGATTTCTGCCATGTTATATTCCTCCTTAGGTTAAATAGATACTTTTGGTTGAACCAGGTTTTTCACACTTAGTAATTTTAAATGATAGGAGAATAGGAACTCCCAGGCTTCTAGGTATTTTTTTGCTTCAAAGGCAGTTCTGCCCCAGACGGTGATTCCATGATTTCTAATGAGGACTGCGCCAGCGTCTGCTTCAATAAATGAAGAAAATTCATCTGCTAGTGCTGGAATATCGGCATGATTTTTAATAATTGGGATGCTTACCTCCGCATCTTGCTCCCAAATACCAAATGCTTTAATGATTTCCTGCCCTTTGAATCTAATTTCCCCTTGTTCGCCGTATAGCTCAGATATGACATTATTGTCTATCGTATGGACATGCAAGGAGCAACCGGCTTTGGTTTTCCGGTATACTTCAAGATGCAGTAATGTTTCGGCTGAAGGCTTCAAGTCAGTATTCTCAACGGCTTTTCCTGATTCATCCACAAGTAGGAAATCCTCCGAGGTTATCTTCCTTTTATCCTTGCCACTTGAGGAAACCAAGAATTGCAGTGGGGAGTCTGCTACTTTAATAGAAAGGTTTCCACTTGTACCAAAGAACCAATCACGTAAAGCCAACTCTTCCTTAACCTCAGAAAGTTCTGTCCATTTCTTTAAAAATTGGCTCATGCAGTCACCTCCCGTTTTTTCAAAATATCCATCACATCATAAAAGGTTTCGAATGGAGAAAAGCCGATGGAATGCTCCTCGCACTTTTGAATAAGAAAGTCTCTCGCAATTACTTGATCAGCAAGCTTTGCCGCCTCTAAATCTGTAATGGAATCTCCAATCACAATTTTATGGGTGTCAGGTTCGGCCAGCTTTCTGATAATGGATGGCTTGCAACAGCCACAACCATTGTTACAGTTGTCATCACAGGCATGCGGCCAAAGGATATTTATTGTTTCACCGGAAAAATCAGACTTATTGCAATAGATGTTTGTTTCCTCTATCACGCCTGCTAAAAGTGGTTCCACAAAGAAATCAATACCGCCAGATACAATATAAAGTGGAATTCCTTCTTCTTTTGTGAAAGCGACAAACTCCTTGAAGCCATCACGTATTTCAGCATGGGAGACTATATATTCCGTTATAACTTCCCTCTGTTTAGTAGGAAGAAGGGCAAACATTTTTCCTACACCTTCCTTGATGGAGATCTCCTGGGATAGTACTTTATTTTTTATGTCGTCCCATTCTTCAGGAGCGAATTTCTTCATGATGGCAATAATATTGTCACTATTGGTGATAGTTCCATCAAAGTCACAAAATATCATCGGTTTTTTACCTGTCATGTTGTAACCTCCACACTCCCCCACTGCTTAAGGGCAACCTCTAGCTCAGGATGCTTATGTGCGTAATTTGCCAGTGATTCCCCTGCTTTTACCGCATCTACCGCTTGACGGAAAGCTTTTGCCCCTGCTGCTCCTCCAAGCTCATGACCGTGGACCCCTCCTCCTGCATTGATGACCGCGTCATTTCCGAAATCTTGATAAAGTAGCGGTACAAGTCCAGGGTGTATGCCAGCTGATGGGACAGGCAGGGTCGCTTTTAACTGATTGTCTGATACCGTTAATGCATCACGGATTCCAAGCGCTTGTTCCTTTGGCAACGCAACACTTCCGTAAGGTGAAGGGAATAAAGAAAAGTCGGCTCCTGCAAAGCGTAAAAGTTTTCCTAACAACAATTCATTGGATATGCCATAAAATTCTGATGGTGTGATGGCTCCACTAACCGCAGGATGCGCCATGATTGGAATGGATACTTCCTTGTCTTCAGCCAAACTTTGGAGTGTATCAAGACCATAAGCAAATACATTGAATAATAGAATATCAGCACCTAATTCTACAGCCCTTTTTGCCTTATCTTTAAGATCCAACGTACGACCTGTCAGGTTTACCGCATATCTTGCACGATGACCTGTTTCTTCCTTCACTTCCTCTAAGATCCTTCTGCCTTCAGTTACCCTTTTTTCAAAAGGAGTTAGTTCATTTTCAAATAATATTTCGTCATCCTTGATGAAATCCACTCCCCCGAGTGCCTGCTCCTTCAACTGTTCAGTGTGAAAAGCAAGGTCCCTGCCAATGACCCCTTTAAATATGCTCATGACAAATGGTCTATGTTGAACGCCAGTAATGGAGCGAAGTCCTTCTATTCCGAATTTCGGTCCAGGATAAGCTAGCCTCAAGTCTTCACTGAACTCAAGATCAATTAGTTTTATCTCCCCGTCCAGTGATAGCTTGCCAAATACCGTGGTTAATATGGCTGGGAGGTCATTGCTAAAATTAAAACTGGGATAAGCTATCTGGATGATGCCGCGTGTTACCGCTTTTCCAAGGTAAGTATCCACCCTTTCGCTTGATGAGAGTTTTTTCACTCTAACTACTCTGCCTTTATGCTTTTTTAGCTGCTCTTGTTCAAGCTGTGGCAGGTCAGTCCAGGACCCGATTGTAAGTCCGAGTGCGATCCCTTCCGCTTTTTTTTCGAGATTGCCTTTAGAATCGTGAACTAGATAGCTTGCTAGAATTTCTGACATTATGTACACCCTTTCTTTCGATGATAAAAAACAAAAAACCCCTTCCATAAGAAGAGGTTAGTCTATCTAACGTCCTCTTATCTATCAGCTTTATGCTGCAAGATTTAGCACCGTGCTTAATTGAATAAGTCGGTTGCCGGGTTTCATCGGGCCAGTCCCTCCACCTGCTCTTGATAAGATTGGATAATATAAATAAATTTTTTAATTCTATTAATCACCGCTGTTGATTTACGCAAATGGCTTCGCTTTCCGCGGGGCGACCTTGAGCCTCCTCACAACGCTTCAGGGGTCTCAACAATGTCGCTCCTCCCCCGCAGGACAAGGAAGGCTTCGACAGCAAAAACATCGCACGAAGAAAATGCGTAGCATTTTCGAGGAGTCTTCGCCTTTTGCTCCAATAAACAGCTGGAAATTATACTGAATTCTAGTTGAGATTATGACATCATTCTGACCTTCTGTCAACAGACTATTCAGAAAATCTTTAACTCTCTAATTCGTCGAACAGCTTCTTGTAACCTTTCTGTACTGGTTAATAAGCCGACGCGTACATAGCCTTCTCCAAAGGAACCAAAGCCAATACCAGGAGCTACAACCACATGTGCTTCTTCAAGCAGCTTGTCTGCAAACTCCTCAGAAGTATATCTTTCGGGAACTTTTAACCATGCAAAGAAGGAGCCTTTTGGTGCTTGCACTTCCCAACCAATTTCCTGCAACCCCTGAATAAGGACATTTCGTCGTTCCTCATACAAATCTACCAGTTCTTCTACACAAGTTTGTCTATCTAATAATGCAGTGGCAGCCGCCTCTTGTATTGCTCCAAAAATACTTACATACATATGGTCCTGCAAAAGATTAATAGCTTTGATTACACTTTCATTACCTACTGCAAAACCCACACGCCATCCTGCCATATTAAAAGTTTTCGACAAAGTATAGATTTCAATACCGACATCTTTTGCACCAGGGGTCTGCAGAAAACTTAGTGGTTTTTTACCATCAAACCCAATAGCACCATAGGCAAAATCATGCACCACACATATATCGTGTTCCGTTGCAAGTTCTACTGTTTCTTTGAAAAATACAGAATTCGCCACAGCTCCTGTCGGATTATTGGGATAATTAAGGAACATGAGCTTAGCAGCTTTTAAGACTTCTGGATTGATATCTTCATAGTTTGGTAAAAAATGATATACTTCTTTTAAAGGCATATATTCCATTCTAGCTTTAGCCAATGCTACACCAGACCAATAATCCGGATAGCCCGGGTCTGGGACAAGTACGGTATCCCCTTCATTTAATAAGCATTGGGGAATCTCCACTAGTCCTGCCTTCCCACCAAAGAGAATGGCTACTTCTGTATCTGGATTTATGTCAACATCGTATTCTCGTTTATAAAAAGTTGCTATAGCTTCTTTAAAAAATTGGTGCCCCTTAAATGGGGAATATTTATGATGATTCGGTTTTTCTACCGCTTCCTGTAACGATTTTACAATATGTTCAGGAGTTGGCTGGTCCGGGTTTCCTTGGCCTAGATTAATAACATCGTGTCCTTGTTCCACAACTTTACCCACTTTTTCAACCAACGAAGCAAAGAACTGTTTAGGCAGTGTATTTAATAATTCAGATTGTTGAAAATTTTTCACCTTTTTCACCTACTTAAAAAATTCTTGAAATCCTAGTCACAAATCATATATTGTTAGATTCAACTTGTAAAGTATTTTTTCAACGGGGGGATAAACTAATGAAATGGAAAATTGCTTGTATTCAATTTGATGTGGCCTTCGGAGATCCCGAAGCAAATATAGAAAAGGTATGTGAATTGTTGACTGTGGCAGGCAAAGATCGCCCAGATATCATCGTTCTTCCTGAGCTTTGGTCTACAGGTTATGATTTAGGTCGTCTGGATAAAATAGCCGATTCCGGCGGTTTTGTTACAACCAAATTCCTTAAATCGGCTGCAAAAGAATTAAAAACGCATATTGTTGGCGGCTCTGTAGCGAAAAAGACCAACAAAGGTATTTATAACACGATGATTACTGTCAATAAAGACGGAGAAGTTGCAGGAGAATACAGCAAATTGCACCTTTTTCGGTTAATGGACGAGCATCATTTCCTTCAGCCCGGGAAGACAGATGGAATGTTTGAGCTTGACGGTCAAACTTGTGCAGGTTTCATTTGCTATGATATCCGTTTTCCGGAATGGATTCGTGCGCATACCACCAAGGATGCAAAAGCCATCTTTGTTGTTGCGGAGTGGCCTTTGGCAAGAGTTGACCATTGGCGTACCCTTCTTATCGCGCGTGCGATTGAAAACCAATGTTATGTAATTGCATGTAACCGTTCTGGTGCAGATCCGAAGAATGCTTTTGCTGGACACTCGATGATTATTGATCCTTGGGGAGAAATTGTGGCTGAAGCTGGAGAAGCGGAGGAAATCATTACAGCAGAGATAGATTTGGCGAAGGTGGAGGAAGTTAGAAAAAGAATTCCTATCTTTGAAGATAGAAGACCACAATACTATTAATTTATTTTAGTTGATTGGTTAGTCGCCGCTGTTCCTTTCCGCAAATGGCGTCGCTTTCCGCGGGAGGAAGGGACAGGTGAGAGGCCGCAGGGGCTAGCCGAGGAGGCTCACGGACCGCCTCAGGCAAGCGAAGCGCCTGGAACGGAAATCAACTGTATTATATATTTTCTTATTTTTTCACAAACAAAAAGGACTCCTAAATGGAGTCCTTTTCTATTTGGCTAGCATTATTTTGTAACGTTAGCAGCTTGAGGTCCACGAGCACCTTCAACGATTTCGAAAGATACTTCTTGACCTTCTTCTAAAGTTTTGAAACCTTCGCCTTGGATTGCGGAGAAGTGTACGAATACGTCGTCTTGACCTTCAACTTCGATGAATCCAAAACCTTTTTCTGCATTGAACCATTTTACTTTACCTTGTAACATGTTTGTTCCTCCTTGTGGTTAACCCACGTAAATATTACTATTCTTGCTCTTTCAAACATTTCAAGACGAAAACGTGTTTCTGACTTTCCATATTCACGAACAAAAATAATAGTTTAATAATAACAGGTGCCTATCATTTTTTCAAGGTTTTAACCAAACAATTCATACAATTCCATTTAATTCTTCAAAAAAATCAGATATTAGCTTGAAAAAAGATTTCCCAAAAACTTATTGACAAATTTCCCAACACCTTGGTATTATTTTCATCAAGCAATAATTTTCAAACAATTTAATACATTCGCAATTATATGATTGCGATCTCTTATCAAGAGCAGGTGGAGGGATTTGGCCCGATGAAACCCAGCAACCGACCGTAATACTGTTGTGAAACAGGGCGTTACACATTTGTGGACGCCGAACGTAATCGTTCATAAGGCACGGTGCTAATTCCAGCAGAAATTATTTCTGGCAGATAAGAGGGGAGAAGTCTACTCTTCAAGCCTCTTTCTTATGGAAAGGGGCTTTTATTTTTGAATAAATAAACGCCCCGTTATTAATTAATCACATACACGGGGGTAGTAAATATGACGATTACAGCAACTACTGAATATGAGCCGTTAACAGATTCCACCGCTATCACTTTAGCCAAAGACCTTAAATTTTTTAAAGAAGGTGCGCTCTTACACTGCCGCGAAATTGGTGATGGAAATTTAAATCTTGTCTTTCACATAAGAGACGAAAATAATACAGGGATTATCATTAAGCAGGCTTTGCCTTATGCCAAAGTTGTCGGGGAAAGCTGGCCGCTGACCTTGCACAGGGCAACAATAGAAGGTAATTACCTGAAGAATGCCGCTACATTGGTTCCTAACCTAGTTCCAAAAGTCTATTATACGAACGAAGATTTAGCGATAACTATCATGGAGGACCTCTCCCATTTGGAAATCGTTCGAAATGGTTTTCTTAATGGCAAAGACTTCCCTCTTTTGTCAAAGCATATAGGGGAATATTTGGCAAAAACATTATTTTACACTTCTGATTTTGGTTTGAATCAGCAAGAAAAGAAAAAGGTACAGCAGTCATTCGCAAATCCAGAGCTTTGCAAGATTACGGAAGATCTTGTTTTTACGGATCCATTTTTTGATAGTGAGACTAATGACTATGAGCCTGAATTGCTTGGTTCGATTGAGGAAATCTGGAAGGATGAGGATCTAAAGCTTGAAGTGGCAAAGCTGAAATACACATTTTTAACAAATGGAGAAGCACTTCTACACGGAGACCTCCACACAGGAAGTATCTTTGCTAATGAAATTGATACAAAAGTAATTGACCCAGAATTTGCATTTTTCGGACCGATCGGCTTTGATGTTGGGCAGTTCTTTGCCAATATCCTATTACAAGCAATCACTAGGGATGTCAGTCAAAGGGCTAGTATTACTTCCCACCTGAATCAAGTATGGGAAGGATTCACTTCCACTTTCTCAGATTTATGGAAGACAAAAAGTGTGGAATATTACTCTCAAACACCAGGCTATTTGGATTTCTTCCTGAAAAAAGTCTTTACGGATGCTATTGGCTTTGCCGGATGTGAGGTTATCCGTCGAACGATTGGGCTCGCCCATGTAGCCGACCTTGATACTCTCAAGCCTTATGAACGTAGACTTTCAGTAAAGCAACAAGCTTTGATACTAGGGCAAGCACTGGTTAAAAATGCTGCAACTATCCGAAATATCCAAGATGTAGAAGCACTACTTGAAATTGAAATAAAAGGGAATGTTTAAATTATGACAATCACTACTAATCTACCGCTATCAGTTGAATGGAAAGACACATATATTCGTTTATTAGATCAACAAAAATTGCCTCTAGAAACTGTATTCCTTGATTTGCATACCATTTATGATGTCTATGATGCCATAGTCACCCTTAAAGTAAGGGGTGCGCCTGCAATTGGCATAACAGCTGCATATGGCCTTGTCCTTGCTGCAAATTCATATACCTTGACTAGTTTACCTGATTTTCAGAATCAGTTAAAAAAAGACCGGGACTACTTGACAACTTCTCGGCCAACGGCTGTAAACCTTTTTTGGGCAATAGACCGTTTGATACAAGTGTCCTTGCAGGCTTCTTCTGTGAACGAAGCAAAAACAAATCTTGTTCATGAAGCAATACAAATTCAATTAGAAGATGAAGCGACATGCAGGCTTATTGGAGAACATGCCCTTTCCTTGTTTCAAAAGAATGATAAGCTCTTGACTATATGTAATGCAGGTTCTATTGCAACGGCCCGATACGGTACCGCATTAGCTCCATTTCATTTGGCAAAAGAAAAAGAATTCCCCTTAAGTGTTTTCGCCTGCGAAACAAGACCAGTTCTACAAGGGGCCCGACTAACTGCCTGGGAGCTGCAACAATCAGGTGTGGATGTAACGTTAATCACTGATAACATGGCTGCACACACCATTAAAACCAAAGAGATTTCTGCTGTTATTGTCGGAGCTGACAGGATTACGGCCAACGGGGACACTGCAAATAAAATTGGCACTTACGGACTTGCTATTCTTGCTAAAGCTTTTGGTATTCCATTTTATGTAGCTGCACCTTTATCGACGTTTGACTTATCTAAGGAAACTGGGGAGGAAATAGAAATTGAAGAAAGGAGTTCTGAGGAAATCACCCATCTGGGAGGAAAACAGATAGCGCCAGATGGCATTTCCGTATTTAATCCTGCATTTGATGTAACTCCCAATGATTTGATTACCGCCATCATTACTGAAAAAGGTATCATCAAAGGCGACTATCCCAAAGTGATTCCTTTACTTTTTGAAGATTGATAATTAAGAACCCTAAGTTCTATCAGCTTAGGGTTCTCAGTATTATCTCGCCCACATTTCTGTTGGGTTTAGTTCATATATTCCTGCTTCTCGGTACATGTAATGATTGATAATGAATTCCCTGCGGATCGTTGCATAGTCTTCGTGGAATTGTTTAATGTGTTCATTGATTTCCTTTTCACTGTACTTTTTCCCCATCTCTAAACCTTTGAGGATATGTTCAAAAATAATCAATTTCTTCTTCCTTTGTGCCGGAATGGTTTTTAATTTTCCATCCTTGGCAAGGAAATTTTGCAAGATCTGCTCTCTCTCTTTTTGCTCTTCCATCGTCCTCTCCCCTTTTCCGCTTCTTTCTAACACGATAAAAAGACCTTCACTATGTTGTCTTAAAGCCTTTGAATTTAAGTAATAATAGACCGTATTTTTTTCTCTTCTTTCATACACAGAACTTACTTCTTTAAGCTTAGAAATATGATGGGAAATCGTCGGGGGCTTTACCCCTAATCTTTCTGCTAATTCTTGTCCACTTAATGGTTCTTCAGTGGATAACAAGACAAGCAATTTTATTCTAGTCGTATCTCCCATTATTTTATAAAAGTTAACTATTTTCTCCAGTTGCAGAATAGTTCACTCCTTTACCTTATATTAGATATTCATCTAATTAGATGATAATCTAACGACAAGGTAAAATCAACCTTTTTTCTCATTTTTCTTTAATATCCACCCTTTTTCTTGCACACTAATGATATTAAGTTTGGCTAATACTTCCGTATAAAAAATGAGTTTGTTATTTTTCCCCATTTTTATCATCTCCACTTTTGCCCTTGAGCAACTTTTTTAGTCTTAGTAAATTATATGAAGAAAAAAAAAAAATGATACACGCATGCAACTCTTAGATAAAAAAAGTACGATAGCATAAATACTATCGTACCTTGTTATAGCTTTATTTTTTTCACCACTATGCCAGTGCACCTTCTAATTTTAACAGCTCTTCTTTCATTCCAATCTTATCTCCTGCGTAACCTACCAGCTCTTTATTCTTCCCAATGACACGGTGGCAAGGTATGACAATCGGCAGCGGATTTCTTCGATTCGCTTGTCCGATCGCCCTAACTGCTAGAGGCCTGTTGATTTCTTTGGCAATATCCTGATAACATTTCACTTCACCATAAGGAATGTTACACAACGCATTCCAAACTTCCTCCTGAAAAGGGGTACCATCCAAATTATAAGGCACTTCAAATGAGGAACGGTTGCCTGCAAAATATTCTTGAAGTTGAGTTATGACCATCTGACATAGTGAATCTTCAGGTGCATACAAGTAAAGACCATCCATATTATCCTGAAGGAATTCTGTATCAAACTCTATTCTAACTAAATGATCTTTACTACATATTACGTAAATTGTACCTATTGGAGTTGGTGTGCTACTGTACTGATACATGTCTAGATACCCTCCCTCTTTCTTTCATCCGATTTAATGCTCAGTCGGAGACCCTATTGGTAATTTTATATGGAAGGTAGTACCTTTGCCAACTTCACTGCTGACTTCAATGGTACCATTATGTTCCTCTACAATTTTATAGCTTACCATAAGCCCTAAGCCTGTTCCACGTTCCTTTGTCGTATAAAAAGGTTCTCCGAGTTTTTTTAATTTATCTTCTGGGATACCTATCCCTTCATCCCTAAACGAAATCAGAACCTGTTCATCTGCTATCGTTTTTATATCAACAGATACAGTACCACCGCTAGGCATTACTTCTATCGCATTTTTTAAGATATTGATAAAAACCTGTTTTAGTTGATTTGGTTCGCAATAAATATCCGGTAATCCTTCTTCAATGGAACTAATAAACTGAACATTCTCAAGGGATGCTTGTGCGCTTAACAGATCAAGGGTTTCCTTCATAATAACTGATATATTTTTTCTTTGATAAGAAATGGCTTGTGGCTTAGCTAATACGAGAAATTCGGTTATGATGGATTCAATTCTCTTTAATTCAGAGGTGATGACATCAAAATACATGCCATATTGGTCTTCATTCATGCTGTTTTGTAAAAGTTGGATAAATCCTTTTAGAGCTGTCATTGGATTTCTTATTTCATGTGCGATCCCAGCAGCCAATTCTCCCACAACCGTCAGTGTATCTGACTTTCTTAGCTGATCTTCCATTTCCCTTTTTTCTGTTATATTTCTAAAAATCGTCATGTGCAATCCTTCAATAACATGCTTCTTGGCAGAGTATTCAATGATCCGTACTCCACCATCCCCTTCTAAACATAATTCTCCACTTAACTCTTCGCTTTCTGGACATTTTCTCCACTGTGCTTGGAGTTCCTTGAGCTGTTTTTTTGGAATATACCAGTGAAGCTGATTATTCATCAATTCTTCTTTAGAGAGGCCCAATATCTTGCTTGCATTAGGATTGGCATCTATTACATCGCATCTATCATCCCATAGAAGAATACCGTCCATGACATTATTGAATATCTTTCTAAATTTTTGTTCGCTTTCTCTTAAGTCTTTCTCCATCTTCCTTCTTTCGCTCACATTTCGGAATATTATCATGTTATATCCATCAATAATTCCTTTGTTTGCTGTGAATTCAAGAAGTTTTTTCTGTCCATTCGGCATATGGAACTCTAGCTCTTCTCGAATTTCTCCCTTTGCTCCAAACTGTTTTACAATGGAGAACACTCTTTTATCTTTCTTTGGAACAAATTCATGGAGCTTTGAGCATACCAAATCATCAAGTGGCAATTCAAAGGCTCTGCTTGCTGCAGGGTTAGCTCGTTTTATATTCCCGTTATTATCCACCAACACGATTGCATCTAAAGCATGTTGAAACATCTCTCTAAAACGCTCTTCGCTTTTTTTCAGCTGCAGCTCCATATTGCGTTTTTCTGTTACATCTCTCATTATTGCTAAATAGTAATCGTCATAAATATTGGCCGTGATGGTTACTTCAAATGTTTTACGCTCACCTGTATGAAGAACTACCGGCAATTCTCCCCTAACCCTGCCATGACTATCTAAAAGATTCCAAATTTTTGTCATCTTATATTGGAAACCTTCTTCCAAAAAGTCATCTAACTTCGATTGCAGAAGATCTAATTTAGTCATAGCAAAATTAGAACAGAATGCAGGGTTAACATCGATAAATAAGCCATCTCTATCAAATACGACAATCCCGTCCACCGCTCTATTTATCACATCATGATACATTTGTTTACTTTTGCTTGATTCCTTTTCTAATTGTTTCTTGGCCGTTATGTCACGGATGATACATATATCGAGGCCACTTTCATCTGGGTTACGAACAGCTGAATATTCCACAAATTTAATTGATCCGTTATCTAAACGGACGATCAGTTCATTTTTCAACTCTCCCAATTCTGTTAATTGTGCTTCCTGGTACTCCACTTCCTCTTTTGGCATTAGCTCCAGAAAATCATGTAATTTTCGCCCTAGTAATTCCTCTCTTGGCATTTCAAAAAGTTCGCAAGCTTTGGAGTTCACTTGAAAGAATTCGACATTTTCATTGAATAAGATTATGGCATCATTGGCATGTTCAAATGTAAGTTGCAGAAACCTGTTTTCCTTTTCCAGCTTTTGAAGCTTGGCAGTTAGAGTTTCTATTTCTTCCTCCAACTTCCTGGTTTCTTCCTTCACCATGTGTTGGATCATGACCTTCCCCCACTTATCATATATTTACATTCTTTTCTCAAAGATTATCATTATTGACCACAGACAATTGACTTACTAGTAAAAAACTTTATTATTCAACCACTCTTTATTCTTCTACATACCTTATCTAAATTCCTTTGTTCAACAATTAAAGCAATAAAAAAGTCATTTCAGAAATCATTTTGTAATATTTACAGATTTCCTGTTGATAATGGAAGAGAGGAAAGATTTACTAGCCCTAGAAAAAAGGTATGAATTTATTACTCACCATATTTAATTGTGATAAACTGTATTAGTTATAGAATTTTTCAATAGGAGTTTGATGGATTTATAATGAAGATAATTGCCACTACATTAAACGCGAAATATATCCATACCAATCTTGCCATTCGCTATTTAAAAGCCTATGCAGAGCCGGAATATACAGTAGATTTAGTTGAATACACGATTAAAGATCCAGTGATGAATATTGTGTCGGACCTTATCCAAAGAAAACCGGATGTTATCGGCTTTAGCTGTTATATATGGAATATAGAAGAAACAATCAAAGTCATGAGCATGTTGAAGAAAATTAATCCAGAGCTTATCCTCGTTCTCGGTGGGCCTGAAGTAACCTATGATGTGTCGGAATGGCTTGACCGGTTAACCGACGTTGATTTCATCGTTCTAGGTGAAGGTGAAATCACTTTTAAACAATTGCTTCATGAAATACAAGGTGAAAGAAACTTCGAGTCCATCAGTGGCTTGGCTTATCGGGATGGAGAGGACAAAAAAATATCTCCTCAACGAAATAAAGTAGATTTAAAAGAACTTCCATCGCCATACAGATTTGAGGAGGACCTATCACAACTTGGTAAAAGAGTGACATACTTTGAGACAAGCAGAGGCTGCCCTTTTAGCTGTCAGTTCTGTTTATCTTCCATTGAAGTGGGAGTCCGCTATTTTGACCGGGAAAAAGTAAAAGAAGATATTCGTTTCCTGATGAATAATGGCGCAAAAACGATTAAATTTGTGGACCGCACTTTTAATATTAGTAGAAGCTATGCAATGGAAATGTTTCGCTTTTTAATTGACGAGCATCTTCCGGGTACCGTTTTCCAATTTGAAATAACAGCCGACATCATGCGACCGGAAGTTATTGAATTCTTGAACCAAGAAGCACCTGCTGGATTGTTCCGATTTGAAATCGGTGTACAGTCGACCAATGATGCCACAAATGAGCTTGTGATGCGCAAACAGAATTTCGCCAAATTATCTCGTACTGTGACGATGGTTAAAGAAGGCGGAAAGATAGATCAACACTTAGATTTAATTGCCGGTTTGCCGGAAGAAGATTACCACTCATTCAAGAAGACGTTCAATGATGTTTTTGCCCTTCGTCCTGAAGAGCTGCAACTTGGTTTCTTGAAAATGTTGCGTGGAACAGGGTTAAGGATTCGCTCAAACGATCATGGATACATTTATATGGATCACGCTCCTTATGAAATTCTTGGGAATAACATTCTAAGCTTCGATGACATTATTCGAATCAAGCAAGTGGAAGACGTACTCGAAAAGTTCTGGAACGACCACAGAATGGACGCGACTGTGGAACATTTGGTTACCAATGTGTTCGAAACACCTTTCGACTTCTTCCAAGATTTCGGAGCCTACTGGGATAAACAAGGTTGGGCAAGAATTGGGCATCAACTAGAAGATCTTTACAAGCGTTTGTATTCCTTTTTACATGAAGAAAGACCAAATGCTTTATCCGTAATGGAAACGTTGATGAAGTACGACTATTTACGTCATCAAAAATTCAAGCCCCGTAAACCTTGGTGGAAGGATCGTCTCGAAAAAGAAGATAGAACCAGTATTTATAAACAAGTCATTGAAAACCCTGCGGTATTAGGTGACCAATTTGCAGCACACAACTTGAACGAAAAAGAACTATATAAACACACCATGGTTGAAAGCCTGCAGTTTGATCTCGACCACTACCTAAAACATGGTGAAATCGTTGAAGATCAAAGCTATGCTTTAGTTTATTTTAATCAAAACACGAACAAAGCAGAAATTTATCCTATATCATCTAAAACAAGAAAAACTGCTAGCTGAATTCAGCTAGCAGTTTTTCTTGTTTTTCTTTTTATTATTAGACTCTATTGCATTCTCAAATGCTTTTGCAGCATTTGGATCGCCAAATTCCGGACCAAATTCTTCGTTTAAACTGTCTTGAGAGATAGCATGCTCCGAACTATGTGCCTGCTTTTGCTTTTTCTTTTTTGCATTCATACCTTACAGCCCCCTTATTTACCTTGTCTGCCGTGTTTAGAATTACGGTTTGCTCCACGTATCATGTCCTCTTTATCATATGCAGCAGAGAATTCCGTATCAGGTAAGCTTTCCTTTGGAGTTTTATTATTGTTTTTCGCTGCATCATGAGCAACTTTCCTCTTTACCAATACAATCACCCCCGTGCTTATAGATTGCCCCTTTGTTATTTTTCACATTCTTCATATGCAATCAAAACTATTTCCTCGCCCATTTCTTCCTGCAACTTTTGTTCATATTCTGCAATGCGATCCAGTTTATCCTGTGATAGGTTGGCAATTTCAAATTTTTTAGTCATGTTCCTTCCCTCCTACTTTTCTTCGTACATACTTATTTATTTTAATGAAATGCTAAAACTATACATTCGGAGGTGAAATCAATGTCTGATCAAGAAAAGTCATTGGAAGTGGATGTCCCATACATGGAAGAAACGATGCCGCATCAGATTAACTCCCCTTCCTTCAAAGGCTCCAATATAAAAATGCAACCGCCCTTTGTTAACGAACACGGTGTAGTCATCGGTGACAGCAAATATAATTCTGAAGAATCCCCTTTAAATAACTGGAGCGACGAAGTGGACCCTGCCATTATGGCCGGTGATCAATGGGTGCATCCAACAAATGATATCGGGTGGAACTCTGCAGAAAACCGCGAGCTTGTGGAAAAATCAAAAAAGCCACAAGGCTTCCCATTTACACACCCAGATAAAGACGTTAGTTATGATAGGGATTAAATCGCGAAAAAAAAGAGACCCACTTAGGTCTCTTCTTTTTATTGGTCTTATGTCATCCGATAATAACTCTCTCTACTGGGTAATGATAGTTCGGCGGTTTTTGCTTGCTTTCAAGAATGAACAGGAATGTTAGCAATCCCACTCTACCAATAAACATCAAACAAATAATGATAAATTTGCCGATTGTTGATAAATCCGGGGTGATCCCCATTGAAAGTCCAGTTGTTCCGAAAGCTGAACAGACTTCAAATATGATTTGAATCAACGCAAATTCCTCGGTGACGCTAAGGACGATAATAGCGGACGAACATATTAAAATGGCTAGCAAAAGTACAACTAGCGACTTAATAATATCTTCCTCATGTATTTCTCTTCCAAAAATTTTAATATTTTTATTCCCTCTTGCAAAATGAAATAAAAATAAGATATTTAACGCAAATGTGGTGGTTCTAATACCTCCTCCAACGGAACTTGGAGATGCACCAATGAACATTAACCCACACATTACTAAAAGGGTAGAAAGGCCAAATTCACTGACATCCATTGTCGCCAGGCCACCGCTTCTTGTAGTAACAGACTGGAATAACGCATAAAATAAGGATTCATGCCAACTCATCCCCCGAAAATAGGCGTTTGATTCCAGAATAATGATAGCAAGAGCACCCAAAGTAATTAAACAAGCAAACGTTATACATGTAATTTTCGTGAATAAAGAAAAGCGAAATCTTCCATTTTTATGCATAATAAATTCTTTTACTTCCACCAATACCGGGAAACCGATAGCACCGGCAGTGATTAAGATCATGACAATGAATTGGACGAAATAATCATTTGCAAATGGAATGAGTGATTGGCCGGTAATGTCAAATCCTCCATTAGTCGTTGCACTCACGGACGCAAAGAAGCCATGAAAATACGCCTCCTGCCATGTATCAAAATGGGATAAGAAATAGGTACCTAAGATAAGTGCTCCCAGCAATTCAATTGTGAGAATCAAAAAAAGAATCTGCTTTATCAGCTTTACGATTCCTGACAGATTCGACTGGTTTTGGTCAATCATCATCAGCCTTCTCTCTTTTAGACCAATTTTACGTCCTAAGATAAGCCAGATAAAGGTACCAACTGCCATAACCCCCACGCCGCCGAACTGTAGAACAAACGCCAAAATAAAGATGCCCGGCACTGTAAAAGTCTCTACTGTATTTAATACTGTCAAGCCAGTTACGCTCACCGCGCTGACTGCAGTAAAGAGCGCATTGATAAAGCTCCAATCGACTCCCTCGTACCTTGCAACAGGAAGACTAAGAAGACTTACTGCAATAACGACAGCAATAAAGTAAAAGCTAACAATGAGCTGTGCAGGAGATAAATTATTTACTTTCTTGCTTACTGAATTTTTTAATGTAGTCATAATTGCCCTTTCACATAACAATAAATCTTGATCGTGTTAACTAATCCCCACTTATATTACAGTATTTGTCTAATACTTTCCAGTATTGATTAGAAAGAATATCTCATACTAATTTTACAGCTTCCATATAGGAAGCTGAACATAAAAAGGAGTGATAAGAATGGCACGTAGCAATAAATTACTCGTACCTGGAATCGAGCAAGCTCTTGACCAAATCAAATATGAAATTGCTCAAGAATTTGGTGTATCTCTTGGTTCTGACACTGCTGCACGCTCCAATGGATCTGTTGGTGGAGAAATCACTAAACGCCTTGTAGCACAAGCACAATCTCAAATTAACGGAAAATAATTTAATAAGAATGGATAGAACCCAGAGTAAGTTACTCTGGGTTCCACTTATGTAGACGCTAGATTTTTTTTAGTATGGGTGACAAAAGTTACCTGCTGCTCCCTCTTTTATCATCTTGAATTTTTTTAAAACTCTTAAAATCACTTGGTTCTGGTAGAGAAGCAGGTCCCATTCTTTCTTTATCAGCTCTATCGTTTTCCTTAATGCTTTGGTTCCATTCTGTTTTTCCTTCTTCTTTTAGCTGATTCTTATCTTCTCGCTCTTCTTCCCTTTTTTCTTTCCTATCTTCTTGCTTTTGTTCTCTCTCTATTTTCCGTTCCTCTTGTTCCTTCTTCCGATCTTCTTGTCGTTCATTTTTCTCTATTTTTTTCTGTTCCTGCAATTCCTTATGCTCTTTTTTGTCCGCTTCTTTTTCACTCTTCTTTACTTCTACAAAGCTTGGTGGACCACTTTTCTCTTCTTTTGCATTGGCATGCTTGATTTCAAGTGGTTGTTGGTTGAGTGGCAAAGTGGGTACAGATTCTGACTTGGACGTATCTTCGTTATCAACTAATTCTTTTTCTTGTTCTTTTTGAATGTATTTCCCAGGAGAAATACCTTCTTTTAGTGCATCCGAACGATTTTCAATCGTAGTTTCCAATGTCGTAATACTGACCATATCTTCTTGAACATTTTCCGAAATAGTGGTTATCTTATTCTGCATCATCGTTTTCCAATCAGAATTAGTTTCATTAGATAAAACAGATGCTATAAGTACTTCACTATTTTCAGTTAAATAGCCCTTTTGGCGAAAAACATCAAAAATTTGTGAGGACACGCTTGTGATGTCCTGTTTCTCCCAATCTTTCAATTGGTTGATAATATTCTCGCCCTCTTTATTATAAGCCTCCATAGAGATAACCTTCATATCTTTGTTTATACCAAGTTCAATACTTGGATTAACGTCAACGGAGACGTACGCATACACTTGGTTACTTGCATATTTAGGATACAGTGAAAAAGCTAAAATAATGGCAGTCATGACACTGATTAAGGCCCATTTTCCTCGTATGCCCAAGGCTAATTTCCCTTTTTTGGCGGTCTCTGCCCTATGCAAAGGAAAAAAAGCGATTTCCTCTCCTAAATCTACTTGCCCCTTTTGTTTTCTTGACTTCAAAAACTCACCCTCAGGGGTCAGAATGGTGACATGTTCATCATGAACTTCGAGCACAATCCCTTTTTTCACTCGTAATCGCCCCTTTTAAATAATCTTTCAAATATATATAATCCCCCGATAATATAATGGAAACGGCAATGATGTATTTTCGGTTGCGTTCTATTGTTTTCCTACTCACATCCACCAATCCTTCCAACTGCTTCATTGGCAGCATTTTCTTTTCAAACAAATGTTTTTTCAAGTCTTGGTTTTGTACGAGTGTATATGCAACCTCAATGGCATTCTGTCTTGCATCCGAATGCTTAGGTGAGCATTCCAAAAGGTCTGCAAAACTAAGCCCAAAATCATTTAACACACTCTGATAATACTTTATCTCTTCTTTTCGATGCTCTTGATCGATCTGTTTATTGAATTCTTCTACAGATAATGTAGCTTCTATTTTGTTAGAGGCATAATCATCTTGATCTACTTCCTGGTCGGACATTGTAACGGTATAGTTTTTGCTCTCTTTTCTTATATAGTCAATTACCCTCCGTTTAATGATCAGGTCTGCAAAAGAAATCAAGGAGCTGCCTTTATCTTTGGAGTATTTCTCTATCGCTTCATTAAAGGCTATCAATCCGATACTGAATTCATCATCCGTTTCACTAATATACCTTTTACACACGGATGACACTGCTTTAGCGATAAAAGGTTTATATTTATCAATCAGAATGTTTTGTAGTTGAATATTGCCAGCTTGTATCTCCAGCACTTCATCTTCAAGAGTCTTTGTGCGTCGTTTGCCAAATTTAAAAAGTAGGCTCAGCACCGGCTTCACCTCTCCTCCTGCTTATCTTATAACATATTATATAAATAGATGATTTCATAAGCATGTATTAAGAAGGAGGCTTTTTCATCTATAGAAAAAGTCACCTGTCCTATATATAAGGTGTACTTTTATCTATAAAATGTCAATGTAAAAACCTGTTAAGCCAGAACCGGTTGTAATAATAAGTTAATATAAGTAACATTATTCCATTATCAAAATATTCAGAGGTTATTTTCTTCCAAAAAACTAAGCGTTTTCCTTGTCCATTCAGTCGTTTTTTAGCGTTATTCCTAGTCCTCCTTTATCGCCTTGGCCAATTATCATTGACTAGTCACTTAAATGTTACGTGAATGTTTCAATCTTTTCGGGGGAGAGACAAAAAATAATTTTAGAATACTTCGAAATACCTACTATTTTACTTCCATTAGTTCTTTCGATTCGGATGCTAAAAACTTTAGATGAATGGTTTAAACCCGCCGTTCCTTTCCGCAAATGGCTTCGCCTTCCCAGGGGCGCTGGTGGAGTCTCCGCCATTTGCTCCAATCCACAGCTGGAAATTAGAAGAACGTACCGTTACTGCTTTTTTGGGTCAAAATCGGTTAAAATTCAATTATGATATATGGATGTGTTTCATTTGGTCATATTTATGTTCGTTATAGTACTTTACCATCATATCAGCCGTTTCTTGGAATGATGGGCAGTTAATATCAGCGTCACCAAGTATCCTTCTTGCTTCACTACAATCAAAGCTTCCTCTCCAGGTGAAATAATCCAGGGCCTCGCGTTCCACTTTCAGCCATTTCCTTGCTGTTGGAACGCGCAGGAATGTTTTTGCCAATGGGAGAGGTATAGATCCAGTTGGTGCCTTCTTTAAGAACTTCTCCACAAGAACGGTATAGGCTTCTCTTATTGAAATAGGCTCGGGATTGGTCAAGTGTAGGGTCTTACCTTGAGCACGCCCTGAATGGGTAAGATAGCATGTACTTTTTACAATATAATCAATTGGGACAACGTTAAACTCCGCTTCTCCTTTACCCAAATGGGGAATAAATGGTAAAAATCGAAGAGAATGAAGGAAATTTAACATAAGATAAGGACCATCAAACTTGGTTGTTTCTCCGGTTTGACTATGCCCTTTTACTATTCCTGGACGAATTATCGTGAGTGGTAGATGTTCTTTCTCCATATCCACTAATATTTCCGCCAAATATTTTGTTTCCTCATAGTGATTCCTAAAAGAAGCCTCGTGTATTAATTCCGTTTCCCGAATCTTTCCTACTCTGTCTCCAGCCACATAGGCGGTACTGAAATAGATAAACCTCTCAAGATTCGTCAGTTTCTTTACCCATTCAAGCACTTGCTTTGTTCCGGTGACATTCACTTGATAAGCAATATCTTTTTTAACTGCTAAGTCATAAATCGCAGCTAAATGATAAACATAGTTTGTTTGTCCTTTCACAAGCTGTTGATCTTCCATAGTCATATTTAAATTTGTTTGTGTAATATCCCCTTCGATAAGGTGGAACGTTGTCTCAGGAAATTGTTGCTGAAAGGTTTGGATGATAGGAACAGACATGCTTTTTTGGGTTGGCAGTACTAATAAAAAAATATTGGTGACACTTTGTTTCGTTGATAACAATTCACGAACCAGTTCTTGACAAATGAATCCCGGAAATCCAGTAAAGAAGTATCCACTCACATTCAAACACCCTTTCCATAAATTATCATACTCATCATTTACATTTAGGATAAACTACAACGGAGCACCTGAATAGTGCTTTTGTCAAAATATTAAGATAACTTAGGTGATATAGCATGCACACAATGTGGAAAGGTTCCATTAGCTTCGGATTGGTCAACATACCGATAAAAATGTATTCTGCCACCGAAGACAAAGACATAAAACTAAGAACATTGCATAAGGAATGCCATAGCCCCATTAAATACGAAAAAGTCTGTCCAAATTGCGAAAAAGAAGTGGAACAAGACGACTTAGTTAAAGGCTATGAGTATGTGAAAGGGAAATATGTCATTTTATCTGATGAAGAGCTGAAACAATTAAAAGAAGAACACGAAGACAAAAGTGTAAAGATCATAGATTTTGTTAAGCTTGAAGACATTGACCCTATTTACTTCAACCGCTCATACTTCTTAGGACCTGGGGAGAACGGCAGTAAGGCCTATTCATTATTAAGAGAAGCGTTGGAGGAATCCAAGAAAATTGGAGTTGCCGAAATTACCATTCGTTCCAAGCAACAACTTGCTATTGTCCGTGTCTATAAGGATTGTCTTGTAATGGAAACGGTCCATTACCCTGATGAGGTTCGGAATGTGGCAGATGTCCCTAGTGTACCTGAAAGAAAAGATGTGGATAAAAAAGAGCTCGATACGGCCATTACATTAATTGATCAGTTAACCACTGAATTTGACCCTGAAAAGTACCATGATGATTACAGAGAAGCAGTACTTAGTCTGGTTCAAGAAAAAATAAATAAAGAAGAAGGAACGACGACTCCTATTGATTCAGACAAATCCAATGTTGTAGACCTAATGAGTGCATTACAAGCAAGCATTGAAAGAACCAAAGATCAGGGCGAGAAACCCGTAAAGAAAAAGATGGAGACAAAGGCTGAAGCTATAGAAAAGAAAACAGCCAGTTCCCAACCCAAAAAGCGGACAACCAGAAAAAAGAAAGCATCTAGCTGATAAGTTAGATGTTTTCTTCTGAACCGTGCACTTTCTTGAAAGGAAAGGAGTTATTATCATGATCAAACCGATGCTTCCGACACTTCATCAGAATCCTCCGCAAGGGAAGGACTGGGTCTATGAGGTCAAATATGATGGATATCGATGTATCGCTTCCCTAGAAACCAATAACGTTAGCCTCCAAAGCAGAGGCGGAACGGAACTCTCCCCTTCATTTCCAGAAATCGTCCAATTTCTAAAAGACTTAACTCATATTAATGCCTGTAAAAAAATGCTCCCCATCACCTTAGACTGTGAGCTTGTTGTGTTAACTTCCCCACGAAAGGCGAATTTTCAAATCATACAAAAACGAGGAAGAACGAAAACAAATGAAAATATCAGTAAGCTATCCAACGAACATCCAGCCACGCTTTTAGCTTTTGATTTACTTGAAATAAAAGGAAATACTCTAATCCTGAAAAAATTTTCAGAACGAAAGGAAACACTTATACACCTTTTTGAACAGACTCGGTTACCCCTTTCTCCAATTGTGAATAACGCTTCAAGACTTCAGTATGTTCCTTATTCCTACAACTCAGAGGAGTTATGGGAGCAAATTAAACTCGAGCATGGTGAAGGACTAATTGCCAAAAGAATTAACAGTACATACACCTTAGGAAAACGAACAACGGATTGGATTAAAGTAAAAAACTACAAAACGGTAACATGTTTTATCACTGCTTATCAAAAGGAGAATGGTTATTTTCATGTAGGTGTTTTTAAAGGGGATTCAGTAGAAGGCATTGGTCTTTTTTCACATGGACTAACATCCGAGGAGAGAACTGCTCTGATTGGGGTCATCAAGCAAAACAGTTACAAAGAAGATGATAAGTTTATTTATGTAAAGCCAGGTATTTGTGTAGAGATATTTTATCTCGAAGTTTATCAGAATCAATTAAGACACCCTGAATTTAGTCGTTTTCGCTTTGATGTCGAGGTGAAGGAGTGTTCAGCTGATGGATTATTTAAACCAACACTTCCTGCTTCTGTTCCCATCACGAACCCAGATAAGCCGCTTTGGGAAGAGCCTCTAGTGACTAAACAGTCATTTGTCGAGTTTCTATATCATTGCTCTCCTTATATGCTTCCATTCCTAAAAGATAGAGCTATGACAGTGATTCGTTTTCCGCATGGCATGTCTGGAGAAAGTTTTTATCAGAAGAATTGCCCTGATTATGCCCCTTCATTTGTAGAGACTCATGTGGATCAAGATATTAACTTTATTTTATGCAACAATATGGAAACCTTGATTTGGCTTGGCAATCAGCTTGCACTTGAATTTCATGTGCCCTTTCAAACCGCTTTTACAATAGAGCCGGGTGAAATTGTCTTTGATTTGGATCCACCCTCTAAAGAGCACTTTCCCATCGCAGTAACGGGAGCACTGATGATGAAGGAAATTTTCGACCAACTCGGTTTGTACTCTTTTATCAAAACATCAGGAAGAAAAGGGCTCCAAGTATACATCCCCTTACAGGATGGACAATTCACCTATCAAGATACCAGACAATTCACTGAGTTCATTGCAAATTACTTAGTTTCCAAAGAACCTGCTCTCTTTACTGTGGAACGTCTAAAAAAACATAGAGGAAATAGAGTATATGTGGATTATGTGCAGCACGCTGAGGGTAAAACAATCATTGCCCCTTATTCGCTTAGAGGAAATGACTTGCCAACAGTTGCGACACCCTTGTATTGGAGGGAAGTAAAAGAAAGCTTGAGACCAGAAGAATTCACGTTATTCACTGTACAAGAAAGGTTGAAGAAAATTGGTGACCCTTTTCAAGATTTCGCCACAAGTAAAACGAAACAACCATTCCAAGACGTGCTATCCTCTCTAAAAGAATTGCGTCAGTAGTATAAGTCGTAGCAGTGAATGCACTATGTATAGCAGGAAGTAATATTGGAAAGGATGGACACTAAAAAAGGAAAAGGTGATTGTCGTGCAAGCCTTTGCCGTTGTCCATCCCATTATTGAATTAGATGACAGTATCATTATTGAGTTTTTAGACGAAACCGAGCCTAAGGATAGCCGCAAGTACCGACTGTTTTTAGGTAAACGAACCATGCAAGTATCTAAGCTGATTGTTTTTCGTCCGACACTGGAATCGTGGCAGGACATTACATCCATGATTTCTCCCTTTTACTTGGCTTCTTTAAGAACTAAACTGTTGGAACAGACCACAGATTATATAGATAAAAAGGATGCAATTTCTTAATAGAGATTACAAAAAATATAGGACGAACAGTAAGCTTGTGACACCAACAAAAACAGAAGCAATGAAACCAGCTACAAAAGGTTTCAGTCCTAGACTGCGAATGTTCTTCCATCTTACCTGAAGACCGACCCCAGCCATGACCATTACAATTAAAAATTTCGCAATTTCTCCCATATATCCGCTGATTGCTTCCGTGATGATACCGGTTGAATACATTCCGCTCATGAATAAAAAGCCGAAAATAAAAACCGGAAAGGCCCCTTTCAAGCTTTGTGTACTGTCATTTTTGCGAATCATAATAAATGAAATGGCGAGGACGAGAGGAAGGATGAATAGGGTACGGACAAGTTTAACGGTTGTAGCAACTTCCCCTACCTCATCTCCAAGCAAATATCCTACCGCCACTACAGATGAAGTATCATGAATGGATGTACCTGCCCAAATCCCCATTTGAATAATAGATAACTGAAGCCATTGTCCAAGGACAGGGTATAGAAATGTTGCCAAAATGTTAAAGAAAAAGATGGTAGAAATTGCATAAGCAACGATGGCTTCCTTTGCCTGTACCACCCCTTTGACGACGGATATGGCTGTTGCACCACAAATGCTGGTTCCAACTCCAATCAACAAGGCTAGCATTTTGTCTATTTTCATCAGTTTACCTACTAATAATGTTATTGCTATCCCTCCGGAAACAACGATTATTATTACCAGAATGGATTGAGCCCCAATATCAAGGATACTACCAAAGCTTAAAGTCGCACCTAAAAGGACAATCGCTACCTTGAGCCATTTTTTCACAACAAGCGATATTCCTATATTATATTTTTCATTAAGCTGAAAACTGTTACGGATGATGATTCCCATTAATAGGGCGAATAGTACTCCACCGATTGACGGGAAAAATTCACCTAGTAATTTGGCCATTATAGAAATAACTAGGATGAGTAATATTCCTGGAATCGTTTTGTTGATGCTTGATTTATTCATATCCTAACCCCTAACAATTGTAAATGCACACTTCTCCTATTTTAAAGAATATAAAAAAGCCTGTCGAGAACTTTCGACAAGCAAAACATTATTATAAAATTATTGTTTGAAAAACACCCGCAGTTGATTTTCGCAAATGGCTTCGCTTTCCTAGGCTAACGAGAGCCTCCCCGGCTACGCCGAGGCCACTGAAAAATTCTTTTATTTTTTTAAGTTTTTTAGACTCCGCTGTTGATTTCCGCAAATGGCTTCGCTTTCCTAGGGGCGCTGCTGGAGCCTCCTCGGCTACGCCTGCGGGGTCTCCACCTAGCACTATCTCCCTCAGGAGTCTCCGCCTTTTGCTCCAATCAACAGCTATGAATTATAAAAAATTTTCGTTATCAGTTTTTCAGTGGCCTTGCTACGCCTGCGGGGTCTCCACCTCGCGCTATCTCCCTCAGGAGTCTTCGCATTTTTGCTCCAATCAACAGCTTGAAATCTAATTACTACGCTTCTAACCGGTGGAAGTGTTTACGTAGGCCTTCTCCCAAGACATTAAAGGTTAGAACTGTAAAAGCTAGTGCTAGCGCTGGAAAAAATGGGATCCAAAACGCTCGTAACAAATCCCCTCTCGCTTGACCAAGCATCGTCGCCCAATTTAAACTTGTATTCTCAATAATACCTGATCCATAGCTTAACTGAACAAACTGCTGAGTAATAAAAATACTAAAAATACCAAGCTGTCCAATCAGCAATGCAATCCTGCCCATATCAAGGAAAAACTGAACCACCAAATCCGGCAAGGCATTTGGCAAATAATATGTTGTAAAAAGAGTGAGCGGAGATACTCCGACAGTGATACCCGCTTCTACATAAGGTGTCTTTTTTATCATATGGAACTGACTTTGCAAGACTGTACCGACCCTTCCCACTTCGATCGCTGCCAATATTACGATTGCCCAGAAGAAGCGGTGTTCATGGAAAAAGATTATAGGTAAGCTCAAAAGAATGATTGCTGAAAAAATGACCGGCAAAGCAGAAAACACTTGATTCCATCCTTGAAGAATCCAATGAAATGGACCCTTTTTATTTACTGATAGGACTGCCAGTATAATGGCTATTCCATAGCGTAAGGCGGCAACGGTCAAAATTAAACCAAGAGTTTCTCTTGCCCCGACCACTATGATGCTTAATAGATCCCTTCCCTCTTTATCAGACCCTAATAGAAAATCAGCTGAAGGCTTAAAAGGTGCCGTTTCCACTCCAGAGTCCGTGAAAATAATGCGTTTGGACTCTAATACATTGTCTATAAAAGGCAGGTAGGGTCCTATTAAGGTTATTAGTACTAAAAAAAGAAAAAAGCCACTTCCTAACATTAACGTCCAATTACGTTTCATCGTATCCGCTCACCTACCTTGGTTCAAGTTTCTTCATAAATAGGATGGAAAGGACTTGCGCGATAAATACAATTACCATAAAACTTAAACCGAACCCGATAATAAGCCCCGACTCATTCACATAACGCATACTCCCTGATAAAGAGCTTTTTACATCGAGTGCTTGAAACATTCTATAGGCTGCTCCCCTGTAATCCAAAAACCATTCCACTATGAGAAGATTGGATAATAAATAGAGCATGACAGCTGGAAGATTGGACATGATTGGATAAAGGCTGTTTTTTAGCATATGCTTCCACAACACTTTTTCTTTTGACAACCCTTTGGAACGGGCAACTTGAATATACGGTTTCCCTTTTTCGTTTCCAAGCGTTGCAGAGGTGATCCTAGCAACATAAAGCATTGGATACAATGACACCAACAATCCTGCTATCAAGAAACTAAACCAATGGGTATGGCCAAACAATTTAATAAATGGGAAATGAAAAATTATCACCCATTGCAGGCAGAGAATTAAAAAGAAATCCGGTATTGATTGGATGAGCCATGTCAACCCTTTTCCAAACAAATTCCATCCATTATTACGGTCATAAAAGTCGAAAATCCCTTTTAGTATTCCAAAGATAATGGTGATAGCACATGCTGCCCCTATTACTTTCAGACTTCTTCCTAAATGAGGCCAGAGTTCCTCTTCAGCCGGTTTATTATACCTCGTCATACCCAGTGTATTATTTTCTTTTACATCATTAATAAAGATAGAAATATTGTGTTGGTATGCTGCCCACGAAAATTCATACCCATATTCCAGCGTTTGAGCCCTTCCATGAACAGCTATGTCAGGCTGCCTTGGAAACAAGACTGCCAATATAAGTAACACAGCGATAAACAAAAAGAACAGAAAGGACTTTGTTATTTTCCATAGAACCCCCATGACTTCCCCCCATAATCCCACGAAATCCGAAACACTTTCAATATAGTAAAATTCTACCACTAATGGCTATATAATTCTATGAAATTATTAATTATTCTGACCATTTTACCCCTTTGCTTACCGTTGAATTCTTTAACACTTCGTAGTAATATAGTGATTTATGATAGATTCGCAAAAAAATTTCTTGCCAAAAAACTTTAATAAATGCACTCACCCTAAGGAGGCTTGTGCCTGTGAATAAAACAATTGATTGGTTCACCAGTATCTGGACTGCCGACTATTGGACGGATATGAATTTCTGGATTGATATGGGGGTTTCCTTACTCATACTCCTGCTATTCCTTTTATGGAGAAAATTGTTTACAAAGTACTTCTTTAAAGGACTTTTAGCCATTTCCCAAAAGACACCCACTGATCTATTTACTTATATCGTGCTTGCCTTTAATAAGCCCGTAAGAATGTTCTTTGTGATACTCGGGATATTTTTCGCATTAAAAACAGCGCCTTTTTCTTTAATGGAGGCACAAACATTATCTAAACTGATGCGATCTTCCATCATTGCACTGTTTGCTTGGGGTATATTCAATTTCATCCCTTATTCTTCTAATCTATTTACCAACCTTTCCACTAGATTAGAATTTGAAGTAGACAAAATAGTCATGCCGTTTGTAACAAAAGTATTGCGATTTATCCTAATAGCTCTTGCGTTTAGCATTGTATTGGAAGTGTGGGAATATGATGTCGGTGCAATCGTAGCAGGATTAGGACTAGGTGGACTTGCCTTTGCCCTAGCCGCACAGGAATCCCTGAAAAACTTATTAGGTGGCTTTATCATCGTAACGGAAAAGCCTTTTACGATGGGGGATTGGATTAAGACTCCAAGTGTAGAAGGTGTAGTAGAGGATATCTCTTTCCGCAGTACACAAGTAAGGACTTTTGCTCAAGCTGTGGTTACCGTTCCCAATGCAACATTATCAAATGAACCGATTACAAACTGGTCAAAAATGGGCAAACGACAAATAACCTTTAAGCTTGGCGTGCAGTATGATACAACCCGCACTAGTTTAGAAAGAGTAGTGAGAAGAATTGAGAATATGCTTCGTAACCATGAGGCGATCGATCAAGAAACGATTCTTGTCCGCTTTGATAGTTTTGGAGCTAGCAGCTTAGATATCTTCCTCTATTTCTTTACCAAATCTGTCATGTGGGGCGAATATCTAGAAGTAAAAGAGGATATCAACTTTAGAATCATGGAGATTCTTGAGGAAGAAGACGTAGTCGTTGCCTTCCCAACCAGAACACTCCATATCGAAAGCCCACAAGAAGAAAAAGAAAAACCAAAACAATACAGCCTAAGAGGCGAAAAGGCATAATCATGTAACATAGTTGAACGAAGTGGAAGGCGCGTAGACTCCTTGAAAATGCTAGCGCATTTTCTTCGTGCGATGAATCGCTGCCGTAGCCTTCCTTGTCCTGCGGGAGGAAGGGACAAGGGAGACAACGAAGGCATGCTATGGCCACTGTAAAGTTTTTTATGATTTCTAGCTGGTGATTGGAGCAAAAGGCGAAGACTCCTGAGGGAGATAGCGGTAGCTTGAGACCCCGCAGCGAGGCGAGGAGGCTCAAGCACCGCCCCTAGGAAAGCGAAGCCGTTTGCGGAAATCAACAGCGGTGTCTGAACAACATCTAAAATCAATGACTTTTTTCAATGACCAGCAGGCTTGCCGAGCAGGCTCCCGGACCGCCCGCGGAAAGCGAAGCGCCCGCAACGGAGTGAAACAGTTAATGAGGTACTATAAATGTACAAGAAGGCATAACCCTAGCAATTAGGGTTATGCCTTCTTTATTGGACTGACTTTCTTACTAGGTACATCATAAAAGAAATAATTGTACTCCGTCTTCAACTCAGACGTTGTCATCCCATCCAACACCAGCGAGTCATACACCCCGATTAACAGAAGTTTATTTATATAATACTCACGTTGCTGCTCTAACGCCTGTTGGAGTTTCCTGCTCATTATCATTCACTTCCCTTTCATAGGCTACATTTAAAAAGGTAAGGTTTCGGTCTACGATCCTAATTACTTAGAATATACCCAAAAAATATTGATACAGGATAAAGCTATTGTAAATTATTCTTAAATTTTATTTCCGAATGAAATTTTGCCACTCTGGCGGAAGAAGACTCCTATATTTTGAGTGGAAGTAACGATCATCTATAAGCAGAATGAATCCAGTGTCTTCTTCACTTCGAATCAACCTTCCCCCTGCTTGCTGCACCTTATTCATACCAGGATAAACATAGGCAAAATCAAAACCGTTCTGACCTTGTTTTTGAAAATGCTCCTTCATGACATTCCTTTCAAGAGAAATTCTGGGTAAACCCACACCCACAATTCCAACACCCTTTAACCGGTCCCCTTTTAGGTCGATTCCTTCAGAAAAAATCCCTCCCAGCACCGCAAACGCTATAAAGGTTCCTTCCCTTGCAGGGTTGAAGCACTCTAGAAACATTTCTCTTTCCTTTTCTGTCATGACAGGCTGTTGCACCAGTGTTTCAATGGAATCTTCCAACGCGAGCTTCTCATATGCTTCAAATACCAAAGATAAATATTCATACGAAGGAAAGAAGATGAGATAGTTTCCTTTTTCTGGATGGAACACTTCCCTGATCGTCTCCGCAATAGGTAAGATGGATTTTTCTCTATCTTGGTATTTGGTTGAAATGTTTTTGGCATAAATCTTCATTTGTTCAGGGAGAAAAGGTGAATCAACAATTAGATGATAATCCTGATCCTCCCCGCCCAAAACGGTTTGAAAGTAACCAAGCGGATGAAGGGTAGCTGAGAAGAATACCGTTGCAACTGCCTTACTTGTAGACTCTTTGATAGCGGCCGAAGAGTCCATACAAGCAAGCTTGACCAACACTTCACTCTTATAAATCGTCACAATGGTTTTATATCGCTCGTTATAGACTTTTGTTATTCTTAGGAAATCCAGACCTTCAAAGTAGGCTTCCAATATTTCTTGATGAGCCATCCCAGAAGGATTTCGAATCAACCATTGTTCACAAGCTTCCAATGCTGCAACCAATATTTCAATTAATAATGAAGGCTTATCATCAAATACAAACTCGTTGGTGACGAGGATTTGCTTTTTCCACTTCAGCAAAGAGTCATTGACTGCTTTGATCTTCATATACAATTCTTCATCTGTCCCCTTTACTTGCCTTGCGGCTTGTAAAAAAACTGATTTTGACAAAGAAGCGGAGAGCATCTCACGTGATCTGTCCACTAGATTATGTGCCTCGTCAATTAACAGGATCGTCTCCTTATGGAAATCTCCCCACCGTTGCAGCCGCACCTTAGGATCAAAAAAGTAATTATAATCACAAATTACCACATCAGCAAACATCGCAAGGTCAAGCGAAAACTCAAATGGACAGAGCTGATGCTTTCTTGCATATATCTCAATTGTTCTCCTATCCATCAAACGCTCATTCTCTAGAATATCTTTAATACCCTCCTTCAGACGGTCATAATAACCATCTGCAAAAGGACAAAATTCTTTTTGGCAAATGGTTTCTTCTTGAAAGCAAATTTTTTCTTTCGCAGTGATTGTGACAATTTTCATGTCCAATCCATTTTCAATAAGTAGCCTAAATGCCTCTTCTGCCACCATTTTTGTGACTGTTTTGGCAGTAAGATACATTATTTTTTCTTGCTTCCCCTCCTGCAAGGAGATAACCGCCGGAAAAATGGTGGCAATAGTTTTCCCGATTCCAGTAGCAGCTTTTGCAAACAACCTTTTTTCTTCCCGAATGGTTTTATAAACTGCTTTTGCCAGATTTCTTTGTCCCCTTCGATAGGATTCATACGGAAACGTAAGTGTTGAAATACTCTCCGTTCTAGCTTGTCTAAATTTCCATAATTGTTTATGAAAGCTAAGGTACTCTTTTGTTAGTTCCTCGACAAATACTTGTAGTTCCTTCATCTCAAACTGTTTTTCAAAAGTCTTTTCGTCCTTGTTTTCCCTTTTGGCATATACCATGTGGACTGTTATTTTATCTAGTTCATTTTTTAAGCAATATATATACGCATACATTTTCAGCTGAGCCCAATATGCTTTAAAATCTTCTTCTGTTACAGTGTTCAAATCCCTTGCAGTTGTTTTAATTTCCTCTATTATGACTTGGTTTTCATTGCGATAGATACCATCACATCTTCCTTCTACATGCAGTTCATATTCTTCTATTTGCATTTCAATGGAAAGATAAACTTCCTTTTCATAATTATCTCCTCTCTCAGCTTGCAGTCTTTGGTGGGTCCGCGTGCCCTCTTGCATAACATTGGAGCCTGCAAATCTTGTGTCAATGCTTCCACCCATCATAACGAATTCAACAAGTTTTCTAACTGATACGGACAATTTCTTCATCAAATAACCCCTGAGATCTCATTTTCTTTAAGTATAACAAAAGAACTTCTTCTACTATGCATAATTACCACCTTGTCATAGGAAAATAAAGTAAGTGGAAAGATTTTGCTTTGAAGGTGGTGAAGAAGACCATGACGAATAATGATCCGCTCATATTGACGACAAAACTCGAAGAAAACCTTCTTCACTTAAGAGAAAGGTTTGTTCATTCAGAGGATTTCATCATGGAATATCTCCACCTACAAGATGAGGAAGCCTATTTAGTTTATATAGAAACCATAATTGACAAAAAGCTTGTTCAAGAAAGAATTATAGAACCACTTAAGAGTAATAAAATCAGTTATAACGACTTAAAACAACCTCTCTCATTAGTTAAAGAAACAAATAGTATGAAAGAAATTACACAGTACTTACTTGAAGGAGGCTGTATAGTTCTTAGCAAAAATTCAGACCTTGCTTATATTTTTGAAGTGCCCTTTTCCAACAATCGAGATATAAAAGAACCTGAGACAGAAGGAATTATACGCGGTGCACATGATGGGTTTGTTGAATCTCTTTCTACCAATATTTCTTTAATTAGGAAACGTATACAAAATCCAAACCTTAAGGTAAAGTACTTTTCCATTGGCAATGATTCTCATACAAAGGTTGGATTAATCTACCTTGATCATATAGCAAATAAAAAAACGGTATCCCTTATTGAGCAAAAATTATCAGAAATAAATATTGATTTTGTGTTGGCACCAGGATATATCGAAGAATTTGTAAGCGAAAACTCTTCCATTTTCCCTACCATGCTCAGCACCGAAAGGCCAGACCGTACTGTTGCCAATTTAATGGATGGAAGAATTGCCATCATGTCCGAAAGCAGCCCTGGTGCCTTAATAGCTCCAACCACCTTCTTCACTTTTTATCAATCACCTGATGATTACAACAGCAGGTGGTATTTTGGTTCTTTTATTCGTTTTTTAAGGATAATGGGATTCCTGATTTCTATTGCTCTTCCTGCATTATATATAGCCATCGTGTCGTTTCATTTTGAAGTTTTACCGACAGAAATTGTGTTCTCTATTAAATCCTCCTTAGAGAACGTACCGTATCCTCCTCTGATTGAGGCTTTAGGCATGCAGATTACTTTAGAGATTTTGAGAGAAGCTTCTATTAGGCTGCCGAGCAGAATCGCGCAAACGATCGGGGTTGTAGGGGGATTGGTTATCGGGACTGCAGTGGTAGAGGCCAACCTTGTATCTAATACAATGATTATCGTGGTTGCCATTACAGCAATTTCTTCTTTTATTGTACCGATTACAGAGATGGGCTCCTCCATAAGATTGTTAGGCTTCCCGTTTATGCTCATGGCAGCTATGTTCGGCTTAATTGGAATGAGCTTCTTTTTTATGTTTCTACTTATCCACTTATGTAAACTCGAGTCCTTTGGGACACCTTATTTCGCACCATTTTCCACATTAAGATGGACAGAGATGAAAGACACTTTAGTCAGAGTCCCATTGCCCCTTTTTAAAAAGAGACCTAGTGATACGATGCCACAAAAGAAAAATAAGAAGGTATAATAAGGAGTTTTTCTATGCAAAAGGGCAGTAAAGTAAACATCAGTCAAGGGCAGTTGTTTTTCCTTATTATTCAGGCCCAAATAGGCGTTGGTATCCTTTCCTTACCATTCGCTGTACATAGTACCGCTAAAGGGGATGGATGGATATCCACACTTTTGGCGGGTTTTGTGATTCAACTTTGGATGATGATTTCTTTAACCCTTTCCAGATGTTTTCCCGAAAAAAATTTCTTTCAGATTTTACGTCATCTCTTTGGCAGGATATTCGGAAGTTTTCTCATCGTTTCCTATATCTTTTATTTTACAGCCGTCGCTGGCCTTGTAGCTGTTTTACAAACCGGACTAATCAACAAATGGATACTTCCCCTGACGCCATTTTGGGTACTTTATTTACTGATTATTATCATTGCTGTTTATTTAGCGACGGACAATATTTTAATCATCGCAAGATTTTTCGGATTAACTACAGGCGTCATTGTGTTTTTCATCCTCCTTATTGCAACAGTTTATCGGGATGCAAATATAGCATACATTTTACCTGTGGGTCAGAGTGGAATAAAAAATATTATTCTGGCAATCAAGGATGTATTAATTGCTTTGACAGGCTTTGAACTCATCCTATTGATTTACCCTATGATAAAAAACAAACAAAAGACAGCAAAAACGCTCACTTTTGCCAATATAACAACTGTGCTCATTTATGGTTTTCTTGTGTTTACAAGTTTAATTATCTTCAGCCCAGAAGAAATCACACTAGTTCCAGAGCCTGTCTTGTATATGTTAAAGGCTATATCCTTTGAAGTAATTGAAAGGCTTGACCTTATATTCTTGTCCATATGGGTAATTCCCATGACAAACTCTTTCATTATTTACTTATATCAAGCAAGCAAAGGCTTAAAGGAATTATTTCATACACAATCCCATGCACCTTTTGTACCTATTATTGTCTTACCAATATTCATATCAGGCTTCTTTCTACAAAACAAATTTATTATTGAGGATATAAATAAAGTTTTTCAATATATTATTTTCGTTTTTGCCTTTATATTACCCTTTCTTTTCTTGCTGATCGCCTTATTGAAAAAGAAAACGAACAGGAGGAAAACCTATGAGTCGTCGTAAGCTTCACATTATGGTTTGCTTGATATTGGCGATGTTTCTTATGACAGGCTGCTGGGATCAGCGGCTTTTAAAAGATTTGAAATTAGTGTTTACCGTTGCATTCGATCTGGGAGAAAGTGATGAAATCGTTTCTCATATTGCTATTCGAGAAACAGAAAAATTAAGCGTCGGTGGACAACCTGGACAAGCTACGGTTGCAGTGGTGGAGGGGCAGGGAATTACTTTAAGAGATACGCGATTAAGCCTGGATAAGCGAATACCTGGAGAATTTTCACCAAGTAAAATGAGGGTGTATTTAATGGGGGAAGAACTCGCAAAAAAGGATATCTATTCCATACTTGATATTTTATATCGTGACCCAAAGGCTCCTCTCGGTGCAAAGCTCGCCATAGTGGAAGGAAAAGCAGAAGATATCCTCCATATGAAATCTATTAAAGAAACCCTTTTAACGGAAGCTATTTCGGATCTTTTGGTGAATTCAGAGAAAAATACCATTATTCATAATGAAACCGTTCAGACTGTCTGTCCCACGATGTTTAATCCTAGCGCAGACTTTTCCCTTCCTGTAATAAAAAAAATTGAGATGAATGATATTGAAGTAATTGGTATGGGGTTGATAAGCGATAGATCCTATACCGGCATAACTCTTGACGACAAACAATCTACAATCTTACTACTGCTTGCTAATGAAAAAGCCAAAGTGGCACAAGTGAATATGCTTGTTCATCCAGAAGAGGAAAATCTACAAAATCGTTACATGACATTAAGTATCTCGAAAGCCAAAAGTCATATAAAAACAAGCGTCCATTCTCCATCTGCTATTAAAGTAACAATAGATTTAAAAGTAACTGGTGCTATTGCCGAGTATCCAAAAAATCATTTGGTGGATAAAGAAAAGGTAAAGGAGCTCGAAGAAAAAGCAACGCAGCATTTAACGGCACAGTCCGAAGAAGTGATTAACATCATTCAAGATGCCAAAAGTGATGTATTAAGAATCGGAGAACATATTAAGGTTCATCATAATAAAATCTGGAACGATATTAAATGGAGGGAAGTGTATCCCACCATTGAGATCGTACCGAATGTGACAGTGGAAATTACAGGAACGGGAATTATTAATTAGAGCATAAAAAAGAGGAGCCTTAAAAGCTCCTCACGATTCCTTGTACGATTCGTTTCCATTGTTCTTCTTTTGAGATGCTTGCCTCATTATCCCCTTTTTGTAGGCCATAATCTCCAAACTGAGAATGATTGCCACCTTGGATAATAAGCGTATAAGTCTGTGATGGTAGAAGGGAATCGGCCGCTGTTAACCTTTTCTCATCAATAACACCATCAAGTTGGGCTTCGAATGTGAGTACTTCCCCCTTAAATGACGATAAATCGTCATCTTCTGGAGGATATGCCGCCATTAAGATCAAACCTGTAACCTTATCTGGATTGTTGGCCACATATCTTGCGGCCATTGCACCGCCGAGGGAATGACCAGCCATCACCCACTCCCGATCATCATACTCGTCAATGATCTTATCCGCTTTATCTGAATTGAATACAGCAAGGTGCAAAGGCATTTTTGCTATAATAAAAGGAACCCCTTGCTCCGCCACCATCCTAGCCAATGGAGCATAAGCAGCAGCTTCTACTCTTCCTCCAGGATAGAAGATGATGCCAGCTTCATCATTTTCTTCGGTTGGAAAGAAAGATATCCAACTCCTGTTTTCTTTTACTGTGACCTCTTTTGTCGAATCCAAGCTCTCTTCATTTACTAATTTATAAGGTGTTGCAACTAGAAATAGACATGCTACAGCTACTACACCGAAAATAATTCCTAAGGTAACTAAACTGATTTTTAGCCATTTTTTCATCCTTGTACCTCACCATAATAGATTACTGTCTATTTTATGAAAACAAAGAAGGGAAAGCAAATTTCTACCACATATTTTCTATGAGTACCGCTCTCACCGGGCTTCCATCAGCACCCTTTATTTTCAATGGCAGGGCAATCAACTCGTACTCTCCTTCATTTATTTCACGTAAATCAATTCCTTCAAGTATACAAATGTTGGCTTGATGCAAGCTATGATGGATGGGTAGATCTTTACTATCCAACACATCTACACTTGGAAGGTCTACACCAATTAAAGGCACTTCCATTTCCTTTAACATTTCCACCACTTCTAAAGAAAGTGTTGGGATTTGTTCCGGAAACTCTCCTTCGCTCTTCCATGCATCCGTTCTAAAAAGAATTCGTTTTGCATGGTGCTGGTTAATAGCTTCTTCTACATACTTTCGTTCTATTATATGATGCCCTCTCACATCCACAACCACGGCAGGTCCTTTGAAGATAGAAGGGTCCAATTCATCCATCCGCTTTCCCTTGTCATCGAAATGAAATGGTGCATCCACATGGGTTGCAGTATGCACACTCATTTTTATACTGCCCACATTAACCGATCCTGTATGCTGCTTGGACCAGTTTACATGATAGTGAAACGGAGTATCACCTGGCCATGTTGGAGTGTCCTCACTAAGTGGCCTTGATATGTCATACATTCTCATAATCTTGCCTCCTTAAGCAACTACTTCTCTTTCGTTGGAGTATTTTTCATAATGTTTTTCTTCCATAATAGTTCGCAGAATCTGCACTGTCTGATAAACATCTTTATAAGTGGAGTATAGTGCGATTGGGGCAAGTCGAATGATATTGGGCTTACGGAAATCTGGCACCACTCCTAGCTCCTTCAATGCTTTACATATGCGTGCAGCTTCTGGATGTTCTAGACTAACATGTCCTCCACGACAAACATCATCCACTGGATTGGTCACATGGAATCCATATTCCGAAAGCTCTTGATCAATTAGTTCCATCATCACTCTAGTTTGATGGAGTGATTTGTCCCTGATATTCATTATCCCAATTTCTTCAAACATCTTTAAAGATCCAAGCAACGGAGCCATGCTGAAGATATGAGGTGTCCCGATTTGATAGGCACCACTTGTAGCAGCAGGTGTAAACGAATGCTCCATATCAAATTGCTTTTGCTTATCCGATCCAAACCAGCCTGTTAACCCAGGTGTTTTATCAAAGTGTTGTTCATGGACAAACAATGCCCCAACTCCTCCTGGACCGGAGTTTAAATACTTATAATTGCACCAATATGCAAAATCAACATCCCAAAGGTGAAATTCATGCGGAATGGCACCAACTGAATGGCATCCATCCCAACCGACAATAACACCCTTTTCATGAGCAGCTTTTGTGATTTTCTGTATATCAAACAGCTGCCCACTACGATATAAAACTGTTGGCAAAATAAGAATGGCCACTTCTTCATTAAGCTGTCGGATGATATCCTCTTCACATATGGTATGTCCATCCCTGCTCTTCACTTTAATTAAGTGCTCTTCTGGATTTAATCCTTTCAGTTTTAAAATACTTTGAATCGCATAAATATCGGAAGGAAAGTTTAACTCATCTGCAACAATTTTTGTCCGCTTCCCTTTTGGCTGATAGAAAGTTGCAAGCAATTGATGTAAATTACTTGTGGTAGAACCTGTAACCATCACTTCTTCTTTTTTTGCACCTACAAGCGGCGCGCTCAATTCACCTAGCTTTTCAGCAAAATAGAACCAAGGCTCCTCCCCGCTCGTCCAACCATCTATCCCGTGATGTTTCCATGAATCCAAGAGGCTCAGAAGTGCTGATTCTGCCCTTTTTGAAAGAAGCCCAAGCGAATTCCCATCCATATAAATAGAACCTTCTTTTATGTAAAATTCTTCACGATACTTCTTTAAACAATCCTCTTCATCCCATCTATGAATCATTTCCATTGTAATACTCATCTGTCATCCCCCTTTGCATCTCAACTACATTATCTCATTATTCTGTTAAGTGGAACAATGAAAAATAATTAGGTTATAAAGAAAATGAAGTTCCTATGGATTCACAGCTGTTGAATGGAGCAAAAGGCAAAGACTCCTGAGGGAGTTCGCGCTAGGTGGAGACCCCGCAGGCGAAGACGAGGAGGCTCCACCAGTGCCCCTAGGATAGCGAAGCCGTTTGCGGAAATCAACAGCGGTGTTTGACAAGAATCATAACAAAAAAAGAGAGGCTGGGACAAAAGTGTTTTAGTCTAAATAAAACCCGAACTAATTTAAAATCTTAAATTAGTTCGGGTCTTTTTTCGTTTAAAAGATACATTTATTTTTTGGATTGCACCAGCTGTTGATTGGAGCAAAAGGCGAAGACTCCTGAGGGAGATAGCGGTAGCTTGAGACCCCGCAGCGGAGCGAGGAGGCTCAAGCACCGCCCCTAGGAAAGCGAAGCCATTTGTGGAGAT
>NZ_JAAZWB010000048.1 GCF_012524115.1 Bacillus sp. RO1 | reverse complement strand
TGCAGAGGTGACGTCGTCATAGGTAGTGTATGACGACCGGTGAAGGTGAAAATGCAGAGGTGACGTCGTCATAGGAGGTGTATGACAACCGGTGAAGGTGAAAATGCAGAGGTGACGTCGTCATAGGTAGTGTATGACGACCAGTGAAGGTGAAAATGCAGAGGTGACGTCGTCATAGGTAGTGTATGACGACCGGTGAAGGTGAAAATGCAGAGGGGCAGTCGTCATAGGGGATTAATCCTTAGATCTCGTTGTAACTATTTTTACACATTAATATTAATATGGACTTGACTCTCTACGAGACAGAATCAACTACTCCCTTCCTCTTTTGGCACCGTTCCCGCTCTACGATGACAAAACCAACCGCTCCCTACCTTTTCTGACATTATTCCCCATTTCCCCTGGCTCCACCAGCGATTCTCCATTACATCCCCACCACATTCATGATAAAATAACATATCATTTGATTTACCTTAATCAATAGGAGGACACGATCAATCATGAACTTTTCTAAATCACAACAAATACACGAAGAAGCCTTGCAACATATCGTCGGCGGTGTAAATAGCCCGTCACGTTCTTATAAAGCCGTTGGTGGCGGCGCACCGGTCGTAATGGAACGTGCGGAAGGAGCTTATTTCTGGGATGTTGACGGCAACAAATACATTGACTACCTGGCAGCATACGGCCCGATCATCACTGGTCATGCCCATCCACATATAACAGAAGCAATTACAAAAGCAGCACAAACCGGAGTCCTATACGGAACACCTACTCCCCATGAAGTGAAATTTGCAAAAATGCTGAAAGAAGCGATGCCTGGAATGGACAAAGTACGTTTCGTTAACTCCGGCACAGAAGCGGTAATGACAACAATCCGTGTGGCACGCGCTTACACAGGTCGCGACAAAATCATCAAGTTTGCCGGCTGCTATCACGGTCACTCCGACCTTGTTCTTGTTGCAGCAGGATCTGGTCCGGCAACACTTGGAACACCAGATTCCGCTGGAGTTCCAAAGAGCATTGCCAATGAAGTAATCACGGTTCCTTTTAACGATATAGAACCGTTCCGTGAAGCGATGGAAAAATGGGGCGACCAGATTGCAGGCGTTCTTGTGGAACCAATCGTCGGTAACTTTGGAATTGTAGAACCGAAACCTGGCTTCCTACAAGCCGTTAACGACATCAGCCATGAAGCTGGCGCTCTAGTTATCTATGATGAAGTTATCACAGCATTCCGCTTTATGTATGGCGGTGCCCAGGACATGCTTGGAATCAAACCCGACCTGACAGCGCTTGGAAAAATTATCGGCGGTGGACTTCCGATCGGAGCGTATGGGGGCCGTGCGGAGATTATGGAGAAAGTGGCGCCACTTGGCCCTGCATATCAAGCAGGAACCATGGCAGGTAATCCGGCATCCATCCTATCAGGAATCGCTTGCTTGGAAGTACTCCAAAAAGAAGGAGTCTATGAACACCTAGACCATATCGGAGCATTGCTAGAACAAGGTATTCTCGAAAGAGCCGAAAAGTACGGTATCACGATTACCATCAACCGCCTCAAGGGAGCCCTTACCATCTACTTTACGGATGAAACAGTAGTTAACTATGAACAGGCAGAAAATACAGACGGCGAACAGTTTGCAAAATTCTTTAAACTGATGCTGAATCAAGGAATCAATCTTGCCCCTTCCAAATACGAAGCATGGTTTGTGACAACCGAGCATACCGAAGAAGATGTAAGAGTGACACTAGATGCTGTGGAGCACGCATTCAAAGAATTAGCAACTGCATAAATATACAAGACAGCGTGTACACCAACACGCTGTCTTTTTCTATACTAAAGCTTGAAAACGCTTACAAATAAACACTTTTTCTTCCCTTCTACATGTATGACCTCTTCAACTTTTTGCATAAAAAATTGATTTTTATTGTTTGAAATGTTAGTATATAATTTAAAGTCTGAAAATTCCCTTATTTATTTTTCCTCACTTTTTACCTATTTATAAGAAAACCGCCGAGCTTACCTCACGCAGAACAGATAGACACTACTAACTAACTGCATTGGTTTTTCTTATCAAACTATCAAACCACAGGAGGTGAATGGCTAGTTAGGGTCCCCACTTTTATCCCTAGTTAACAGCCAATCCATATGAAAAATTGGAGTCCAAGTACATTTAAAGATTTTCACAACGCAGAACACGATGCATGTGGTATTGTATCCGCTATAGAAAAGAAAAAAATCCCAACAAAGAAAAATATTGATGACTGTATAGATGCTCTTGTCAAAATGAACCACCGTGCAGGTTTTATTAATGGTGAAGGAGACGGTGTCGGTATTCATATCGATATCCCCCGTGCACTATGGAAAGAGAAACTTGAGAAAGCCGACAAAGACGCTTCACTTGTAGATCGCGAAGATTTCGTAGTCGGACACTTTTTCATCAATCACCATGTAGATGTAGACCAAGTGAAACAGGAGATTACTAGTATTTTAGAAAAAGAATCTTTTAAACTAGTTTTTGCTTCTGATACCGTTACTTCTTCTGAAGCATTAGGACCAATTGCAATCATCCAAGATCCAGTGTTCTGGCAGATTGCCCTTGTTTCAGAAAAGGAAGAATGCACACAAGCGCAACTCTTCCAAGCTGCCATTGAAATCGAAAAAAATGATGACGTGCATGTCGCCTCCCTGTCGAACTACCATGCAGTATATAAAGTAATGGGTGCGGGCGATATTTTGCCGAAATTCTATCATGATCTTGCAAACCCGCTTGTAGCGTCCACGATGACACTTGGCCATAATCGCTATTCTACTAATACGCTTTCAAACTTTTTTCGCGTGCAACCATTTAGCGTCCTAGGCCATAACGGAGAGATCAATACGATTGCTAAACTCCGTGACGAGGCAACAATGATTGGCGTGCCACTGACAAATGGAGGTAGTGATTCTCAGGACTTAAACAGAACGATCGACACATTGATTTCTCGAGATGGCTTCACACTATTTGAAGCACTTGATATTGTATTCCCACCGATTGTCAATGAAATCAAAAGCTATCCTGCTCATTTACAGGACCTATACACTTATGTGCGTGAAACATGGGGCCACTTTGCACAAGGTCCTGCAGGTATCATTTCCCGCAATAAAGACGAAGCGGTATTCAGTCTAGATGCACTTGGCTTGCGTCCAGTTTGGATGCTGCAAACAGAAACTTCTTATTATTTTTCATCAGAACCTGGTATCATTCCGACAACGGAATACACAGCAGAGCCGAAACCCTTCTCCCCAGGCGAGAAAGTTGGAATGAAATGGGATGGCGATACGATTAAAGTGTATGACTATCATGCCTATCAAGAAGAAGTCTATCAGCGCATGAACGCGAAGTTTGCTGTAGAAGGATTTGCTGAACGTTTGAATGCACCAAAGCTTGATAACTATGTATCCACCGCTCCCCTTGCAAAAGTGCATAACGGACATTATGCAGCTTTTGGTTGGGACCGTGAGCATATTCAGTTAATTGAGCAGATGGCGGAAAAAGGTGCAGAACCGATTCGTTCCCTTGGTCATGACGTGCCGCTTGCTGCCATGAATCCAGGACGCAATAATATTGCTGATTTTATAAAAGAAAGCGTTGCAGTCGTAACGAATCCAGCAATCGACCGTGATCGTGAGACAGAACACTTTTCCACAAGAACAGTTCTAGGTGCCCGTCCTGCGCTTCAAAAAGAAGACGAAGTACCGAATGGTTACACAATGGAACTTCTTTCTCCATTATTAGTAGAAGGCCAGGTTGCCATGGATTGTGCTGCAGAATTGGGGCAGCCTTCCTACGACCAAGTAGTAAACCAATTCCAAACTCAAGGGCTGACTTATTACGTAAATGCTACCTGTGGTTCGGATGAAGATATCACATCTGCTTTGGACCGTTTAAAAGCCGAAGCCTTAGACGCTGTAAAAGATGGCAAAACATTATTAATCATCGACGATGCCCAAGCACATAAGGATGGCCAGCTTTGGTTGGATCCGCATCTTGTGACGGCAGCGATTAATGAAGAGTTAGTTCAACATCAATATCGCCGTAAATGTGCACTACTGCTTCGTTCCGGTGCCATCCGCTCTCTTCATGATGTGATGGTGGCAATTGGACTTGGTGCAAATGCCATCAGTCCGTACCTACTATTCGGTACAGTGAGTGATGAGACAACTAAGCCTGTTGTGAACCTTTTCGGGGCAATGACGAAAGGTATGGAAAAAGTTATTTCCACAATTGGTATCCATGAATTAAGAGGATACGGTCGCTTATTCTCTGCAATCGGCCTTCATAAAGAAATCGAGGATTCACTTGGAATCGTTAATTTCCTCGGCTCTGATAAGCTCGGCTTTAATTTTACAAAATTAAAAGAGGATGCTGCAGACCGTGCAGTGGACTTTGAAGATGAAAAAGCTCGCCCTGGAAAATCGTTCCATCTCTTCCCTCGTATCTGGAAAGCAATCGGGGATGTGGCAAAGAACGGAACATACGATGACTATCGTGAAAAGCTGGATGAACAAGAAACGAAAAACCCTATTACCATTCGTCATTTGACTGACTTGAGGGTCTCCGGCAAACAACCTGCAAAAGAAAAAGTGAATATCGGGGTAGGCGCACACGATCTGCCATTCGTCATTGCATCCATGTCCTTCGGTTCACAGAATGAGATTGCATTCAGAGCATATGCCGAAGCAGCAGATAAGCTGAACATGGTCAGCCTGAATGGTGAGGGCGGCGAAATCAAAGATATGCTTGGAAAATATCCAAAAACCCGCGGACAGCAAGTGGCATCCGGACGTTTTGGAGTAAATGCCGAGCTGCTTAACTCCTCGAACCTTTTGGAAATCAAGATTGGTCAAGGAGCAAAGCCTGGTGAAGGAGGACACTTGCCTGGATCAAAAGTTACAGCCAAAATCGCCGAAGCACGTAACGCAACGATTGGATCGGATTTAATCTCCCCATCCAATAACCATGACATTTATTCTATCGAAGACTTGGCTCAGATGATTGCCGAGTTGAAAACAGCCAACGATCAGGCGAAAGTGGCAGTGAAAGTACCGGTTGTTCCTAATATCGGTACGATTGCAGTCGGAATCGCAAAAGCTGGCGCTGACATCATTACCATCAGTGGTTTTGACGGCGGTACAGGGGCAGCAAGAATCCACGCCCTTCAATATGTAGGTTTACCAGTTGAAATTGGTGTAAAAGCTGCGCACAACGCGTTGATTGAATCCGGTCTCCGCAACAAAGTGGAAATCTGGGCGGACGGCGGAATCAAGAGTGCCCTAGACTGCATGAAGGTTATGCTATTAGGTGCCAACCGTATTGGTTTCGGAACTCTTTCCATGATTGCCATCGGTTGTACAACGTGCCGCGGTTGTCACCTTGATACATGTCACGTTGGTATTGCAACACAAATCGAATCCGAAGCACAAGCGAAAGACCACGGTCTTCGTCGCTTTGTTCCTAGACAATCTGATCTTGCCGTACAAGGCTTGATGAATCTTTTCACTGCTTTTGGTGATGAGCTGAAAGCATTAACCGCTTCTTTAGGCTTTGATAACCTGCAGGAAATCGTCGGCCGCTCTGACCTTCTCGAGCAGACGCGTGGCTTGGAATCGCTGGACCTATCCAACTTGCTTCATACGTTAGACGTGCCACAGCTAGCACAAAAAGAAGTGGCGGCAAGCATGGAGAAAGAAAAACTTCTTGTAGCAGCTGGTGCGGAATATCTCGATTACCAAGAAAGCGATTTGCATCAATCTCGTCAATTTGATGCGGTTACAGCAGAACAACGTGTCCTTGGAAGCCGCGTTTCTTGCCACCGTGTACGCGGACGCTTGGACGGCTCTTACCTTGATCTTCCTGAAGTGGAACTTCGCTACAACAAAGGCTCCATTCCAGGTAACGGACTTGGTGCCTACAACTCCACCGGTATCAACATCAAGGTTGAGGGTGGCGCACAGGATGGCATCGGTAAAACCGCATTCGGAGGAAGCATCTTTGTCTTCAAATATAAAGGGAAAGACGGCAAGTTCTATAACGGTTCTGTCGGAAAAGGCTTTGGTTACGGCGCACAAAAAGGAGCGCTTGTTGTGCAAGGAAACGCCGACGCTCGTGCAGGTATCCGCCTTTCCGGGGCAGACATGATTATCGGTGGGAAAGTTACGAATCCTATCCCAGCTGTTGAACATGGAAACCTTGGAGTCAATGCCAATATTAAAGGCTTTGCTTTTGAGTACATGACGAATGGTCGAGGCCTTGTCCTTGGTGACCCTGGTCCATGGATCTGCGCAGGTATGACAGGTGGTACCGTCTACCTTCGTCACCAGCCGGAAATGGGCTTGACGAAAGAAGCACTTCAACGCCGTATCGCAAAAGGTGCTAAAGTGAATATCGAACCACTTAATGAAGTTGGTTTGAAGGATGTTGTGGAGTTACTGTCTATCTATCATCAATCACTTTTAGATCAACACCAACTAGAAGAAGCCGCAGAAATCAAGCAAATGCTCGACAACCCGGCAGACTTCTTCCTGCAAGTCAACCCTGTCAAAGAACAGGCAGACCCAGCAGTATCCACAGAATGATTTATCTCTTTACTACAGCCCGCATAATTTTGCGGGTTTTTTTTCAGAAAAAGATTTGTGAATTATAGCATCCTTGTTGATTGAAGTGGAAGGCGCGCAGACGCCCGCGGGAGGAAGGGACAGGTGAGACCCCGCAGGCGTAAGCCGAAACCGCTTAAATTATCAAGTGGATAGACATTGCTAGCTGTGGATTGGAGCAAATGGCGAAGACTCCTGCGGGGGAGTAGCGACAATATTGAGACCCCGCAGGGCGCAGCCCGAGGAAGCTCAAGGTCGCCCCGCGGAAAGCGAAGCCATTTGCGGAAATCAACAGCGGTGTCTAAACAACATATAATATCAAAAACTTTTTCATTAGATTTGGGAAAGCCGAGGAAGCTCACGGACCGCCCGCAGGCAAGCGAAGCGCCTGGAACGGACGTCACAAAGATAAAATTAGACAGTCCCGCAAACTTCAATTTGCGGGCTTTTTACTGTCAAATTTCTGCTTGCGCTACTTAAGGAAACGGTGTATAGTACAATATCGAATAACATGATTACCACACTTGCGACATATACTATTAAGTGTTTAACTTTTAAAAAAATAGGCTATAAAATTCGGAAAGACAAGAAAGGACTTATTTTAAAATGAAATTTGGTGCCCGTATAGTCAAGACCGGTATCGCGATCACCCTTGCTTTGTTTGTGGCAGAGTGGCTTGACGTCCCCACGCCCTTCTTTGCAGGAATCGCAGCGATTTTTGCTATCCAACCATCCATCTATAAATCTTATCAATCTATTATTGAACACGTTCAGGCCAACCTGATTGGGGCAATCTTAGCCATCATCTTCTCCTTACTATTCGGAAATGATCCTTTTATCATCGGTTTGACAGCCATTTTTGTAATTGGAATCAACTTAAAACTAAAAATTGAAAATACCATTCCACTAGCTCTAGTAACCGTTATCGCGATTATGGAAAGCCCTGGGGAAAACTTTTTTGAATTTGCACTAATACGTTTCTCAACCGTCATGATAGGTATCCTTTGTGCTTTTCTAGTCAACCTGATTTTTCTACCGCCAAAATATGAAACAAGGCTTTATTACAAGGTAAAATTAACGACAGAAGACATCATAAAGTGGATTCGAATCAACATGCGCCACGGCACGGAACACCATCTCTTGAAAACAGATATTGAAATGCTGCATCAACGAGTGCTCAAGCTTGAACAACTTTTTATGCTGTATAAGGAAGAAAGAACTTACTTTCCTACATTAAAAAATTCAAGCTCCAAAGCTCGAAAGCTTGTTATTTTCAGACAACTAATTGTAACTAGCAACCGGGCTTTATATACATTAAAAATGCTGCACAGGTTAGAAAACGAACTGCACCATATGCCGGTAGAGTACCAGCATTACATTAAAGCAGAATTGGATCACTTGGTTAACCTGCACGAGCAAATCTTGTTAAAATTCGTCGGCAAAATAAAACAGCATAACACCTCAGAAATGTACGAAGAAGAACGCTTTAACAAACAGCAATTTATTGATGAATTTATGGCTCATAAAGACAACTGGTGCGAATATGAAGGCGATGTAGAAGTCTGGTACCACCTGTTCCCGCTTGTCTCTAAGATCATTGATTATAGCGATCAATTGGAGCATTTGGACAAATTGATCGATAGCTTCCAGAAGTACCATGTGGGTGATAATGAGTTCGAAATTGGGGCAAATGAAGAAGAATAGGACACTTTCCTGCTTTTTAATAAGGCGGGGAGGTGTTTTTTTATGGGGAAAATTGCTTTAATGTAGAAGGTTGCTTGGGAAATGTAGAAGGTAATCCGGGAAATGTAGAAGGTCGGCTCTGAACGGTATAACATTACCACTAAAGTGGCAGAAGATCGCCTCAAAATGGTAGAACCCCTAATGGCCGCAGCCATCTGCTGGAGATCCCCAAAACTCCCCCAAACAAAAAAAACAACCTCCAGCAGAAAAAGATCCGCTAAAGGTTGACTCACAGAAATTAGCTTATTTCTTGTATCGTAAACAAATTATAATAGTGACCTTTTTTCCTCATTAATTCCTCATGAGAACCGACTTCCACAATCTCACCGTGCTCAAGCAGCACAATGCGGCTTGCATGGGTGATGGTTGATAGGCGATGAGCAACGACAAAGGTTGTCCGGTTGGCCGCCAAACGTTCCAGCGACTCCTGAATCAAATGTTCACTCTCAAGATCAAGTGCAGATGTTGCTTCATCCATTACAAGGATTGGCGGATTCTTCAAGAATACACGGGCAATGGCAACACGCTGTTTCTGGCCACCAGAAAGCTTCACACCGCGCTCTCCCACTTTCGTTTCGTAGCCCTCAGGCAAGCTTGAGATAAAATCATGAGCATTGGCAGCTTTGGCCGCTTCCATAATCTCATCCATTGTTGCGTCAGGTTTACCAAGTGCAATATTTTCACGAACGGTATCACTGAACAAAATGCTGTCCTGCAATACAATCCCAATTTGTTTTCGTAACGACTGAACGGTGACATCGCGAATGTCTACTCCATCTAGCTTGATTTTACCTTCTGTTACATCATAGAATCGTGGCAACAAGCTTACCAAGGTAGATTTTCCACCACCACTCATCCCAACTAGGGCAATCGTTTCCCCCTCCCGTACTTGCAACGAAAGGTTCTTCAAAACATACTCTTCATTTTCTTCATATTTAAAAGAAACATTTTCAAAGCTGACTTCACCGCGTGCAGTCTTACATTCTACGGCATTCGGCTTGTCAGTAATATCATATTTTTCATCCACAAATTCAAACACTCGGTCCATGGATGCAATTGATTGCGTCAACGTTGTGGAAGAATTGATCAATCGGCGCAACGGATTGTAAAGGCGATCAATATAGGCTACAAACATGACCATTTCCCCTACCGTAAGCCCCTGATTTATAACCTGATAACCCGCGTACCCGATTACTAAAAGCGGAGCAATATCCGTTATCGTATTGACTACTGCAAAAGTCTTCGCGTTCCAACTTGTATGATCCAATGCTTTTTGCAGAAAGTTTGTGTTCTGCTTTTTAAATTGCTCCTGCTCATAGTCCTCAATCGCCATGCTTTGGATGACAGGCATTCCCTGGACCCGTTCATGCAAGTGCCCTTGTACCTCTGCAAGCGCCTGTGAACGAACCCTTGTAAGGTGGCGCAGACGACTGTAGAAATACTTAATCGAGAAGCCATAAAACGGAAATAAAATAATGGATACAAGCGTCAACGTGATGTCGACTTGGAACATAATTACGATGACAATTAAAATGGTCGCTAAGTCGAGCCAAAAGTTCATCAAACCGGTGATAACAAAATTCTTGGTCTGTTCGACATCATGAATGACCCTCGAAATGACTTCCCCTGCCCGGTTATTCGCATAAAAACGCAAGCTCAACCTTTGAATATGATCAAACAACTTATCTCTTAAATCATATAAGACCTTGCTGCCTGTCCATTGTGCAAAATATTGTCTGTAGTATTCAATCGGCGGTCTTAACACCAAAAATGTTATAAAAATTGCGCCCATGATTAAAAGCAGCTCGTTTGTTTTCTCCTCTGCTGAGCGGCCGTCTACAAGCAATATGTCATCGACTACGTATTTCAATAATAAAGGAATTAATAATGGCAACCCAAATTTCAACATTCCTATAAGTATGGTACCGACAATTTGCCACCGATACGGTTTCACAAATTGCATGTACCGTTTTATACTATCCAATTGACTTCCTCCCAAATGATGACTGCTATCTTTTCTTTTTAGCTTCCTCTTTTCAATTTGAAACATGTATTTATTATTTCTAAAAAACGTCGCTGTTGATTTCCGCACTGGGCTTCGCTTTCCTAGGGGCGGTGCTTGAGCCTCCTCTCAACGCTTCAGGGGTCTCAACCTACCGCTATCTCCCTCAGGACAAGGAAAGCTTCGGCAGCGATATATCGCACGAAGAAAATGCGTAGCATTTTCGAGGAGTCTTCGCTCTGTGCTCCAATCAACAGCTAGGGAACACTCATTAATTAGCCATAAAACAAAAAAGGCCTGGCATATCAAGTTACCAGTTGCCTTTTGCATGAAACTATCCTCTGTATGTGAGGTAGCGCTCGTACCATAAATCAATAAAGTCCGGAGCAAACGGACCTTTTCGCTGCCTAATCCACGAAATCAACGTTTGGACATTACTCTTTAGGATTTTATCAATTACCTCTGGGTAGTTCATCTCTTTACGGTGTTTCTCGTACTCATCTTCATCAAGCAAAATAAACGTCATATCAGGGAACACTTTTATATCTAAGTCATAATCTATGTATTTCAACGCTTCATCATCCGCTATAAATGGTGAACTGATATTGCAATAATAGTACACCCCATCTTCTCTGATCATGCCGATGATATTGAACCAATGCTTTCCATGAAAATAACAAATTGCTGGTTCTCTTGTGACCCAGGTTCTACCGTCCGACTCTGTCACAATGGTTTTGTCGTTTCCACCAATAACAAGGTTTTGCGTCCCCTTAAGCACAGTCGTTTCATCCCACACTCTGTGAATGTGACCGTTGTGCTTATAGCTATGTATTTGTATTGTTTCACCTTCTTTGGGACAACCCATTCCTCTTCCCCTTCTTTCTATTCTATGCCCGCACTTCTCAGCTAAAAGCAAACCATTTTCTACTATTATAACGGTTCCCGTGAGATTTTAAAACAAAAGAGCCATCTTTATAAAAAGAAGATAGCTCCACCGCTCTAAATAAACTCTGATTTAATTTAAAATTATTCGATTAAAAAGACTCCTGCAAGTGAAAAGATTTAATTGCCTCTTCTGTTTGCGTTTCAAAAATGGATTGAATTTCTGCTAATTCTTCTTTCATCTTCGCTATGTCTTCTTTTAATTTTCTTAGCTTTTCGGCTTCTTCCTCTAATTGCTCCAGCTGTTCTATCACCTTTTCATTCTGCTCAATCTCTCCCTGAAGTAACAACAATCTATCCATCGTCTTTAACTGCTCCGCCACCGCCACATCAAACCTATCCACCACAAAATCCTCCTCCTTACCAAATACCATACCCTCTACTCATAACATTCTTCCCCCACCTCTCAATCCCTTTGACTACATATGTTGAGCTGAGGGAAGTTTTGTCGAGCAAAAAATTTTGCTTAAGGGGTCAGACCCCCACAGGAGAATCAAACCTAACGTCGAAGGCTTGCTACCACTAAAGGGTTTGTCAAATTTTGACGAACGAAAAGGGGTCAGACCCCACAAGGAATTTCGTTCTCCACAACGAAGAAGCACTCCATATCGATATGATAAGGAGTGCTTCGTGTTATTGCTTAATTATTGTTGTTGGTTTTGTTGGTTCTTTTTCGCTGCAGCTTGAGCGTTTTGTTGTTTCACATGTTGCGCGCTAGTTTCGCTCGCATACTCAGCACCGTATTGTTGTTGGTTTTGTTGAGCATTTTGTTGTTTCACGTGTTGAATGCTTGTACCAGAAGCTGTTTTAGCTTGGTTTGGTTGGTTGTTGTTTGCCATTGTTTATCACCTCCACGAAATTTAAGATAACCATTTCGAAAGGAAACTATGACAAAAAAATTAAAAATTATTTTCTGTATATTTTAGACAAGTAAAGACCTTCCGCCATCCACGATAATCGTCTGTCCTCGAATCATGCTAGCCTGATCAGATAGTAAGAATAACACCGTATTCACCAGGTCATCAGGCTCTACCATTCGTCCTGCAGGTGTGTTATTCTTTGCATCTTCAAGCAGCTCTTCTCTATTTGGGAAGTGCTTCAACGCATCCGTATCCACTGCCCCGCCTGACACTGCATTTACCACAATATTCTTATCTGCAAGCTCGACGGCAAGATAACGAGTCAATGCTTCAATGGCAGCCTTGGACACTCCAACAGTTGTGTAATTTTTCAAATAGCGGATGGAGCCTAAAGAGCTGATGCTGACAATTTTACCGCCGCCTACTTTCTCCATTCGTTTTGCTGCCTCCTGCGCTAGAAACAATAATGCTTTTGAGTTGATATTCATTGTCCAATCCCAGTGAGACTCCTCTAATTCCATGACATGGCGCAGCACACCTGATGCGGCATTACTCACTAATAGATCAAGACGACCAAACTCTTCGTCTATTTTCACAAACATTTCTTTAATCTTTTCCGGCTGTCCGACATTTGCCTTCACAGTCAGTGCCTTTACACCCAGCGCTTCGATTTCGGCTGCTGTTTCTTGTGCAGCTGATTTACTCCGGTTATAGTTGATGACAATGTTATAGCCGTCCTTAGCCAGTTCCAACGCAATTTTCTTCCCGATACCACGGCTGCTTCCCGTTACTAATGCTACTTTGTTAGTCATTTTCTCTACTCCTTTATGTATGGAAACTATATATAATATCTTTCAGTATAAGCCTTATTGATTCATCAAACAATAACAGCATAAACATTGCCATAAAGGAGGCAGAAGCTATGTACGTTGGACGTGATATGACGGAACTATCGATGCATTCCAAAAAAGAATGGAAAGACAGCGAACTGGCTTACTTTCATCATTCCTTACAACAAATGGTCCCTTATTTAAATGCAGAGGGTCAGAGCATTCACATGGAGATTGTGAAGGAAATTGAAGCGCGTGGCGGATTTCAACGTCATGAAGCTGATTGGACACACGGAACTCGAATAAGTTATGACTGAACATGAAAAGGGATCAACCGAAAATGGTTGATCCTCCTTGCTTATTCCATCACCTTGATGTATTCCTTCCACATGTTCTGATGCGAAACAGGAAATGCATACTCCTTCATTTCCTCTGCCGTTACCGCTACAAGGTCACTTCCCTCAGGAAGCTCTCCTTCCCAGCTTCCAACGTAAACATTTACATCCCATACTAAGTGAGAGAAGACGTGTTTAATATCGCAAACATATTCACCAGGTGTAATATTCAAACCATACTCCGTTTTCATCAATTGCTGTAACTGCTGCTTGGCCGTTCCCAGCTCATCTACTTTCACAAAATTAGGGAACTCCCACAGGTTAGCCAATAACCCTTCGCTTGACCTCTTATGAATTAAAAATCGTCCGTCATTATCTTTGAAAATTCCTGCAACAAGTGCAATCTGCTTTGTTGATTTCTTTTTTGTTTTTACAGGAAGCTCCCGTTGAACTCCCTCTGCAAAAGCACGGCAATGTTCACGGACCGGACATAATAAACAGGAAGGTGAGGTTGGTGTGCAGACCATTGCACCGAGTTCCATCAACCCTTGATTAAAAAACGACGGGTTCTCTTTTGAAATAAGATCCCGAATCACTTCTTCAAAAACTTTCCGGGTCTTAGGCTTGGCAATATCATCTCTTATCAAAAGTATTCGAGATAATACCCTCATGACATTACCGTCCACGGCTGGTTCAGGAACACCATACGCAATACTAAGAATCGCTCCTGTTGTGTACGGGCCCACTCCTTTTAATGTGGAGATTTCCTTAGGCGTATTAGGTACAATCCCTCCATAGCTTTCATAGACCTCCCTGACCGCAGTTTGCAAATTTCTTGCACGAGAGTAGTAACCAAGACCTTCCCAAGCCTTTAACACCCTGTCCTCTTCTGCTTCAGCCAAGCTTTGGATGTTTGGGAATTGTTCAATAAAGGAATTAAAATAAGGGATAACTGTGTCCACTTTTGTCTGTTGGAGCATGATTTCTGATACCCATACTTTATAGGGGTCTTGATCCTTACGCCATGGCAGATCTCTTTGCTCCCTTTCAAACCAAGTAATTAAATCTTCTTGAAAGCCATATATATCAAAGTCATCTAGTCGTTCGTGATGAGTACTTTCTTTTTTCAAAATAAACCTCCATGTTTTAGCTAGAAATTTTCAAGCCTATATATTCAACCGTTCCTACCTCTGTGTCAATATATTGGGACAGTTCATGAAAAACATTGCTTTGCTTGGAACCACGCAATGCTTTCATGGCAAAATAATGCGATTCAGTTGGAAGTAGAAAAGATTCACGATAGTAAGCAGCTCCTTTTTCAGAACCAGCTTTTGTCCAATGATACTCATTTGCTCCCATTTGGTTCATTGCTTGCAGAACGCGATGCATCGTTTCTTCATATTGAAGAGTCACTGTTTCCTTTATAGGATATTGAATGAAAATATGCAACTGTTTTGTTATCATGTTTGAAAACACCCCTTTTGCATCAGACTAAATAAAAAATAGATTGTGCCAGTTTTTCTAAACAGCCGGAAAGGAGGCCCACCATTGGATACTGGAACACATGTTGTAATGGGTATTGCGATTGGATCCATGGCTACTATTGATCCATTTGTAGCAAGTAGCCCTGAAACAGCAACAGCCATCATGATGGGAGCAGTAATCGGTTCACAGGCTCCGGACACGGATACCATTTTGAAATTCAGAAATAACGCGACATATATTAGAAATCACCGTGGAATTACTCATTCCATTCCAGCAGTGTGCCTCTGGCCGATTCTTATAGCACCGGCCATTTATTTGTTTATACCAGAAGCAAATTTTCTTTATTTATGGATTTGGACATTTATAGCCGTAATCCTTCATGTTTTTGTCGACATTTTCAACGCTTATGGGACACAGGCTCTCCGTCCTTTTACAAAAAGATGGGTGGCACTTGGAATTATTAATACCTTTGACCCCGTAATATTCGGCTTTCATATTGCCGGACTTGTCCTCTGGGGAGCTGGATTTCACCCAGGCTACACATTTCTGGCGATATACGGCATATTAATTGCCTATTATGTGCTGCGATATCGAATGCAGCAAAAAGTGTTGCAACAAGTGCGGGAAATCATTCCAAGTGTGAAACAAACCATCATTTCACCGACACTATATTGGAACCAATGGCATTTAGCTATTACTACTAAAGATAATTTTTACGTCGCCAGGGCAGTCAAGTATCAAATCTTCATTCACGATACGTTTGAAAAAGTACCGCTTCCTGAAAACGCCATTATTGAAGCGGCAAAATTCGACGACAATGTTTCTGCATTTCTTTCCTTCTCTCCTGTATACCGGTGGGAAATGGAAGAATACGATGACCATTATGAGGTCCGTTTCATCGACCTAAGATACCGAAGTAAAGATTATTATCCTTTTGTGGCCATTGTACAGCTTGATCATAACCTCAATATTATTAGCTCGTATACAGGATGGATTTTCAGCGAAGAAAAGTTACGAACAAAACTAGAGATCATTCCAAATATAGACTAAACCGCTCGCCCAAACGATGGGCGAGCGGTCTTTTAGTGTGTCAGATGATCATCGGAATTCAAAAGATGCTTGTATTTTGGATTATTCGAAAAAAACTCATGAAGGCGATCTCCATGACGATCAATGATCTGCATGACCATTCTCTCTGTCATGTCCTTCCCCTTATATTCATATCCTGCCTTAGCATAGGAGCTCTCAAAATCCTCCCATAAAAGCTCCACCCAAGTTCTCGCCTTATCATAAGGTAAGGCAGAATTCTTTTCCATCAGACGATCAGCCAGACGTTCAAAATATTGTTCCATATAAACACTCCGTTTTAGTTTTGGTTTAATTTCACTATGCTTATCATTACATATAATCACTTCTAAAATCCAATATTAAAGATAGATGTTCGGCTACTCAGCCAGCATCCACTTACCGAGGAGGCGAGTCGCATGAGGAACAAAGCGAGAAACTTTCCGAACCCTAACGACAACAAGTTTGAAGGGGAAGGTCGTGCAAAGTCTGAATATGCTTCAAAGCGTGCTAATGGAACGATTAATACGCATCCACAGGAGCGCATGCGTGCTTCTGGTGCCAGAGAAGAAGATACATTCTAAACTTTGTGGATAAGGTTTTTTCGTATTTATAGCGGTTTCTACCGCTATGAAATTCGAAGCTACCCTAACTAATAGGAGGTTGTTATCATGGCAAAACAAAATCACAAGCCATCACGCAGTAATCCTTTTACGTTAAATGACCACCCGTTTCCGCAGCCTAATGCCCATTCTAAGCACTCGTTCCGTCAAGTAAACGGTGAGACGCAACAAGCTCAGAATATCCAGATCTTAGAAGTGCAGACAAGAAAAAGATCTTAACTAAGCAAAAAAGCAAAGAGGCCTTACGCTTCTTTGCTTTTTTCGTTCATGAGCATGGATATTGGCAAGCCTTCTTCTTCCTTGCTAGTAGTATCGCCGTGAATTCTATGTCCCCATGCAAAAACTCCGTTCATATAGGTTACTTTAAAATGAACACCAGGATCACCTTCTATTTCATACACATCTCCTGGATTGAAGTCCTCTGGATCTAACATATAAGCTTTTGCCATCGTAATCTTTCGTTCCAATACTGCAAACTCATTTACAATACCAAGTTGTTCCGCCTTTCGCGCCTTTTCTTTTAACATGGCGATTTCCTGATGTAACTCATGAGATGTCATCTGACTGTAGCGTTTTTCCTGTTCCACTTGCTTTCCCCCTAAAAAATCTATATAAAATAAGAATAGCACGATTCTGACATTACAAAAAGCTATTATGAAAAGGTGATTTGCATGCAAACAATACTGATCACAGGTGCCGGTACAGGCCTCGGAAAGGAATTGGCACTTTCTTACGCTAAAAAGGGTCACACGATAATATTGACTGGCAGAAGGTTAGATCCTTTGGAAGCTGTAAAAGAAGAAATTCTATCTTTGGGAGCAAAGGCCTTCGCCTACCAGATGGATATTGGCAGTTTAGAAAATGTTAAACAGGCGGTAAGTAAGATTATCTCCGAACATACTGTAGACTACTTACTGAACAATGCTGGTGCAGGCTGCTTCGGTCCGTTAACAAATTTAGATTATGGAGAGATTGAAACAGCCATTCAGACGAACGTATTAGGGACCATATTTTTAACGAAAGAATTACTTCCTCATTTGTTAAAGCAAGAGAATAGCAAAATCATGAACATCATCTCCACTGCCGGTCAAAAAGGAAAAGTGAATGAAAGCGTCTATGTTGCAAGTAAATTTGCAGTCCGCGGTTTTACCGAAAGCTTACAAAAAGAATTAGAAGGACAAATCCGTATCATCGCAACTTATATGGGCGGAATGGACACGCCTTTTTGGGATGAGACTAATCATATTAAGGACAAGTCCAGGTTGAAATCTCCTAGAGAAGTCGCTGAGATGATTGTTGCTCAGGATGACCAGTTGGAGATACAGATATGAGTTAAAAGCAGCCGCTTGGAACACGGGATGTCCAAAGCGGCTATTTTTTTAGAGAAGTATAAGTAACTTCTACCTCTAAAGTTAATTGTTCTACACTTTTGAATAGACCTTCTACATTTCCCGAATTTACTTCTACATTTCCCAAGCGAACTTGTACAACTAAGGAGGAATGGTCTACCATTTTGCTGCTTTTATCCTTTGATTAAAGTTAATTCCCCTCATTCTCCTCCAGCCACCGATCAATAAGGTCCATTCCGAATCCTTTTCTATACAAGGCGCCCTTCATCTTCATCTTATATTGGTACCCTTCAAGCCCTACGTATTTTCGGTGGTATTTTTCCGCTTGTTTTACAATTGCTTCCCACTCTTCTGATGTATCCTCCTCAAGTTCCGCCTCTTCCAGCGCTGTTTGGATGACGGAAAAAGCATATCCCTTTCTCACTAAAGCCTGCTCCACTTTTTGGATCATGATTTTAAAAGAGTCTTTTTTGTATTTAGGTGCATACTTCAACACAAGCTTTACCGCATGCTCAAGCTCTGTCTCTTGGCTATACTCCGCTTCAAGCACGTCCACAATAATATCCTTGCTGACACCCTTTTCAAGCAATTCCTGTTCCATGACGCCTCGGCCCTTCAAGGTCGTGTTCACTTGAGTCCTTACATATGCATTTGCGAATTCCTTGTCATTCAAGTACCCCTGCTCCCGCAGTCTTAAGACTATTTCTTTACTAATGAACGATTCATATTCTTTTTCCTTCAAATACTCTTCTATTTCTTTTTCTGTCCTCATCCGAAAAGAAAGATAATGAACCGCAGCATTATATGCTTTGTTGATTTGATCGCTGTAGAGGATTTCTTCTATATCCAGTTCATCTAGTTCCTTGCCTTTTACTAGCTGGAATTTTAATAGCGTCGCTTCGTACACAGCAAACGCGTACTCCTCATCCAAGAAAATATTGAATCTTTCCTTGTTTTTTTGCTGAACCGATATTTTTGTTATTTTACCCATTTCTGCTCTCACTCCGTTTCATAGCACATTGCGCCGTATTAAAAAAAGGATAATTAGGGAAAAGAACTAATATAGTATGTAAGATATTCTCTATGGAGGGTGATATAGATGAAGATTGCCATTGCAGGCGGTACGGGGCTTGTTGGTCAAGCTCTGACAGACCATTTAATTGATAAAGGACATTCCATCTTTATTTTAACGCGAAACACCTCTAATAAAAAGGAAAAAGCAAATGTCACCTATGTAGAGTGGCTAAAAGAATCTTCCACTCCAGAAGTAAGTTTAGATGGCATGGATGCTATAGTCAATCTAGCAGGCGAGTCCATCAACAGCGGTCGCTGGACGGAAGAGCAGAAAAAGAAAATAGTGGAGAGTCGCATTTCTTCAACAAAAGAAATCAATAGAATTATCGGTTCGTTGGAAAATAAACCAGAAGTGTTGGTGAATGCAAGTGCCATTGGCTTTTACGGGACTTCAGAGGCACAAACATTCACCGAGGCGGACACAACTCCTGGATCTGATTTTCTTGCTTCTACCGTTTATGCCTGGGAAAAGGAAGCGGAGCAAGTGAAGACAGAAGGGGTCCGTATGGTGCTTACACGTTTCGGGATTATTTTAGATAAAGAAGAAGGTGCACTACCTAGAATGATGCTGCCTTACAAAATGTTTGTTGGCGGAAAAATTGGCTCCGGTGAACAATGGATGTCTTGGGTGCATATTAAAGATGTAGTTGGCGCTATCGCTTTTAGCTTGGAAAATAAAGGGGTTGAAGGACCAGTGAATGTAGTGGCACCGCATCCAAAACAAATGAAAGATTTCGGTAAAACGCTTGGAAAAGTAATGGGCCGCCCACACTGGTTTCCGACACCAGGTTTTGCTTTGAAGATGGCGCTTGGAGAAATGAGTGTGCTCGTGTTGGAGGGCCAAAAGGTGCTCCCGATAAAATTAGAAGATAAAGGCTATAATTTTTTATTTTCCCATCTTGATGACGCTCTGTCCGACATATTACAATCAAAGTAATGACAGAAAATTAGGAGTCTTCTATGGGAATAGTAATGTTTCGAAACGCAACGGTGTATCCCATCACATCAGCTCCGATAAATAATGCGGATGTGATAACCGAAAATGGAAAAATAAACACGATTGGCAAAGGATTAGCCGTACCGGAAAACGGGAAAGTGATAGAATGTAATGAAAAATATTTATTTCCTGGATTTATCGATGTTCACACCCACCTTGGCTTATATGATGAAGGAACTGGTTGGGCAGGCAATGATGCCAATGAGACAGTCGAACCATTAACTCCCCATATCCGTGCACTAGACGGGGTCCATCCTTTTGACCCTGGATTCCAGGATGCCATTCAGTATGGAATTACGACTGTTCACGTTATGCCAGGAAGTGCGAATGTAATTGGAGGAACCACGTCAGTAATCAAAACCCATGGTGTGAACATCTCCAAAATGATTATTCAAGAAACTGCTGGGTTGAAGGTCGCTTTTGGTGAAAACCCTAAACGAATTCACAGTCAGGGAAATAAGGATTCCATTACCCGAATGGGCATTATGGGGATGCTTCGCGAAGCCTTTTATCAGGCAAAATATTACGACAACCCGGAAAATTTGCGTGTTAAGCCAATTATCATGGCTCTTGAGCAAAAGATTCCAGTTCGCATCCACGCTCACAGGGCAGATGATATCATGTCAGGCATCCGTTTTGCAGAAGAATTTAATTTGCGATTTACCATCGAACATTGTACAGAAGGACATCTGATTGCAAATGAATTGAGAGGCCGAAACATGAAAGTCTGTGTTGGACCAACGATGACGAGGAGATCAAAGATTGAATTAAAAAACAAAAACTGGAAAACCTATCAGGCATTATCAGAAGCAGGCGTCGAAGTATCCATTACAACAGACCATCCTTACACCCCTGTACAATACTTAAATATGTGTGCAGCTTTGGCAGTGAGGGAAGGATTAGATGAACAAAAAGCACTAGAGGGAATAACCATAACCGCGGCTAAAAACCTTAGTGTTTCTGACCGGGTTGGGAGTATTGAAACCGGAAAAGATGCCGACTTGGTACTATGGTCTCATCACCCATTCCAATTCCTTGCAAAGCCTGTCATGACAATGGTTGAAGGTGAAATAATTTACCAAAAAAATTAACAAAAAAGTTGTTTCTTTTTTAAATGAAATCGAGTATGATACGTAGGTAAACAAAATTAAATCAACTAACAATTGTGTTTAAATGTTAGGGAAGGCAAATGGTGCGCCACCAGTTAAACTGGTTCTAGTGGGTTCGATTCCCACCCCGAAATTTTTTGTAATTTAAAAAATTTCGAGGGTGGGCCAGTCTTCACGTGAACGTGACAGTTCTGCCCTCAATTGGAGGGTTAGACATGCTCAAAAAACGTGATTTCCAAGAATCTCAAACTCTTTATGAGTTAATGGTGCACCCCGAAGTCTTCCCTTTTGTGCGTCATAAAGCGTATTCCTACGATGAGTTTCTTTTCCTTACAAAACAGACCATCGAAGCGGAAGAGCGCGGAGAATTGATTTCACGTACCATTCTTGATGAGTGGGGCACTCCAATTGGAACAATCAATCTCTTCGATGTGCAAGACGGAGCAGGATTTCTCGGCACTTGGCTCGGCAAACCATACCATGGCAAAGGCTACAACCAACCTGCCAAGGATCAATTCTTCGAGGAACTGTTTTATGAACTCGATATTAAATCCATTTTCATGCGCATCCGCAAAGTAAATGTTCGTTCCACAAAAGCAGCGGAGAAATTACCATATGTCGTTTTGGCAAATGAAACGCGCAAAAGCCTGCTGGATGAGATCAACGGCGGAGAAGATATCTACAATCTTTATGAAATCTCCCGCGACCAATATACTTTATACAAACTGCGTACCGGACACGAAGTGCTGCACGAAGAGCATCAGTTGAAGGAAGCATAATAAATTTACGTCTGCCCATTGTTTTGGGTAGGCGTTTTTTAGTATATTTTCCCACTTTCTAGTTAAAACTGATGGTATGCAAATGTGAAGGAGGGGTTCTTGATGAGTGATAAAAAACGTCGTGAAAAGGCAAAGACAACATTAAGCAAAACACAGGAAGTTACCTACTCTCGTGAGTTTAAAATGGCGGATCGAGTTGGCGGATATACGGAGAGACGCCGATAGTCCTAATTAGAAAATATGAATCACAGTGAACGTGCCTTCATCCATCTTGCATCTTTGCATCTTGATGAAGGCACGTTTTTATATGTTTTACCTAATCAGGCGATTCTGGGACGTTTTCGGGCGATATTTTGAATTTACGGGCGAAAATTAATTTTTACGGGCGATTATTTAGAAATACGGGCGATTTACGAGACTATTCGGGCGACTTTTCAAATTTACGGGCGATTCGTGAAATCTCCCCCTAAATCCCACTTCCTAATAAAACTTCAATCTCCCTCCCGAACCACCACCCTCTTCCTCTCCAACATCTCCCTCACATCAGCGCCCTCTTCTCAGGTTAACCTATTTAAGAAGACATAAAGGACCAACAAGCGTATGTACCTTATGTCTATCGCATATTCTTAGGAGGGTTTCGAATGGGACGTTCACGCGGACATCAATCTGGTGGTAAGAACAAATCATCACTTCCACAAGTACCTAAGAACATGAAAAAAGCTGCACAAGATGCAGAATTCGCGAACGAGCAGCATGCAGACAATGAAATCTTAGAAGCACAAGCTCGCGCATCAGCAGCTGGAATTAAACGGAACAGCAAGAAGGATACCTTTAGATAGTTCCATTTTTGGCCGGTCATGATTGAACCAAATCATGACCGGCTTTTTAATCAACCAAAAAAAGCAACGTGTAACATCTCACGTCGCTTTTTCACTCAACTTCATTCCATTAATGAGCCGCTGCATGACCGCCATTCATTGTCTTTCGTCCGTTTCCACCGGTAGGTTTCATCTTGCGTTCATCCATTTTCTCTTTTACATATTTCACTGCAAAGCGATCTAGCCCGTAGAAGGTAGCTGCTGTGCCTGCTGCAATTAGTAATATGGCTGCAGTATATAGTACAGGGTTCGTGCTGACGGTTCCGGCCAACAGAAAGTTCAAGTTCATAAATGCTGCTCCTATAAGTGCCGGCAATGTTGCTAAGCCAAGTATGAGTGCAATTCCAACCAGCACTTCGCCCCATGGAATTAGAATGTTGATTAAACCAACATTAGGCAACGCTACATTCTCAAGAAATCCTGCGTACCATCCTTGTACCGCTGGGTGCGCTCCTTCCGCTTTTGCGATCGCGCCATGTAGAAATCCTTCTGCATCAAATGTTCCTATTTTCGGCAAACCGGCTTTTAGCCATTGTACCCCCAACCAAACTCTTAAAACTGTCCAAAGGATTGCCATTTTCGGTCCACGTAACCATTTCATGATTTACTCCTCCTACAATTCAGTTTGTGAAGTTTTTCACAATAACCTTTAAAAAAATTAGCCGGCTAGCTACTACTTTTGCTTTAGAAAGTTTGTGAAGTTTTTCACTTTCTTTCTATCTTTACTATACAACCATTTACTATCAATTACAATGCAGTTCACAAATTGTTCGCAATATTTATTTAGTTAACAAAAAGTACACACCTGTAAAACCTTTTATATCAATATAAATAAATCATTCAATTTCGAATAGTATTTTGTGGATAAATTTTCAGAATGTTGTTGATAATGTGGATAAACATGTGTATATCCCGTCTATCATGGGAATTGACTGTGCACAACTGAATATAAGTGTGACTTTTGAACCATTAAACATCAAGAAACCGTTCACGTATTACTTATACTAATATAATTATTATCTTTTCTAAACTGATTGATATCAACTACTCACAACGATTAAAATAAAGATACTATTATAAAGCGAGGTGTGGCACATAATGAGTAACTACATAATTGGATTGGATATTGGCACCTCTACAACTAGGTCTGTCATTTTCAATAGAAGTGGAGAAGTGATCTCTGAGTCAGAACATGCCTATTCCACCTACCGTCCAAAACCTAGTTATTCGGAACAAAATCCCATGGAGATAGAGAGTGCTGCACGTCTGGCCATCTCCACTTCTATTAGGAAATTAAGAATCGCACCCCACGATATTATTGGTCTAAGTATTTCTGCTCCAATGCATAGTTTGATCTGTATCGGTGATAATAACGAACCAATTTCCCCCATGATAACTTGGGCTGACGGCAGAAGCTATCCACAGGCTGCCATTATGAAGGAGTCTTACGGTCAAGACATATATGAGCAAACTGGAACGCCTATTCATCCCATGTCACCTTTTGTGAAGCTTGTTTGGATGAAAGAGAATCAATATACACCGTATTATGAAGCAACTCGCTTTGTTTCAATAAAAGAATATATTTTATATAAATGGTGCAAGACCTGGCAAGTAGATTATTCTATCGCCTCTGCGACCGGACTATTCAACATTCATACACTCCGTTGGGATGAAGAAGCACTTGCCATAGCCGGAGTAAATGAGTCTCAACTCTCAAAAGTGGTCCCCTGTTCCACACAAGTTGGACCACTTACAGCTGCTATCGCAAAAGAAATGTTACTACATACATCTACACCTATTATTATTGGGGCAAGTGGCGGTGTGCTTGCCAATATTGGGGTTGGTGCTACGGAAGAAGGAGAAACCGCATTAACGATTGGTAGCAGTGGGGCTATTCGAAGATTCACCACCCAAAAAACGATTGATGTGGAACAACGCACCTTTCAATATGCGTTTACGAAAGAACGTCGTATAGTCGGCGGCGCAACCAACAATGGTACGATTCTCATGCAGTGGCTAGCAAGACAATTCTCTTCCTTAACAAAAAAGGAAACAGTAGAAGTGTCTGATCTTGAAGCACTTGCTTCAACTTCAAGCGCAGGAGCTAACGGGCTATTTTTCCTGCCATACCTGAACGGAGAACGTGCTCCAAAATGGAACGCTAAAGCAAAGGGGGGCTGGATGGGCCTCACCCTTTCGCACACTAGTGCAGACATGATTCGCAGCGTGATGGAAAGTGTTATCTTCAACATGTATGAGATTCATGAAAAACTTCACGAAAACACACATCCTACAAAAAAACTGGTGGTCAGTGGTAGCTATGCTCGATCGCCTCTATGGGTACAGATGACAGCAGATATTTTCCGCAAAACGGTCATCTTACCGGAAAGTACCCATGCTACTGCGTGGGGTGCTGCCTGGTTTGGCATGTTTGCACTTGGAGAAGTAGAGTCCCTTGAAGCCATTAAATCATACATTCCAATTAAGCATGAGGTATTGCCTACTGTTCGTAATGTGGCAATGTATGAAGAATATTACCACCTCTACCGTGAGCTATATAATAAAAATAAACCGTTATTTGCAGAAATCGACCGGTTGCAATATTGACGATTTCAAGAATAATCGGGCAAATACGTCTGTTCCTTTTAAAGCTTAAAACTTTTGACGATTCTTTAATCGCCGCTGTTCCTTTCCGCAAATGGCTTCGCTTTCCTAGGGGCGATGCTTGAGCCTCCTCGCAACGCTTGAGGGGTCTCAAGCTACCGCTATCTCCCTCAGGACAAGGAAGGCTTCGGCAGCGATGCATCGCACGAAGAAAATGCGTAGTATTTTCGAGGAGTCTTCGCCTTTTGCTCCAATCCACAGCTGGAAAGTATAAATACTTAATCTTTATGTTTTACAGTTAACTAATTGAGAGTGCTTTTTTATTAATCGTACATTGAATGGAATTTCCCTTTGATTGGAGTGCAAGGCGCGATGACGCCCGCGGGAGGAAGGGACTGGTGAGACCCCGCAGGCGCAAGCCGAGGAGGCTCACGGACCGCCCGCAGGCAAGCGAAGCGCCTGGAACGGAAATCAACCGTATTATTTAATTTTATATCATTTAAGAGAAAGAGCTAGCAGTCCTGTTGACTGCTAGCTCTTTTATCACCTTACCCCTTAACTTGTTCTCTTTTCCTAATACTAATTCCTGTAAACCCATAAAACAGACTTAATAACGGACTGACTAAGCAAAACAGGGCAAACGGCAAGTAATCCAACACAGGCACTTCAAGCACCCCTGCCATGAACACACCACTGACTCCGTATGGAATTAATGGATTGATAACAGTTCCCGCATCCTCTAGGACTCGTGCTAAATTTTTAGGTGCAATTCCTTGCTTCTCATATTCACTTTGGAAGGCTTGGCCGGTTAATATGATAGACATATACTGCTCTCCAACAGTTACATTTACTCCAATTGCTGTTGCAACCGTTGCGAAAATCAGCTTTCCTGTGGACGATACAAATGATTGGATCATCACTAGCAATCGTTCCATCACTCGCAGCTGTTGAATCAATCCTCCCATGCTTAAGGTAAGTAACACAAGAGATACCGACCACATCATGCTTTGGATTCCGCCCTTTGTCAATATGCTGTCTATCGCTTCGTCGCCTGTTGCCCCGGTATATCCATTTTGCATAACATCCATAAGTTGTCCAACTTGAACGCCAGGTTGAAGAACGAAAGCCATCACTGCACCAATGACAATGCCGACCATCATGACAAAAATTGCAGGTACACGTTTTAGGGCTACTCCAAACATGACAACAGCCGGTATTAAAGCCCAAATGCTTACCATGCCTTCTTCTTTTAATACCTTAGGCAACTCTGCAAAATCCCCTACCTGCCCACCACCGTTACCAGTTGAGAAAAGTCCAAATACCACCAAGCAAATAATCGTTGCAGGAATGGTTGTCCACAGCATATGGCGGATATGTTCAAACAAATCTACCTTGCATACCGCAGAGGCAATATTCGTAGTATCTGATAGAGGCGACATTTTATCTCCTAAAAGAGCTCCTGAAATAATGGCTCCTGCCACTAAAGCAGGATCGAATCCCATGCCTGTCCCAAGCGCGATAAACGCAACTCCCACCGTTGCAGCAGTAGTAAAAGAGCTACCAATGCTAATCCCGATGATCGCTGTAATGATAAACACACTAGGAAGGAAAAATTGTGCGGAAATGAGCTGACCTCCATAGTAGATGAATGTCGGTATTGTACCAGCCAGCATCCACACCCCAATTAAAATTCCAATGAGAATAAATAATAAAATCGGCGTAAGACCTTCTTTTAAACCATTTTTTAATCCAGTTTCAATAAAGTCCCAAGAATGTCCTTTAATTAAGGAAAATAAAATCAATACCATAATACTCGCAAAAATCGGTATATGAGGCTCTGCCTTAAAAATAAATAATGAGATAGAAATGATTGCGATGATGCTGCTAATCAAACAAAGAGCTGCAAGGCCGCTAATGTTTATTTTTTCTTTCTGTATTTGCTGCTCCATGATGTTCCCTCCAAAAAAAGTAAATTTTCCTACCTGTTAATTTGCACCAAAAAAGCTTCCTCATCCCTAAAGTAAGGGACGAAGAAGCTCCGCGGTACCACCCTAATTGGCAACATATAAATTGCCCACTCATCTGCTATGATAGCCGTTAAAATATGTATTGTACTTCATCTTCCATCACGCCTGGATTTTCACCAACCATCCAGTCTCTTTTTGCTGCAATAAGGAAAACTACTTTTATACATAGCTACCAACCTATTTATTTACTAAACTCAACTCGGCTAAGTTTTGCTAACACACTTAAACGCTTAAACGCTTTTAGGTGTTAAAGTATTGTTATTAAGATAATATATATTTTAACGCTTGTCAACACAAAAAATCCTCCGCGTTTTGCAGAGGCCACTGAAAAGGACTTTGAGTTCAGATGTTGTTTAGACACCGCTGTGGATTTCCGCAAATGGCTTCGCTTTCCTAGGGGCGCTGGTGGAGCCTCCTCGGCTTTTCCTGCGGGGTCTCCACCTAGCGCTATCTTCCTCAGGAGTCTTCACCTTTTGCTTCAATCCACAGCTCCAAAATACACAAAATACTATCTAATATCAGTTTTTCAGAGGCCTCGTTTTGCTTAGGAGGATTTTTCATGTTTTAATGTGTTAGGCAATCGTATAACAAAGCTGGTTTTTTCATCATTGGATTGACAAAATATTTCACCATCGTGCTTTTCAATTAATTTTTTACAGATATACAGTCCTATTCCTGTACCTAAATCCTTCGTAGTAAAGAACGGTTCAAAAATAGCTTGAATAGCTTCTTCTTCAATTTTTGGTCCGTTATTGGAGATGGAAAGTTCGGTAAATGCCCCATCTTCCACACAAACTACTTGAATAGTGCGTGATCCTACTTCTTCCTGCTGTAATGCATCTATTGAATTAATGATCAGATTAAGAAAAACTTGTCTTAATTCGTCTTTATTAGCTAACAAATTGATAGATGGATCAATATCCAGTTGAATGACTACATCTCCATCAAGTAAACTAGGATACAAGAATTCTACCAATTCCTGCAATAGGAAGGATAAATTCACCTCTTCTCGTTTGCTCTCCATCAACTCTTTTCTAGAGACATGTAAAAATTGAGAGATGCGATAATTAAGCTGATCCAATTCATGACGCATAATCTCCAAATAAGGATGATCAGGTAGTTCGTTCTGCAATAGTCTTGTGAATCCAATAACAGATGTTAACGGGTTTCTGAACTCGTGCACAAAACTTGAGCTCATTTGCCCCAGAATAGTTAGTCGCTCTTTATGTGTTTGATTGATATATAGCTCTTTTTCTTCCAGCTGTTTTTCTTTAATCTCTGTATATTTTCTAACAGCCAGGTAAGAAAACTTATCAAAAAGTGCATTGATCTGGTCTATGAAAGGTTGCAGTTCCTCAGATGGAATACCGGAATTCCAAACCCACTTAACAACCTCACTTCTTCCCGTATTCACATTGAATACGAACTCACTGATGTTAACATTGGCTTGGACTCGTTCATGTGCTGTCTTGTTGGCGAGCTTAATGATTTCCTCTTCAGTCAATGGATCTTTAATGGCCTTTTTAATTAACTGATACATTTGCAAGCCATTACGCACTACTTCTTCTTTATAAATATCATTTTCCGAAATTACACTTTTCCTTCTCCAATTCCGGATAAATTGATCATGATTTTCTTCTAAAAACAATATGAGTCTCTGAGCAGCATCCATACTTGCCAGCCACCTTCTACGTTATTTTCGGATAATCTATTTCTATCATACCAGAAAATTTTAGTAGAAGATAAAATATTCTGAACAACAAAGATGTTAGTTGGATACCACTTATTTTTTCATCATGGAGAAAGGACAGTTACCTTTGATAGGTTTTACATCGTCTCCAATAAAATATTGTTTCCATTCTCGATGGTCTGGATCTCCGTAGTGACTGATATTAGGATGTGTTGGGAGCTGATCCCATTTCTCCACACGCTCCCTTACCTTCTCACGCGACATAATACCACCCTTTGACGTACCTTCTAGTCCTTCAAATATCCTTCTTGGCTGAAACCCTAGGATGAGACTGTTTCCTAAATCTCTTGTCTTTCTCTGTTTGTAGGCAGGAGCATTGCCGAAGACGAAATACGGCTCTTCTGCAAAGGAAAAAGACCACAGGTGATGATCTGGATCTGTAGGATAATCTTTAGGCCATGGCTGGTCGTCCTTCATATGTAAAAACTGCAATATATCCCAAAAGTATTCACGATAGTACGGAATAGTTTTTTCTTCTTTCTCTGGCTCCACAAAAAGAAAAAGACCATGTCGTACAAGTGGTTTCTCCGGATCAAACAGGGCGTTAAACTCCTTTAAAGTATCCGGCAAATGGCTCCAATTTTCATGACTAATATAGGAATAGCGAAGTTCCCCTTTCTTTTCTGCACTCATTCCAAAATAACAAGGAAATGTTTTATTTGTTACTACTTCCTTGAAATTCTTATATTCTTGCACAACCCATTTGGGTACAATTTTCTCATTTGTCATTTCTTCCTTTGTCAGCAACTTACCTTTTGTGGAACGAACTGTGGTTTCCATTACATCACCTCTAGAGTTAGTTGTTAGAGAACCTTCCTAACAAGCAAACTACCCTTTAACCTGCCAGACAAAACCTGCTCAAGCATTCAGAAAAAATATCCTGGAAATAGGTTTTATCTATATAGGAAAAGGGTATTAATATGTGGGGTGTTTACTATTCTAGAAAGATAGAGGAGAAAAAAGAATATGGGCATACTAATTGTCGATGATAACCAAGTAAATTTATTCGTTATAGAAAATATCTTAAAAAGAGCAGGTTACAAAGATTACTTATCCTTCACATCCGCTAATGAAATGTTTACATATTTACATAATTATAATCCCGCTTCATCTCAGATGCCCATCGATATCATCTTAATGGATATTATGATGCCTGAAGTTGATGGAATTGAAGCCTGTAGAACCCTTCAAACCATTCCACACCTGAAAGATATACCTGTCATTTTTGTCACAGCATTAGAAGATTCTAATAAAGTAGCAGAAGCCCTGGATGCAGGTGGATTAGACTATGTCATGAAGCCAATTAATAAGACGGAACTATTGGCACGTATCCGGGTGGTTCTTCGACTTAAACAGGAGAAGGATAAGAATAAAAAACAGGCAGAAAAAATTAAAAATCAATTGGACCTTTCTCAGCAAGTACAGAATAGTCTGTTAAGCGAACCAATCACAGAAGACAAATTCACTGTAAAGGCATCCTACATTCCCGCTTATAAACTAGCAGGGGACATGTACTATTGGTATAGGGTCGATGACTCGAGATATGCGGTCATACTGCTAGACATGATGGGGCATGGAATTTCTGCTTCCTTAGTATGTATGTTCATCTCCTCTGTACTGCGAGACTCCATCAGAGGCTGCGCTGATCCTGAATTCGTTATTAGTGAATTAAATCGCTGGATGCATGCCCTCAATTTAAGGAATCAGCAAATTCCATATTATTTTACAGCTATTTACCTTGTCATAGATACAAATGAAAAATCAATGGAATATGTAAATGCAGGTCATCCCGCTGGTTTTGCGTTCATTGACGAAGATGAAGTAGTGGAGCTATCTAATCGAACATGTGCCCTAGGGTTCTTCGAGACCGTGGATGTTAAGAAGACGAAGATTACTTATAAGGAATCCGTTCAAATTATGCTTTATACAGATGGTGTTGTAGAAACAATGGAGAAAGTGGGCATGAATCAATACCCTCAATTCATTAAATCCGCCTCAAAGCTCTGGGATCTACCTAACATCCCTGAACCTATTAACCTAGTCTTACCTGCAGACATGCAACAACAAGCCTCAGACGACATGTGCGTCGTTATGATACAAGCGAGATAAATGCAAAAAAAGAAGAGCTGGATTAATCCAAGCTCTCCTTTTTTTTGCGATAAATCTTATCATACACATCAAACTCTTCAAAACCGGGATGGGAATCAAGACGTAACGCCTCTTTGCTTCCAAGCCCAAGGAACCCCTCAGCCCCAAGACTCTCCTGAAACAATTGAATCACATTATATTGCAGCTCCAAATTGAAATAAATTAATACATTACGGCAAACAATGATATGAAACTCATTGAACGAACGGTCTGTCACAAGGTTATGCTGAGCAAACACGATCCTGTTCAAGAGATTTTCCTTTATATAGGCAAACTGATGATCAGATTGATAATATTCCGAAAAGGCCGTTTTGCCACCGGCTTGCATATAATTCTTCGTATATGTTTTCATTTTCGACAGGGGAATGATCCCTTTTTGTGCCTTCTCCAAAATCTTTTCATTCATGTCTGTTGCATAAATCTTGGACTTATGGCCGACTCCCTCCTCCTCTAAAAGAATGGCCATCGAGTAGGCCTCCTCTCCCGAAGAACAGCCTGCGTGCCATACACGAATTTCCGGTAATTCTCTTAAAAGAGGAATCACTTTTTCTCGGAAGGACAAGAAAAAAGAAGGATCACGGAACATCTCCGTAACATTAATAGAAAAATCATCTAAAATTTTTCTTAAAAATACTTCTTGATGTATTACTCGTTCTGTCAGTTCCGTAATGTTTTTTAACCCTTCTAACCTTAATCTATTTTCCACTCTTCTCATAATGGAAGACTTCATATATTTTCGAAAATCGAACCCTGAAAGCCGATAAACTGCGGTTAAGAATAATTCTAATTCCAAGTCTTGCTTGTCCACTTGTGATCCTGCCTCCAAAAACTCAAATCTTATAAAAAGGAACGGTTACTCGCAGCCAACGAACCGTAACCGTTCCTTTTTTCAATAACCTAATTTTTTGCTACCCAAACTCGCATCGCAGATAACAGTTGATCAAGTTTAAGTGGTTTGCTGATATAATCCGAAGCTCCCACTTCCAGACATTTCTCTCGATCCCCTTTCATCGCTTTTGCTGTAAGAGCAATGATTGGAACGTCTTTATGTTTTTCTAGGTTACGTATTGTTTTAATAGCTTTATATCCATCCATGACCGGCATCATAATATCCATCAAAATGATATCAACATGTTCCGTTTCATGGAGGATATCGAGACACTGCAATCCGTTCTCTGCAGTTAAGATGTTCATATCCTCTTTGTTCAATGCATTATTCAAGGCATAGACGTTTCGATGGTCATCATCTACCACGACAACAGTCTTCCCTTTTAAGATGTTAGAAATATCATTTTCTTCCACTATTGTTTGCGATTCACTACTTACTTCTTCTTTCCTAGCCATGTCTAAAACCATGTTTTCCTCTTCCAACAAATCGGTTTCAGATGTGGATGCTACTTCCTGCCACGCTGCCTCTACTTCATTTAATTGAGGCATTCCTTTTGGCAGACTAGGAATTAATAGAGTGAAGACACTTCCTTCACCCTCTTCGCTTTCTACATACACACTGCCCCCCAAAAGATTAGAGAATTCCTTGGAGATGGAAAGGCCAAGTCCAGTTCCACCATATTTTCTCATAGTCGCTCCATCACCTTGATGGAAGGCTTCAAAAATAAGGGACTGCTTGTCCTTGGAAATGCCAATTCCGGTATCTTCCACAGAAATCTTCAACCACGTATCCGCGTTTACATTTACTTTCGCTCGTAGAAGGTCCCTTTTTAGTGCTTTTTCAATTTTAACGGATACTTTCCCTTTTTCTGTAAACTTAAAAGCGTTCGATAACAAATTTTTTACAATCTGTTGAAGACGCTGTTCGTCCGTGAAAAATACATCTGGTAGCTGATTTCCACGATTAATTTCGTAATCCAGCTTTTTGTGCTTGGCAATATGGGTGAACTGAAGCTCCAGTCGGTTAATGAACTCTTCTACGTTCACTTCCCCAAACATCACTTCTAACTTTTTCACTTCCACCTTGGAAAGATCCAGAATATCATTTATCAGATTCAACAAATCCTGCCCGGAAGAATTGATGACACGGGAGAACTCTCTTTGTTCATCTGTCAATTGGTCTTCCGGATCTTCCGCCAGCATTTCTGATAGAAGTAAGATACTATTCAGCGGTGTTCTTAGCTCGTGGGACATATTTGCCAAAAACTCCGATTTATATTTAGAGCTTAGTTGAAGCTGTTTGGCTTTTTCTTCAAGCTCCGTTTTTGCAGTTTGAAGATCCGCAGATTTCTGTTCCGCATCACGGGACCGTTCTTCAAGCTGCTCATTAATCATTCGCAGCTCTTCTGATTGGGTTTGAAGCTCTTCCGACTGAGCCTGCAACTCTTCCGATTGAGATTGGAGCTCTTCTGTCTGCGCTTGTGATTCAAGTAACAGACGCTCGACTTCCATTCTTCCTAAAATGTTCGTGATAGCAATACCAAGTGTTTCAAGCACTTTATTTAAAAGCTGGCGGTGTGTCTTTGTAAATTCTGTCAGTGTCGCCATCTCAATCACGGCAATTACTTCATCTTTTACAATGACAGGAGCAATGATGATGCTCTTCGGTTTAATATGGCCAATTCCTGTCGTAATGACGGAATAACCTTCTGGGACATCCTCTAGAAGGATTACCTTCTTGTCCCAGGCACATTGCCCTACCAAGCCTTCACGAAGCTTATATGCTTCTCCACCAATATCTTCTGCACCATCGGCATAGGTCGCAATTTTTTGATATGAGGATTCTTTTCCTTCTCCATCCAACAGATAAAAAGCACCAAGCTTTGCATCCATGAGAGGTGTTAAGGTTGCAATGAACTTTTCTGCAAGCGAGTCTGTAGAAACATTACGATGATAGAGGTTAATAATATCTGCAGAATTTTTTTGCACCCAGTTTTGTCTACCAATTTCTTCTGTAAACTGTTTTTCTTTTTTATGATAGGTTTCAATAGACGAAGCCATCGTATTAAAAGCTACCGATATTTCTCCGATTTCATCCTTTATATCTGTACTCAATCTAGGCAAAACAGATAGGTCGGTATAGTTAATATCTTTAATTCCATTCTTCACTTCATCTAGACGTCTGTTGGTGCTTCGAATTACCCAAAGTGTAGTCAAGACAATTACCATTAATGATAGGATGACGGCAGTAACCATAATAATTATTAGAGTTTGATAGGTCTCATTAGCGTTAGCCAAGGTATCTTGCATAAACGATTCCTGCATATCTTTAAAATCAGATATGTCTTGCAGGAGTGCTGTTCTCGTATCAAGTTGAGAAACATAGATGTCTTGCAGGACTTCATTGGAAGCACCATTATTAATTTCGGAAACGATTTGTTGTTCCATAACCCAGTACGAATCGTAACGTTCTTGAATACTACGTATTAACGCTTTTGTTTCGCTCCGCTCTAGAACTGCTTCCAACTCAATGATGTTGGTTCTGACAGCTTCCCTGTTTTCAGCAAGATTTTCTAGATTATCATTAATATCCTCAGCAGAATCCCGATTAATTACAAACAGCAGCTGCCTGTCTGTTTCATAAAACAACTGTCTAATATCAGTCGCTTTGTTGACTTTGTAATACCTGTCTTCTACTATTTCCAGCATATTTGTCTTCATGGAATTGGTCATCAATAAAATTACAGACAATAGTAAAACAAGCGAAACTACTGTAATTCCCAACCCGACAAATTGTTTTTTCTTAAAGCTCACCGCAACTCCCACTTTCATTGGTTTTTGATGCTAAACACGCACAAAAATATCTAAGTTAATTATACCATTAAGAGAAAAGGATGGTCGAATTTGGATACTCTAGTATTAATCCATTCCTTAGAATATACAGTGACATATGAACTAGTCAATAGGTTTATTTTAACAGTATGTGTGCCAAATATTTTCTAATATTTTCTATCGCAAACATTTTACTAACGGACTTATATAGGCCATCTTACCGAAATAAAATTCAATTCTGCAAAAATTTCAATTGTAAATGTATGAGGAACCTACAAGGCTAGCAATTTTTTCTAGGATATTAATGTATTAATAAATAAAAGGGCCAAAATCCTATTTAAGGAGTTGGCCCTTTCTTCTTCATATTTCCTTTGATGACAAAGGGAGAAATAATCTAATCCCTCTTTTATTAAAGGGTAATACTTTTAAATCAGCGACAAGGTGGCATATATAGGAAACGGTGCATGTAAAGAATATTCCATTGATAGAAAGGGAGTGTTCTAGCTTCAAAGCTATGTAAGCGAAAAATGCCACACCAAGTAGGGAGTGGGTATAACTTCTGTGGGACACCAAGGAAGCTACTATGATATAGACACCAAAAAGTATCACCCACATTTGTTGCAGGGAAACCCCTCCGAGAATAACCCCCGCACCAGTGATAGTCAGCATATGTTTCTGTTTTATGAAGGAAGAAATAAGAATCATAAGCGCTCCAATTCCTATTCCCCTCAACTTTTCCTCTAGGGTTCCTTCATATAAACTGTATAGGACCATCATTGTTCCTATGATTTGAGCAATTAATCTCGTCACTTTGTGGGATAACGTTATTCTTCCTCGAAGCTTCCCGTCAATATCAAGGTCTGGTACAAGGCCTGATATGGTCCCCAAGCTGACTAATATAATAGTGTTAGTCGGGGTTGTGTGCAACGTGTTTGCTACTGCGAAACCTGTAGCTGCCCCTATGGCTGCATGTGCAGTTCCATTCATGTTTTGTTTCACCTCTGTCTGATGTTCTGAGTTGATCGTGTATTGTTATTTTCTAAATCTTCGGTTATGCAACATCACATTTTAGCTATTTTACAAGAAAACATGTGTTCTGTTTAGGTGCAAAAGTCCTGATTGTTAGTGACTGGGGACCAAGGGTGGGGGTATGCGCTGGAAAACCACTTTAATATAAAGTGGAAGATTACGAATCGCCCGATTGTACCTGTAAATCGCCCGATTGTACCTGTAAATCGCCCGATAATCGTTATAATCGCCCGTAAACTGAAATATCCGCCCGATTCCTCGCTATTTTCGCCCGATTACCTTGAATTTCCGCCCGATTTCCAATTCGAATACCCCATACAGGTATATTCAGGTTCTCCTCCCAAGGTAGTATATGCCTCTAGCCTTCTCCATTCATATAAAAGACCCTCCCACTTTAAAGTGCAGAAGAGTCTCCAACTCAATCCATTTTCTTCAAAAAGTGCTCCACAAGCTCGCTATGATCACAAAGTTCCTTCTTCCCTTTCTCACTGATCATATATGTCCCGCGCTTTACCCGTTCGAACCAGCGGTAATAGTTCTTTGTTAAAATGGAAGGGGTTTTCTCTCCAGTTCCTAAATCTCGCAAAGCCTTTGGCGACAAAGGTCCGAACTTATCCAGATAACACGCAATTTGGACGCAGTTCTCTTTATAAGCAGTTCTTATCTTTACTCGGCTGCTGCCACCGAGATTGACATCAGATGAACGACCGTCCATCTCTTTGACCAATGCGTCACGCTTCCTTTTATTTTGACGCATGCTTTTTGCTCGATCAAACGGAACTGGATCAAACATAACCTCCACACTTTTCTCTCTTCCATTGAATGACACTACAATCAAGCCCAGCTCAAGACGCTTAATTAAATGACACAAATCGGTCCAACGTTTTGATCGCCTGCTAAAGGATGGCTTTGGTATCGCTATATAAACAAGGTCCGTAAGTTTTTGCCGCTTTGTCGCTTGAATGAGCAGTTGAACATTTAAGGTAAGCTTTAGCTCTACAACAACTACCGACTCACCTTTCACCATCGCAATATCGCAGTCGTTCACTTCCCCGTACACCTCAAAGCCTTCTTTGACAAAATGCTTTTGAATTGGCTTATACAAATCTACTTCATACATTTTTTTCTTTTCTGTCATGCTTACACACCAACCTCCCCTAAATGGAAAGAATCTCTCGGATGTCCTCCTCCGTTAATGCTTTTGACACTCTTTCGTCAGGGTCTAAAATCTCTTCTATCAAATGTCTCTTTTTATCTTGCAGTTCGTTCATTTTTTCTTCGATAGTTCCCCTTGCTACAAGCTTTATCACCTGGACCGTTTGCGTTTGGCCCATACGGTGGGCACGGTCAGCCGCCTGCTCTTCCACTGCGGGATTCCACCAAAGATCATATAAGATAACAGTATCAGCACCTGTCAGGTTAAGACCCGTCCCTCCAGCCTTTAGCGAAATTAAGAAAAAGTCTCTTTCCCCAGAATTGAACCTTTCACAACGTTCTACTCTTTCTTCTGATGGAGTCTGGCCGTCAAGGTAAAAGTAGGACAGTCCCTGATAGGCAAGCTCCCTTCCTATCAGCTCCAGCATTTTCGTGAATTGGGAGAAAATAAGCACCCTTCTTCCTGAACGCTGAGATTCTTCAATTAATTGTAACAGCATGTCAAACTTCGCAGACCTTCCCTTATACCCGTTTATAAAAAGTGAGGGATGGCAACAAATCTGACGGAGCCTTGTTAAACCAGCAAGTATCCGAATCTTATTTTTTCTCAACGTATCCTTGTTCAAATGCTTCAATGTATCATGTCGAAGCTTTGCAAGATAAGCCGCATAAAGCTTCTTTTGCTCGGGCAAAAGCTCCACTGACTCGAGGCTTTCCAATTTTCCAGGTAACTCATCCAGAACGTCCTCTTTCACCCGGCGCAACATAAATGGTCGAATTCGTCGTACAATGGTTTTTCTAGTCAGATTGCTGTATTCCTTCAATCCCATAAACAACTCTGGGAAGACTACATGAAAAATGGACCACAGCTCTTCCAGGGAATTCTCGACAGGTGTCCCAGTTAAAGCAAATTTATAATCAGCTTCGACTCTTTTCACTGCTCGAAATGTTTGAGTAACTGGGTTTTTAAAGGCCTGTGCTTCATCAAAAAACACCGTATGGAACATGTTAGTAGCATAAAGATTAACATCGCGTCGCAGCAAAGGATACGAGGTGATAACAACATCCACTTCCTTTATTACCGAAAAGGCCTGCTCGCGGTACTTCCGAGCTCCATCCATAATTAATGCCGTGATCTCTGGTGCAAACTTCTTCAGTTCACTCATCCAGTTATAAGTTAAGGAAGAAGGCGTCACAATTAAAACCGGGCATTTTTTATGGCGAATGTCAGATAGCTCTGAGAGGATAAATGCAATACTCTGCAAGGTTTTACCAAGCCCCATATCATCTGCCAAAATTCCACCAAAACCATAGTGAGCCAATGTTTTCATCCATCTGAAGCCTTGTACTTGGTAATCTCTTAAGATGTTATCCACTTGATTGGGAACTTGAATATTGTCACCACTTGGATTTCTGATTTCCTCCAGAAACTGTCGGAAACTTTCTTCTAAGGAAAACACACCCTCATCTGTTACGAAATCCATCATCTTGAATCCTTTAATAATGGGCACATTCAAACCCTGTTCTAAATCCTCATTTTGCACTGGATTGGCTTGCAAGAATCGTTGAATCTCTTCAAATTCCCTAGTCTCCAAAGAAAGCAATGAGCCATTTTTCAAACGATAATATTTTCTTTTTTCCTCTAGTGCACCTAAAAGCTCCCTGATTTGAGATTCCGGTATGCCGTCCATTTCAAATTTAAATTCAAGCCAATTGGTCCGCTCTTTTTTTACCCTGATACGTATTTGGGGTTTGGCACTCTCCCTAAAAATTCGATTTCTAATAGCAGTCGTTGCATACACTTGTACAAAACGTTGCAACTTAGGCAGCATATGATAGAGAAATTGATATTCCAGCTCTTCGTTGTGCAGAAAGTATCCTTCTTCCGTACTCCCGAATTCACTTTCCTCCATTATATCAAGAATCATTTGCTCCTTATCATAATCGCGGATAATCATGGTGTTCATGCGATGCTCTCTTGGATCTAACGGATTAATCATCACCTGTTCATATTGAAACTCTAAACTTGCTAAAAGCCGGTTTTTCACTCTGTCCAGATAGAGTTTCGCTACTAACGGGGTTTTTGTAAAACGCTTGGCGACCATTTCATCAAGTTCCACTTTTCCGAGTTTCCGTAAGCCCGGCACTACCTTTTCCACAAACATCTGTACCTGATTTAAAGCAATGGGGATGGAATTTGTCCTTGATGTATCCAACATTCTCTTCAACTCAGCAAGTCGACGGCAGTCATCCGTCTCCAAGGAAATAAAGCATCCATCCTTGAAAACTGCATTATATGCTCTGAAGACCAATAAACTATTTAGCCCATCAACCTTCAGCAGAACCCCATTTGCGTTATCTTCTGTAAAAGAAAAATGAAGGGAGAGGGACTCTTTTATTAACTTAAAGCCTTCGTATGCTTGTTTATCAAAATGTATTTTCACATCTACCTGCTGTAAAAGCGGTGCAATTTTTTTAAAGGAGGAAGGTGGAAGAATTAGTGCTTGTGGCAATATCTCCATTTCCTCCAAAAATGTTTTTTCATCATCTAAAATGTCTATCAGATGTTGAATGACAGCATCCGCTTCTTTTTTAAAGCATTGAATCTTTGGATTAAACAAGTCACTTTTCTTTCCATTGTTTATAGCATGTAATAGTTTACGCGGATCTTGTACAACGCTCTGGTTCAACGAAAGCTCTATTCCAAGAAAATACCCCTTATCTTTTAATACCGGTTTCATGCCAAAAGCTACGTCTACCACTTCTCTTTTTTCAAAATGAAGCTGACTGCCACTTGTAGGTTTCTTGTCTGCTTGGAATAGACGGAACACTTCTTCTGACAAATCTTGCTGGGATAAGTGACTTTCATAAATCGTTAAGAGCACAGCTGCAATATGCTGACATTCTATTTTTACAGAAGCAAGCTTTGGACAAGTACAGCTTGTATGGAAATCTCCCGTGCCATCTGCCGTTACGACAACACGGAAATCCTCGGAAGCCGTAACCACAGCAAAACACCTATCATTAGTCCACTCTTCTATCTTTACTTTACCCGATCTGCGAAATGCCTCCCCGCTTTTTAAGGAAACAGAACCACATCGATCTTGGATGAGTTTTTTATCTACTTTAATGTTCATGTGGTATTCTCCTTTCAGGGTGGATTTCACTTTCTAAAGTAGATTGTAACACACAATAAGAAGCACAGCCCCGTAGTCTGGCAAGCTGTGTCTCGGCTTTTTTATATACTTCCTAAACTCTTTGATTTCATATCATCAACCGCTTCGTTCATTCGTGCAAGGTCATAGATGCCCTTCATCAGAAAGAACTTGGCTACAAGGTCTGGTATATCATTTCCTGATAAGGAATAACCTGCAGCACTAAGCAGGTCTTCTGTCTCTTCTTCATCAAGTCCCAAGGCAAAAGCTAATGCCACCATCGTTGCTTTTTTGGGACGATAATCTGGGTTGGTTCGTATTTTAGAAAAGTGTTTTCGGTCCAAACCGGCCTTTTTATATATCTCCGCATCTGTTCCGCCATGGCGGTCCATATACTGAAACAGGACCTGCTGCAGCGTCGGCTTCTTATTGTTTTTAATAAACTCTTCTATCTCAAAAATATCACTTTTTTCATGTAAAATAGGTGATTCGTTGTAGGATATGTACTCTTTTGTTTCAAGCACATCATGTATTTGATGCTGCCAAATAAATTCTTCGAGTTCCTCCAAAAACTTATTATCTATCATTCCCCTACCTCCAAATGTCGCTTTGAAGGCGACCATTTTATGGATATTGTTAGTTATTATTATAGCATGAAGGAGGATGATGAAAATGAATAAAAACTTAACTGAGATTGTTTTTCTATTGGACAGAAGCGGGTCAATGGGAGGTTTGGAAAAGGATACAATTGGAGGGTTTAACGCATTCTTGGAAAGACAATGTAGACATGAAGGAGAAACCCTCGTCACCGCTGTCCTTTTCGACGATGAAGTGGAAACTTTATGGAACGGCGTGAGTGTGAAGAATGTTACGTTAACAAGAGAAGATTATTACGTTAGGGGCACTACCTCCCTTTTGGACGCAATCGGTAGAACCATATTAGATATCGGAAACCGTTTGTCTCAAACTGATGAAGATGAACGTCCTGCTAATGTAATCTTTGTCATCACCACGGACGGCATGGAAAATTCAAGCGTAGAGTTCACGTATCCAAGAGTAAAAGAGTTAATCCGTCAACAAGAAGAAAAATATAGTTGGCAATTCATCTTTATGGGAGCGAATATAGACGTTGCAAAGGAAGCGGGAAGTTTAGGGATACAGGAGAATCAAGCATTTAATTTTGAAGCTACCAACAAAGGCGTGGAGATGATGTATGAAAACGTCTGTGACATCGTTTCAGAAAAAAGGTTTAAATTTGAAAATTAGTAGGGCAGAACAAATCAAAAGAGAACCCGTCCATGTAAATTTCAGACGGGTTCTCCAACACTTTTCTACTATTTTGTAGCTGTGGAAAGTAAATCTTCCATCCCGATCCATAGCTCTGTTTCTTCTATCATCCCTGCCATTTGAAGTAGTAAGTCTTCTTTCCCCCGCCCTGCCATAAACTGGACGCCTACTGGGAGCCCTTCCTTTGTCACATGGACTGGTAGCGACATAGCCGGCTGTCCGGTCAAATTTGCAAGCTGCGTAAAAGGAACTCTTTTTAAGCTTTCTTGTACGAGTTGTTCCACGATACCCATTTTCTTAAGGATTGCAGCAGATCCTAGTTTCCCCGTCACTTGTAGAGCAATATTCTCCAGTGGCTTTAGTTTATGATCCCCAATTTTTGCAGGAGGGAAGGCAGTGGCAGGTGTTACATATAAATCATAGGTTTCATGAAATTCTTCCATAGCATATGCTGCAACATCCCACACCCTCATATTGAGGACAAATTCTTGCGCAGACATGGATTTACCAATGAGGGCAAGCAGCCAGGTTGCAGGCTCCACATCATTTAAAGTAGCTTTCCGTCCAAGTATCTCCTCTAAGGAAGAAACCATTGCGCTAACTTCTCCAAAGTAGAGGGAAAGATAACTTGTGGCAACTTTCTTTCCATCTATCGGTGCATCTATTTCTTCTAAACTGTGACCTTGTGACTCTAGATACTTCAACGTTTTGTTGACCGCCTCTATACAGTCCGGATGAACTTCTGTACCAATGGGGGATTTAGTAGAGTAAGCGATACGGAGCTTTTTCTCTATCGGTTGTTGAATGATACCCAAATAACTTCCACCATGATCAGGGATGGAAAATGCCGCTCCTTTTTCAGCTCCCTTTAATTCATCTAAGACTGCTGCGCTATCTCTTACGGTCCTGGTCAATACATGTTCAACTGCTGCTCCCTGCCAGAACCGTCCTAGCTGCGGACCTACCGGCGTCCTTCCCCTTGTAGGCTTTAACCCAAACAAACCACAGTATGCAGCAGGAATACGAATGGAACCTCCTCCATCATTTGCACCTGCGATTGGAACCATTCCTGAAGCCACCGCTGCTGCCGAACCGCCACTGGAACCTCCAGGTGTATGAGTTAGTTTCCAAGGATTTTTTGCAGGACCGTATACAACAGGTTCTGTTATTGCCATCAAGCCAAACTCTGGGACATTTGTTTGTCCTAAAAACAGAAAGCCGCTTTTTCTTAACCGACTAACATATTCGGAGTCCCTCTTTGATCTATATTTGCTTAGAGCTTTAGATCCTAGCGTTTTTGGTTCACCTTTTATTTCTTGACCTATATCTTTTAATAGGATCGGAACCCCCGCAAACCGTCCTATAAGAGCCTTCCCCGCGGCATTCCTTGCCTGTTCGTACATCGTATGGATAACTGCATTCAGTTGGGGATTTTGTGTCTCAATTTCACTGACCGCCATTTCTAACAGTTCAGCAGGCTTGACTTCCTTGTTTTTTACCAATTCTGCCAGTCCGAGTCCGTCATATTTTTTATATTCATCCCTCTTCAACGTTATCACCTCTCTATACTCTATTCCTCATTGTAGGAGAATAAACCTCTCTCTAGTAACCAATTAAAATTCCATTTTGATGATGTAGGTTTCCCTATCAGCACCAAAGCCCACCTTTTAACATAGGCTACCATACAGAAATTTATCTTTTACATCTTGGGCTTGTTCGCCTTGGAGGGAGTTTGGTACAGATGGAATTGACTGCAGCACATTGGATGTACTTAATTGGTACTCTAGTTATTATCGTTACAATGTTGTTCAGGAAAAATGTAGTGGTTCCTGCCATCCTGGTGACTTTTTTAGTGGGGTGGATTTTCAGTGGGTCCTTTATTTTCGGGCTTCAAACTATATTTACCGCCAGCTTGGTTGCAGCAGGAGAGCTTTTTAATATCTTCCTGATTATTGCCATCATGACGGCACTTTTACATTCCCTTAAATCATTGGGTACGGATGAACAAATGATCACTCCATTTCAGCGGGTGATGAAAAACGGGCATGTCTCGTTTTGGGTCATTGTGTTTGTTACTTATGCGATTTCTCTATTTTTCTGGCCTACTCCAGCGGTACCGCTGGTTGGTGCACTCTTAATTCCAGTTGCCATTAGAGCGGGGCTTCCACCCATTGGGGCAGCTATCGCCATTTCCCTTGCCGGTCAAGGAATGGCGCTGTCTTCCGATTACATTATTCAAATAGCCCCATCTTTGACCGCCACCGCTGCTGCTGTGGATATTGGTACGGTTGCCGATCGCGGTTTCATCTTATCCCTTGTTACAGGAGCAGTTGCTATTACACTTGCTTATATTTCTATACGCAAGCTTATTGTACGACCATCTAATGAGCATTTAATAAAATGGAACCATGTAGATAACCAGAGTGGCGACACGGAGGGCGTGACAGAAAGAGGACCTGAGACAAAAAGCAAATACAGCACACTGTTTGCTATCTTAGTTCCAGCAACGTTTCTGGCTATCATCATCTACATGGTTCTGGCCAAGTTTTCCGATGTCATTCCTTCTCTAGAGGGTGGAGCTGGCGCGGCGCTTATCGGTGGGGCTTCGCTCATTCTATTAATTGGAGCGTCATTCTTCCTTAATGCCCGTACCTCCCTTCAAACTGTCAGTGACAATATAGTCAAAGGCTTCTTGTTTGCCTTTAAGGCGATGGGGCCGGTTATTCCGATTGCTGGATTCTTCTTTATTGGTAGTGGGGAACTTGCTTCTAGAATCCTGGGCACTCCTGCTGAGGAGACACCCTCCTTCCTGTTTGACCTCATACTTGCCGGTCAGGCATATATCCCTGAAAGCTCATTTATCGCAGGATTTGGAATACTGTTAATCGGAATGATAACAGGATTAGATGGTTCTGGGTTCTCGGGACTTCCTCTTGTTGGAGCGTTGTCTGGAGCCCTTGGTGAAAGTGTTGGAGTGGAAGCTGCCACACTTGCCGCAATAGGACAGATGGGTTCTGTCTGGGTTGGCGGCGGAACATTAATTGCCTGGTCTTCCCTTGTAGCTGTTGCGGGTTTTGCGAAGGTTCCTGTAATGGAGCTTGTGAGACGGAGCTTTTTGCCAGTGCTAATAGGACTGATTGTAGCGACGTTAGTTGGACTATGGTTATTTTAAAGTATTGGAAGTCCTCATTCTTAAAAGGGATGAGGGCTTTTATATTGTGAAGAATGGGTATGTATATTTTACATATTAAAAAAATAGGTGAAACTTTCATTCTACCTGTTCGTATCTTTAACTATACGACATACGTAATTATTCATTCCGGAGGTTTAGGCTATATGATAAAAAAGGTAATGAGCTATTTAAATATAGGTTCTCCACATGTAGATTTAGTTTTGAATAATATGGAGTTAACTCCTGGTGAAAGTGTAACTGGCACCTTTCACGTGGAAGGCGGTTGGGCTAGGCAACATATTAAAAGATTAGAATGTGACCTTGTAAAGGACTTTCAAGGGGATTCGGTTGAAACAGTGGATGCTGTAACGACCATTCTTATGTCCAAAAGCATGGATGCAAATGATAAGTCACAGTATCCATTTTGCTATCAGCTTCCAACTTCATTAGAGCCTTCAACAGAACATATAAGCTATCGTTTCCACACACGACTGATTTTTCAAGATGATGTAAAGAGCATTGATCATGATGAGATAATTGTTCTTGGACGAGAAACAATCAAGGCCTGACTCCTATTGCGGAGACAGGTTTTTTATTTCCCCCTCAAAAACCACTTTAGATAAAAACCTTCTTTCTAACGGAATATTTTACTAGGAATTATGGCAAGGTATAAGTAGGAAATATGAGGTAAAGAGGTTATTGAATGGAGACTTCAGAAAAGGTTTCACTGACGGAATCTATCTCTAATAATATCGAGATGATTAAAGTTCAATTAGGTCACAGTTCTGACTTGTTAGAAAGAGAGCTTGTTTTGCCACATTTTAATAAGAAAGTTCATTTAATTTACCTGGACGGAATTAATGACACCTCTAAAATGGAGGAATACATACTATCACCAATAGCAAGAATATCCTTAAAAGAAGATCAATCTATCCCTTCCATTATCGACTACCTCCGACTTCAAGTAATTCAAAGTATCAACATTAATACAGAAACAAGTAGAGATAAGGTAGTTAATATGCTCTTAGATGGAAATACAGCTATTTTTGTAGAGCAAGAAGCTGTATGCCTATTGGCTGATACGGTTAAGTGGCCAGAAAGAAGTGCCCCTGAACCAAAAGCTCAACGGACTCAGACAGGGCCTAATATAGCCTTTAATGAAAGCATTACGTACAATCTTTCCCTAATAAGAAAAACGATCAAAAACCCATCGCTACGGGTAGAAAAAGTGACGAATCCAAATATACAAACTTCTATATCCATGGTATTTATCGAAGGGATAGCGGACAAAGAAATTCTAGACGAAGTAAGAAAGAAGTTAGATGAGATAAACATCCCTGTTGTTCTTGATGTTAACTATTTGACTGAATCCTTTATGGACAACACAAATTCCAGTTTTCCTTTGGCACTTTCAACTGATCGCCCAGATGTAGTATGTGGGGAAGTGCTTGGGGGGAAGATTGCTATAGTCGTAGACGGAACACAGTTCGTAATGGTCGTACCTTCTGTGTTTATCCAATTCTTTCAATCACCAGACGACTATTACACATTGAATAGAAGTACCCAAACAAGAAGATTAGGAAGGTTATTCTTCTTCTTGCTGGCCGTACTTCTCCCAGGTCTGTATATTGCCTTTACTTTGTATCATCCAGGACTTATTCCTTCGAGCTTGCTGATTGGCCTTATCTCTCAAAGGGAAATTGTTCCTTTTCCAACCATTGTTGAAGTGTTTATCTTTTTTTGGCTTATCATTATTATTACAGAAGGCTCGCTACGTCTTCCTGCTGGAGTGGTACTGACAGTGACTATTTTCGCTTCTATTACATTGGGTCAGCAAGCTGTTGAGGCCCAACTTGTTCAACCAGCAACACTTGTAGTACTGGCTGCATCTTATGTATGTTCTAGTGTCGTACCTGTTTACAGCTTAGCTCTTGCTTATAAGCGGTTGACCTTTCGGTTTATTTTTCTGGCAACAATACTTGGATTGTACGGCGTGTTAGTGGGACTGATCGTACTTTTATTACACATGTGTTCCCTTCGTTCTTTTGGAGTGCCGTATCTTTCACCTATTGCTCCTTTCCATCCACAAGACCAAAAGGATGCTATTTTCCGTTTGCCAATTGAACACATTGTGAATAATGATAAATCCCTGTCTAAAGAGGAAACCATGAGAAAAAAGTAAAGGCTGATGGACCCTATGTGGAAAAAGAACCTATTACCAATCATTACGTCTATATTTTTAATTTGCTCAAGTTTAATCATTGGAAAAAATGCGGAAGACTCCCTTATAAAAGAACTGATTATTATTTCAGCTATTGGAGTAGATATAAAAGATGAGGAGTTTCTCGTAACTGTACAAGCCATTGATGCACCTGCCGTAAAAGACAGTGCTTCGGATAAATTGGGATATATCCTGTATCAGGAAAGCGGTAGAACTATTACAGAAGCAATGCAAAAACTCCACAAAACCTTTTCACGCTATTTATTTATGGATGATATAGAAGTCATACTGATAAGCGAGGAGCTCGCTAAGAAACGTGGTATTGATGATGTAATCAATTATCTGTTCTTAGAGCAAACTATTTCTTCTAATATCTTGATTTTTGTCAGCAAGGCGGTAAGTGCCAATGATATCCTTGCTACGTTTAGACCCTTTGAAAAAGTATCTTCAAGAGGTATTGTGGATACAATAGAAAACATTGAAAATTACGCGTCCTTCGCTACTCCAGTCTACCCAAACCGGGTTAAGAACCTTCTGCTGAATTATCCGGTTGTGAATAATGTCATTCCTTATATCAGTCTGGCAGGAGATGTGGAGGAAGGAATATCCAAAGATAATATCGCATCCTACCAACCTAAGACGAAAACAGAGATCAATGGGATGTCCTATTTCAAGAAAGATAAACTGATTGATTTCTTAAGTACTGAAGAAAGCCAGCATTTCCTATTTATAATGGATAAAGTTAGGGAAGGTACGTTGGAGTCAAATTGTCCAGAAGGTCCTGGTTATTTTTCCTACCACTTAAAGAAATCAAAAACTAAATATGAGATAAGTTGGAATGGAAATATTCCTAAAATATCCATAAAGATCAAACCGAACGGAAGGATTATTGAATCCACCTGCAAAACCAATTTCGAGCATCCAAACATGGATCTCTTTAGATCCCAAATAAAAAAGCAATTAGAAGCCTCCATAACGGAACTCATCCGAAAGAGCCAGGAAGAAAAACTGGATTATGTAGGATTTGGTAAACAAATCTACTTTTCCGACCCGAGCAAATGGAGAAAAATTGAAGGCGAGTGGGAAAGTATTTTCCCAAAGACTCTATCTGAAGTAAAGGTGGATGTATCCATAACGAGGTCCGGAGATGCCATATCATTAGATTAAAGTTAGGATGAAATTTTCTATGAACGTTACCAAGATATCCATCTATCAGTTCTTTACCTTGATGACTTTATTCTTGCTCGGGTCTTCCATTGTTCTGGGACTCAACTTGGAAGCTGAGGAAAATGCCTGGATCATAAACACTGGAGCAGCCAGCACAGGCGTCCTCCTTTTCTTTTTCTATGTTTACTTATTAAAAAGGAATGGGTGGCCTGAATTTCATAAACTTTTGGAACTGGCTTTTGGAAAAGTAATTGGGAAAATTGTCTTACTATTGTACAGCCTCTATTTTCTTTATATTGCCATAAGGGTACTTAAAGATTTCGTCTATTTTATTGCCCAGACTTTTTTTTACAATATCGATCATTGGATTATTGTGCTTGTCTCTGTCTACCTCATCTGCTATGCGGCAATTCTAGGTCTTGAGGCAATGGCCAGGACATCGGAGATTTTGTTTGTCTTTACCATGCTTCTAATAGCATTGATTTTTTTCTTTTCATTCATGTCAGGGGTGACGATGAGGGAGAATGTAAGGCCGCTAATTGACTTGGAGATTTTGGATTTAAGCAACTGGGTTCAATATATTACATTCCCTTACGGCGAAATGGTGGTATTTCTGGTCTTATTCCCGTTTCTGAATGACCATCAGAAACTAATTAAATACGGATGGATCTCTATTGTGTTCAGCGGGGCCCTTCTGATTTCCATCACCCAATTGATAATTGCCATCCTTGGGGCAAAGGTTGCCTCCCTCTATACCTATCCATTAGTAAAGTCACTAGAAATGATTGAGGTTTTGGGTATTATCCAACATTTGGAGTTGCTTACTGCGTTTGCCTTTATCATTGTGGGATTTGTAAAAGTGTCTATATTCTTTATTTCCGCAGCAAAGGGAATATCTTACATGTTACCTATCTTCCAAGATAAGTTTATAATATTCCTACTTGGCGGTATTGCTCTAGTTAGCTCTTTTATCATAGCAAAAGACCTTCCTCAACACATCTATATTGGATTGGAACTAGTCCCAACCTATCTTCATGTTCCATTTCAATTTATCCTCCCTCTGCTTATCCTACTATTGACTTGGATGAAAGGGATGAAAAAGCAAAGAAAAGGAGTCAAAAAAGGGGTCTGACCCTCACCGCTCTAAAGCGATAAAGTCACCCCCTTTTCCACTATTATTCAGCTGTCGGTAGTGTTAGCTTATATTTGGCGAAGCCGTTTTGGGAGGCTCCATCGTATTGGATGGTGCCGTTTTCCGGTAGTGCATCTACTGCGTCAGGTGAGGAGTCGAATGTTACGTTGACGGAATTTTTAATAGGTGCAAATGTCCAGTTCCCGTCTGCTGAAGGATCAATTTCACCTTGCTGGAGGATGTAGTCGATAATTGCTTGGCGGTTCTCATCTGGATATAATTCCACCCCAGTGTTGTTGCGTACTCCAGGGAAATTGCCGCTTGCACGATAGTTATTCGTTACAACGATGAATTCCTGATTTAAATCAATTGCTTCCCCTTTATACTCAAGGTTCTTGATTCGGTTTGCCCCTTCATTAACGACAACCCCGTCCTTGTTATATTTCGCAGGTTCTCTTACATCAATTTCATACGTAACACCATCGATAACGTCATAATTATAAGTCGGAAAATCTGTATTGATTAACGTTTGCTCGCTGCTGTTATATGCATCAATCTGATTGAATTGTCCTGCAGACATTTCAAGCCATTCTTTAACATCCGCCCCCGTCACTTTAACGGTTGCTACTGTATTTGGATATAGATACAGGTCAGCTACATTCTTGATTGCTATTTCCCCTTGTGGAATATAAGTGTAGTATCCTGCCCCGTTTCTTCCACCGGCTTTGAATGGTGCTCCTGCTGAAAGGATGGGGGTATTCTCTTCTACCGTACCTTGCAATTGTTTTTCAATATACCATTTCTGTGCATTTGTCACAATTTGAATGGATGGGTCATCTTGTACTAGTGCAAAGTAACTGTGAATGTCGGCTGTTGTGCTACCAACTGCTGTTCGAACATAATTAACTGTTCCTTCATGCGCTTCTTTTACTGCATCCAATATGGCTGGATCTGCTTCTACACCTTTTACATGCCTTAATGTTGTAGCAGAATGTGTCACTTTCCAATCACCTTTTACTTTAGAAAGTGTCAAGTCCATGATGCCTAAATTGTTCCCCCAGTTGCCAGGCATCACGACAGGCACACCATTAATAGTTCCTTTTTCCGTGTCCACACCAGGAAGGTCCTTGAAGTCTCCAGGAAATTTAAGATGGTTGTGACCTGTGATAATAGCATCAATACCATCTACCTTCGTCAAATCATAGGTGGCGTTCTCTTCCATTTCTGCGTACTCAACATCACCAATACCAGAGTGTGCCAACACGATAATGATGTCAGCCCCGGCTTTTTCCATTTTAGGAATGACTGCTTCTACTGACTGGACGATGTCTTTTGTTACAATCTTACCATCAAGATGTGCTTTGTCCCATTGCGTGATTTGTGGAGTCACCACACCCGTCACACCAACACGTAGAACTTTATTTCTTCCTTTATTATCTGTGAATTTTTTCTTGATGATTTCATATGGCTTTACATAATACTCGCTGTTATCTGCTCCATCATCATAAAATACATTCGCGCTCACATAAGGAAATGGAGCTCCTTCCAATACGGTATCAAGAAAATCCATCCCATAATTGAATTCATGATTTCCAAGAGTAGCTGCATCATAATCTAGTAATCCCATAGCTTGGAACACTGGATGCACCTCACCTTGTTGCAACACTTCCACTTTAGCTTTGTAGTCCCCTAAAGGGTTCCCTTGAATTAAATCACCGTTATCAAAAAGCATGGTGTTCGCCGCTTCCGCTCGGGCTTGTTTAATTAATGTAGCTGTTTTCGCAAGTCCAAAGTCTTGTACTTCAGTATCCTTATAATAATCATAGTTATATAGGTGTGTATGGATATCTGTCGTTCCCATCACTCTTAGTTCCACATCATGTTGTCCTGCTTTCGGGTCCTTTGGTGCAGCCTCTACCGAGTTGAACATGGATGGTGTAGCAAGCAATGATACCGCCATTGTTGCAGCCAACACTTTTTTACCTAGTCGTTGTAAAGCTTGTTTCAAGCCAAACAGCTCCTTTTTGAAGTTTAGTAGTCATACTCTTCTAATTATAGAGACTCTTTTTAGTTTAAAAATAATCTGAAAGGACTGAATTTGAGAATTTACAACAAAAACATTTCAAGTAATTGGGTATTTATACTTGTTTTTAAAACAACCTAGTAAAAACAGGAGGCTTACGCGAATTTCTATAGGTATATAGTAAGTAGAAAGATACTCATATTAGGGAATTGTAACTATTCTAAAGGTTATTGTGACTTTTTCAGAGGTTATTATGAGTTTTTCATTGATGATTGTGACTTTTTCAGCAGTTATTGTGACTTTTCGCTTCCGAGTCCATTTCAAAACATAAGAAACCGCTCAGCGCACTCACACGCTAAGCGGTCCTCATCAAACTTCTATCGAATCTCTACGCGACCCTTTTCCCCCACTCTTACACTACCATCCTTAATCTCAACTGCTTCTCCAGCAGCCAGATTTGTAAAGATGATCGGTGTAATAATGGATGTCGCTTCTTCTGACACAATGCGAAGGTCTACGTTCAGTAACGCTTGTCCTTGCTCGACTGTGTCGCCTTGTTCTACTAAACTTTCAAAGCCTTTACCTTTTAGGTTGACTGTGTCGATACCAACATGCACAAGGACTTCGCGGCCGTCAGCTGTTTCAATGCCGATTGCGTGTTTCGTAGGGAACAAGTTCACAACCTTCCCTGCAACAGGTGAAACCACATTGCCCTCAGTTGGCTCGATGGCAAAACCGTCACCCATCATTTTTTGCGAGAAAATTTTATCAGGAACTTCAGAAATAGGTAGTAGTTTACCAGTCATCGGCATAACTACATCAAACTCTGCTGAAGTAGCAACAGCAACAGCATCTACAGATTCATTTTCAGATGTTGCCGCCACTTCTTGCTTCACAGGCGTTTTCCCACTCAAGATATCTTGAATCTGCCCTTTGATTGTTTCAGAGCGAGGTCCAAAAATTGCTTGGATATTGCGGTCAACTTGCATTACCCCTGCTGCACCTAATTTTTTCAAGCGCTCTTTATCAACTTGATCTACATCTTTTACACTTACTCGAAGTCGAGTGATACACGCGTCAAGGTTTGTAAGGTTTTCTCTTCCTCCTAGTGCTTCTAGTACACCGAATGGCAGTTCATCAACGGACCCTGAACCCGCTTCCGCTTCCTCTGTTTTTTCCTCACGACCTGGTGTCATAAGGTTAAACTTCTTGATCGCAAAACGGAATCCAAAGTAATAGATAACCGAGAATACTAGACCAACAGGGATCACCAACCACCATGCGGTCGCATTTGGAAGGATACCAAATAGAATATAGTCAATTACTCCACCAGAGAACGTCATTCCGATTTTTACATCTAAAATATGCATGACCATAAAGGATAGTCCTGCAAACACCGCATGGATTGCGAATAATACAGGTGCTACGAACAAGAAACTGAACTCAAGTGGCTCTGTGATACCTGTCAAGAAAGATGTTAATGCCGCTGAACCCATGATACCGGCAACATATTTCTTGTTTTCAGGACGTGCGCAGTGATAGATTGCTAGAGCTGCTGCTGGTAGACCAAACATCATGAATGGGAATTTACCTGTCATGAACGTTCCTGCCGTAAGCTCGGCACCGTCTTTCACCTGCTCCATGAAAATGCGTTGGTCTCCACGAACCAATTCTCCTGCAGCGTTCGTGTAAGAACCGAATTCAAACCAGAATGGAGAATAGAAAATATGATGCAAGCCAAATGGAATCAATCCACGTTCAATGACACCGAAAATAAATGCTGCCAACGTACGGTTTGACTCTGTCATGAAATAAGAGAATGTATTAAGTCCTTCTTGCGCGTAAGGCCATACAAAATTCATGACCACCCCAAGCAGTAGTGCGGATGCTGCCGTAACAATTGGAACAAATCGCTTACCAGCAAAGAATCCTAAGTATGATGGCAATTCAATATTGTAAAATTTATTGTACATATAGGCACCGAGCACACCGGCTATGATACCGCCGAATACCCCGGTTTGAAGGGTTGGAATTCCTAAAACATTCGCAAGTGCAGGGTCAGATCCGACCTGGTCAGCGGTAACTCCACTGATAACACTCATCGTAACGTTCATAATTAAGTAACCGATCATTGCTGCAAGACCGGCTACACCGTCTCCTCCAGCAAGTCCAATAGCTACCCCGATTGCAAAGAGTAGTGGCAGGTTAGAGAATACGATGCTTCCCGCCTGTTCCATGATTTGTGCCAGTAGCACGAGTGAGTCTGCTTCTAGAAAGCCAAGACGACTTGTTAAGTTTGGGTTTTGCATGGCATTACCGAATGCAAGCAGGATTCCTGCTGCTGGAAGCAATGCGACAGGAAGCATGAGGGCTTTCCCGATACGTTGCAGTAAACCGAATGATTTCTTGAACATATGTGTTCCTCCTTGGTATTTTTATATGCTTGGCAGAACTCCTTTTTAGTTTGCCGTTGATTTCCGTTCCAGGCGCTTCGCTTTCCTGCGGGCGGTCCGGAAGCCTCCTCGGGCTGCGCCCTGCGGGGTCTTCCCTGTCCCTTCCTCCCGCGGGAGTCTGCGCGCCTTCCACTGCAATCAACTAAACTGGTAGATATTTATACAAAAACAACAAAAAAGCATGAGTGAAAAGAAAAGGTATACGAAGGAAAGGTAGATAGACTTCTACCATGTTTCTTCGTTTACGCTTTCTTCCGCTCATGCCTGCATGACCAGTAACACGTGAAAAAAGTGTTCTAGATTATTTATTGTTTTGCAAGCCTTTGCAAATGTAGGGTCAGGTATACTGCCTCTGCATCTGGGACTGGCTTGTGTAAGTTCTGCTGCATAATTTTAATCAATTTCCATGCTAGATTGTAGCATACTGGATATTCAGCTTGCAACACTTTTGCGAGCGCTTCCTGATTTTCTGGGCGGTTCTCGTCTTTTTGCACCCTTTCAATCGAAGCATGAAAATGACGAATGAGCCTCAAATAGTTCACATCGGTACGGTCAACGGAGATCTTCAAGGATTCCTCAATGACATCCACCATTCTGCTGATCAACTGGGTATGTTTGTTGACCTCGGACAGTTCTCGGTTGGTCAAGGCACTATGGATGTGTAATGTAATGAAACCTACTTCTCCCACTGGAACGGAGATACCAAGCTTTCCATTTAACCACTCCACAATTTCAAGTGCCACCGTATATTCTTTTGGATAAGCAAGCTCTGTCTCCGTCAGAAATGGATTTTTTATATCAAGACCTTGTTGAATTCTTTTCACCGCAAAATAAAGATGGTCCGTTAATCCGACATGGATATGTTCATTCAACCGAACCTCAAAACGTTTTTCAATTCGCTCTATACATTCATTCATCAAACCGATGAACGACTCGTCAACATAACTAAGTAGTTGCTTGTATTGTTGCTGCTCTTCCTGGTCGCGAAGCACAAAGAACTTCTCCGCACTCTCGACAGTAATATCTTCTCCAGTACGTTTCCCAAAACCGATTCCCTTCCCAGTAAGGATCACTTCATTGTACTCGGGGTGGGCAGCAATCAACACATTGTTATTCAGGACTTTCTTCACACGCATTTGGCCATTCCTCCGGTGTATCTAAAACTGCAATATATACTAAAGTACGATACGTGGGAGGTAGAGTCAAGCAAGCAAATTTTCCAAATGGTTCCTTCCTGAATATCACTGATCCAAACTCCATTTTCCAACGTTAGGAAAATAGGAAAGCCTTATTTCTTCTTTTAATCAGACAAATAAAGATATAATAAAGATAATCACATAAAAAAGGAGAAAACCTATGCAGAATAAGGACTCTCTTCTGTATGAGCGGATAAGGAAAAAAGATAAAACCGCTCTGGAAGAACTGTACGACAGGTACGAAAAGATCTTGTATTCTTTTTTATTGAAAATAACGAATGACCATGACATAGCTGAAGAAGCAATGCAGGATGTCTTTATCAAGATTTGGCAGGGAACAGGGATTTACGACGAGTCAAAAGGCAAGTTTCGATCTTGGCTGTTCACCATTGCACGTAATAAAGCTTTGGATATAATTCGCAAGCAGAAACGAACACAAAGTACCACGATAGAAGATGTGGAACCATTCTTGCAATCTAACGATTCCACCGAAAAAGAGACAGAGTGGAAGGAAGAGCAAATAGTCATCAGAGAAGCGGTCTCCACTTTATCAGATGACCAAAGGAAGATGGTTCATTATATGTATTTCAAAGGCTATACCCAGCAGAAAATAGCCGAGTTGACCGGCATACCGCTTGGGACTGTAAAAGGAAGGATACGGCTGGCGCTAAAGAAACTGAAACCGTTACTTGCAGATAGGAGGGGGAGTATATGAGTCAGAAATGTGAGTTAGTGTTGGACTATTTCAATGGCCACCTAACACAAACAGAGAGAGAAGAATTTGAACAGCACTTAGCCACCTGTCCCGAATGTCAGGAAGAATTAATGGAACTTCAAGATCTGTTAGGAGATGTTGCCCTTGTGTCAGAACAGGCCTCACCCCCGCCAGAAATGAAGAAGCGAATTTTGGATAATGTATTTGCTGAAGATGTGAAATCTGAAAACGCTACTGTTACACCAATAGCTTCTAAAACAGAAATGGAAACTCCCGTTAGTAAAAATACAGCTTCAGGAAAACCTTGGCTAACCACATTGCTTGCCGCGTCACTTTTGCTTTCATTAATTGGAAACGGCTACTTGATGTTGCAAAACGATAAAGGAGCTGAGTCGGTTGCTGAAGAACTGAAACAACCAGATAACGTAGTTACCTTGCAGCCATCAGATGCTACAGGCAGCGGGTTTGCAGCACTTTTCCAACAGGAACAGGCACTATCTGTCTTGATCCAAACGCAGGACTTACCTGATCTAACAGGAAACGAAGTGTATCAGGTCTGGCTATTGAAGAACGGTGCACCGATACCGGCTGGCGACTTCACTATTGACGAACAAGGAAAAGGCTATGTGTTCCATAACATTGCGGAGACGACAACGGAAGATTGGGATACCATTGCGATAACGTTGGAACCTCAAAGTGGGAATGAATTACCTGAAGGGGAGATTCAACTTTCGGCAGGGTTGTGATTGATGAAGACCTCTGTCACCAGTCACTGACGTCTTCATGACCTTGATGAAGACCTCTATTACCTAAAAGTCTTTGAACTCAGGTCTTCATAAGTACTATGAAGCCTTCTGTTACCCAAAAACTTTGGTGCCCAGGTCTTCATAACCTTTATGAAGACTTCTGTCTCCCGAAAATTTTGGAACTCAGGTCTTCATAACCATTATAAAGACTTCTGTCTCTCAAAAGTTTTGGTGCTCAGGTCTTCATCGGTCAAGATCACAAAGAAAAAGCTCGGAGCACATCTACAAAGTGCCCCGAGCTTTTCCTTTTTTATTCGTCGGTTTCCTCACCTTGTCTTGTGTTCTGGAAAGGTAGTGTCTCCCAAAAGCTAGTATCAACTGTATTAATAGAACCATCAGCAATGGCTTGAACTGTGGAATCAAGCGTATTTACCGTCTGCTTGATCAAGTATCCATTACTCTTTTGTCCAAGAATCGCTGATGGATTCGTGTGGTCGGACATTCCTCTCATTTCAAACAATAATGTCGCGATATCATATCTCGAAGCTATTCCATTTCTACCAATGTTGTCTGTATTTCCACCGGAATACTTGCCAAGATGCCCCCAGCCTTTTGACTCAATCTCATGGAACACCACTGCACCTAACTGCTTGGACTTCTCCACTACAGACGGATCAACATTAGGGCTTGTTGGATGTAAAATAGACCCGGAAACAAGCTTCCCATCACGTTCACTCTGTGTTCCTTGATGATGTAAATCAATCATGTAATCGATGTCATACTTCTCCAACACATTCGTATGAAGTGCCTGTGCTTCAGGCTGCATAGCATCTATTGCTTTGTCGTGCTCACGATTTAAGTCAAAGTTATTAGCATTTGCTCGCGTCAAATGACGGTCACCGTCTGCAATGTAATTATCTGTAGAAAAGTACACATCACCCATCGCACCGTCTGCATTCAGCATCGGAATAACAAGGATATTGACATGATCCAATACCGATTGATTTTTCCCGGTTCCAAGATGTTTGATGAATTCCATCGCACCCTCTGTTGTCAGTTGCTCATTTCCATGCTGCTGAGTCAAAAACAGAATAGTTGGATTGTCCTCGTTTTTAATATATTTTGCCATATAAATATCTCGTTTTTTCACTGTTTTACCAATAACCTCAAGCTCCATCGCCTGCTGACTTGCATCTTGATTGTGCAAGTATTCTACCAACTCATCATATGTAGTAAGGATGGAGGTTTGGATCGACTCATTGCCGTTATAGTTGGGACCATTTCCGACCGCACTTGTTGGAAGGGTACCTGTTGTTAACGTCCCGATTGTCATAACCCCTGTTAAAGATAACGCTAGTACCGTTTTACTGATCTTTTTCATAATTTCCTCCTCATTTCAGATATTTAGTGACCCTACATAAATAGAATAAAGTTTATAGAATTATCTGTAAATAAGGACAAACTCCTCTCTTTTTATAGCTGCAGCCAATTAACAGACGGAAATATATGGGTAAAAGTACTTATACAACACATTTGATTAGTTCTTTAAACATATCATTCACTATTAAACTCTTCTCCTGTCAATAATTCGTACAAGATCGCTACCAACTTCCCCTTCACGAATAAGTTCAAGCTCGTCGCCTAGTGGCGTGATTCAAACTGCAAAATGATGATTGATCTTTTATTCATTAAAATAAACGCTTGGTCTAATTGATTCCCAAGCGTTTTAATAATACCTCATTCTATTACAACAACATTTCTAAATCCCTTTGCTTTTCAAAAGCCTCTCTATCCAAACGCTTCAAGATTTCCACCCAAAATTCCTCTTTTATCCCGTTTTTGCTTAGTTCTTCCCTTTCATCCGTCGTTTCCATAGAAGTATCTAGGATGACGAATCCCCTTACATGTTTCCCCAAAGTATTCAAGCAGCGTTGATTGAAGGCGACTAGAAACTCTATTTTTTCAAGAAACTTATTGTCCAGCTTTATTTTCGTTTGATCCGTTCCTTGTATTTCGCCTATTTTACGGTTGAAGACTGATTCCGTTACAAAGGCCGCCTCTACGATGGAGTACCCTTTATTTTCGTATCGATCCAGATTCATAGCCAAACGATTATAGTCTTCATAATAGTTTATTAGAATATAAGTGTCTTCACGAATCAGGTCTACTTGAGCTTGTGTCAGAGTTTTTGTTTGGAGAATTTGCTGAAGGACTTCTTCTTTCCTTTGGAAGCTTCCAATCAGCCGGGAAGTATCATTCATCAAGGATTGAGAGTGATATTGTGCATATCCACGAGTTTCTTTAAACAAGTTTATCGTATAAACGGAGAACACTAAGCCAATTGCTATTGATCCGATTACTAGCCACTTTATCTGTTTGGCCATTTCAATCCCCCCAATTTTTAACTTCCGCCATTAAATCCGCCAACATGCTCACTCATTTACATTCAATACCTATACGAAATGAACACTTATTTAGTTCCACATTTTTTTCCAATTTTCAATTCCAAAGCAACTTATCAAACGCATAACTTAAATTAATACCTGATACTTTGCCCTTAGAATGTGTAAACGATAGGTGGAGATTGTTGGAGTGGTCCACATATCCTATGATATAGATACTTTGCTCTAAATCCTGATAAGTATAGTAAAATTCACCATATTCTGAAATTACTTTCTCAATAGAATCACCCAGCACAATCCTGTCTCCAACATAAGATGTCTTGTTGTCTATGATACTTAAAGATAAAATCTCTTTCGTTTCCCTATATATCCCGAGCCAAAGTCCCTTAAGCCAGTACTGATCATATTGCCTGCCTTGCTCAGAATATTGATGGTTATCTGGGTCCTGTTCTGCTCGTCCATAACTTTTTATAAATGTTTCATTGGAGATCTTCATACCTAATTCAATACCGTCAACAGCTTCACCTGATAGATTGGTTGAATCTACCTCTCTCATGTATTCAGTGATTTCATTTGGTGAATTACACGCTGTTAAGAAAAGCATAATTAATACAACATATATTAAGTAGTTTTTTTTATCCCCTATCACTGATTCAACACCTAATTAACCTTTAAACTTTCAGGACTGTTTCCAGTTATCTCTACATAATAAATACTTTCTAGTTTTGAAACCATGGTGGTAACAGGAGAACTTAACGTTACTTTTTCCGTTTGGTGTTTACCAGTAAATACAGTGATCACAAAGCTAACCTCTTTGTCCTGGAGAAAATTAACATGATTAAAGTCGAACGTAAACGTATCCCCCTTCTTTACCTTTGAATTATCAGCATACACACCGCCTCCGCTTCCCCCTCTGTGTGTTCCATCTTGTGAATAGCTGACCTCATACCCGTAAATATTAATATCGGTGTTATTAATAAGAGCCAAATGAAAAGTCCCTTCAGCTGGGATAACGGCACTTCTGTATTGGTTACATCCTGATAAAATTAACAACATAATTGTGATGATAAATGATATTTTTTTCAACTTCACATCCCCTTTCCACCCATTTACTTTACATTAATTAACAGTATGATACCAAATAATTTATTGATTATCAATAAATTATTTTTGATTTAAAATAAAAACGGAACTCATCTCTTAGTGAGAAAAGTTCCATGTAAACATTTATGCTAACATTAGCACCATTAATTCCTCTTCAAAAAAGGTATCATTTATCTTCAATCCGTGTCTATCTATTCCATATGTACCAAAACCCAAGGATGTATATAAGCGCTTTGCAGGTTCATTGCTCGCTGTCACTGCGAGATAGATTTGTTCAATTCCCTTTAATTCTTTTGCTTTGTTTATTGCGACATTCATGAGTGCTTTACCAACACCTAAATTTCGCTGATCAGGTTTGACATACATGGCTACTATAGTAGCTCTATGCTTAATTTTCTTTTTCGTTTCACAGAGTAAGGTTACTGTTCCTACCAAATTATCTTCGTTAAAAGCACCATAGGTATATGTGTGGTCATTGTTAAATCTATCTCTATATTTTTCAACAGAATACTCAACTTCATCTTCATAGCTGGAGCTGAATGCTTCCGGTTTATTTTTCAGTGCTTCAAGCCTAATGGTTCTATAGTTTTCCGCATCAGTTGGTGTTAGTTGTCTTATTTTCAATGTGGCTCTCTCCTTTGCACCCATCATTTGATAGGGATTCAATTAGACCGGTTTACTTTCTCCAATTTTTCTATGATAGTGTCTAGCTTTTGTTCTATATTATTTAATCTTTGATTCTTATAAGATGCATTAATAAGCAGTCTTCTGATGAATAGTGTGAAAGAGAGACTACCGAGTATTAAAAGCCCAAAAACTACTAGTTGAAAAATTACATCGCCCATAATAATTCACTCCATCTATTACCATATTGACATACATTTGATCTTTTCAAGGCATGAGAAGCCTCTCTGTGACCGTTTTCTCTTTCATTTCAACACTTCGGGCGTAGAGGAGACCTCTCTCTTACCGTATTTTCTTTCTTTGCAACATTTCGGGCTTAGAGACGCCCTTTCTGTTACCATTCTTGCTTTCCTAGCGATGCTTCGGGTCTTGATAGTCCCTAACATGTCTTTCAAATCTGTAAATAAGGTTGATGATAAGGAATAATTTCAAAGGTTTGACCATTGATGCTATATGTTTCCACGGTTTCATGTTTTAGTATCACTTTTTTCCTAGTCTTCATTTTCCATTACGGCTGCTGAAGCTTTTTCACTCTCTCGAAAGTCCTCTTCCTCAAACACTATATTTGTATCAATCTCACCAAAACTTATTTTTATATTTTGGTTCTCCATCATATAATGAAGCGCCTTGCTATCTCCACTTTCATTTTCAAAGATGAGACTTGCAAGTTCATAGTTGTACCAAGGTGTCTCTGTACCGAAATTTCGTGGACTTTTATTAATGTCATTAATGATTTCTACCAGACGCTCTTTCTCCTCGATGACAGTCACACCTTCATCTGGCATTTTAATTGTTAGTTTAGAATATTCTCCATCAATTACTTCATGATTATAAAACCAGAGTACGAAGAGTAACGGTATACTTACTACTATTAATATCTTACTGACTACTATTTTCAATCGATATGTAATGCCTCCTTACTTTAACTGTACTTTCACTCTTGTCTATATACGTTTAATAGATAAAAAAGTTTCCAATTAAATATAAAAAAACGCAGAAGCATCCTACCTTCCACGTCTTTTTAACATATCGGTTTTTATACCCTTAGCATCCCACGAAACCCTCGCGCACCATAATAAGAATCAGCTCCATTGTGGTACATGAAAACGTGATTAAAACGACGATCGCAGAATAATGCACCGCCAAGCTTTCTAATTTCATCCGGTGTTTGCACCCAGCTGGATGTTTTTAAATCGAATTCCCCAAGCTTTTGTATTTCTCTATATTGTTCTTCTGTTAACATTTCGATTCCCATTTCAGTTGCCATATTCAAGGCACTATTTTCAGGTTTGAACTTTTTTCTTGCCTCTAGTGCTGCATGATCATAGCACACACTTCTGCGGCCTTTTGGACTCTCTTTAGAGCAATCGCAAAATAGGAACTCATCTTTTTCTGTGTCATACCCAATGACATCTGGCTCTCCCTCGGTTCTTTCCATTTCATGTAGAGACCAAAGTTTTTCTGCATTACTTTGCAGCTTTTCCTGAACAATATCCCATACAAGACCTTCATGACGATGCATGTTTTTCTCAAACCGCTTCTTTAAAACCGATATTAATTCTTCCACTTGTTCTGGTGATAGACTTTTTTCGCTTGCAGTATTATTTGTCATCGTTCTCCTCCTAGCTAATCTTGTAAAGCGCTATTTTTTATTCATTTTGATAACGAAGTTTTATAGTGGATTAAGCACAAGCCCCTTTCTGAGTTAGAAAAAGCGCTTGGGTGGCACCTTTATATTACTCCATTCAGAAAGAATAAAGAAGACTCTAAATACAAACCGCCTCAATGGGTTCGTGTTCTGCTAGAGCATCGGGAACTGGTAAAGGAAAAGCGACATACGGCTTTCCCTATCCCCTTTTATTAACCTATTGCTGTAGGCACAAGTTTCACTTGTATATCCAAACACATTACTTGGTTTGCACATACAGTAAAAGTGGTATAAAAGAACTATGTTACACTTTAGGAGTTAATGATGAAAATTAATAAACAACAGCTATATGACATTATCACTGCCAAGGATCAAGCTGCTTTTGAATTATTTTATGACCAATATGAGGTATTTCTCTACCAAACTGTTCGTTGCCAAGTCTCTTCAACCGAGGAAGCAGAACGCATTCTTGAAGATACCCTTAAATCATTATGGAATGACCCTTCTTTACTAAATACATTTCAGGAAACCAGACTTTCCTTATTACTTACAAAAATAATCTACTCCATACTGTTTAGACCGTTAGAGAAAATGTCTTGAATTGTTATTGTCGGTTAAAATATTCTTCTTTAAACTTCACACTCAACTCGCTCCACACATCAAACTTATTCCCATCTAGATCTTCAAAAACAAAATTTCTTCCAGCATGCCCTCTGTTTTCAATCTCGCCTACCTTTATACCTCTCTCTATAAAATCTTGATGCATGGTTTCTAACGCGCTTAAACCATCTACTTCAAAAGTTAAAGAGAAACGAATCTGTCCGTTTGCATCCGTAAAATTCGAGGTTTGCCCTTCCTCTGCTTTTACAAGAAACATACTTTGGTCTGCAAGATTGATTATAGCTTTGTCCTGATCCTGATAACTCAAATCCGCCCCCAACTTACTTATATACCATTCAGCAGAAGCATTAACATCTGTAACTGGAATATACGTCGTTCCCACTCTCCATAATCTCCCTGTCATTTCAGCATCCCCTTTATTCAATGGTATCTAATAAATCAACTACTAGGTTATTAGGGTCTTCCCAAGATTCAAAGATTTCCACATGCCATTTGTTTTTAAGTCTTTGGTACCCTTGCTCAGCAGCCCAGCTATGTAATTCATCATACGCATTAAAAATGCCAGTGGCCGGTCCCGCATACTTTGCTGATGCATACCTTTGTGCAGGAACTGTCAGCGTGAACATCCCCTCAGGTGTATCTTCAAACTCTTCCACTTCAACCGCCACCCAATAACCATCTTCCTCTTCTGAAAGGATATCTACTATGAAAGCCCCGAATTGAACATTGCCATTCTTCACGTTTTTAATTTCAGATAGGCGTGATTCTAGAAGCTGTGAAGCTTTCGGTATTTCAACTGGATACTCTTCCCCTGCGCATAATACCCGAAACCCTGTTAATTTTAGATCGTCCAGATTTTTGATAACTGGTTCTTTCATTTTTTTCACTTTCAATAACGTCACTCCTAATATGTTTTATATTTCTGATTATTTCAAATACTATATGTAAATTCAATCCATTTTTATATTTTGTGACAAAACCTTGCAGATTCTTAGGAGTTTTCTCTTTTAAGTTATATACATAGGTTAACGGGTAAACTAATACAGAAACTACTTTTGAAAGGAGCTATTAATTTATGTTAAGTAATGAAGTGCACCAAAAGTGTTTAGAGGAATGTCTTGCTTGTATGGAGGCATGCAACACCTGCTTTGATGCTTGTCTGAATGAGGAAGATGTGAATATGATGGCCGCCTGCATCCGCTTGGATAGAGAATGCTCGGATATTTGTGGATTTGCAGCAAAAGCAATCCAATCCAACAGTCCATTTATGGAACAGATTTGCAGCCTGTGTGCAGAAATATGCGAGGCATGTGCGGATGAGTGCAGCAAACATAGTCATGACCACTGCCAGAAATGTGCGGAAGCGTGCAGACGTTGTGCTGCTGCTTGTAGGGAAATGATTAGCCACTAATATAGAATCTCTAAACGCGTCATATAGATGGCGCGTTTTTCAATTTTACTGCATACTTTCTCTATATTTTCTTGGTAAACTGAAAATACATACTTTTTAAGATACAGGAGAACCGTGATGAAAATCTCTACTAAACTTGGTTTATGGTTTTTTATATGTCTATTAATTATTGAATCGGTATCCATGATAGTGTTGCACCGTCATGTGGTTGATTCTCTAGTAAAAGAGGAATTGAATTCTTTGTTGTCGAGGGGAAATAGCCATCGAGATGTTTTGCTGACTTCGTCTACCTCTGATACGCTTCAGCATATTGTTTTGATGGAGTCCAATACTGATACGGAAGTCATAATAATAGATGAGGACAACTCAATAATTGGCTCATCAGTGCAATTGGACAATCTGCCACCTTACATAAAGAAAGAAACTTCACCGACTCGAGAAGGCGTGGTCCAGGGGGATTGGAAACACGAAGCATTCATTGCAACTGTCTCCCCTTTTCAATCAGAAGACGGCTCAACAGGGTACGTTTATATGCTGAAAAGTACCGACACTCTTCAGAAAATCATTCAGCAATTAAATCAACACTTCGCTATAGCGGTAGTTATTATTATGCTTTTTTTATTAATAACAAATATCTTTCTTATAAAATTACTGACCAAGCCGTTAATCCGTATGAAGGATGCTACACAAAAAATCAGTGATGGTGACTTTTCGGTAAAATTACCAATAAAAACAAAGGATGAGCTTGGGGAGTTAGCCGAAGCCATCCAATCCTTGTCCAATCACTTAAATCATTTGCAGACGGAGAGAAAGGAATTCCTCGCAAGCATTTCACACGAATTGCGGACTCCGTTAACTTATATTAAGGGTTATGCGGATTTAGGTAGAAAATCAAACCTTGAGGAATCAGCCAGATTGGAATACCTGAATATTATCCATGAAGAATCTACACGGGTATCAAATATGCTTGAAGATTTATTCGAACTAGCAAAGTGGGGCCAGAATGCTTTTTCCATTCAAACGCAATGGATGGATATGAAAAAATTCATTCTGCCCATTTATGAAAAAGCAAGGCCTGCCTTCAACAACGCAGGAATACATTTAATGTTTGAACCTTATCAAACCTTTGAAGTACTAATAGACCCCAGACGCTTTGAACAGATCGTGTTGAATGTATTGGACAATGCGCTGAAATATTCATCAGCAGGCTCCACCACTACCATTCAGCTAAATAAGGATGAAAAAGAATGCTTTCTTATCATTCGAGACGAAGGAATAGGTATTCCAAAAGATGACATCCCCCACATTCTAGAGCGATTTTATCGAGTTGATAAATCTCGTTCTCGTTTAACAGGTGGAGTAGGACTTGGATTGAGCATCGTAAATGAGCTAGTGGAAGCCCACGGCGCAAAGCTGACTATTAGCAGTGAACAACATGTTGGAACTGTCGTAACGATTGCATGGGAGGAAAGCGAAGATGACAAAAATTCTACTGATTGATGATGAAAAGAGAATGCTTGATTTGTTAACACTATACCTGACTCCGTATCAGTTTAAGTGTATCCAATTTCAATCAGGTAAGGATGCATTAACATATTTGAAAAAGGAAGAAGCGGATATTGTATTACTGGACATCATGATGCCTGAAATGGATGGTTGGGAAACCTTAAAAGAAATCAGAGGAATATGCAATGTCCCCGTCATCATGCTTACAGCTAGAAATGATAAGGATGATATTGTACGGGGCCTTAAAAGTGGAGCAGATGACTACGTCTCAAAACCTTTTAACGAGGAAGAGCTGATTGCAAGAATAGAAGCTGTGATGAGGCGGACGAAAGTGGTAGATACCCATACTTATTCTTTGCGCTTCAAGGGGCTGATTCTTAACACTTCTTCTTTCCATGTAGAATATAACGGAGAAAAGATTTCCGTTACCCCAAAAGAATTCGCATTACTTGAAACTTTTCTTTTGAACCAAGATAAAGTATTTTCCCGAGAGCACTTGATTATGTCATTATGGGAATTCGATTCAGAAACAGAGAACCGCACCATTGATTCGCATATCCGTAACCTTCGAAGCAAGCTGCGGAACGCTGGATTTGAAGTAGACAAACACCTTGAGACTATCTGGGGAGTAGGCTATAGGTGGAATGATAAAAAAAGCTTGGAGGAATGTCGTTAAACCGACTTCTACCTCCAAGCTTTTTACCCTATTCTTCTTTGGATAGCTCACTTTCTGTCACCCATTTATGATTTATTACTTCTTCCCCGCTGTCGGTGAGAGTGAAGTCCACCATATAAACCGTTGTTTGCTCAGCAGAGTCTATGGTTGCCGTAGCACCCTCCATGCCCTTCATATGGTCAGCCTCCACTTCTACCTCATCTCCAATTTGATACGGCTCATCTTGGGCATCTTTTACTTCCTCATGGATGATCCACTTATGATTCTCCACTCGTTCCCCTCCATCTGTCGGGTCATAGGAAATAGTGTAGACAGTTGTCTCATAGGCTCCCACAATCGTCGCCTCCGCTCCTTCCATTCCAGGCATATGTGCATGTGTAATAGTAGCTGTGCTACCCACTTCAAAAGTTGGATTTTCCTTTTCCTTCAAGCCTTCCGGAACCTCACCTGAACCTGACATATCCATATCGGAATGATCGCCATGGCCTCCATCGTGAGAATCTTCTTCTGCAGTATTGGATTGATTATTATTAGGCGCCGCCTCATCATTTTCCCCTGCTGCACAACCGGACAATGTAATGGCCGCCGCCATTGTTAGTATTCCTAGTAACTTTCTTATTTCCATTCAAAATGACCTCCCTTTGGCACTATATTTGTAATGTACCCAAAAACTTTGCAGAAAATGTGAAGAAAGCACATCCAGAGTGTTATCTGTTAGCGAGAATCTGGTCTATTACCTTCGCGTATTCCTCCACAACAATATTCGCGCCCTTACTATTCAAATGAACACCATCTATTGTCAGGTGCAACCCTCTTTCTTCTGCCAATCTATCCACACGCTTTGGACTTCTGTAAAGAAATACATCCTTCACAAGTCTACCTAAACCTGTACTGAGGTATTCTGATGACTGCAAGGTTTCTAACTGTTTGGTAAATGCTTGGTGTAAATCTATAAACGATACATTCTTATGCTCCTTTGATATTTCTTTCAAAATGATGGAAAGATTGAGCAAGCCTCTGTTGGAAGAGTTGAGATTTTCCCCAATCAACGCAGGAGATACGACGACAACCTCTTTGGTAAATTGCATGACTGTTTCTAGTACATTTTCATAGTACTGCCGAAACTCTTCTGAATTTCTAGCAATCGGTTGCGCCTGGACTTTTAATAGTTTCGAATAAATATCATTGACTCCCACCCAGAGGAAGGCAAGTTCAAAATCTTGATCTATTTTATTTTTGGTAATCCTTGTATGTAAACTTTTGACCGTTTCCCCACCTTTTCCAAGGTTCACGAATTTAATGTCTGGGTATTTCTTTTTTAACATGTTAAAGTAGGAAACTCCTGGTTTACCTTCTGTTAAACTGTCACCGATGCATGTAACTTTCATAGAGTATTCCTCCACTTTACAATTGGTCTAGGATAGCAAATTTCAATACGGTCAACAGAATTCCTGCTGCAATTAAATTACGCCAATTAACAACAATTCTACCATTCTTCGGTTGTACAACACCTATTGCTATGATATTCCAAAACCACTTGCTATCAGTCCATCTTTTCTTCATTGGAATAATACCAGCTTCCTCGGCCTCTCGCTTTCTGTTCTCATTACGCGCCCAAAGGAGTATTATGACAATATCAAGTATGGATGCCATGATTAGGAGTGTTGCAGCAATGTGATTTGGTACATCCCATAATGGCTCTTTTTTCGCTTTCTCTTCGTTCTTTTTTTCCGCATGCTCCATTCCTTCTTCAAAGGATGGTACGATATCTTCTGTGCTTCCTCCGCCGGAAATATCTGCAGATGAAGAGAATAAGATTAGCGCCACAATTAAAAATAAGTATCCACCGAAAAAATAGACTAAAAATTTACTGGAATTCAGCTTAGCCTCCAACCACATCTCCTCTTTTCGCATGTTAGGATTTATCTTTATATCCTTATTTTACTAAATAAGAGGTGGTAGGTTGGTTGGGAGATGTGTCGTAATTATGGAAATTAATAGGATGGAAGGTTATACTTTTTGCCTGCCCAGTCCTCGATCGTATTGGTTTACATATAGATTCTCGTCACAAGTTCTTCCACGGTTCCAATAATCTTCTCAACATTGTCTAGATGATAAAAAGTGCTGGTTGTTTCAATGTTTTCTATATCATCATTCTCTGAAAACAAAAATATTTTCTTCCCTTGACCAAGGGCAATCCCAAATTCAATATGACTGCCTTTTCCCCCAGGCAGTAAGACAATAAGAAAATCCGCCTCTAACACGGCACTAAGTTCCTTCTCGCCGATTTCTTTTAGGTCTTCCAAAGTGGAGGCGCGCCCATTTTTAGTCCAATCATAGGTATGGATAAAGCCTTTATCTTTAAGACGTTTACTCACTTCTCGTACCTTTTCTATATTGCTCAAGCTTGATGCTATGTAAAATTTACTCCCCAACTTTATCTCCTCCGTATACATTCTCCAATAACAAAAATACTTCTGTGGCCGCCTCTTCAGACAATGAGTAAATTACATGAGTATCCTTTGTATTCATGATGGTTCCTGAAGATTCATGAATCCAAAGAAAAAAAGTCTCACCTTTTAACATCACTTTATAGTGAGGCTCTGCCATTTCCACCACACCAGGTTCTTTTTTTGCACTAGAAAAAGTATTTTGTATCGTTTTAATGTGTTCTTGATTTGTAAGGACCTTTTCCGAGTGGTCTTTCACTTGTGAAAAATTCTCCATTTGATGGATGGTAATTTGATCAATAGTTTGTTTGACATCTGCAGTTTTTTCTACAGAGCAAGCCATAAGGAGCAAAGCAAAAATAAAGATAAAACTAACTATCTTCAACACATTCACCTACATTCTTGTTATTATTATGAAATACCCATTTCGGATAAGGCATCATAAGCTTTGGTATATTGTCTTCTTTAAAATACTTTAATATCTCCGACTCTCCATCCACCGCTTCCAACGTACCACTGATTTTTTTGCATTCATATACTATTACTTGATATTCTACTTGGTCACCATTTGCATAGGTGTGTCTAAATTCTTTTCCTCCTAAAACACCAATTATATTGATTGGCTCTACCTTAAGCCCTGTCTCTTCCTGGACTTCTCTGACTACCGCTTCTGCTGGCGACTCTCCAGGCTCAATGGCACCAGCTGGCAGACTCCAGTAATCACTGTTCCTAGGATATTGAAACAAAATCTCCGACCTATCGTTTCTGATGACTGCGGCAACACTCGGAAGAAGCAGAAGATCTGTCCCTACTTTTTCACGTAACATACGATAGTAATCTGATATAGGCATTCCTTTTCATCCCTTTATCTTCATTTAACAATCGGGAGGCTCTTTTTCGTCAGAAGGTCATTAATGATAACTCGATGCTCAGTAAAGATATTTTCTGGCAAACTATGAAGATCGAAAAAATCATTTTTAAGTGACTCACTATTACTGGTGACCAGTTGTCCGCTATATCGCTTACAAGTAAAAAGCACTTGAACTAGGGAGACCTGGTCTCCGTTAGCGAATGTCTTATCGTGCTCTGGCCCTGAATAGATTCCAAAAAGCTCGAGTTGTTCTAAGTGGAGACCGGTTTCCTCTTGGACTTCTCTTCGTGCAGTATCACTTATATTTTCTCCAAGCTCCATGAATCCTCCTGGCAGCCCCCATTGTGCATTATCTGAACGTTGCTGTAAGAGCAGTTTACCTTGTTCATCTAAAACCAAGGCTCCCGCAACCACCATTATTACTTTTTCATTGCCTACCATCGATCTTAGGTGAGTTATGTAATCCACTATAGTATCAGTCCTTTTCTATTTATGTATATGACGTATAGGATGGGGAATAAGTTACGAGAGTGGGGTATCGAATTTTTGGAGCGTTTGTCAAACTGCTCGTAAATCTTTGAAACGGAAAATAAATTACTAGATTTGGCTCGTATATTTCCGTAACGGAAAATAAAGTGTGTGATTCGGAAAATAAAACTCGTGTAATGGAAAATAAAACTTCAAGGAAACCACTTTTCCCCTCCAATCCACCCATTAATGCAAATAACGCTAACCTCCCAAGAGATTAGCGTTATTAACTCTAGTATTTCTTCCTTCTCATCCACTGCGTTGCCGCCCATTTATCCCCAACCACAACAGGAGAGCCTCCATGTAAGGTCAACTCATTCAGTTCTTGTTCATCATAAAAATATTCGAAATAAACTGCCATTCCCTTTTGTGGGGAAACAGATAATTTTAGTTTAGGAAAATACGTTTCTCCGCCTTCTTCCACATCATTCAAGTACATGACAAGTGTGCTGATTCGTGGATTGCTTACCGGCTTGTTTGAAGACTTGAAGAAATCAAAATGTGCCTTGTATTCCTGTCCTACTTGATAGTTTAGGATTTGCAAGCCTTCTCCATGTTCCACAGGGACATTCATAATTTGCGAAACTCTTTTTTCAATCCTAGCCACTAGCTCATTTTCGCCTTCTTGGAAGAAAGTACTGCTGCTTGTCCTAATAGCATCCACTTCCATGCCATTAGCAACTTTCGAACGTTTCATCTTATCCTTAGACAATTGAATCAGCGCATCACATTCCTCTTCGCTAAGTACATTTGCAAGCACAACGACAAGCGGCTCTTCCATTCGTGCGATTATCGCTATCTCTCTATCTTCTGTTTTTATCTTATTGCCAACATGAGGGAAAATAGTCTGTTCCTTAACAGTTAAATCTTTTGTATCCATCGCCAACTAACATCAACCTCTTTTATAGTGTTATTAATATTCTGAAAAAATAACCTGTACCTGTGCAACGATAGTCAACTGTATTCTATTTGCGTGCATTTCCCCTTGTTAACATAAATTAAATCGAATTGATTTGAGATAATTTTACACTGTCACACGTATATTTGCTATCTTAATTTTCGTTCATTATATGGGAATTTTTATCTTTTATCACCATTTCGTAGTATGGTTCTTCTTGATTGGTATCGTCAAACCATTTAAGCCCTTTGAATTCAAAACCAATCTTCTCCAATATTTTCAGTGAGTTTTTGTTTGTTGGATCGGCAGAAGCAAATAAGCAACTGGCAGAATTATTAGACTTCGCCACATCTACACATGCCGAAGCGGCTTCAGAAGCATAACCACTTCCCCAGTAAGATTTTGCAAAATGATAAATCAATTCCACTTTCTCGAGAGAATCTTTTACATTAAAGCCTGCTGTTCCAATGACATTTCCTGAAACTTTTTCTACAACCGCATAAACAGATAATCCTTTTTCTTCATGGCACTTTGCATAGTATTCTACTACTCTAGGAAGCATGTCGTGAGGGGTGGCACCTGCGCAGAGGCCCATTACTTCTTCATCTCCCCAAATACGTTTTAGTTGTTCCGTGTCTCCTGATTCTAGTACCCTTAAAAGTAACCGCTCTGTTTCGTATACCTTTTTCATAAATATTTCTTTCCTCCCTCAGATTGAAAATGTATTTTATTTAGTAGTTCTTCGTATGCAGAGGTTTCTCTAGGCATTTTTTAATTTCCCCACTTTTTTGAAACCACCACCTTTCTGCATCAAGACAATGTAACTTTTGTGTATTTTTAGCTAACCTTTCATCAAATAAACCACCAACTCCTCATACCACATCCCATCTTGTTCATAATGATTTAAGAAGAAAGCCTCGAACGAATATGTGTCATTCTCAAAATGTATGCTGTTTGATTTTTCAATTGCCATCATTAGTCCACTTAAATCAGATGTGTGAGTTTCATAGATCAACTCACCGTTGCAGTAATATTTGACGTCCATATAACCACCTCTTTTGTTTATCTTTTAACATCCACCAACTCGAACCGCTCACATACCAACATCATATCCTCGGAAAACTCTCTATCGATTCTTTTGTAAAAAAGGGCATTGATTCATCATTCTATTCCTCCATTAAAATGTATTTCATTAATCTATCCGAATCTTCTGTAGCGACATTTTCAGAAAGCCTTGCTGCAGCGATGATCGGCGCCCATTCCAATACTTCTTTTCGACTCCAACCACTTTTCTCGCAATAAAATTTCAAATACAATTCTGCAATATCCCTTGAAACCTGGGTATAAAGTATATATGTACGGCATACATCTGCCCGTGGATCACCTGCACTTGCATCCACCCAATCAATGATGAAAACCTCATCACCTGATTTTATCAAGTTATAAAGGTGGAAGTCCCCGTGGCAGAGCTTATTTTCTACGGTCATCGACTCCAGTTTCTTTAGCAATGACATTTTTACATGCTTATCCAATCCTTCAACTGCTTCTATTTGACGCTGAAGTTTGATACGCATAGGTTCCAACGATTCAGCTAGAACCGTATGAATCTCCATCTGTATATCAACCGACATATCCAGAAAAGACTCTACTTGATCCATGTTCTCTTTCACGAGTTCACCTAGCGTTTTCCCTTCCACATATTCCATGATGATTGCCTGTTTTCCGTTTACTTTTGTGACTTCGAGTATTTTAGGAACCCTTAGACCACTTTCAAAGGCAACCCTTTGTTTACAAGCTTCATACTCAGGTTCGGAGTCTGGTAAGTGATCCTTAAAAATTTTGATGATTTTATTTTCAATAAGATAAATATTGGCAGTGTTGCCAGAAGCAATTGGCTCCCCTAAGTTCATTACACACTCCCTCCTCTAAAAGTACTCATAAAGGTTGATGAAATAGTCATATTCCCCTTTAGTCAAAATGTTGCTGCATCCATACCCTTCAAGAAAACATAACTTATCCGATTCCCACTCAAATATGTGTGGTTTTGGCCGAATAGCTAAAGAAACATCGTACCTCGGATCGCCATATGCTCCGCCGCTCCAGTCAATGATTCCTGTGACCACTCCATTATGTACTAAAATATTATCAACCGTTAAGTCGCCATGGATAAGGGTTTGCTTCATTTTATTAGGTCGGTTTTCCTTGATTTGTTCCAACAAGTCTTCCGAACCATCCACCTCGTAGTTGTGAAGATTGTATGCTGCTTGATCAAGCATATCATCCAACCAAGTCTTCTCGTTTTTTAAGCCTTCAGGACACGGGGTAGCATGGATATCAGACACGACTTTTCCAAAGTTTATTAACAACGCTTCCCTCTCTACTTTACTATGGGTTTTGGTTAACGCAGCCCTTAGCGTTTCCCCTTCCAGATACTCAAGTAACGCCCAAGATTGTCCCGCTACTTCAATAAACTTTTCCACTTTTGGAACAGGCAATGAGGTTTTCTGGTTCAAGCTTTTTAATACTATTATCTCTTTCTTTAGCCACGTGTTGAATTGTGGTTCTTTTGTTCTTTTTAAAGCATACTGGCCGTTTTCACTTTGAATGATTCCAACATCAGATGTATACCCTTGGCGGGGAAAGGTGATGGAATGGATATTCCTTACATATTCTTGTATAACAGATGGTATTTCTTCCAAATGAATTGGTTTCATATTGTTCACTCCATTAATTAAACTCTATATAAAACGGAATCATTTCTTCCTTTAAACAATATTCAATCCGCTCTCTAAAATTCATGTAAGTCACCATTTTCAATGCTTGCTCTATAGGAAAGAAACCAACTTCCAAACTCTCTGGTGAGATAGAAGGTGACCCACCAACCGCTCTGGCCAAGAAAAGTGTGTTACATATGGATCCACTGACATTTTGGAAAACTCCACAGAATCTCACAATTTCCACATCAATTCCCGACTCTTCCTTCGTTTCCCTGATGGCAGCATCCTTCAGTGATTCTCCCTCTTCCACCTGTCCACCGGGCATCTCCCATCCACGGCGTGGACCTTTTATTAAAAGAACTTCATTCTTTTCATTCAAAACAACTGTCGCTGCCGAAATGACGTGCTTTGGCGTAACTCTTTCAGTTTGTACCATTCTTTATTCCCCCTTGTTATATCTGTACTGGATCAACTGACTTTCTACCCCCATGTATTCTTCAGAGCCTATTCTACTAATCTCGGTGAATCCTAGTTTCTCTAACATTCTTCTAGAGCGCGTGTTGGCTTCGTGTGTTTCTGCTTCAAAAAGGTGAGTGCCATACTTTTCGGTTGCATAAATCATTAATTGCTTCAAAGCTTCTGTACCTACTCCATGTCCCCATACCTTGGTTTCTCCTATGGCGATGCCAATTTCGGCGCTAATACCATTGATGTTTGCCAAGTCTGCATAGCCAATTAACCTTGATTCATATTTAATTCCGACTCTTACAAAGTCACGGGATTGGTTATGCACACAATTGTGCCACCATGAAGTAAGCTCATCCGCGTCTCTACCAATCTCCCAGCCATTCGCACGGCAGAACGCTTTATCTTGGCTCCACTTTTCCACCACATGGAAATCTTCAATTAGAAGGGCTCTTAGTTGAATTGGCAGGGACCCGGTTCCTGTAGTTTTCACTGATTTTTCACACCCTCTTGGTTGAATTATTGATATATCCTTAGAATTCTTGATATATCGCTGATTTTCTTGATATATCCTGAGTTTTATTGATATATCTTGAAAATTATTGATATATTCCCAGATTTCTTGATATATTCCCCTGGCCCCTGCTGCCTCATCAGGTTGAGGTAGTCTCCTTTCGCTTAAAGGCTATTTTCACTTATTATTTACACCAACCAGACTATATTTTCCCAAAAATCCGTTTAAAATCCGGTTATAGACCTCTGGCTGGTCGGAATGAACCAGATGTCCGGCAAACGGTATGACTGATACGTGTATTTTCTTATTTAACCTTGGGACATTGACGGCTCCCTTCGCTTCATCCTCGTTTTCCTCTCCGACCATGAGCAATGTTGGCATTTTCAGCTCATCCAAATCGCCGGTTTCTTCAAATGGATAGGAATCTTCTTGCTTAGCCAAATGGATAAACTCCCTCCAACCTTCACCATGAAGCTGATCAAAGTAGGCTCCAACTTGTTCATTTTCCAAAAGCTTAGATTGCTGTTCCACCATATTCTTATGTATTTCCGACCAATTAGGAGGTTTCTCCGTCATCATCCCAGAAAGTGTTAAAGTCTTCACTTTCTTAGGAAACCTTTTTGCCAAAAATAGACCCACCAATGCACCGATGGAACAGCCAACAACATGGGCAGATTCCACACCTAAGTGATTCAGCGTATCTTTTAAATCTGCGGCACTATCCTCATAATAGTTAGAAAGCTCACTTGACGAGGACTTTCCGTGCCCCCTCAAGTCTGGCAAAATTACTTTAAATAGTGACCGAAAATATTCCCTTTGTTCTTCAAAATCCGTCATCCCTGTCTGCAACCCTGTATGTATAAAAACGATTGGGTCTCCGTCACCCAAAATCTCTGTATGTAATAACATATACCCCCCACACCTTCCTCGATTTATTGACAAGTCTCTGTGCTTGTATCGAACAGGTACCAACTTTTTTCTGTTGTCTTATCAATGTTTATGGTAGAAGTTCCACCCCTATAAAGTGCTGTCACATCCTTCATTTCTTGGCTTGCTGCCCCTTCTTCATTGGTATATTTAACATAAATTTTATGCCACCCTAAGTTAACTAAGAAATTTTGAGGGGACGATGTCACAATCCTCCCATTTTCAGGTACCTCATATACCACTTGATTATCTACTATTTTTAGCTCTTCTTCGCCCGGTTGGTTGTGAAAAATATAGATACAGCCTTGAAACCCTTCTGGAAGTAAAAACACTTCATCAACGCCGGGAGCTTTACGATCATACAGATAAAAATAACTTAAAAGTCCTACACACAAGATAACTATAATCAGTAGTTTCTTTTTAACCATGTCACCTCTCCCACAACTGCTTCACTCCAATTAACACATTCCCATCGAACGTTAACTTGTAGATATCCGGCATATCTAAGCTATTCCAAAATGAAAAATCGTACTGCTTGTCAAAATAGTTCATGATTAAAACCATGATGTTTCCGTGCGTTCCGATGGCCACGTTCTTTCGTTCGTACTTTTCCAATAGGTGATGGATGACCTTCACGCCCCTAGCCTGTGCCTCCAAATTGGATTCGCCGCCTTCCCATGCGAAGTTTGGTTCCTCCCAAACTTTTGTGATGGCTGCTGTGAAATCTTCGGCAGGCTTAGCTGTCAACTTGCGTTCTTTCATGTCCTCAAAAATCTCAATCCCCAGATTATAGTGTTTCGCCACGCCTTCCACTGTTTGAACAGCTCTTTTATAAGGACTGGAAACTACCGCATCAATATTGTCAGGTTGGATCAAAGCTAGTATTCTCTTAGCATCTTTATAACCTTTTTCTGATAAGGGCCGCTTCCATTCATCAGGTGTGTAAATTGAATGGGCATGCCTAACGAAATACAGATTAGTCAACATATATCCCCCTTAGTTAAACTGAAACCTCTTCTCTAAAATAGCTAGCTTTCGACGGTCTAAATATGGTAATTAACAAAAATAATGCACAAATGGTAGAAACACCTGAAAATATCAGACAAACAAGTTGTAAAGTGAACACCTCAGCTGCAAAGCCCAGGAGCAAGGTCAGTGCTATTTGCACGATACCTTGGAACATTTCTGTTAAACTCGCGAATCTCCCCATGATGTCAACAGGGACCGTGTTCTGGAAAAATGTCGCATACCCTGCATTGGCAAATGCCATAAAGAAGCCGAGGAAAACAAAAGCAGAGGTAGCGGTCAAAAAGTTATACGATGCATAGAAGGCTACATATCCTACCGAGGTGAGAAACATGCCAATTCCTAAATAAGCCTTCAATGGTACTTTTTTTACGACGAGTGCCGACATAAACGCACCGCCCAAGGCCCCGAGTCCCGTTAGACTAACAATTAGTCCATAATCACGGTCGGACAATTGCAGGGCTTGTTTGATAAAAGTCACTTCTTGCGAATCCAAAGCAAATCCAAGTAGCATAGCAGATTGAAACAAGAGATAGACGGTTATGAAAAAACTGGCTTTCTTGGAGAAATCCTTAACTACAATCCAATCTCTTAAAAGCGTTGCAAACCGGATGGGTTCCCGCACACTTTCCATCTTTTCATCCACATCCGGCAGCAAAAAGATGAAGCATGCACATACTAAAAACGTTACAGCATTGATTATGATACATATATCTGTACTCACATACATGATTAAGAATCCGGCAATGGCCGGGCCCAAAAGGAACGCCCCAGAGCTTGTCATGCTCATGAGCGAGTTAAATCTTTTACGTTCGCTGACTGGAATAAGTTTCGTTATGTATACAGAAGAACTCGGGCCAAAAAATGCCCCGACCATATTGATAACTAACAAAATAAAGTAGATAGTCCAAAGGGAATTAATGAATGGAATGAGGAACACCAATCCCCCACGAGCAACATCCACCCAGATCATCAGCTTTCTTTTGTTCACCCTATCAATGACACTGCCAGCCCACGTATTGGTTAACAAAATCGCAATCGGCCTGATTATATATAATCCCGCAACCGCCGCTGCAGAGCCTGTCATATTTAAAATTGATATATTTAGTGCGATTAGGTAAATCCAATTCCCCAAATAAGATATGCCGATTCCAGCAATCAATAGTATGGGGTACTTCCACGAAGACATGTGACCACCCTCTTCATTCATTCATTCATTCATTTATTTATACATAAAAGAAAAGCACCGGAACTGCTCCGATGCCTCGTATCACTTTACAAATATTACTATATCATACTATTCAGAAAAAGGTTTCAAAACCAAGTATGATAAAACCAACATCCAAATTTCCTCACGCTTCTCCATAAAACTCTACATAATGAAAAATACCGAATTTCCTTACAAGGTAATTTCTCAATTCTCCCTGTGTTGCTTTTTCGATAGGTGGTTTGGTCAACGTGTATGCTTTCCCGTTTAATTCTTTAAATTTCTCTTTGTCCACTCGATTATGATACTCATCATCTACTATATCCGTTGTGAAAGCGATTATCGGATAGCCACTGAAGAAGACGTAGGTTCTTAATGCAGTTTGGGGAGTGGAGTGAAGCAATAGAACGACAGCAATAAGAGAGATTAGTATGATAAGATTCTTTTTCATAAATGAGATGCCCCCGGTTATTAAACTGCCGTACGTGAAGTTGACTTTGATAGTAATCTTGTCAAATTAATTATGCTTATTAGCAATGTGCACAATCCTGCAATAAAGAACCCCATCGCATAAGTTGGAATGTTTGCTTCTAATACTCTATCGTTAATTTCCAATCCTAGAAAGTACACTCCAATACCACTACCATCAACATCTGAACCGTATGACCATAGTTGGAGACCTTCTGAGATTAATAATATCGTGAAAATTATCATTGAAATAAAAACTAACCAACGTGATTTTGGTTTCAATCTTTCATTCCTCCCCCTAACATTTTTCTCAATAAAATGACCTAATCTTCCATTAAAGGTTTTCCTCCGTCACCCTCTTATACACTCCAGCACCTACCATCCCAACTCCTATCAAAAACAATACCGGAAACATTAACCACATAACTGCCACTCCGGCGAATCCATCTCCTGCATTTACTGCAACAATCATCGACACAATCCAGCTGAAAAATGGCGCAATGGACAGCATCGTAATAAGTCCCCAGATAATCAACGCCTTATTGTGATACTTCCGGCTTAGAAACACTCCCAACCCAATGGACAGTAGCAATACAAGCACTATAAATGGCATCTCTACAACAACTCCTCTTATATTTATATTTACATATATTCACAGTTTCTCTAATTCAAAAAAATCCAACCTATATAAATTCCATATAGTGGTTTATTTTTCCTGCAATTTGCCATTAGATTTATCTTTCCTCCGCCCATCGCTTTTACCCATGATTTCTAGTAGTATAGTAAGTAGATAAGAAAAAAGAAATAAAGGGGTGATCACTTGAAAAGCAGAATGAACGATATGTTTAAAGAGCAAAGGAATATTCATGTTCTTTATTCCTACAAAGGACGGGAAGAATACTTGGAGAAGCTAGTAGATTTTGTTCAATCAGGGGTATCAGCGGGAGATTATGTTATTATCATTGAGAACCAACGGATTTATCCAATGCTAAAACAGAAGCTGAGCAATTGTTTATCAGAAGAGCAAATGAAGTTAGTTCTATGGGTGAACAATTTTGATTTCTATTTTTCTAGTGGAAGTTACCATCCCCCGGCCATCTATGATTACTTTGTAAACACTGTTCAGCATTTAGTAGATAAAAAGCTTCCGTTCCGCTCATGGGCACATGTAGAGTGGGCAACAATGGACGGTCCTTTGCATATTGTAGAAGACCTTGAGCGTATCGTGGATAATGCCGTCCATCAGCTTGATTTCCCTTTGGTGTGTGCTTATGAAGGAGCTAAAATGCCGGATTATCTCAGAAATATATTATTAGAAACTCATCCCTATATACTAGTGGAGGATCAATTGGTTGTTTCAGAATTCTACCAACCTACTATAAAAGGGTGATAAAAGGGGGCTTATCGAAATGATAAGCCCCCTTTTTTTACTTATTCCCACCACCAAGATTGTGTACCATATGGATATTCCACTCGGCTATCCATATGTGTAAAGCTGCCTTCGCTGTAGATCCCGCTAAATCCGGAGCTTTTTGCTGCATTTTGAACAGTAGTAGTACTCACTCCAGATACGCTGATGTCTGCCGCAATCCCATACGTATGCTGGCTATTTGATGCTCCTCCTACATTGCGGTTGTGAGAGATGCTTCTAAAGCCGGAGTTAACATTCATTGGACGGTTTCCAATTTTCACTCGAATTGCCTCAAGCTTGTACATCATTCGACGCACATTTTCTTGTACGGTCGCAGCTGAAACATTTCCTCCGTTAAACCCGCTTCCGTCTTTAGAATAAAATTCACTGTAACTGAAGTGTTTCGTTCCATTTGTTGATTCCAACTCATTTAACTTGGCTTGCGTCTGCGGTCCAACTACACCGTCCGCCGTCAACCCATATGCACGCTGAAAACGGATGACCGCAGCTCTTGTTCCTGCCCCAAATTGTCCATCTACACTTACAACTGTTTGTTGAGGTGAGTCCGCTGCCCAGCCCGCTACACGAATCTGCAACTCCCTTACATCCGAACCACTGGAACCTTCACTTAAAGTTCTTGTCCAGTTATATGCCGAAGCCTCTTCTGCCGTAACCAAGGACAATACCATACCAAGCATCAAAGTAAAACTGAAAGCCAACATCTTCTGATACACTTTTACCATCTTCCCATCTCTCCCGACCACAATAGATTTGTGAATGACTTGTTCCAATCAAACTGGAGCTACGACAACGATTGATTACTAGAATTAGAGATTATTGAGAGTATGTAAGTAGTCCTCCTCTACTAGATTGTTAGATCACTCACATCTTAATGCGGTGTCCTATTAACATAGTAAAGTATTTGAACGAAAAAAAATTCATTTATTCCTATAAGAATGGAAATTCCTCAAGAACAAAATCGCTAGCGCGACCTAAAATCACGTCCAAAGGAAGATTTTAATCTCTCTTGGGACGTTTCTCGCTTTTCGTATAGCATTGAAATAGTGGCCATGGCCGGATCTTACCTTTACGCTTCATCTATGACATTTCAATGAAGTTTTCTCGTCACTGAGGTCTTCATAACGGCAATGAAGACACCTCTCCTCCTTTTTTCTCGTCACTGAGGTCTTCATAACAGGGATGAGGACACCTCTCCTCCTTTTTTCTCGTCACTGAGGTCTTCATAACGGTGATGAGGACACCTCTCCTCCTTTTTTCTCGTCACTGAGGTCTTCATAACGGTGATGAGGACACCTTTCCTCCTTTTTTCTCGTCACTGAGGTCTTCATAACCGCGATGAGGACACCTTTCCTCCTTTTTTCTCGTCACTGAGGTCTTCATAACATCGATGAAGACACCTTTCCTCCTTTTTTCTCGTCACTGAGGTCTTCATAACATCGATGAGGACACCTTTCCTCCTTTTTTATCGTCACTGAGGTCTTCATAACGGCGATGAGGACACCTCTCCTCCTTTTTTCTCGTCACTGAGGTCTTCATAACAGGGATGAGGACTCCTCTCCTCCTTTTTTCTCGTCACTGAGGTCTTCATAACAGGGATGAGGACTCCTCTCCTCCTTTTTTCTCGTCACTGAGGTCTTCATAACAGGGATGAAGACACCATTCCCCCTTTTTTATCGCCACTGAGGTCTTCATAGCAGTGATGAGGACACCTCTCCTCCTTTTTTATCGCCACTGAGGTCTTCATAACGGCGATGAAGACACCTTTCCTCCTTTTTTCTCGTCACTGAGGTCTTCATCTCAATGAATCGAGCATTCCATTATTTGATAATTTCTTAAAC
>NZ_JAAZWB010000047.1 GCF_012524115.1 Bacillus sp. RO1 | reverse complement strand
AGATCCCTGAAAGATGATCAGGTAGATAGGTTCGAGGTGGAAGCATGGCGACATGTGGAGCTGACGAATACTAATCGATCGAGGACTTAACCCAACAACAATGAACTAATTTGAACGATAGAACATCTTGATACGAACACATTATCTAGTTTTGAAGGAATAAAAAAAGTTGAAAAAACATCTTGATTTTCTTCAAAGATATATTATAATAATATTTGTCTGGTAATGATGGCGAAGAGGTCACACCCGTTCCCATACCGAACACGGAAGTTAAGCTCTTCAGCGCCGATGGTAGTTGGGGGATCTCCCCCTGTGAGAGTAGGACGTTGCCAGGCTGGTATTAATCCACCATAGCTCAGCGGTAGAGCATTCGGCTGTTAACCGAAGGGTCGTAGGTTCGAATCCTACTGGTGGAGCCAACTAAATGGAGAGCTGTCCGAGTGGCCGAAGGAGCACGATTGGAAATCGTGTAGACGGTCAACGCCGTCTCAAGGGTTCAAATCCCTTGCTCTCCGCCATTATCTTTGGCCCGTTGGTCAAGCGGTTAAGACACCGCCCTTTCACGGCGGTAACACGGGTTCGAATCCCGTACGGGTCACCAAAGTTTCTTAGGATAGTAAAAATAACTTTCCTTATGAAGTCTGTCAATGAAAATAACATTTGACATTACATAGGAGGATTAGCTCAGCTGGGAGAGCACCTGCCTTACAAGCAGGGGGTCGGCGGTTCGATCCCGTCATCCTCCACCAGAGGGACTTTGTTTCCTATATACTTTGAGAGCGAAGTGGATTTTAAAGTGTCGATATTATTCCGCCTATTTCCTTCGGAAATAGACAAAATAATATCTGCGGTGTAAGCTCATGTAGCTTACTCTAAGAAGGTAATTCACGGAGTGAATTCATTGGGCTATAGCCAAGCGGTAAGGCATCGCACTTTGACTGCGACATGCGTTGGTTCGAATCCAGCTAGCCCAGCCAATTTTATAAAAATGTATGCGGGTGTGGCGGAATTGGCAGACGCGCTAGACTTAGGATCTAGTGTCTTTGACGTGGGGGTTCGAGTCCCTTCACCCGCACCATACATTTACACTAGCCATTCATTTTCGCGGTCGTGGCGGAATGGCAGACGCGCTAGGTTGAGGGCCTAGTGGGGGCAACCCCGTGGAAGTTCGACTCTTCTCGGCCGCACCAAAAAATAATTCAAAAAAGTGTTGACACTTAATACTGGATTTGATATTATAGTTAAGTCGCCTCTGAGAGGCACATCAAATAAACGATTATATGAAGCGCCCGTAGCTCAATTGGATAGAGCGTTTGACTACGGATCAAAAGGTTAGGGGTTCGAGTCCTCTCGGGCGCGCCATTACTTCTTAAAGTAAACGGGGAGTAGCTCAGCTTGGTAGAGCACTTGGTTTGGGACCAAGGGGTCGCAGGTTCAAATCCTGTCTTCCCGATATTGAAAATATTGCGGGTGTAGTTTAATGGTAAAACCTCAGCCTTCCAAGCTGATGTCGTGGGTTCGATTCCCATCACCCGCTCCATGATTTTGAATGAATGATCTTTGAAAACTAAACAAAACAACAGCGTCATAACGTCGGTTCTATGGAACACGACAAAATGATTTTAAGTAACACAAGCTAGCAAATTTTGAGCAAAAGCTCAGACTCTTTATTGGAGAGTTTGATCCTGGCTCAGGACGAACGCTGGCGGCGTGCCTAATACATGCAAGTC
>NZ_JAAZWB010000046.1 GCF_012524115.1 Bacillus sp. RO1 | reverse complement strand
TCGCTCCGCTGCGGGGTCTCAAGCTACCGCTATCTCCCTCAGGAGTCTTCGCCTTTTGCTCCAATCAACAGCTGGTGCAACCCAAAAAATAAATGTATCTTTTAAACGAAAAAAGACCCGAACTAATTTAAGATCTTAAATTAGTTCGGGTTTTATTTATTTAGACTAAAACACTTTTGTCCCAGCCTCTTTAACTGCAACTAATCCTGTTCGGGCATTTCTGCGTAGTAGGTGGTTACGTAAGAAGGACGAGGGAAAATCTGTTGCTTTTGGTCGACGCCTTCTGAAGTGCCACGTTTTTCGTGTGCTTTATCATAAGCTTTAGATTCCTGCCATTGCTTAAAGTATTTTACATCTTCCCATAGTGTTAAAATAACATAAGTATCAGAATCTACTGGGCGAAGTACGCGAATTGCTGCAAATCCAGGTTCCTTTTCAATTAATCCAGCTCTTTGGCTAAAACGATATTCAAAGACAGGTCTACCTTCATCTGTAACTGGTATGTTGTTCAAAACAGCAAACTTTCCCTTCGACAGATCTCCATTAGAATCGAGCACTTCAAATTTCTTGCCTGATTTGAAGCTGGACTGCTCAACCGTTTCATGCATAAGAACCGCGTTATCCTCCCCGAACATTAACAAGTTTTCTCCACTTTCTAGAGTGTTTTTTAAATCGCTTAAGTAATCGGTGGTACCGAAAGTCATGTAAAAATTCATCTTCTATTCTCTCCTTTATGTTTAATATCGACATTATAATTACAAAATAAGGGAAACCCGAGAAAAAATATGTAGAATAAGGTAGAATAAAGGGTGGACAACCTTTCAATTTTCCTTACTAGATGATTATTCCCGGTACATAGGAGGAGGTAAACCACTTTGGAAAGATTTAAGAGAAATAAATTATCCCAAATGAAATTACCAAACATCAAAGCAATCTTGTCTAAAAAGTACTTCCTTTTTCCATTTATTTTAGCATGTATTGCTATTGTAGGACTAATAGGTTATATCTTTATCATTTTTTTAGGAGACTATGTCATTGATGAAAAAAAATTGATCATGGATTCCACTACAACCATGGTAGATGAAAACGGAAATGAAATAGCCTCCCTTTTTTTTGAAAATAGGGAAATTGTAGAAATATCCAATATACCGGTACATGTAAGAGAGGCATTTGTAGCGGTGGAGGACAACCGTTTTTATGAACATAGAGGAATTGATGTTCGAGCAATTGGTAGAGCAGTCTACCGTGACATTCTGGCCAGAAGCAAGGTAGAGGGAGGAAGCACCCTCACTCAGCAACTTGCAAAAAATATCTTCTTGTCTAACGAAAAATCATGGCTCCGAAAGACGAAGGAAGCGGTAATAGCAATAAACCTTGAAAGAAGATACACAAAAAATGAAATTTTGGAAATGTATTTGAATCAGATATATTTTGGGCATGGTGCATATGGCGTCCAAGCAGCATCAGAGCTTTATTTTAATAAAAATGTAGAAGACTTGACGGTAGAACAAGGTGCCTTGTTGGCTGCTCTGCCTAAAGCGCCTAATGGTTACTCTCCTATTAATCATCCAGAGGAAGCGAAAAAAAGACGAGATCTTGTCTTGCATCTTATGGAGGATCAAGGCTACATTGAGGCGGAAGAAGCTGTCGGATTAATGGGGAAAACGCTAGGCTTGGATGTGATTGAATCTCCAGAAAAACAGGCCTACTTAACGTATATTGATATGGTGATGGAAGAAGCAGAAGAGAAATATGGCTTTACTCCAGAAGAATTGCATAGAGGCGGGTATAAAATTTTGGTGCCGATGAATGTTGCGGCCCAAGATGCTGCATTTCAACGCTTTGGGGACAATCAATATTTTCCCGGCACCAATGATGACGTGGAAGGTGCGTTTGTCATGATGAATCAGCATAATGGAGGCGTAATGGCCGTTATTGGTGGAAGAAACTATGTAACAAAGGGAATCAACCGGGTAAATATCAAAAGGCAACCTGGTTCCACCTTCAAACCTTTGGCTGTCTATGCCCCTGCACTTGAAGAAGGTAAATATGAACCATACAGCCTTTTAAAAGATGAATTACTTTCATATCAAGATGGCCAAGAAGTTTATAAACCAAGAAACTATCATCATCAATATAAAAACGAAGTGACCATGTATGAAGCTGTTAAGGATTCTTTAAATGCCCCTGCTGTTTGGGCGTTAAATGAATTGGGAATCAAAAAAAGCAAAAGCTATCTTGAAAAATTGGACCTGGCTATTCCCGATAACGGGCTGGCTATTGCACTCGGAGGATTGAAGGAAGGGGTGACCCCTTTAGAATTGACAAAAGCTTATCGATCCTTTGGCAATAATGGCAAGATTGTAGAACCTTATTTTATTCAGGAAATCAGAACGAGAAAAGGCGAAGTTGTCGCCAAAGTAAAAAAATCCGAGAAGAAAGTATTTAGCCCTCAAACAGCCTGGAATATGACAAGGATGCTTGAAGGAGTGGTACAGGACGGATCGGCACAAGCAGGAGATCTTCAAGGGGAACTTGCCGGTAAGACAGGCACTACAAACTATCCAGGTATAGATAATGCCATTAAGGATACTTGGTTTGTAGGGTATACACAAGACGTGATAGGGACAGTTTGGATGGGCTATGATACTACGACTCCCGAACAACATCTGACTGCGGGAGGAGCTTATCCTACAAGACTGTTGAAAGATATATTGCGAGATGCTGGACTCGATAATGGAGCTTTTTCTGTTCCTGTCGGTGTAACGGACCTTGAAAAACCAATAACCATGCCTGAAAGTATTCAGCTAAATGGATCGATGACCTTTCATCCTTTAAGCTTGTTCACAGTCAACCTGGAGTGGAGTGAAGGGGAAGATGATCGGATTGTCTATAGAGTCTATTCTGTTTCAGGGGATAAGGAAAATTTGATTGGAGAAGTATCTGGGGAGCATCAATATTCAGTGAAAAATATCAACATCTTTAATGTTCCTGAATATTACGTTATTCCATACAATACCCAAACCCAAAAAGAAGGTAATCCATCCAAAACACTAGAGCCGTCATTTAGATAAGTCAGAAACCAACAGCAATGTTTACAAAGAAGATAGAAAATATCAATGAAATGGACTGTTTGAGGAGAAGCGGGAGATGAATGTACAAGTAGGAGCATTATTTGCACGAGTTGGATTGAACATTAAAGAAGCATGGTTAAATGAAAAGAGGCTGAACCAAGAGCAAATGCACATCATTCATCAGAAAAATAAGCTGATGTTGGTCGTATTTGTTACACTGCTAATTCTAGACCTTTTAACAAACATATTTATTTTCCCTGAAATACTTCCTGCGATCTTGCTCACAGCAGGATCGGTATGTGCTTTAGTTGCTTTCTTTGTATTACGCCCTAAGCTTGCTAAGGTGGGGATGTATGTCATCGTATGTGCATCCTTTATTCCATTTTGGGTGGTAGCCTATCTAGATAAAGATGTAATCAATTTTTATTTTCTATCCATGCCTTTAATTATGTCTTCCTTATATAATCGTATCTTGCCCATTTTAATAGCTAGTCTTTTGACTTGTATCACCCTGTCATTTTTCTACATCGACTATAGTAACATCGTGTTTTCCAATCATTTAAAAGTGGATGTATTTTATTTTATTTTGTTTTCCGTATTCGTCACCATCTTTCTCCTATTTTCTAGCAGGCTGACAGGGAGCCTCTTAGAGAGGGCAGAAAAGAAAGAGAAGCAAACATCACTAGAGTTGCTTTCTACGAAAGAATATTTAGAAGCATATTTTAATAATACGACAGACTCTATTGGCGTTTATGACCTGAACGGAGAAATTTTAAAAGTAAATGCATCCTTTGAAAAGATGTTTAAAGTGGAAGAAAAAGATATCATTGGTTCGGAAACAAGCTTTCTTTCTTTTACATCTCCAAATTCTCTGCGTGTTTTTTTAAGTAAACTGAAAAAACAGAAGCAACTCTCATTTGAACTATTGACTGCAACATCGGAAGGAATGCATATTGACCTCAACATCACGGTCACTCCAGTAAAGGACGGACAAGGAGGAATCATAGCACTTGTTTTTCTCATGAAGGATATTACCGATAAAAAGAGAACGGAAGAAGCACTCATGCAGTCGGAAAAGCTTTCTGTCATCGGAGAACTAGCAGCTGGAGTGGCACATGAAATTAGAAATCCTGTCACTGTCTTAAAAGGGTTCGTTCATCTCCTTTCCCAGGAAAGCAGAGAAAAAGAATTCTTTACCATCATGGATAAGGAATTAGAACGAATCAACCAGATTACAAATGAATTTATGGCGCTAGCAAAACCACAGGCTATCAAAATTAAAAGACAGAATTTAAAGGAGCTCATACAGGAGGTATATGTTTTCCTTGAAAGTGAGGCATTTATTAATCAGGTTGTCATTGAAGTGTTTCATTTTCAAGAAAGCATATGGCTTGAATGTGAACCGAATCAAATCAAACAAGTATTAATAAATATTATTAAAAATGGCATGGAAGCAATGCCAGACGGTGGGAAGATAATCATTCATACTCAAGAAGTGGACGGTTTAGTTAAACTCTTGATTAAGGACGAAGGAGATGGAATCCCTGCAGAGGTGATCAACAAGGTAGGACAACCTTTTTTTACCACTAAAGAACAGGGGACTGGGCTCGGCCTGATGGTTTCCATGAAAATTATTGAAAACCACGGCGGCCAGTTAACGATTTGCAGTGAGGAGAAGGTCGGATCAACAGTAGAAATCTCATTGCCGCATATGAAGGTGGGGGAATAATCGTCTATTTTATGAACAATAAGCACTCATTCTATACATTCCTTACATTTATAGGTATAGTGTAACATGACAGAAGTGAAACGTAATAAAAGCAGAAATAAGTCATTTGGAAGGGGTCATCATTTTGAGTCAAACAACATTTAACGATACATTTTTACGAGCATGTAGAGGAGAGAAAACAGAGCATGTCCCATTATGGTATATGAGACAGGCTGGACGTTCTCAACCGGAATACAGAAAAATTAAAGAAAAGTATTCCTTATTTGAAATTACTCATCAACCAGAGCTTTGTGCCTATGTGACAAAGCTTCCTGTTGATCAATATAACGTGGATGCAGCCATCCTATATAAAGACATCATGAGTCCCCTTCCTGCAATTGGTGTGGATGTGGAGATTAAATCCGGAATTGGCCCAGTTATTGATAACCCGATCCGATCCATTCAAGATGTTGAAAAGCTTGGAGAAATACATCCTGAAGAGGATGTTCCATATGTACTGGATACCATCAAACTATTAACAAAAGAGCAATTGAATGTGCCGTTAATCGGTTTCGCGGGGGCACCATTTACGCTTGCTTCCTACATGATCGAAGGCGGTCCATCTAAAAACTATAATAAAACCAAAGCATTCATGTATGCAGAACCGAAAGCTTGGTTTGCATTAATGGATAAACTTGCAGATATGACTATTACCTATGTTCGCTCCCAAATCCATGCTGGTGCAAAAGCAATCCAAATTTTTGATAGTTGGGTTGGAGCATTGAATGTAGAAGACTACCGTTATTTCATCAAACCGGTAATGAATCGCATCTTCTCCACTTTAAAGGAGGAAAATGTACCTTTAATTATGTTTGGAGTAGGCGCAAGCCATTTAGCTAATGAATGGCACGACCTTCCACTGGACGTGGTCGGCCTTGACTGGCGTTTACCGATTACAGAAGCTAGAGAGCGCGGTATTACAAAACCTGTTCAAGGGAACTTAGACCCAGCTATCCTATTAGCACCATGGGAAGTCATCGAAGAAAAAGCAAAAGCTATACTTGATCAAGGAATGCAACAACCTGGCTACATCTTCAATCTTGGCCACGGAGTATTCCCGCAAGTAAACCCAGACACACTAAAACGTCTAGCAACATTCGTACATGACTATTCTTCTAATAAATAATTATGTATTAGGATATTTAAGCTGATGATTGGAGCAATGGGCGAAGACTCCTGAGGGAGATAGCGGTAGCTTGAGACCCCGCAGCGGAGAGAGGAGGCTCAAGCACCGCCCCTAGGAAAGCGAAGCCCGGTGCGGAAATCATCAGCGGAGTTACAAGATACTCTCTAATAGACCAGAAAAGAAAAGAGGTAAACTATATGTCCAAAAAAACAATGGGCTTGTTGGTAATGGCATACGGTACACCATATAAAGAAGAAGACCTAGAACGATACTACACACACATCCGTCGCGGCAGAAAACCATCCGACGAAATGCTGCAGGACCTGCGTGAAAGATATGACGCGATCGGAGGAATTTCTCCACTTGCACGTATCACAGAAGAACAAGCAAATGCATTAGGTGCACACTTAAACGACATCCAAGACGACATCGAATTTAAAGTCTACTTAGGCTTAAAGCATATCGAACCATTCGTAGAAGATGCGGTACAACAAATGAAAGAAGATGGAATCGAAGAAGCGGTAAGCATCGTACTTGCCCCTCACTTCTCTACTTTCAGCGTGAAATCCTACAACGGACGTGCACAAGAAGAAGCAGAAAAAATCGGCGGCCCAACCATCGTTTCTGTTGAAAGCTGGTATGATGAGCCGAAGTTTATCCAGTACTGGGTAGATAGAGTGAAAGAAACGTTTGGTTCCATGGATGAAGCAGAACGCGAAAAGGCAGTATTAATTGTTTCAGCACATAGCCTTCCCGAAAAAATCATTCAAATGGGAGACCCTTATCCAAACCAACTTCAAGAAACCGCAGACCTTATCGCAAAGGGTGCAGGAATTAAGAACTATGAGATTGCATGGCAAAGTGAAGGAAACACACCAGATCCATGGTTAGGGCCAGATGTTCAAGACATCACACGTGACCTTCATAAAGACAAAGGATATACGTCATTTGTTTACACTCCGGTAGGATTTGTATCGGATCACTTGGAAGTGCTTTATGACAATGACTATGAGTGTAAAATTGTAACAGATGAAATCGGTGCAAAGTACTACCGACCGGAAATGCCCAATACACAACCAGAATTTATTGATGCGATGGCTACCGTCGTATTGGAAGAATTAAAGAAAGTATCTCAGTAAATCTAGAAAAGAAGGCGATGAAACCATGAACGAGGAGAAAAAAAGGGTTGTCATCATCGGTGGAGGCATTACTGGCCTAGCCGCTGCCTACTATCTTCAAAAGGAAAAAAAAGAGAAAAACCTTGATATAGAGATTACCCTGATAGAAGCAAGCAACCGACTTGGAGGGAAAATCCAAACTGTAAAGCGTGATGGTTTTACTATTGAACGTGGACCAGACAGCTTCCTTGCTAGAAAGTTAAGTGCTGGAAGATTGGTAAAAGAAGTCGGTCTTGAAGATCAATTAGTGCACAATTCAACAGGTCAAGCCTACATCCTGCTAAAGGGACAGCTCCATCCAATGCCAGAAGGGTCTGTAATGGGGATTCCTACAAAACTGTCACCTTTTGTTACTACGGGATTATTTTCCCCAATTGGAAAAATGCGTGCAGCAGCGGACCTTATCCTTCCAGCTTCAAACAATGGTGGTGAAGACCAATCACTTGGTTCTTTCTTCCGCAGAAGACTCGGGGATGAAGTGGTGGAGAATCTGATTGAACCGTTACTATCTGGGATTTATGCAGGTGACATCGATAAATTAAGCCTTCAAGCCACTTTCCCGCAATTTCAACAGGTGGAAGAAAAGTACCGCAGCTTAATACTCGGGATGAAACAGACCACCCCCAAACAAAAGCCTGCACCTACCCAAAAGAAAAAAGGTATGTTCCAGACTTTGCGCGGGGGCCTTCAAACGCTTGTGGATGCCCTTGAAGAAAAGCTAGATCAGGTGACCATCTTAAAAGCAGTTAAAGTAGACACCATTAAGAAAATAGAGGATCAATATTCCCTAGCTTTAAGTAATGGCAAAGAGGTTCTTTGTGATAATGTCATTATCTCGACTCCTCATCATGCTACAGCAGGCCTAATTCCTGGGGCAGATTTTCTTGCTCCACTGCAACAGATGTCCTCTACATCAGTTGCGACCATCGCAATGGCATTTGATGAGTCAGCTCTTAAACAAGACATTGACGGTACAGGCTTTGTGGTGTCCAGAAACAATGATTATACGATAACTGCTTGCACATGGACCCACAAAAAGTGGCCGCATACAACACCAAAAGGGAAAGTAATCCTTCGCTGTTATGTTGGCAGAGTGGGAGAGGAAGCAATTGTTGATCAGAGTGATGAAGAAATAAAAAAAGTGGTACTCGATGACCTTAACAAAATTATGGAGGTCGGATCCGAGCCAGAATTTACGATTGTCACTCGTTGGAGAGAAGCAATGCCTCAATACGCTGTCGGTCATAAAAAGATGCTGCAGAAGATGAACGATCGGCTATCAGAAGCCATGCCTGGAGTGTATCTTGCAGGAAGTTCTTTTGAAGGCGTCGGGCTGCCTGACTGTATCGATTCAGGTGAAGCGGCAGTCAAAGCAGTGATAAGTAGCATAAAAAACAAACCTGTTGCTCAGGTATAAATATCAATAGACGGTTCAGTCTCAGCATAAAGAGACTGAACCGTTTTTTTTGAAAGTAAATAATACGGTTGATTTCCGTTCCAGGCGCTTCGCTTGCCTGCGGGGTGTCCCCTGTCCCTTCCTCCCGCGGGGGAGTAACGGTAGCTTGAGACCCCTGAAGCGTTGTGAGGAGGCTCAAGCACCGTCCGGCGGAAAGCGAAGCCATTTGCGGAAAGGAACAGCGGCGACAATGCAAATATTAAACCTAGATGTTGCTTTTTTATAAAAGAGCATCTATAATAAAACCAATTGACCGATATAGACATTTAGTCATTTTTGTAAGGAAGGAGCTATCAAATGGATCGTAAACAAAGTATCCTTGAGGCCGCATTAAAATCGTTCTCTTTATTTGGGTATAAAGCTACCACAATGGATCAAGTCGCAAAGCTCGCAAACGTTGGAAAAGGGACGATTTACACCTTTTATTCTAATAAAGAAGAGCTCTTCAGTGAAATTGTCGCAGGAATATTAAGAGAAATGCAGGAAGTGGCTGACCGTTCCATTAATTCAGAACAATCCTTTTTCGAAAATGCCCACAGGGCCCTTATCAGCTTGCTTGATTTTCGAAATGAACATCAACTGACCGTCAAATTGATTCAAGAAGAAAAGGAACTAGGAACAAAAATAGTTAACCAAGAACTTAACCGCCTAGAGCAAATGATTATTACATTTATCAAAGAAAGAATTGAAAAGGCGATAGAAAAAGGGGAACTAAGAAAGTGTGACCCGGAAGTTACAGCATTTCTAATGCTTAAGCTTTATGTGGCACTTGTAGTGGACTGGGAAGAGCATCATACTCCATTATCCAAAGAGGAAATTGCCAATCTATTTGAATTATATTTTATTAAAGGATTATCAACTTGATGATCCTTAAAATTTTGAGAAAAAATGACTAAATGACAAAAATGGTCATTATGTAATATGGAGGTAATATAGAATGAAAAGCGTACTATTTGAGTGGAAGGAATTGCTTACAAACAAAAAAATTCTGATTCCGGTTATAGCAGTATTATTAATTCCGTTACTGTATAGTGGAATGTTTCTGTGGGCCTTTTGGGATCCATACGAAAAACTTGATGAACTTCCGGTTGCTGTGGTCAATATGGATGAAGGTGCTGAGTACGAGGGAGAGCCCTTAACGATAGGGAAAGATCTACAAGAAAACTTGAAGAAAAATGATGGTTTCAAATGGGAATTTGTTTCTAAGGAAGTAGCATACGAAGGGATGGACAAACAGCAGTACTATATGGTTATTGAAATTCCTGATGATTTTTCAAATAGAGCAACGACGCTCTTGGATGAAAACCCCTCTTCATTGGAAATGAAATTCGTTCCAAATGAGAGCTATAATTTTTTATCTGCTCAAATTGGATCCACAGCAGTAGAGAAAATTAAAGAAGAGGTATCGAAAGAGTTAACAAGTACGTACGCAGAAGCAATGTTTGCTAATCTGGAAAAGATGGCCGACGGGTACAAAGATGCAGCTGATGGTACTAGTAAACTAAACAATGGCGTTCATGAGTTACAAGATGGTTCTGTTGCTTTGAAAAAAGGATTAGAACAGGCTGCAGAAAAATCGATCGTATTCCAAGATGGAGTGGGAAAGGCCTTTGGTGCCGTTAAAGATATCCATAAGGGAAATGAGGATCTGTCAAAAGGTTTGGGCCAATTGCTTGAAGGTCAAGGCCAAATGGCCTCAGCATCCGAGCAACTCCAAGCAGGAGCAGCAACGCTTAATGCCGGTTTAGCTAAAAGCAATGAAGGTATGTCACAGTTGCAAGATGCTCAAGGAGAACTTACAAATGGAGCGGTAAGCTTGGCAGAAGGTGCCGCGGAATTAAATGCTGGGACCGTAAAGCTTGAAGAAGGGGCTACACAAGCACAAGAAAAGGCAGAAAAATTGAATCAAGGAATGATTCAATTGAAAAAAGCACTTGAGCCAATGATGGAGCAGATAAGTGAAGAACAACAGGCAGAAATCAATGCTTCTTTTGAACAGTTGATTAATGGCAGTGGTGAGTTTTCTAAAGGGCTGATGGCTCTTCAACAGGGAGCTTTAGAATTAAATACAGGTACTTCTTCCTTAGCGGAAAATAGCAGAAAGCTTGCAGATGGCCATTTAAACTTTCAGACGGGTTTAACAGAACTGGCAAATGGATCTACCCAACTCTCAGAAGGTTCATCAGAACTTCTTAAAGGTCAAACAGAATTCAACCAAGGACTAACACTGTTTGGTGAAAAATTGGGAGACGCAAATGAGGGCAGTAAAAAGCTTGCAGAAGGGTCAGGTCAGCTTTTAGTCGGTATGGAACAGTTAGACGGAGGTTCCAAACAATTTCAAAAAGGTACACAAGAGCTTGCAGAAGGTTCAAATAAAATCTCCTCCGGTCTATCTGAAGTCGGTGAAGGAACAGATGAACTTGAGGAGAAATTGAAAGATGCTTCTGAGAAATCTGGGATTGTTAAGGGGACGGACAAAACCTTTGATATGATTTCTGAGCCGGTAAAGGTAAAATCAGAAGTGGAGAACGGTGTCCCTAACTATGGAACAGGTTTTGCACCTTACTTCTTATCTCTTGGTCTTTTTGTAGGTGCACTCTTGCTTTCCATCGTATTTCCAATGCGCGAGCCTGCAGGCACTCCTCGTTCCGGGACAGCATGGTTTACTGGTAAAGCGGCGATTCTTGCTGCAGTAGGAATTCTTCAGGCATTGCTTGCAGATGCCGTATTGATTTTAGGATTAGGTGTGGAAGTAAAGAGCACCGGATTATTTATGTTGTTCAGTATTCTTACTTCCTTTACTTTTATTGCACTAGTGCAGTTTTTGGTAACCACACTAGGGGACCCAGGTCGATTTGTTGCCATTCTAATCCTGATTTTGCAATTAACAACAAGTGCGGGAACATTCCCATTAGAACTAATTCCTAATGCCCTTCAACCGTTCAATTTACTGTTGCCGATGACTTACTCAGTGTCGGGATTCAAGGCGGTCATATCAAGTGGTGATCTTGGGTACATGTGGGAAAATGTTTGGATATTAGCTGGATTCATGTTCAGCATGCTTGCAGGTACATGGGGATATTTTGTTTATAAATTTAAAAAGCAATACTATTCCCCAGTGGAAGAATCAGCGTAAAGTTAATAGTTTAATAAGCTTATGGGGCCGCAGTGATCTGCGGTCTTTCTTGTTCTTTAGGAGATTAAAATAATTGAATTGATGATAGTCTTCAGAGTAATTCTTGACGCCGGAATTTACACCTCGGTGGTGCCGAAAATTAGGAAAAGAGAGGTCCTCATCGCCGTTATGACCTCAGTGACGAGAAATCAGGAGGAGAGAAGCCCTCATCGGCGATATGAAGACCTCAGTGACGAGAAATCAAGAGGAGAGAGGTCCTCATCGCTCGTATGAAGACATCAGTGACGAGAAATCAGGAGAAGAGAGGTCCACATCGCCCGTATGAAGACCTCAGTGACGAGAAATCAGGAGGAGAGAGGTCCTCATCGCCCGTATGAAGACCTCAGTGACAAGAAATCAGGAGAAGAGAAGTCCTCATCGGCGATATGAAGACCTCAGTGACGAGAAATCAGGAGAAGAGAAGCCTTCATCGCCAATATGAAGCCCTTGGTGACTGGGAGTTTTATTGAAATAGTCAAATATGAGCGCATAGGGAAGGATCCGGCCAAGGTCAATATTTCAAAACTATGCGAAAACAGAGATAACGTCCCAATAGATAATACCTAGGTATGTAGTTTTAGCTCCCCGAGCGATTTTGTACTTTAATTTGACTAATTGTAAAATTTTTATTGAAAACACTTACATTTCCTTTTATACTAGTAGTTATGAAAACGATTTCAACCATTCTACTAACCTATTATTTCAGCTAAGGTGGCGAGACTCGTGGCAACAATAGAAGATGTAGCAAGATTGGCAGGGTTATCAAGGACCACTGTTTCCCGTGTCATAAATAACCACCCGTATGTATCGGAAAAGAAGCGTGTACTTGTATCTAAAGCAATGAGTGAACTTGGTTATGTTCCAAATTCATCTGCAAGAAGTCTGAGAAGCCAGAAGACGGAGATGGTGGCATTACTGATACCTCGTGTGATGAATCCATTTTTCAGTGAACTGATCGAACGGATGGAAATGGCTGCAGCCGAAAACGGTTACCAGCTCATCATCTGTCAGACAAAATATTCAAAGAAAAAGGAACTTGATTATTTGAACTTGTTAAAAACGAAACAAGTGGACGGGATTATCCTTTCCTCCATACAAAATGACTGGAATGTAATAGAACCGTTTTTAGAATATGGACCAATCGTTTTGTGCAATGAGTTTGAAGAAGAAGCGGATATACCTTCTGTAAGGCTCGACCAGACTTATGGCGGTTATATATCGACGAAGCACTTGCTGGAACTTGGTCATCGCAAGGTTGCCTATTGTACTGGTGGTTATAAAAGCAATGTCGCCAAAAGCAGGGAGGCAGGCTTTAAAAAAGCACTCTCAGAGTTCAATGTAGAATTTCGCGAAGATTTTTCTTTCCGTGATGCCTTTACTATTGAAGACGGAAGAAGGGTGTTTCAGGAAATTCTGGCTTTGAAGGAAAAACCAAGTGCCATTTTTACTGGCGGGGATGAAGTGGCAGCCGGCATTATTTCAGAGGCAAAGCGCTCGGGTTGGAAGATCCCAGAAGATCTTGCAGTTGTGGGTTTTGACAATCAGGCTATTACGGAGCTAGTGGAACCGACCATCACAACCGTCTATCAGCCTATTGATGAAATGGCCCGCAAAGCCTTCCAGGTCATGATGGAAAAGGTGCGTTCCAAACGCTATCGTCACAAGGAAATCTATGAATATGATCTCGAGCTTATCGTTCGGGAATCAACGGTCAAACAAGGGGTTTACGTATAGAATATAAAGAAGAGCACTTATGGGGATGAGTGCTCTTTTTGTTATGAGAAAGTATAAGATTGGTTGATTTCCGTTCCAGGCGCTTCGCTTGCCTGCGGGCGGTCCGGGAGCCTCCTCGGCTTGCGCCTGCGGGGTCTCCCCTGTCCCTTTCTCCCGCGGGCGTCTACGCGCCTTCCACTCCAATCAACAAGATGGCTTCATTCATTTAAAGGTTTATGTAAAAGCATCTAATAGAGTTAGCTTAATAGGCATAAACATAAATTTTACGCAATTTTTCAGCTGTGGATTGGAGCAAATGGCGAAGACTCCAGCGGGGGAGTAACGGTAGATTGAGACCCCGCAACGAAGTGAGGAGGCTCAAGCATCGTCCCGCGGAAAGCGCAGTCATTTGCGGAAAGGAACAGCTGTCTAAAACAAAAACCAGGGAACCCGCTACTAATCTAGCAAATTCCCTGGCTTATATTTTATATTATTTTAACTGACTGGACATACACTCATCACAATGGTTGCCGTAGCACTCGTGCTGCTCATCCATTGTTTTTTTGCATTCAACGCATTTTTTAGGTGGTAAGGTTTTGAAAAATTCTGTACTTTTAATCAACATGTTATCACCCTCTGTTTTGTTATTTGTTGTTATTGTATTATAACAGAGCTTGTCTTGTCAACAACTGTTTTAAAACAACTCCTCTAAATAGGAAAATGGGCAGGGATATGGTAGACTTGATTTTGGAAACCAATAGAAGGGTGATGTATAGGCATGAAGCTTACCGTGGTAGGGTTTTGGGGAGGCTATCCAGCTGTTAACAGTGCAACATCTGGGTATTTAGTCGAACATAAAAATTTTAAATTATTAATTGATTGTGGAAGCGGTGTATTAGCACAGCTTCAGAATTACATAGATGTAACAGAGCTTGATGCAGTAGTTTTGTCACATTACCATCATGATCATGTCGCGGATATTGGTCCTTTGCAATATGCGAGACTTATCTCATTTTATATGGGCAAATCTGTAACGCAACTTCCTATTTACGGACACCAGGAGGACTTGCAAGGATTTTCCTCACTACATCATAAAGAATATACAAAAGGTATTGCATATGATCCATCTAAACCATTACAGGTAGGGCCATTCTCCATTGAGTTTTTGAAAACGACTCATCCTGTTCCATGTTATGCCATGAAGGTATCCACAGACAAAGGTTCGTTTGTGTACACAGCAGATACAAGCTATCAGGAATCATTCATTCCTTTTACACAAGGGACTGACTTATTGATTTGTGAATGTAATCTGTACGCTCACCAAGATGGTAAAGGGGCAGGACATATGAACAGCCATGATGCTGCAAAGGTTGCGCAAGGTGCAGAAGTGCCACAATTGCTGCTCACGCATCTACCTCATTTCGGTAAGGTGGAGCAGTTGGTGGAAGAGGCTGCAACGATCTACCATGGAAAAATTGATTTAGCACATAAAGGATATAGTTGGGAGAGTGGCAAGAGATGATGCTTTTTATAGATAATAAGGGAATTACGGATCCAAGGATCAACTTGGCAATAGAAGAATATGCGCTTAAAAATTTGGATATTGAAGATACCTACTTGCTCTTTTACATCAATGAGCCTTCCATTATCATCGGGAAAAACCAGAACAGTGTAGAAGAAATTAATACAAAGTATGTGGAGGATAATGGCATTCATGTCGTACGTAGGTTATCCGGCGGTGGAGCGGTCTATCATGATCATGGAAACTTGAATTTTAGTTTTATCACAAAAGATGATGGAGAGAGCTTCCACAACTTCAAAAAGTTCACGGCACCAGTTGTGGAAGCGTTGAAAAGCCTTGGAGTGGAAGCAGAAATGAGCGGGCGCAATGATATTCTTGCCGAAGGACGAAAAATCTCCGGAAACGCGCAGTTCTCTACCAAGGGCCGTATGTTCAGTCATGGTACGCTTCTGTTCGATTCCGAAATTGAGCATGTAGTTTCCGCACTGAACGTGAAGAAGGATAAAATTGAATCCAAAGGAATAAAATCAATCAGAAGCCGTGTGGCAAATATTAAAGAATTTTTGTCTGAGGATATAACAATTGAACAATTCCGTCAGCTTCTATTGGAGGCAATCTTTAAATCAAAAGACATCCCTAAGTACGAACTAACAGAGGAAGACTGGCAGAACATTCATGAGCTCTCCAAAGAACGTTACCAAAACTGGGATTGGAATTACGGAAAGTCACCGAAGTTTAACCTCCAGCATTCGCACCGTTTTCCAGTGGGGCAAATTGATGTACGTCTAGATGTAACAAAAGGAAAAATAGAAAACTGCAAAATTTATGGCGATTTCTTTGGTGTAGGAGATGTATCAGAAGTGGAAAACCTACTAGCAGGTGTTAAGTATGAGAAGAGTGAAATTGCACAGGCTTTAGAAGGAGTAGACGTAAAACATTATTTTGGAAATATTACCAGAGATGAATTGATTGATCTGATATATTAATATTCTGAGCAAGGAATAGGGATTCCTTGCTCTTTTTTTATACTAAAATATTTTATCTGAAAATTTTAATTTTATCGACATAATTTAATGACAGATATCTAGCAATCTACTATAATGGATAATGGGAGATTTATGAATGGTCATTCATTCAATTTACTCGAAGGGGAGATGAAACACTTGAATATTTCATCGCAGTTAGCATTAACAGCAAAAACAAATCCTATGAAAGAAGCGTATATTTTTGAAGGGGATTCCAAAACTTACGCAGAGTTGAATGCTGCAATTAACGCTTTTGCAACAGGCCTTGAAAAGATGGGAATCACACAAGGGGATCATATCGGCCTTGTTGTCGGAAACTCACCATATTTCGTCATTGGGCTGTATGGTGCTGCACGAATTGGGGCAACCGTTATTCCTATTAATCCAATCTATACTCCAGAAGAACTTTCTTACATCCTTAGAGATGGCGATGTCAAAGCCATCATCACCTTAGACCTTCTTGTTCCACTTTTTGAAAAGCTTCATGGTCATCTGCCTTTAACTGAGCATTACATTATTTGCGAAACACCTGACGGAAAAGAAAAAGCCAAAGATTTTCCACTAGAGCAACTGACGGTTTATCCGAAATTGAAATCGTTTACATCCATTATGGCGTCTGGAAGCTTTACATATGAAGGTCCGGAACTGAAGGATGACGATGTGGCTGTAATCCTTTATACATCTGGGACTACAGGTAAACCGAAAGGGGCAATGCTGACACATAAGAACTTGTATCGCAATGCCAAGGATTCCGCGGACTTTTTGAAGATGAACGAAACGGACAAGGTTGTCGCGACTCTGCCTATGTTCCATGTATTCTGTTTGACAGTAGCTTTAAATGCACCATTGATGAACGGCGCGACAGTGATTATCGTTCCAAGGTTCAGCCCACAGGTGATTTTTGATGTGGTAAAAGAATACGAGGCAACTGTTTTTGCAGGTGTTCCAACCATGTACAATTTCCTTTTGCAATCACAAGGCGATGTAGAAGATTTAAAATCGTTGAGACTATGCATTTCTGGTGGAGCTTCCATGCCTGTAGCTCTATTGAAGAATTTTGAAAAGAAATACAATGTTATCATTTCGGAAGGTTATGGATTATCAGAGGCATCCCCTGTTACCTGTTTTAATCCACTAGATAAGCCTCGAAAAGCTGGTTCTATTGGGACGACCATTGTAAATGTGGAAAACAAAGTCGTGAATGAACTAGGAGAAGAAGTGGCACCTGGAGAAGTTGGAGAACTTGTTGTCAGAGGGCCGAATGTCATGGCAGGCTATTATAAGATGCCAGAAGAAACGTCCGTTGCAATCCGTGACGGCTGGCTATATACAGGCGATCTAGCTAAAATGGACGAAGAAGGATACTTCTATATCGTCGACCGCAAAAAGGACATGATCATCGTAGGAGGCTACAATGTATACCCTCGTGAAGTAGAAGAAGTTCTTTACAGTCATGAAAATGTGGTAGAAGTAGCAGTTGTCGGGGTGCCTGACCCTCAGTTCGGTGAAGCGATAAAGTGTTTTGTCGTAACCAATGCATCCGTAAATGAATCAGATTTGCTTGGCTATTGTGCGGAGCGCTTGGCGAAATATAAGGTACCATCTTCCATTGAGTTCTTAGAAGAGCTTCCGAAGAACACAACTGGAAAAATCTTAAGAAGAGCATTAAAAGAAAAACTAGGTGTTTAAAGGATTTACGCTCTCTGTAGAGAATGTATAAAATAGCGAAATTTGTAACCGCTAACAATCTTGGAGGGAGACGGAGAGATTTGAGTTATATTGCAGTAGAGATAAAAGATTATGTAGCAACTGTAACGCTCAATCGCCCTGATGCGATGAACGCGTTTAATTATGATATGTTAGTAGAATTGGGAAATGTAGCAGAGGAGCTTCGCACGAATGCTGACGTCCGTGTGGTAGTGATTACGGCGGCAGGGGAGAAGGCATTTAGTGTTGGTGCGGACCTCAAGGAAAGAAGAGGCCTTACCGAGCAGCAAGTAAGACGCAATGTTTACAAAATCGGGGATGTGTTCAACCGCATCGCCGACTTGCCCCAGCCGACAATTGCTGCAATCAATGGCTATGCATTTGGAGGCGGGATGGAGCTCCTTCTTGCATGTGATTTCCGAGTGACGTGCAAAGATGTGAAAATGGGCCTAACGGAAACTAGCCTGGCAATTATTCCGGGTGCAGGTGGAACCCAGCGCCTGCCACGTATTATTGGTGAAGCAAAGGCGATGGAATTGATCTTGACAGCTCGCCGATTTACCGGAGAAGAGGCGAGCCGGTTTGGCCTGATTACAAGATTGGTAGATGAAGCATCTCAAGTACTTGACGGTGCCATGGAGCTTGCCCGTGAGATGCTAAAAAACGGTCCAGTAGCGGTCCAACAGGCCAAATTCGCCATTCGTCAGGGTATGGGTGTGGATATGCAGACAGGTCTGCAAATTGAACGTAAAGCATATGAAGTAATTATCCCGACGGAAGACCGCGTAGAGGCGCTTGTTGCGTTTGGCGAAAAGCGGGCACCGGAGTTTAAGGGGAAATAAATTTTTTATGTGACTCTCTCTTCTTTAGGAAGGGGGAGTTTTTTGGTTAAAACTCTGTTAAAGCATACCGTTGATTTTTGCAGCAACCTAGCTGTTGATTGGAGCAAATGGCGAAGACTCCTGCGGGGGAGTAGCGACAATGTTGAGACCCCGCAGGGCGCAGCCCGAGGAGGCTCAAGGTCGCCCCGCGGAAAGCTAAGCCATTTGCAGAAATCAACAGCGGTGTTTAACAGAGCCTTTACTAGAGCAAAGTATCTCGCTTTTCGAAATACTCTTTACATATCCAGTAAACTACTAGTATATTAATAAATAATTCAATTTACTAGTATAGGAGAAATGCACAGTGGCAACTACCATCGCAACAAGAAACCCTTCTTCTTTTCGAAACGGCTTGCAAGCTGGAGTCAGCATCGCAATCGGCTACATACCCATCGCTATTACATTTGGACTATTGGCAAAATCAGCAGGCTTAACGGTCTCTGAAACGGTGCTGATGAGCTTACTCGTCTTTGCCGGAGCAGCACAATATATGTCTCTGAATATGATTGTGCTAGGATCTGGTGTATTTGAAATTGTTATGACGACTTTTATTTTGAACATACGTCACTTTTTGATGAGCGCTTCCTTGAATGAAAAAGTGGAAGAGAATAGTCTCTGGAAGAAATCACTCTTCTCATTTGGCATAACGGATGAAACGTTTTCCGTCACTGCTACCAAAGAAGGAACCATTCAAACGGGATATATGTTCGGAGTAATCTTAATCGCCTATTCCAGTTGGGTGGTAAGCTCAGGTATCGGTCATGTCATCGGCAGCAGTTTACCCTCATCTCTTCAAGAGAGCATGGCGGTTGCCCTTTATGCCATGTTTGTCGGCCTGTTGATGCCTTCCTTAAAGAAACACCGAAAAGTGGTTGTGCTCGCTGGGACTGCAGCTATCCTTAATTCTGTGTTTTCGTTGGTAGTCGGTGTTGCTGCTGGATGGTCCATTGTCCTAGCGACTATCACTAGTGCTGTCGGGATAGAAATCTTATTTGTGAAATGGTCAAAGGAGGGGAAAGTGGATGAATAGTATGATTATCATAATGATTGTCGGCATGGCCGTAGTCACCTACCTTCCACGCCTGATACCGTTTGTGATGTTCCAAGGCAAAGAGCTACCCCCATTCGTACAGGCAGTATTAAAAAATGTTCCCTATGCAACACTTGGTGCACTTATTGTTCCTGGGATTTTCTTAATAAATGAAGATGTCATGTATGGAATCATCGGCGCAGCCGTGGCATTACTTGTCGCTTACCTAGGTGCAAACGTCATTCTGGTTGTTATCAGCGCTATTGCAGCTTTGAGTGTGTATTCCTGGCTTGTCAGTTAATAATGAAATGAGTAGGCTTTTCTTTCAAATAGCCTGCTTATTTTTTTTATTGTGGCATAGAATATAACAGGGATATTCAGGACAAGGGGGTGTGAAAAAATGAAAAAAACAGTTTCTCTAACGTTGTTTAGCTACTTTCTCTCTTCTTTAGGGGTGACTTTCTACATATGGATCGGCGCGGATACTTCCCTTCCAACTGAATTAGTGGGAACAAAAGCGGACCCAGCAACATTTCTAAATAGCAAGGAACTGTTACTCACCCAAGAGTATTCGAAAATACGCAATACCATCTACTTTCTGACGCTTCCTGTGGAATGGATTTTCTATTTCCTTCTTCTTGTTTTAGGTGGGGCAAGTGCCATTCAAGGATGGGCGGAGAAAGTCACAAAATATAAAACGCTTCAGACAGGAATTTATATTTTTTGGCTAACCTTATTCAGTACAGTAATTCATTATCCATTAAGCTATCTTCGTTACTTTCTTTCTAAACATTATGGCATCACAGTTCAGTCTTATTCCGGCTGGATGCGTGATCAGGTTGTCGGATTTTGGGAGGGAATTCTCATTATGTGGGTAGTGGTTCTTCTTCTCTATGTGCTTATCCGTAAATTTCCGAAGTGGTGGTGGGCGATTGCTTGGGGAGGCTTTATTCCACTTGTATTTTTTATGATGTATATCCAACCGGTTGTCATAGACCCTTTATATAATGATTTTACCGAGCTTCAAAATAAAGAACTAGAAGATAAAATCCTGGAACTGGCTGCCGAAGCGGATATTCCTGCCGAAAGAGTCTATGAAGTGAATATGGCCGAAAAAACGAATAGCATGAATGCATATGTTACGGGTGTAGGCGGGAACTCCCGTATCGTGCTATGGGATACGCTCTTGACTCGACTTCAGGAAGAAGAAATTCTTTTTATCATGGCACATGAAATGGGACACTATGATATGAATCATATTGTAATCGGCATTACTGGATATATCGTATTTTCTTTTTTTGCTTTTTATGTGATCTATTGGACAGCGAGTAAGCTTATAAAAAGATTCGGTAAGAGATGGAAAATCAATAGCTTAAACCAACTAGCCTCTCTACCGCTTATGCTATTGCTGGTGTCTTTGCTGCTTTTCCTTGCAAGCCCGGTAACAAATGCAGTATCAAGATATCAGGAGCACAGGGCAGACGTGTATGCCATTGAACTGACTGGAAATACAGAACCGGCTATAGAGGCTTTTCAAGAAATTACTAAATCTAGTTTAAGTGAAGTGAATCCTCCAGCCTTAGTGAAATTTTTTCGATATACCCACCCTCCAATGGTGGACAGAATCGCTTATCTGGAGCGGTATGTAAAGGAACAGTGAGCAACGTGAAAGAGTGCGTTGCTTGCTTTTTTTGAATGAAGCAAATGTATAATACAGGTGATTTTCGTTCCAGGCGCTTCGCTTGCCTGCGGGCGGTCCGTGAGCCTTCTCACTCCTTTGGATGCCATTTAATAAGTCCTTGATTTTAAGGTATTGTTTAGACACCGCTGGTGATTTGCGCAAATGGCTTCGCTTTCCTAGGGGCACTGCTGGAGCCTCCTCGGCTACGCCTGCTGGGTCTCCACCTAGCGCTATCTCCCTCAGGAGTCTTCGCCTTTGCTCCAATCACCAGCTAGGAATCATTAAAAACTTTGCGTTATCAGTTTTTTAGGGACATATCTTGCCTGCGCGCCTTCCACTTCATTCAACAAGGTGACTCCCTTAAACTAAGGTTAAAAAAGCCTCAAAAAACATTATTCTTTTGTTCTTTTTATTTCTAGCTGTGTATTGGAGCTAATGCCGGAGACTCCTACGGGGAAGTAGCGGAAATGTTGAGACCCCGCAGCGAAGCGAGGAGGCTCAAGGCCGCCCCGTGGAAAGCGCAGCTATTTGCGGAAAGGAACAACGGCTTTCTTAAATTTTATTAGACCGGGTTGTTCATGCCCGTTTTTTTTTTTTTTTTTCGTGTCGAAAAATATTTACCAATAAATTTTCAAAAAAGCCTTTTTATTACGAACACTCTGTTATATAATACAATACAAATATACTAACTGTTTCATAACAAGAAAGGAGCAAGTATATCGTGAATACCGGTACAACAGGCATCAGCGTTAAAGGACCAATGAAAAATGGGTTTGAAACTGTACTAACACAGGAAGCATTATCTTTCATCGAGAAGCTCCATCACACTTTCAATGAGCGTAGAAGAGAATTGTTAGCAGCAAGAAAAGAAAGGCAAGCAAGGATTGATCAGGGAGAACCATTAAGCTTTCTTGATAGCACGAAAGCTATTCGAACAAGTGACTGGAAAGTGAACGCTATTCCGCAAGACCTTCAAGACAGACGAGTGGAAATAACAGGTCCGGTTGATCGTAAGATGATTATTCATGCCTTAAATTCAGGTGCAAAAGTCTTCATGGCGGACTTTGAGGATGCCTCCTCCCCAACTTGGAGCAACATGATAGAAGGACAAATCAATTTACGTGATGCGAATCAGCGCAAAATCGACTTCACTGCTTCAAACGGAAAAGAGTACAAATTGAATAAAGAAATCGCCACTCTTCTTGTAAGACCAAGAGGATGGCATTTAGAAGAAAAACATGTTCAAATCAACAATGAATCAGTTTCTGGAAGCCTTTTCGACTTTGGGTTGTATTTTTTCCATAATGTAAAGGCTTTGCAGGAAAATGGAAGCGCTCCATATTTTTATCTTCCAAAGCTTGAAAGCCATCAAGAGGCAAGGCTGTGGAATGATGTGTTTGTATTTGCTCAAAAAGAACTGGGAATCGAACAAGGGACGATCAAAGCAACTGTATTAATAGAAACCATTACTGCAGCCTTTGAAATGGATGAAATATTATTTGAGCTGAAAGAGCATGCTGCAGGACTGAATTGTGGGAGATGGGATTACATCTTCAGTTTCATAAAGAAATTTAGAAATGATCCGACTTTCCTGTTGCCTGACAGAAGCCAAGTGACAATGGCAGTTCCCTTCATGAGAGCCTACACACAATTGGTGATTCAGACTTGCCATAAACGAGGTGCCTTCGCAATCGGTGGGATGGCAGCACAAATTCCAGTCAAAAATGATGAGGAAGCAAATTCTCAAGCTTTTGCAAAAGTAAGGGAAGATAAACTTCGTGAAGTGAAAGATGGACATGATGGAACGTGGGTGGCACATCCTTCATTGGTTCCAGTGGCATTAGAAGTGTTTAATGAGCACATGGAAGGTCCGAATCAGTTGCACATAAAAAGGGAAGATGTCCAGGCAGATCCAGATGCACTCGTTCAAATTCCAAAAGGGACAATAACGGCAGATGGTTTGCGGAAAAACATTCATGTCGGAATGGAGTACATCGCAGCATGGTTGGATGGAAACGGTGCTGTCCCAATCTTTCATCTGATGGAAGATGCAGCTACAGCAGAAATCTCCAGATCCCAAGTATGGCAATGGGTTAGACATCCAAAAGCAGAACTAGAAGATGGAACCCTAATCACATTAGAGTTGGTCAAACAATTGATTGAGGAAGAAAAGCAAGCCATCATAGCAAAAGTAGGTCCTAACCGTTTTACTGAAGGGAAACTTGATCAGGCTGCCACTCTTTTTGAAAGCCTAATTAAAGATGATGAATTTGCTGAGTTTTTAACACTTCCAGCTTACAAATTATTGGAAGATTAATAGATATCTAAACTAAGGGAGGAAATAGTAATGAAAAGAGAAGAAAGAATTGCACAGTTAGAAGAAAGCTGGGAACTAGAACAACGATGGAATGGGATTGAAAGACCTTATTCAGCAGAAGAAGTGCTGCGTCTTAGAGGTTCCATTGATATTGAACATACATTGGCTAAAAGAGGGTCACAAAAACTTTGGGATCTTCTTCATACACAAGACTATGTACATGCACTTGGAGCTTTAACGGGAAATCAGGCTATCCAGCAAGTGAAAGCGGGTTTGAAAGCAATTTATTTAAGCGGCTGGCAAGTTGCGGCTGATGCCAACCTATCCGGTCATATGTACCCAGACCAAAGTCTCTATCCGGCAAACAGTGTGCCACATGTTGTTAAACGAATCAATCAAGCGTTGCAACGTGCAGATCAAATCCAATACCTAGAAGGAAGCGAAGAGGTGGACTACTTTGCACCAATCGTAGCAGATGCAGAGGCTGGATTTGGTGGTCAGTTGAATGTATTTGAGTTGATGAAAGGCATGATCGAGTCCGGTGCGTCTGGCGTTCACTTTGAGGATCAATTGTCTTCTGAGAAAAAGTGCGGACATCTTGGTGGGAAAGTATTATTGCCAACTCAAACAGCTGTGAAAAACCTAATCTCGGCACGTCTTGCAGCCGATGTAATGGGTGTTCCGACGGTCTTAATTGCAAGAACCGATGCGGACGCGGCAGATCTTATTACAAGTGATATTGATGAGAACGACCATGCTTTCTTGACTGGTGAAAGAACGGCTGAAGGATTTTACCGCACCAAAGCAGGAATTGATCAAGCTATAGCTCGTGGTCTTGCATATGCACCGTATGCGGATTTGATCTGGTGTGAAACTTCGGAGCCTAACTTAGAACAGGCAAGAGCTTTTGCTGAAGCCATTCACGAGAAGTTTCCTGGCAAACTGTTGGCATATAACTGTTCGCCATCATTTAACTGGAAAGCAAAATTGGATGATGCAACGATTGAAACCTTCCAGCAGCAGATTGCCCAGTTCGGCTATAAGTTCCAGTTTGTGACCCTGGCTGGATTCCATGCCTTGAATCACGGTATGTTCGAGCTTGCGAGAGGATATCGTGACCGTGGAATGGGAGCATACTCCGAGTTGCAGCAAGCTGAGTTTGAAAGTGAGCAGTACGGCTATACAGCAACCCGTCATCAACGCGAAGTTGGTACTGGATATTTTGATGAAGTGGCGAAGCTCGTTTCCGGCGGAACATCCTCTACCACTGCACTGAGCGGCTCAACAGAAGAAGCGCAATTTTATCAAGGGAAAAAATAATAAAAAGAAATAGAGAAGAGCGCTATGAGCTCTTCTCTTATTTTTGGGAATTATCCTTTTAAGCGGAAACGCCCCAATCATTTAGGAATTTTTTATATCTAGTGGAAAGTAGGTGGAACAGGGAAGGGTCATTGGCATCCAGGGCACTGTCAATTTTCTCTTGCAGAAGGTTTTTGTGGTAGTGGAATAAAGACTCATCAATAATCATCTGAACATACACATTCATCATATAGGCTTCAACGGACACTTTCTTGTTCATCTTCTTCGCTTTCATCAATTCCGTATAAGACTTCTCATTCTTCATGAGTTCCTCACCTCGAGTCTTTTTAATAGTATATTGAGGAACGCTATAAAAATCAACAAATTTTTAAAATATTTAAAATATTTTAAAAACCTTTACACTGATTGGTTTTTCTGGGAAAATATACATAAATAGTCAAATAACTAGTTCTTTTGTCACGAGATGACAGAGAGCGCGGATGGAAAGGATGAATATAATGAAGAATAATGTCGAGATGTCGTGTGATTATGAAATTAATGGCTTTACCATGGCAATCATTCCCTTTGAAATGGAGGGAAACCTTTATACAAAGGTACTTGAAGAAGAAGGAGAAATTTATGTTTCATTGCCTCCAATAAAAATTATTGAAGATAGCTGCAATTTTTATGGATCTAGCTTTGAAGGACGAAAACAAGGTACCAAGGGCATCTCCGGTTATACTCACAAACCCCCAATTGTCATCGATCCAATGAATGACATTTTCTTTTTCCCCACCGCATCACCTTCAAATGATAACTGCATCTGGATTTCTCTACATTACGCATATGAATATAAACATAGTCCAACTGGGAATACAAAAGTCATGTTCCCTAACAACATCATGGTGGAATTTCCTATATCAAAAACTTCTTATGAAGCACAAGTCCATCGCACGTCTCTTTTCCGGGCAAAGCTTCAGCAACGAGTCAATAGGAAGAGGAGTAACTTAAACCGCAGCCTTGTTGCTAACCCCGGGCTTATGTACAGAGTGAGAACCAGGAAGGACTTACAAAGTTGAGGCAAGGTTAACAGAAAATAATTCATAAATTCACTTACAGTCTTTCGAATAAGAAAGGCTTCTTTTTTTGGAGTAAACATGCATAACCTTCTCTTTTTGAATAACGCTAAGAAAAAGGATGGAGGGACGATTCACTTTATGGAACTTTTAATGGATTTATTAAAGGTGATTTTTCGCATTATTACCATTTTGCCATTGATGCTCGTCGTAACCTTATTCATGGGAAAACGTTCTGTTGGTGAACTTCCGGTTTTTGATTTTCTTGTCATCTTAACATTGGGTTCGGTGGTCGGTGCAGATATTGCTGAGCCTAATATCCATCATCTTCCTACTGTAGGAGCTATTATTGCGATTGCACTTTTACAAAAGTTGATTGCTTGGTTGAAAATAAAAAACCATAAAGTGGGAAGGCTTCTTTCTTTTGAGCCGACTCTTGTCATATATGAAGGGCAATTCCATATAAAAAATATGCGTAAGATCAGTTACTCTATTGATAATATCTTACAAATGTTAAGGGAAAAGAATGTTTTCCAAATGAAAGATGTCCATTTTGCTTTAATTGAAGCGAATGGAGAGCTATCAGTGAAATTAAAACCTGAAAAAGAGCCTGTGAAAATGAAAGATGTGCAGGGTGCTCTGGCAAAACCTTCTGTCGAATACACCGTTATCATGGATGGTAGAGTACAGCCAAAAGCATTGGAATATCTGGAGTTAGATGAAGCATGGTTACAGAAGGAGCTTTTGAAAAAAAATATTGTAAATATCCAGGATGTATTCTATGCGGCACTAAATGAAGATAAAAGCCTGCATGTTACCTTAAAAACCCCCGGTTACACACAAAGTGTACCAATTTTTCATTAAGCACAGCTAGGAGGGCGATTAAAATGGAACTATTCATAGACTTCTTAAAGGTGCTGGGAAGAATTATCACGATTCTTCCGCTCATGTTGATTGTAACTTTATATATGGGAAAACGGTCCATTGGAGAGCTTCCTGTCTTTGATTTTATTGTTATTATCACCCTTGGAGCAGTAGTTGGAGCGGATATTGCTGACCCCAGCATCCATCATTTTCCTACTGCAGGTGCAATTATCGCGATAGGTCTGCTGCAGAAGGTAATAGCGTGGGGAAAGATAAAAAATCATAAGCTTGGCAGACTTTTAACGTTCGAACCGACATTAGTCATATATGAGGGTCAATTTCATATTAAAAATATGCGTAAAATCAGTTACTCCATTGATAATATCCTGCAAATGCTGAGGGAAAAAGATGTATTTAAAGTGGAAGATGTTCACTTTGCTTTAATTGAAGCGAATGGAAACATATCCGTTAAAATAAAGCCCCAAAAAGAGGTGGCAAAGGTGGAAGATGTTCGCTCGGCTGGATACGAAAACTCCATAGATTTTCCAGTCATAATGGACGGTCGAATTTATAAGGAAACCTTGGCATACAAAGGGTTAAGTGAGGCCTGGCTTCGAGAAGAACTGTTAAAACAGAAAGTAGCTAGTGTTGAAGATGTATTTTATGCTTCTGTAAATGAACATAATGATTTGAATGTTACTTTGCGTAACCCTCTACAGGAACCATACCTTCCTATTTTTCATTAGTTGAGTTATCTTCCGTTTGTAGAATAAATTGCATCAAAAGTTCATTTACCTTATTCCTAATTCGTGGGTTGAAATAGTTATGGTGCTCTTCATATCCATTAAACAGAAAAGCATACATGGTGAAGGATTCATCCTGCTTTAATTTGTGGAGCCTCATGTGTTGCTGCTTCATGTCCGCTTTTATTTGCTTAAGTTGAAGCTGAATTTTACGCATGACTTGATCAATAAGTGTAAGATAGGGCTCTTTTAGTTTAATTCCGCTGTCCTTAATAACGCTTGTATCTCTTTCTAGAACAATCAATAACAAAGGAAGATATATCGCCTGTTCAAACAGGTTTATTTGCTCTTTTGATAATCTTGTCATTTCATCTTCCTCCTAAAAACTAAGAACGTTTGTTCGTATTTATTTTATACCAAAAACTAAAAAATATGCAAGTACCTTTTAAAAACTGTAATTTAAAGTTTTTTCAATTTTCTTAAAGGGGAATTATTTCATTTGTCGAAATAAGTAGAATGGAGAATTTTACATAAGGGAGAGATTTCAATGACAAAGAGAAAAATAGATTCTAAAGATCTGTTTCGTCTAACTTCGATCACCGATCCGCAATGGGATAAACATTCCCGAAAGTATGCGTTTGTGCAGACTACAGTCCACGAGGAAGATAATGAATATCGCTCTTCCATTTTTGTAGGGGATTTAGAGGGGAACGCGGTACCATTTACATCCGGAAAAGGTAGAGCAACAAGCCCTAGGTGGTCTCCGGATGGAAGCAAGCTTGCTTTTGTCTCTAACCGAAACGAGAAAAGCCAACTATATGTTATGCCAGTAAACGGCGGAGAAGCGGAGCAGGTTACCTTCTGCAAAAATGGTGCCAGGGGTCCGGTCTGGTCGCCATGTGGTACAAAACTTTTGTTCAGTACTTCTGTAGAGGGTGCGGGGGATTTGCATGCTGCTTCCTCTGAAAAAGAAGAAAAGAAGAAGCCTGAGCCCCTAGTAGTGGAAAAAATGCGTTACAAGTCTGATGCCAAGGGGTTTTTAGACAACAAGAACGACCATCTTGCACTATTGGATTTAAAGACAAAGGAAGTGAGCCTCCTCACAGAAGGAGATCGGGATTATGGCAGCCCTGCCTGGTCGCCTGATGGAACAAAAATTGCTTTTGTAGCAAATCTTGAAGATGATCCAGATGTTTCATTGGTCTCGGATGTTTATGTAATGGATGTTCAGTCCAAAGAAAAGAAAAAAATTACTCATAGCAACGGCTTCTTCTCTACGATTTCCTTCTCACCAGATGGTCAGTACCTAGGTTTCTTAGGACATGAAAAAGAGTTTCAAAGTGCTACGTTGACTCGTGTATGGGTGACGCAGCTTGCAACAGGTGAAACTCATTGTCTCTCAGAGAACCTGGATGTAGAGGTTGGAGACGTTGCAATTGGTGATTTCCATTCCGGTAATGTGAATCCTGGGCTTATGTGGACAGAAGAAAGTGAAGGCTTTTATTTCTTAATGAGTGACCAAGGTGCAACAGGAATCTACTTCGGTTCGTTGGATGGTTCTATGTATCCAATCCATCTTCCGGATGAGCATGTATATGCTGTAAGCATGCTTACCGATACTCATGAGGCGATTGTAGGGGTAAGCAACTCTACAGATCCGGGGGAACTTTACTACCTTGACTTCCGTTCTCAGACACGTACCCAATTGACTAATGTCAATGAAGCTTGGAAAAATGAAGTAGAGTTAAGTGTCGCCGAGCCTATCCGCTATAAAGCACCCGATGGCTGGGATTTGCATGGTTGGATAATGAAACCTGCAGGATTTGAAGTAGGTAAAAAATATCCGACAATCTTGGAGGTCCATGGGGGCCCACATGCCATGTATGCCAACACATACTTTCATGAGTTCCAAACATTGACCGCCCAAGGATTTGTCGTTTTATTCACCAACCCGCGTGGAAGTCATGGTTATGGACAGGAATTTGTCGATGCTGTGCGAGGTGATTACGGGGGCAAGGATTATCTCGATGTAATGGCTGCAATGGATTACGCACTTGAAACTTTCGAGTTTATTGATGAAAAGAATCTGGGTATTACGGGAGGAAGTTATGGAGGCTTCATGACAAACTGGGTGGTCAGTCATACCGACCGCTTCAAAGCAGCTGTCACACAACGCTCTATTTCAAACTGGCTGAGCTTTTATGGTGTCAGCGATATTGGTTACTATTTCTCTGAATGGGAAGTAAAGGGAGATATGGGTGAAAAAGTGGAAAAGCTTTGGGAGCATTCCCCGATCAAATATGTTAGCAATGTAAATACGCCACTTTTAATTCTGCACGGAGAACGAGATTACCGTTGTCCTGTCGAACAAGCAGAGCAGCTTTTTATTGCATTGAAACAACAGGGTAAAACAACTAAGCTTGTTCGTTTCCCAGGTGCCAATCATGAGCTCTCCAGAAGCGGAGATCCAGCACTGCGCATTCACAGGCTGGAGCACATTAAGAACTGGTTTGTAGAGTATTTGGAAGGTGCTAAGTAAAAAAGTAGAAAGCATGCGAGGCTCTTCCTTTTGGGGGAGCTTCGTTTTATTGAAAAGAAAAATAAGGAGGGTAATTACACATGATAAAAGGTCTCGATCACATCGTTCTATTTTGTAAAGATACGGAGAGCTCCAAGGATTGGTACACAAATGCAGGGTTCCAATACTCACATGGTTATGAAGGGATGCACTGGTTCCATCTGGGTAGCGGTCTAGTCATGCTTCATCCGGCAGACGAAACAAATCCCGGCATTACAGAGGTACATGCAGCAGTCCAAAATGTTAAAGAACTTTTTCGCTTTGTCCAAGAAAACGGGCTCACACCAATAGACCATCAGAATGGCAATAAAACACTTACTGAGCCGGTAACTCGTCCATGGGGAGACATCCAGTTTGAGTTGGAAGATCCAGATGGTCATCGATGGGCGTTTACACAGCGTGGAGAATAGGAACATGGTGAATCTCCCGACAAAATATGTTCAGACAATAAGGAAAATCCATCAAGAAAAGGGGGAAGAGTGGTTACAGAACTTTAGCTCCTTAATCCATTACTGCGAGAAAAAGTGGAGTCTTAAGGTTCTCCCTCCCTTTGAGCTTTCGTATAATTTTGTGGCTCCTGCTATAAAAAAGGATGGGGGCCAGGTTGTCCTGAAGCTCTCTGTCCCAAGCAAGGAATTCTATTCGGAAGTAGACGCGTTAAGGTATTTTGCTGGAGACGGCATGGTCCGCATCATAGACATGGAATTAAATCGTGGAATATTAATCTTAGAACGACTGACTCCAGGTGATACGCTTGTCACTCTTGAAGGTGACATAGATGCAACCAAGATTGCTGCTGGCATAATGAAAACGTTGTGGGTACCAGATAAATCTGATTCCACCCTTCCTCATATTGAAGAAAGAGAGCGTAGTCTTAATAATTTTTTTAAAGAACATCCATTAGGTAAAGCTCCTATTACACAAGACCTTCTTCTAAAAGCCATTCATACCTTTCGAAGATTGCTTGATGAAAAAAATGAAAGATACATCCTGCATGGAGACCTTCACCATTACAATATTTTAAAGGCGGAATCATCATGGATAGCCATCGACCCTAAAGGCTTGGTGGGAGAACGTGAATATGATACGATTCAATTTCTTTTAAACAATCTTCCGGATGATAATATAGAACCAATCCTATCAAAACGAATTGGCATTCTGGTGGACAAATTGAAATTGAACGAAAGAAGAATACTTGCCTGGGGCTTCGCACATACGGTACTTTCTATCTGCTGGTCGTTGGAGGACGGAGAAGATTATAGTGAACTATTTTATAAAAGCATATTTGTTTTTGAGAAATTACATAATGAAAAGTTTGGCTGTTTAACAAAGTAAAATTTGAAAATGAGGTTATTTAATGGGACATTAAAGGAATAATTAGTACAATAGAGAAAGATGACTAGCAGAGAAGTGGAGATAGTGTAATGGAATTTATCGAATATATGAAAGAATTATTAACAATGGAAAATCTACTGGAGATTTTGGAAGAGTACCAATCGTTTGGTCCGCTGCCGGGTTTCCTGTTTGTGGTGCTTGAAGCTTTCCTTCCTTTTCTCCCATTAATAGTAATTGTCATGGCAAATGCTGCCGCTTTTGGTCTTTGGTTCGGTTTTTTAATATCATGGACAGGGTCTGTAGTCGGAGCTGTAATTGTTTACTATTTTGTACATAAATTGAAGAGAAGCCGAAGAATACAAGCTTTGCTTAGAAAAGAGAAGATTCGAAAAATGATGTCTTGGATTGAGAGGCATGGCTTCGGCCCTATATTCCTTTTGCTATGTTTTCCTTTTACACCTTCTTTCTTAATTAACGTGGTTGCCGGCCTCTCAAAAATAAAATTTTATCAATTTTTCCTGGCGCTGGTAGCTGGTAAAATGGTGATGATTTTTACCATCAGTTATATTGGCTATGACATCATTTCCTTTATTCGCGCGCCTATAAAAACTGCCATTGCCATTACGATCATGTTAGTTTTGTGGTTTATTGGTAAAAAAGTAGAACTTCGTCTACAGCTATCAGGCGAAAAATAAACAATTGTTTGTAAAAATTCAGTATATTATGATAATATTAAAGTACAAAAGACCTAGATAGACTTTCGGGGGTTATGAATTGAAAGAAAAGATCACAAAACGTAAATCAGCAATGAAATGGTTGGTTGTCACATTCCTTTTGGTGCTTATGATTCGTGCGCTTTTCTTTTCTAATTATATTGTAGAAGGGCATTCTATGAATCCTACATTGGAGCAGGGGAATTTCCTAATGGTCAATAAAATGGTATACTCCTTTACCAAGCCAGAACGATTTGATGTCGTTGTTTTTCAACAAGATGATGCAGATATCCATTATGTAAAAAGAGTAATTGGATTGCCTGGTGACCAAATTGAATACAAGCAAGATATGCTTTATGTAAATGGAGAGCTCGTGACAGAGCCATTTATCTCTCCTGAAAATTTAAAAATCTTTGGTGGCAACTTTACAGGAGATTTCTCGCTAAAAGAGTTAACGGGCGAAGAAGAAGTACCGAAAGGGCATGTATTTGTAATAGGAGATAACAGATTAAACAGCTTGGATAGCAGGCATTTTGGTTTTGTAAAAATAGAAGACATCGTCGGAAAAGTCCATGTCCGCTACTGGCCATTTAATGAATTTAATACGACCTTCAAGTAAAGAACAGCTTTTGTTAGGATTAGCTGTTCTTTTTAATGTTTTTACACTCCCAAATCATTATAATAGAACATAATAGATCTAAAATTCAGAAAAAAGGAGGGTAGGTAGATGCTTTCTCAAGAAACCGTATTGCAGACTAAAATCACGACACCTACAGTCAAAGAACATGTTCTTAGAAGGGTTAAAATTGCAAGAAAAATGAAAGCGGTTACCAACTTCGGTGTAACTGTTGTTCACTCTGGTCCGGGATATGGAAAGAGCACAATTGTTGCCTCCTTCGCACCTACTTTTGATGCCATCTCCTGTTGGTACACCGCAACGGATTTTGATGATGAATTAATCCCCTTTCTTCGATATGTTGTCCACTCAATCAGAACCAGGAAAAATCAATTTGGAGAAGGTATATTAAGTTATTTGAACAAGATGGACCGTTATATTCGTGAGGAGGAAATTCAAGATCTATGCTCACTATTTATCAATGAAATAGCGCATATAGATGGACCTCTGGTTTTAATTATAGATGATTTCCACTACGTACAGAAAAACCCTGACATCGTTACATGGTTCCATTGGTTGCTACAGCATTTCCCGAGTAATCTTCATGTCATTCTCATCACAAGGGAAAGGCCAGATTGGGAAGTTATTACGGCAATGAAGGTGAAGAATGAACTCTTGGAAATAACAGAGGAAGATCTCAAGTTTTCCAGGGAAGAGGTGGAAGTGCTTCTCGAAGATATTTATATGTTGGATGTTAATAATGACGATATAGAACACATCTACGCCTTATCAGAAGGCTGGGTCATGGCGTTAGGTCTATTGAGTCAAAGGCTTGCAGAAGAAACATCCACAGCTGGTTTGGTCACAACACAAGGAAAATTGGAAGACCTATTCAAGTACCTGGCAACTGAAGTGTTCATGAAGCAGACACCGATGATTCAGCAGTTCTTGGAACAGACCTCGATACTGGATGTGCTTAACGGAGAAATGTGTGATGAGGTCTTGGGCATAAATGGTTCCAACTATATCTTGCAGTCCCTAACAGAGCGTCATCTGTTCATTACTGTAACAGGAAAAAACCAATATCGTTATCATGCCCTTTTTAAAGAATTTCTCGAAAGAAGATTTATGGGGCAGGAAGAACAATTCTTGCTTTTGCATAAACGCTGTGCAAGATGGTATATGAAACAACGGGACATTCTCCCGGCAATCTCACATTTTGAAAAGATAGGCGATTACTCTTCTATCGGTGTTCTCATTCATGAGCATGGAATTCAATTGATGGAACAAGGACAACTCTCCTACGTTTTGGAAAAATTGCTTAGAATTTCTGATGAAATAAAAGTTAGATATTATATGCTTTGGTATATACAAGGGGAGATTCTTCGTTACCGATGTCTTTATGAGGAAGCAGAAACGGCATATAGAAATGGACTGGATGCTGCCAGAAAGTCCGGGGATATACTTGTAATCATAAGATCTTTGAAAGGGATTGCAAAAATATATCTGGATACCATCCAACCCATTAAAGCCGAAAGAGTCCTGTCTGAAGCGATTATGCTAATAGAAGCATGCCCCATTGAAAAGAAGGAGGAAAATCGATTATATGCCATTATGGCAGAAAATTTCTTGAATGCAGGGCATGCACCAAAAGCGCTCGAATGGTTCGATAAGCTTGATGTTGTATATAAACAGGAGGAGGCAGGAAACCTCGAAGCAAGAATTCTTTTGCGTTCAGGCAACCTGCATAGAGCGAAAAAACTCCTTCTCTATAAGAAAAAAGATCAAACAGAAGGGACACTGCAGCAGTCACACCGTGAGACAGATCTCCTTTTATCGCTGGTGGAAGCATTCATGGGAAATGCAGACCAGGCAAAAAAACTGGCTGATGCAGGAATTAAACAAGGCATTAAACTTCAAGCTCCTTTTGTAGAGGCTTGTGGCTGGATTCGTTTAGGGCATGCTGTTCAGCTGATGGAGATTTATGATAGTGCACTTGCTAAGGAATGTTATCAAACTGCACTGGAAATTATGGAAGAGCTGAATGTGTCAAGAGGAAAAGCAGAGGCTAATATGGGCTTATGTATATTGCACACCAATCAAGGTGCCTATGAGAAAGCCATACTATGTGGAGAAGAGGCGTTGAAAGAAACGGAAGAAGTAAAAGATAATTGGCTTTCTGGTCTCATCTATCTCGCAATGAAAATAGCTTGTATTCACAATAGGAAGTGGGATAAGGCAGATTATTACGGTCTCCGTGCGAGCAGGCTTTTGCGTAATTGCGGCGATCAGTATGCAGAGATGTTACTGTCTTTCTGGAAATCCATCTACTACTTTGAACGGCAGGAGTGGAAAGAGTTTACACAATCAATGAATGTATTCTTGAACTTCTTACAGACTGGAAACTATGAATTTATACTATCCAACAGAACGACCTTTGGGCCAAACGATCTTCAACAATTCACTCCGCTTCTAATGGAAGCGCAGAATAGAGAAATTCAACGGGCTTACGTTACTTCCTTACTGAATGAGCTTGGCTTTTCTCATCTTCAGAATCATCCAGGTTATACGTTGAAAATCCAAACACTAGGAAACTTCAAAGTTTGGCTCGGTCAGAAGGAAGTAGGGGCAAAAGATTGGCAGCGTGCAAAAGCAAAGGAACTGCTAGAGTTCTTTGTCACAAAAAGAAACATGCAATTAGTTAAAGATGAAATTTTTGCAGCCATATGGCCAAATGTTCCTGAGAAAACGGTAGCGAGAGACTTTAAAGTAGCACTAAACGCATTGAACAATGCATTGGAACCCGTGAGAAAAGCTAGAACCGAGCCTTTCTTCATTCAAAGAGAAGGGAATTCGTATGGGTTGAACCCAAGCTGTGGCTATGTTCTGGACTGTAGTGAATTTGAATCCTATGCATCAGCTGGATTGGAAGAACAGGAGCCTGCAAGGGCCATAACTTATTTAGAAAAAGCATTGGCTTTATATAAGGGAGATTTCCTTCCAGACCAGAAATATGCAGATTGGTGTTTGAATGAAAGAGAGAGACTACTGGTCTACTACCTGCGGTGCAGTGAAAAGCTTGCACAACTTTTGGTTGCACGTAAGAAATTCGATTCCGCTATACAGTTATGTGAGAGGGTTATTGAAAAGGACCCAACTTGGGAAGAAGCATATCGCTTGCTGATGTTTTGTTATTATCACAAAAACAATCGTTCACAAGCCATGAAATGGTTTGCAAAGTGCAAACACTATTTGGAAAGTGAGCTTGGCGTAGAGCCGATGTTTTCGACGAAAAAGATGTACGACATGGTGCTTGGAAAAGCCAACTAACCCCGCTATGATGGTGGGGTTTTTTTAATAATAAGAAATATTTTAAAACGGTTGATTTCCGTTCCAGCCGCTTCGCTTGCCTGCGGGCGGTCCGTGAGCCTCCTCGGCAAGCCTGCGGGGTCTCACCTGTCCCTTCCTCCCGCGGGCGTCTACGCGCCTTCCACTCCAATCAACAAGGTGGCTTCATTCAACTATGAGATTAAGAAAAGGTATCTACCCAGGCTAACTGAAAGTACATAAAATCTTCGTACTCGTAATTTATAGCTGTTGATTGGAGCAAAAGGCGAAGACTCCTCGAAAATGCTACGCATTTTCTTCGTGCGATGTATCGCTGCCGGAGCCTTCCTTGTCCTGAGGGAGATAGCGGTAGCTTGAGACCCCGCAGCGTAGCGAAGAGGCTCAAGCACCGCCCCTAGGAAAGCGAAGCCATTTGCGGAGATCAACAGCGGTGTCTAAAGAACACCTTAAGTCAAAGACGGAGCAAAGAGGCTCAAGCAACCGCCCCTAGGAAAACGCAGCCATTTGCGAAATCAACAGCGGAGACTAACCAACAACTAAAAAAGAACCGGGCGGTTGTTTTTCGTGTAGCAGTCTTTGCTTTGTAACCCATTTGTAACCACCTCGTCTTAAGCTGAAACTACAACTTAAACACATTAATGGGTTAAGGGGGAAGGTAAATGAGAAAGTGGAAGACAGGATTTCTGCTTATGTGTGCACTGATGTTGGTGTTGGCTGGCTGTAGCGATAGCAATGCCGGAACAGAAACAGATTCAAGCGGTGATGGAGATCAAAAGGTAATCAAGGTGGGTGTGCTCGCTTCATTAACTGGTGCGCTTGAAACGTATGGTAAGCAAACGGTTCAAGGCTTTGAACTTGGTCTTGAATATGCAACAGAAGGAACAATGGAAGTAAACGGACACAAGATAGAGTTTGTAGTGGAAGACACCGAAACAAAACCGGAAGTGGCGATTCAAAAAGCAACTAAACTATTGGAAGAAGATGAGGTGGACTTCCTTGTCGGATCTTCAAGCTCTGGAGATACTTTAGCGGTACTGCCCCTTGCAGAAGAGTATGAAAAGGTGATGCTTGTGGAACCAGCAGTGGCAGATAGTATTACAGGAGCAGATTGGAACAAATATATTTTCCGTACATCAAGAAATTCCTCTCAAGATGCAGTGGCTGGAGCAGCTGCAATCGCAGGGGAAGGCGTGAAGATTGCAACATTGGCGCCAGATTATTCTTTTGGTCATGATGGAGTTGCGGCATTCAAAGAAGCAGCATTGGAACTTGGTGCTGAGATTGTTCTAGAAGAATATGCAGATCCTGCTGCAACTGATTTTACATCCAATATCCAAAAGATTTTAGATTCAGATCCTGACTATCTCTTTGTTGTATGGGCAGGTGCCAATTCTCCTTGGAATCAAATTTCCGATATGAAAGTACAAGAAAGAGGAATCAAGATTTCTACAGGTGCTCCTGATATTGCGGCATTACACACGATGGAACAGTTAATCGGAATGGAAGGGTTCTCTGTTTACTACCATACACTGCCTGATAATCCAGTCAATGATTGGTTGGTGGAAAAACATAAAGAAAAGTTCAACGGAGAAGTTCCGGACCTGTTTACTCCAGGAGGAATGACGGCTGCCATCGCTATCGTGGAAGCACTAAAGAAAACAGAGGGAGATACAGATTCCAATTTAATCATAGAAACAATGGAAGGAATGAGCTTTGAAACACCAAAAGGTCAAATGACGTTCCGACCTGAGGATCATCAAGCGATGCAAACTTTATATGCTGTGCGTCTGGAGAAAGTGGATGGATTCGACTATCCAGTACCTGTGTTAATGAGGGAGCTATCTCCGGAGGAAACAGCTCCTCCAATCCGTAACAATCAATAAGTAGAAGTGGAACTTTGGAGCTATGCTCTAAAGTTCCTTCGTGTTATTAGATAACTAATAGAAGGAGGTACACACTTTGAATCCCATTTTGCAGACTAAGGATTTAACCATTGCTTTTGGTGGGCATGTGGCAGTGGATCATGTGAATTTTACTGTGGAGCCTTTCCACTTCAAATCCATCATCGGCCCAAATGGAGCTGGAAAGACGACATTTTTCAACCTCTTAAGCGGACAGCTGAAGCCTACAAAGGGAGAGGTGATTTGGAAAGGTGAGGACATAACAAACCTTTCCTCCATGAGACGGACTAGGAAAGGTATCGGGAGGTCGTTTCAGATTACTAATGTGTTTCCAAATCTAACAGTTTTGGAAAATGTTCGGCTGGCAGTTCAGTCTCAACGGGGAGTCAGGTATAACATGTTTTCCCATTTCCTACAATTCAAGGAGTTTGAAGAGCGGTCTTTGGATTTATTGAAGACGGTCCTTCTGGATGATAAAGCTAAATCACTTGCAAAAAATCTGGCACATGGAGAAAAGAGAAAACTTGAAATTGCCATGCTTTTAGCGCTTGAAACGGAACTGCTTCTTTTGGATGAACCAACGGCGGGTATGTCCATTGAAGAAGTACCGGCAATACTGGAGGTTATTAAACTAATAAAAGCCAGGGGAGACAGGACCATCATACTAATTGAACATAAAATGGACATGATATTAGACTTATCTGATTCTGTTACGGTACTTTTCAATGGGAAATTGTTAGCGGACGGTACACCGCAAGAAATCATGAATAATGAAACAGTTCAGTCAGCGTATTTGGGAGGATTGTATGATGACAACGCTTCTTAAAGTGGAAAAGATACAAACATATATTGAGCAGTTTCACATTTTGCAAGGTGTTGATTTTGAAGCGAAACAAGGAGAAGTCACTGTACTGCTAGGAAGAAACGGGGCAGGGAAAACGACAACCCTCAGAAGTGTGATGGGACTTAATCCTCCTCAACAGGGTTCTATCGTGTTTGATGGGCAGGATATTACCGGAATGGCAACGTATGAAATTGCCAATAGAGGAATTGGTTATGTTCCAGAAGATCAAGGGGTGTTCGGAGAATTAACAGTAGAAGAGAATATGAAGGTTGCCATGAAAAAAGCAGATGAAGAAACGCTTGCGAAATTAGATTGGGTGTTAGACTTGTTTCCCGATTTAAAAACCTATTGGAAAAAGCGTGGTGGGAATTTAAGTGGCGGTCAAAAGCAGATGCTTGCAATTTCTCGAGCTTATATTAATAACAGCAGGCTTCTATTGATTGATGAACCTAGTAAGGGGTTAGCTCCAATTATGGTGGAAAAGGTGATGGATTCCATCCTGCAGATGAAAAAAGAAACGACCATTATTCTAGTAGAGCAGAACTTTTATATGGCAAGTACAATTGGGGATTGCTTCTATATCTTGGATGACGGGAAGACCGTTCACCATGGTCACATGCATGAGCTGAAGGAAGATGAGGAGCTCAGAAGGCAATATCTTGGGATCGCATAAAGGAGGGGCATATAGTGGATGTATTAGTGAATCTGACAGTAAACGGATTAGCAACGGGAATGTTGATTTTTTTGCTTGCTGCTGGTCTGACCTTAATATTTGGTTTAATGGATGTCCTTAACTTTGCCCATGGGGGGCTGTTTGCCTGGGGCGCCTTCTCAGGGATCTGGGTGTATTCGGCAACAGGCAGCTTTATGATAGGAATTATTGCTGCAATCGGTACCGGGCTTATATTGGGGCTTGCGCTTGAACGATATATCATCCAGCCTGTCTATGGAAATCATGTTCAACAGATTCTGATTACGTTAGGAGTCATGCTAGTTTTAAGCGAAATGATTAAAGTGGTATTCGGTCCAAACCAGCTTAGCGCAAGAACTCCATCATATTTGAGTGGGAGCTGGGAGTTTGGGGATATCATCATCATCAAATACCGTTTATTTATCATCATTATAGGTACGCTTGTTTTCGCTGCAATCTTCTATATTTTAAGAAATACAAAAATAGGCCTAATCGTACGAGCGGGTGTTATCAACAAAGAGATGGTGCAGGCATTGGGCATCAACATAAAACGGGTGTTTATGCTCGTGTTTATGGCTGGGGCCGCAATGGCGGCGCTTGGTGGCATGCTGCTTGGGCCTTATTCCGGTGTCATTTATGCAGAGATGGGGCTGGAGTTTGGGATCTTGGCATTCATTGTGGTGGTAATTGGGGGGATGGGAAGCATTACAGGTTCGGTACTTGCAGCCATCTTGGTCGGATTGAGTGGTTCCTATATGGCCTATTTCGTCCCGGATTTAGCATTGGCAGTAAACATGATGCTGATGACCGTAGTTTTGATTTTCCGTCCACAAGGATTATTTGGAGTAAAGGGGTGAGAGAATGAACAGATATATGTCCATACCAAATTCCGTCTATATCATTATGTTTTTGATGCTTCTTGCACTTCCGTTTGTTACAGATTCTCGTACTCTCTTAATCATGTTTACTCAAATCTTCCTTTTTGCCATCTTTGCAATGAGTTATGATATCTTGCTTGGTTACACGGGAATTGTTTCGTTTGGTCATGCCATGTTTTTTGGAATAGGAGCTTATTCCACGGGTATTATGTTGAAGCAATATGAAAGTACCATACCAGTGCTTTTATTAGCGATACTTGTTGGTGCAGTTATAGCAGGTGTTGTAAGCTATATTGTCGGGATGCTTTCCCTTCGTTTGAAAAGTCACTTCTATGCTATGTTAACCCTCGCTTTCTCCGGACTGTTTCTTGTATTGGCGGAAAAATGGCGTACACTCACATATGGAAATGATGGGTTTACCTTCAGTATCCCTGATCTTTTGCGTGATAGATTAAATTTATATCTACTGTCTTTAATCATGATGGTCCTAATTTTTCTTTTACTAAAGCGATTTACACATTCTCCATTAGGAAGGGTTCTGCAGGCAATAAGAGAGAATGAAGATCGAACTGAATCGCTTGGCTACCATGTGCTGCATTATAAAGTCATAGCGAGTGTGGTAGCCGGTGTGTTTGCTAGCTTTGCCGGTAGTCTCTATGTATTGACACTTAGGTTCGTCAATACGTCTGTTTTTGCAGTAGATGTCACGTTGGATGCACTACTGATGACCATCATTGGAGGTGTAGGTACTTTAATAGGCGCGATAATTGGAGCAGGGTTGATAGAGTTTGCACACCATTGGTTAACAGACCTTGCAAAAGTTCATTGGATTTTTGAACGATGGATTATTTTCTTCGGAATCCTTTATATCGTAGTGGTGATGTTTTTCCCTCAAGGTATCGTAGGGACCGTCAAATTATGGTGGTCTAGAAGAAAAGGTGTACAGCTCAAAGTAGGAAAAGAGAAAGACATTTCAGGATAATGGGAGGGGAATGGATGAGTAGTCAGCCACAAGTTGCATCTTTTGTTGTACGGTGTGCCGGTTTTTCGGATGCAGGGCAGCCGTCACCAATCTGGAGAATAACAGTCAGTCACGTGCAAGGAGAAGAGGAAATAACGGTTACTTGCTTTGAAGAAGTCTGTAAATATATGAAAGAAAAACTTAGTGGGTGAGATAATGACGCAGATTGGTATTGTGAGTGTCGGTACATTTATTCCAGAAAATTTCATGACCAGCAAGGAAATTGCAGAGAAATCTGGAATACCTATAGAGGTGGTCGAAGAAAAACTGGGCATTAGGTCAAAGCCAGTTGCTGGTCATGAGGATCATACGTGTGAAATGGGAATAAAAGCTGCACGGATTGCGATGGAAAAGGGGAATATTGCTCCAAAGGAAATAGACCTGATTCTCTATATTGGAGAAGAACATAAAGAATATCCACTATGGACGGCAGCCTTATACATGCAGAAACAGCTTGGGGCGGTAAATGCGATAGGCTTTGATATGGGATTGCGATGCGGAACGACAATCATGGGATTGAAAGTTGCGAAAGATATGATGATAGCGGATGAATCTATTCAGACAGTTCTGCTTGCCGGTGGATACCGTAACGAAGATTTCATTGATTACACCAATCCAAGGACCAGATTCATGTATAACCTTGCAGCGGGTGGAGGAGCCATTGTGTTAAGAAAAAATCATGATGAAAATGCTTTATTGGCTTCTCATCTTATAACGGATGGTTCTTTCTCCGAGGACGTGGTGGTAGTTGCGGGCGGAACAAAACATCCCATTTCACCGGAAGCATTGGAAAAAGGCTTGAATAAGCTGGATGTACTTGATCCAGTAGGAATGAAAGCCAGATTAGAACAGAAATCCATGAAGAATTTCTTGGAAGTGATTCGAAAATCTTTATTCAAAAGCGGTCTAACGGAAGAAAAGTTGGATTATCTCGGAATTCTTCACATGAAAAAATCTGCCCACCATTATGTTTTAAAGGAACTAGGTTTGTCCGAGAAACAATCTATTTATCTAGAAAACTACGGGCACGTCGGTCAAATCGATCAAATTCTTTCATTGGAGCTTGCTTTACAGCAAGGCAGAATCAAAGAGGGAGACAATGTAGTGCTGGTGAGTGCGGGGATTGGCTATGCTTGGGGTGCAACGACTATTCAATGGGGAAAGTCAAATAGGGAGGTTGGAAGATGATCGTTCAAAAACAAGTGAAACTGTCAAACGGGGAGACATATGGATATAGAGAACGAGCTGGTTTTGGTGAAACCATCCTGCTCATACATGGAAATATGACTTCTTCTAAGCATTGGGATTTGCTAATGGAGAACATAGATGATTCTTTTCATCTTGTAGCGGTTGATATGAGGGGGTTTGGTGAGTCGACATATCACGAAAAAATCTATTCTATTAAAGAACTAGCAGATGACATAAAACTATTTGTGGACGAATTAAATCTAACCGACTTTACAATACTTGGTTGGTCCACAGGCGGAGCGGTGGCCATGCAATTTGTAGCTGATAACCCAAACTTTGCAAAAAAGCTCATTCTACTTGCATCAGCATCAACAAGAGGTTATCCAATGCATGAAACGGATGAAAACGGTCAACCGGATCTATCAAAAAGACTAACAAGTTATGAACAGGTAATGCAGGACAAGACCAGGACCATTACCATTTCCCATGCATACGAAAACCGTAATAAAGAGGTACTAAGAATGATTTGGGATTATGCGATCTACCATGACAATCAACCGGAAGAAAATCGGTATGAGGAGTATCTGGAAGATATGCTTACACAGCGCAATTATCCAGAAATTCTGCATGCGCTAAATATGTTTAACATCAGCAATCACCATAATGGACTGAAACAAGGAACCGGGGAAGTGGAGAAAATAAACATACCGGTTCTTGTGTTGGCTGGTGACAAAGATCTTGTTATTTCTGAACAGATGTCCAGAGAAGTGGTAGCGGACCTAGGGGGAGTGGCGACGTTTCTTTCCCTCAAGGGGTGTGGACATTCCGCACAAGTGGATGATTTATCACAATTATTGCAAGCGATTACAACTTTCGTGACGAAACAGGAGGAACAGTACAAATGAGACTAGAAGGTAAAGTGGCCATCATAACCGGTGCAGCCAATGGTTTAGGCTTGGAGGCTGCACGTGTATTTTTAAAAGAGGGGGCAAGGGTTGCACTTGTGGATTATGATGCAACACTAGGGGAACAAAGGACTGCAGAGCTTCAAGCAGAAGGGGAAGCGGCATTTTACCAAGTGGATGTTTCAAATCAGGCCAAGGTAGTAGAGATGGTATCCATGGTTAAAGAGAGGTTCGGAAAGATAGATATTCTCATTAACAATGCAGGTATTACAAAAGATAACATGCTTCTAAAAATGAGTGGAGAAGACTTCCAAAAAGTAATGGATGTTAATGTAAATGGCGTATTTAATTGTACGCAAGCAGTGGTACCTCATATGCTCGAAAATGGCAAAGGGAAAATCATCAATACGTCATCTGTGAGCGGGGTTTATGGAAATGTTGGACAGACCAATTATGCGGCATCTAAAGCTGCGGTTGTTGGAATGACAAAATCGTGGGCAAAGGAATTTGGCCGGAAAAATATTAATGTGAATGCTGTGGCACCTGGATTTGTGGACACTAATATGGTAGCAACCGTCCCAGAGAAAGTAATTCAGAGCTTGTTACAAGTCATTCCCCTCCAGCGACTGGGCAAGCCGAGTGATATCGCAAGTGCATACCTGTACCTTGCTTCAGATGAGTCAGATTATGTGAATGGAACGGTACTACATGTAGATGGTGGAATTATGATGTAAAAGAAAAATAGTTTACTTTTAAACTAGGTGCTAATTAGGCACCTAGTTTTTTTCGTATACAATTCAGAAGTTTTGACGAAAAAAGTAACAAATCACTCCAAAGCATATTCATCCTTGCCAAGACTAACAACCACACCTTATGATGAACTCAGGTTAAATAGTCAAATTTGAATAATTGAGTATAGGAGGAAATCCAAGTGTTTAATGCGCTTATTAAAAAGCCAAAAGTAACATTAATATTTTTACTATTATTGGTGGTCATCGGTTCCTTGACCTATTTTCAAATACCAAAACGAGAGATCCCTGAAATTTCACTAAATGTAGGAACCATCACCACAGTGTATCCAGGGGCTGCTCCAAACGTAGTGGAAAGGGACATTACCACTCCGCTTGAAAAAGAACTATTGGATATTGACGGAATGGATAGTGTCACATCTGTTTCTGGATTAGGCGTATCTAATATTGTAATGGAACTGACCGATGATGCGGACAGGGATAAAGTATTCTCCCAAGTTCAACAAAAAGTTTCTGATGTAAGCCGCGAGTTTCCAGAAGACGCTTTTGAACCGACAATCAACACGGATATTCAAATGGGAGCTATCGCTTCATACAACATTTTACATGAAGACCGTGCACTGTTATTAGAGCAAAAGGACATCATTGAAGGATGGGTTCCTCAATTGGAGGATATTAATGGTGTTCGAAAAGTTACAATAAAAGGATTGGAAGAGTCTAGCTACACCCTTAACTTGGATTCAGAAACCATGCAAGAAGAGAGAGTGCTACTTCCTGATGTAATAACAGCCATCCAAAATGAATTGGAAATCACCCCTCTTGGCAGTCAGCAAGAAGGAAACCAGATCTCCCAGCTGACATTTGAACATATTGAAAATATTGAAGAAGTAGAAAATGTATTTTTGAAAAAGGATGAAGAAGGAAATTCGCTTTATGTCGGGGATGTTGCAACCTTGACGCAGATACCGACAGAACAAGAAGATTTAATTACGTATAATGGTTCGCCTGCCATTTCTTTGACCATTATGCAAGAAAAAGGAGTAGACATTCCAACTCTGCATGCCACAGTGAATGAAGAAATGGAACGTCTCGCTGAAGACCTGCCAGAAGAAGTGGAGAAGGACCTTTACTATACTCAGAATGAAATTGTGTCCAAAATTTTTAAAGACTTGGGAATTTCATTCCTTATCTCTATTCTAGCAGTGGTATTGATTACGTTTTTTGGATTAAATACCGTTTCTGCTATCCTGGTGGCAATCTCTATTCCAATATCGATTGCGCTTGGATTAATCCCCTTGCCGTATGCAAATGTGGATTTAAACCAGATTTCCATTATCGGGATCATCATTGCCTTAGGTATTCTGGTGGACGATGCCATCGTAGTAAATGATAACATCCAGAGACGTTACCAACTTGGTGATGGCCCGTTAAAAGGTGCAATAACCGGAACGAAAGAAGTCAGGATTTCCATCATTACCTCAACATTGGCCATCGTCTTTACTTTCTTGCCATTGACTTTCCTAGGTGGTCCAAACGGTGCATTCATTTCTGCACTTCCTACCGTTCTCATTGCTACCATCATAGGTTCCACGATTGTCGCTTTGACCATTGTGCCGATTTTTATGGCATGGCGTCAAAAGAAAAAGACGCGCAAACAGGGGAAAGATGGTCTGCTAGGCTCTCAATTCGATAAAGCAGGGAACTGGTATAGTTCAAAAATCTTAACCAAAGTAGTGAAAAAACCTCTACTCACAGGGCTTGCTGTTCTTACATTCTGTACAGCCAGTTATGCACTCGTTCCATTTATTCCGGTCGTATTCTTCCCTAGTGCAGATCGTGAAGAGGTGACTGTATCCGTCACATATCCTGCTGGGACACCACTGGAGGAAACAGAATCAAGGCTCCAACAAATGGAAGACAGCATAAAAACAGATAAAGCTGTTTACGAAACAACCATCTTTGCAGGGAGCGGAGAACCTGGAATATTCGGCAGCACATTATCCAATTCAGGTGAGAACACGGGACAGATTGTCTTAAGAGTAGACCGGGAGCAGCAGTCTGCTGCAGATACGATTGCCAAATGGCAGCCTGAACTACGGGATGAAAATCCAGACGCCGTAGTGATGCTTTCTACAATTGAAGCAGGTCCGCCTGTAGGAGCTCCCATCGCCTTGACGGTTGTCGGAGAAGACATAGAAGAACTAATGGATTCCGTCAAAGGGATGAAAGAAGAGATTAAAAGCTTGGAAGGAAGCGGAGCGGTTATTGATGACGTAGGATCCGCTCAACCTACTATCAATTATGTTCCAAACAGAGAAGCAATGGAAGAGCATGGAATTACCGCTCAAGAAATAAGTAATCAAATAAGGCTTGTGACAGAAGGAATCCCAGTTGGTTCTTATGAAGCGGGACTTGAGAGAGAAACACTTACCATCGTTCAAGACCTTGTAGAAGATGGAGAAACGATAAACCTTGAAGCATTGGAGCTTCCAAGTAAAACAGAAACAACTGAATTTGGGGCGCCAGTTCTCATCCCACTATCCGAGCTAGTATCTGTTGAGGAAACAGAAGTATTGCCATTGATTCCTCATAAGGATGGGGACAGAACCATAACGGTACGTGTGTATCCAGGGGAGGGTGACAAACAGAAATTAGAAGCGGAAGTAAAAGATATCGCGGCGTCCTATGAAACAGATACTATTTCCGTTTCAGTTGGAGGAGAATCTTCTGCAAGAAGTGATTTCTTTATTGAAGTAGGGAAGCTGTTCTTGATCGTCATTTTCCTGATATATATCTTAATGGTTGTACAGTTTAATTCATTAAGATTGCCATTGCTGATCATGAGTTCTGTTTACTTGGCAATTTCTGGTGCGATGATTGGCTTATTCATCACACAAACCGGCCTAGGTTTCATGGCGATGATGGGTATTGTATCACTTGCGGGAATTGTGGTAAGGAATGCTACCGTCTTCATTGAATTTATGGAATCGCGTTTGCAAGAGGGTGCAACCTTGAGTGAAGCAGTCATTGATTCTGGTAAAGCAAGGCTGCGACCGGTCGTACTGACGGCCTTTACATCTATCGCCGCTTTACTTCCGATAGCGTTTAGCGGGGATGTATTATTTACCCCACTTGCAATATCAATTATTTCGGGAATATTCTTTTCTACTTTCTTTACATTGTTGTTTGTTCCAGCCTTTTATATTGTGATTAAACGTAAGAAAGTGAAAGAAGCTTAAGTATTGTGAACGGGTATCCATCATTATATGGGTGCCCGTTTTCCATTGTAACCCTTCTGTAACTCCCATCTCCTATAGTATGGATATCTTGTAAAGTGTAGGGGAGAGATGGAAGTGGAAATGAATGGTTCTTGGTTACAGAAGCGTTCACAACATTCTCCATATAAAATCGCAGTGATAGACGGCGAAACGGGAGAAAGATGGAATTATAAGCAATTATTCGATCGATCAAGAGAAATGGCAGGCAGACTGTTATCTGCGGGTATTGGACCAGGAGATCGCGTGGCTTTGTTGTCACCAAATCATATAGTGTATTTTGAATTGCTTTTTGCATGTGTAGACATAGGGGCAATTTTTGTGCCGCTCAATTGGAGACTGGCGGAAAACGAATGGAACTATATAGTAAGAGACTGCAAAGCAAAATGTGTGATAGTGCATGATGACTATTTAGAGGAAGCAAAGCAGTTGAAATGTCAGGTGTTCTCACTGGATGAATTGGCGACAAAAGAAATACAAAAGAAAGTTTCACACTCCACACGAATTAATGACGCAGCGGCCATTATCTATACGGGGGGCACAACCGGCCACCCAAAAGGAGTAATACTTACTAACGAAAATATTACATGTAATGCCATCAATACTATTGTAAGCTGGGGACTTCATGGAGAAGATACCACCCTCACTTGCCTACCTATGTTTCATACAGGGGGCCTTAATGCCTTGTCGACTCCATTGCTCATGGCAGGTGGGACCGTTGTCTTGATGAGGAGTTTTGATGCGGAAAAAGCCATCAAACTATTAGATTTGTATAAGTGCACCATTGCCCTAATGGTACCAACCATGTATAGCATGCTGATAGAGCATCCTCACTTTCAAGGAACAGATTTTCCAACCATGAAAACATTTCTTTCAGGTGGTGCGCCCTGTCCATTAGAAATCTACGAAATATTCTACCAGAAGGGGAAATTGTTTAAGGAAGGATACGGACTTACAGAAGCGGGTCCAAACAATTTCTACATCGATCCTTTTGAGGCATATGGAAAAAAGGGTTCCGTCGGCAAAGCAATGCTATTTAATGAAGTGAAATTGATGGTAAATGATAGCTTAGAAGCGATGGAGGAAGAGGTTGGGGAAATATATATTAGAGGATCCCATGTCTTCTCTGAATATTGGGGGAAAGAAGAAGAAACCAAGAAAGCCAAACATGATGGATGGCTGAGAACAGGTGATTTGGGTAGAAGAGATGAAGACGGTTATTTTTATATAGTCGGTAGGACGAAAGAAATGATCATTTCCGGTGGAGAAAATATCTATCCATTGGAAGTGGAGCAAATACTCTGTCAGCATGAGGCGGTCAAGGAAGCATGTGTAATTGGTGTACCTCATCCTGTATGGGGAGAGGCGGTCATTGCCATTGTTTCTAGTAAAAGGCAAACTTCTGAGAGGGAGCTGCTGACCTTCTGCAAAACCAGAATCGGAGTTTATAAAATACCTAAGAAAATAGTATTTGTTCCGGAAGTACCAAAAACGGCGGTAGGGAAAATGGATAAAAAGAACTTACAAAATTCTTTTAGTAAGCTATATGATTATAATAATAAAAATAAAGAAGAACATGTATAGTAGAAAATTAACAAAAAGATACACCTAGTAATTATTGCACACTAGGTGTATCTTTTTATTGGAGGGATATACTTTAAATGAAACATTAATGTTATCCATTCGTACAAGTAGTATCTACTATATTCAGTTAAAAAGGTGAATGCTAATAATATGGAATTTTATCTTGATATTCTACTATACGCACCATATGTAACAGCCGCCGTTCTTTGCCTTTTGACGTTCTGCTTTTTTGTGGACTCCAAGTATGTAGTCTACCAACACAGTGGTTATACAACATCCTTGGACCTTGAATCGAATAAATTGCAGTCTATCATTGGTAAGCGAAGAAGGCTAATTACATTCATATATAGAAAACGGCCTACAAAAGAAGCAACCCTAGATGAAGAAGATTCCTCTTTCTACTATGCAAACATGAGTCGATAATTTTGTGAAAAGTAGGAGGAATTTAAATGAGAAAGTTTTGGACAGTAAGTTTAGTTCTATTTTTATTGGCACTATTAACAGGTTGTAACATGAGCGAGCCCATTACGGCAGATAGTTCTGGAGTTTGGAACCATTATTTTGTCTATCCGTTGTCTCTCGCGCTGACAAGCGTGGCTGAATGGACTGGTGGAAGCTACGGTATATCCATCATCATCGTTACCATTGCTATTCGTACACTTATTCTGCCACTTGCATTGAAGCAGCAGAAAAACATGCTTGCGATGCAAAAACTTAAGCCGGAAATGGAAGCATTGCAAAAGAAATATAAAGATAAAAAGAATCCAGACGATCAAAGGGAAATGCAAAAGGAATTAATGACGCTATACCAGACCCACAAAGTGAACCCTGCCGCTGGTTGTTTTCCAATGTTGATTCAAATGCCTGTGATCATGGCTTTCTATTATGCAATTGGAAGAACGACGGAAATAGCTGAGCACTCTTTCTTTTGGGTAAGTCTCGGTCAGCCAGATCCATTCTATATTCTACCGGTTGTGACAGCTATCACGACATTCATTCAAACAAGAGTCACGCTTACAGATGACGTACAGCCACAGATGAAGATGGTCATGAACATCATCCCGGTGTTTATATTAATCGCCGGATTGACGTTGCCTTCTGCACTGGCACTTTATTGGGTGATAGGAAATTTATTCGGTATTGGGCAAGGTCTTTATTTGAAAAAACGAATGAAAACTTTAAAACAGATGGAAGAAGCAACAGTTGTTCCAAGCACATAATTGGATGAAACCTCCAACCTCCTATCAGGGAAGTTGGAGGTTTTTTTTGATATTCCTTCCTCGTAAATTAGTATTTAAAGAGGAAAAGGGGAGGAGAGTGTTGTTTAGGGAGAGTATGAGGACCTCAGTGGAGCAGGAACGGAGCAGGAGAAGTCTTCATCGAGCGGATGAAGACCTTAGTGGAGCAGGAACGGAGCAGGAGAAGTCTTTATGTAGCGGATGAAAACCTTAGTGGAGTGGGAAAGGAGCAGGAGAAGTCTTTATGGAGCGGATGAAGACCTTAGTGGAGTGGGAATGTGAGAAAGAGAAGTCTTCATGGAGCGGATGAATACCTCAGTGGAGCGGGAATGTGAGAAAGAGAAGTCTTCATAGAGCGGATGAAGACCTTAGTGGAGCGGGAGTGGAGAAAGGGAAGTCTTCATGGGGCGGATGAAGACCTCAATGGAGTGGGAAAGGAGCAGGAGAAGTCTTCATGGAGCGAATGAAGACCTTAGTGGAGTGGGAATGGAGAAAGGGAAGTCTTCATAGAGCGAATGAAGACCTCAGTGGAGCGGGAATGGAGAAAGGGAAGTCTTCATGGGGCGGATGAAGACCTTAGTGGAGTGGGAATGGAGAAAGGGAAGTCTTCATAGAGCGAATGAAGACCTCAGTGGAACGGAAAAGTAGAAAGAGAAGTCTTCATGTAGCGAATGAAGACCTCAGTGTAGCGAGAAAGTAGAAAGAGAAGTCTTCATGGAGCGGATGAAGACCTTAGTGGAACGGAAAAGGAGAAAGAGAAGTCTTCATAGAGCGAATGAAGACCTCTGTGGAGCGGGAATGGAGAAAGAGAAGTCTTCATAGAGCGAATGAAGACCTCAGTGTAGCGGGAATGGAGAAAGAGAAGTCTTCATAGAGCGAATGAAGACCTCAGTGTAGCGAGAAAGTAGAAAGAGAAGTCTTCATGGAGCGAATGAAGACCTCAGTGGAGCGGGAATGGAGAAAGAGAAGTCTTCATAGAGCGAATGAAGACCTCAGTGGAGCGGAAAAGGAGAAAGAGGAGTCTTCATAGAGCGAATGAAGACCTCGGTGGAGCGGAAAAGTAGAAAGAGAAGTCTTCATAGAGCGAATGAAGACCTCAGTGGAGCGGAAAAGGAGAAAGAGGAGTCTTCATAGAGCGAATGAAGACCTCAGTGGAGCGAGAAAGTAGAAAGAGAAGTCTTCATAAAGCGAATGAAGACCTTAGTGGAGCAGGAATGTGAGAAAGAGAAGTCTTCATGGAGCGAATGAAGACCTCAGTGGAACGGAAAAGTAGAAGAAGAGGTCTTCATAAAAGTGCAGCCGCGATTTGCCCGCTTTCTCTTACGCATCTCTTCTGATTCCCAATACTAAAATAGCATTCAGTAAAAAACATATTCCTAAAAAGCCCAAGACAGATAGAAATGAAAAGTTATGGCTTATGATAGGGCTAACCGCAGTACCGATCAACAATGTGAAAGAATACAAGGAGATGGCACTTCCCCGGTGATTACTACCTAATATCCCAATATACGTAATGATTGCCGGTAGAAAAAAGGAAATGGCAGCTACATAAATTACAGAAAAAGCACCTATCAAAAATAGATTTTCATAAAAAATCATCATAATGAATAACGAAATCGAAATGCTTAAAGAACAGGAAAGAAGTAACCGCTTAGTGCCGACGGTCCGCATCACTAAATCAGAAAAGATACATGAAACAGTGCCAACCAGTCCGACAGAACGTACCAACATAAAAGATTGATCAGGAAAAGCCTTAGATAAGTATTGAAATAGGCTATCGTAAAAAGTCACAAAGGAGAGTAGCAAGGAAAATACAATCAAATACAAAATTCTTAAATCACGGTCAGCCAAGAGGGTGGAAAAATGTTTCCAAGGTTTGTCCTTTGTAAGGATCAATGTATTAGATGGGCTTAAAATGAAGCGGGCAAATAAGAACAAAAGAAAGTAAAAAAATGAAAAGAAAATAAATACGCCTTTCCATTGAAAATAAGTAGCTATTTTTTCGCTTATCATAGGTCCGAAGATGCCGGATAACAAAAACGCTGCGTTAATAAGAGAAATAGTAAAGTTTCGAAGTGATGGAGAGAAGTGGTCAAAGCAATAGGCAAAAGCAACGGGTGCAAAGCAACCGAGGGTGAATCCTTGAATGGAGCGGGCAACGTACAAGTGAGAAATATTCGTAGATTGCGCAATGAGTATGGTAGCGATAGCCGAAAGCAGAAAACCATAGCTAATAATATTTTTCCTGCCAAATCGATCGGATAACGGACCGAACATCAGTAGTCCTATTGCATAAAAAATGCTAAAAAAACTGCTGGCCAATATTACTTTTTGTTTGGGAACATTCCACTCCCAGCTAATGGAATTGTAAAGTGGAATTAATGTGTAAAGGCTACAGACCACTAAAAAACCCATGACAATTAATAATGTTGCTGAAAAATAATGGTTTTTTCTTCGTTGCATTTCCGTTCACCTGCCCATGTTACCTTATGCGATGGGTGTTTGGCCGGTTCCACTCTCGAAAGTAACCCGTTGGCAATAATAGTAGTTTTTCAGTACAATAGAATAAGAAGAACATAAGTACGTATTATTTTTGGGAATTGGGAAAATGGGGGATAGCTTGTGTCTATACGATTTTTAATAGGAAGAACAGGCAGTGGGAAAACAACCTGGTGCAACGAACAAATTCTTCAAAAGCTTAAAGAAGATCCACAAGGTCCGCCAGTTGTCTACCTTGTGCCGGAACAGATGACTTTTCAATCAGAATATCGGATTGTGCAGTCACCTGATGTTAAGGGAATGATTCGGGCGCAAGTGTTCAGTTTTACGCGACTTGCATGGAGAATTTTACAGGAAGTTGGCGGTATCAGCCGTTTTCATATTGATCAGACAGGTATCCATATGTTGCTTCGTAAGGTGATTGAAGAACATAAAAGTAAGTTCCATGTATTTGGGAAGTCTGCAGAGCAGTTCGGATTCATTGAACAAATGGAAAGCATGATCACAGAGTTTAAACGTTATTGCGTTTCACCTGAACTTTTACAGGAAGAAATCGTACGTATTGGTGAGGATTTCTCCATTTCTGAGCATGAAAAAATGCTAGCTAAAAAGCTGACAGACATACTTGTTGTCTATCGTCAGCTAGAAGAAACGCTGGAAGGAAAATATCTAGATGGCGAAGATTATTTACAGCTCTTGGTGGAAAAAATACCAAGTTCGAGATATATCCAAAAAGCAGATATTTTCATTGATGGTTTTCATAGCTTCACCCCTCAGGAATTGGCAGTCTTGAAGAAATTAATGAAGCATGCAAACTCGGTCACGATTGCTTTGACAGCAGATAAGCCATATGACGAGGAAGCACCGTATGATCTTCATCTGTTCAGGGAGACCGGAACGACCTATCAAAAGCTTAAAGATATCGCATTGGAAGAAGGATGCCAAATAGAAACACCGGAGCTTTTATTAGAAACACCACGCTTCCACCACGCTGATTCCTTGCGTCATATGGAACAGTATTTTGATGTTCGGCCAACTGTCGTCTATCCCAATAAGGCCGACGTATCTATTTTACAAGCAGTCAATCGTAGAGCGGAAATGGAAGGCATCGCAAGGGAGATTGTCTCGCTTGTCAGAGATAAGGGTAACCGTTATAAAGATATAGCGGTGATTGTCAGAAATGCCGAATCTTACATTGATTTGGTCAATACCGTTTTTAAAGATTATGACATCCCGTTTTTCGTCGATCAAAAGCGAACAATGCTCCATCATCCATTGGTGGAATTGCTGCGTTCTAGTCTTGAGGTAATTTCAAGAAACTGGCGCTATGAATCTGTTTTTCGTTGTGTAAAGACGGATTTGTTTTACTCGCAGGATCAAGATATTAATGAGATGCGCGAAAAGACGGATAAACTGGAAAACTATTGCCTGTCCTATGGGATACAAGGGAATAGATGGACTGCGACTGAGCCATGGAAATATCGTCGCTTTTTTAGTGTGGATACAGAAGGTCCATACGTGCAAACAGATGAAGAGATTGCCTATGAAAAGGAAATCAATGAATTAAGAGCGATGATTGTAGAACCTCTTCACATGCTTGAAAAGCGCTGGAAAAAAGCAAATTCTATTGATGGCTATTGCAAGGCACTCTATGGATATATGGAAGATTTGAAAATTCCACAAAAACTGGAAGCAAGAATGAACAAGGCCGAAGATGAAGGCAATTTGTCCGTTGCAAAAGAAAACGAGCAAGTGTGGAAGGCGATTATTCAAATGCTAGATCAGATGGTCGAACTGATAGGAGACCATCCGATTTCGTTATCCATGTTTATGAAAATGGTCGAAAGCGGATTGGAAAGCCTGAGATTTAGCCTAGTGCCACCGGCGATTGACCAGGTTATCGTTGCGAACTTTGATCTCTCGCGCCTGACAGATATTAAGCACAGTTTTGTGATTGGTGTAAATGATGGGGTGATTCCTGCCAAGATTAAAGACGAGGGATTTATATCAGAAGAAGAGAGAGAGCTCTTGTCCAATTACGGAATGGATCTTGCACCTACAAGCTTAGAGCGGCTGCTTGATGAACATTTCCTTGTTTATACGTCATTCTTAAGCCCTTCCCATCACTTGTATATAAGCTATGCACTGGCAGACGAAGAGGGGAAAACATTGTTGCCTTCCTCCTATATTAAGCGAATTAAGGAAATGTTTCCTTTGCTTGAGGAGAAGTTGTTGCTCAATGAACCAGCAGAGCTGTCAAACGAGGAACAGCTAAGGTATATTCATACCCCAACGACCACACTATCTAACTTGGCAGTACAGCTTCAAGCGTGGATGAAGAAATATCCCGTGGAACCAATCTGGTGGGATGTCTACAATACACTATTAGAGAATGAAGAATGGCAGGATAAAACGGAACATGTCTTACGAAGTTTATTTTACAAAAATGAAGCCAAAAAATTAAAACAAAAGGTTAGTCGTGAGTTATACGGAAACTTCATGGAAGCCAGTGTGTCGAGGATGGAGAAGTTCAGTGCGTGTGCTTTTTCCCATTTCGCTTCTCATGGTTTAAAGCTGAAGGAAAGAAAAATCTACCGATTGGAAGCACCGGATATCGGGCAGCTCTTTCATGCAGCACTTAAGCATATTTCAGATAAACTAAGACAAAGCGGAAACGATTGGAAGAACCTCACCAAACAGGAGTGTGAGGTACTGGCAAAAGAAGCTGTTCATATTCTCGCGCCAAAGCTGCAAGGGGAAATCCTGTTAAGCTCCAATCGTTTTCATTACATCAAACGGAAGTTGGAAACGATTATCACAAGAGCTTCGCAGATTCTAAGCGATCACTCCAAAGCTAGCAAATTTACCCCAGTTGGGTTGGAACTTGGCTTTGGCAAACAGGAAGAGTTGCCGCCAATTCAAATCAACTTGCCAAATGGTGTGACAATGGAGCTTGTAGGACGTATAGATCGCGTTGATAAAGCAGAGGGAAGCAACGGCTTATTGCTTCGTATCATTGATTATAAATCGAGCAATAAAGCACTTGACCTTACGGAGGTTTATTATGGGCTGGCATTACAGATGCTGACCTATTTGGATATAGTCATCTCTCATTCCAAAGGCTGGCTAGGAAATGAAGCCACTCCTGCCGGCGTCCTGTATTTCCATGTTCATAATCCAATGATAAAAACGAATGGAATGAAACCGGAGGACATCATAGAAGAGGAGATTTTTAAGAGCTTCAAAATGAAAGGTCTGCTTTTAGGTGATGAGGAATCTGTTAAGCTGATGGATCAGACGCTCGAGACCGGGCACTCCAAAATAGTGTCTGCTGCACTAAAAAAGAATGGTGGGTTTCAAGCGAACTCTTCGATTGCAAGTGAAGAAGAATTCACTCAGCTGAGAACATATGTTAGAAAAACGTTCGAAGAGATTGGCATGAAAATATCTGAAGGTGAGACAAGCATAGCTCCTTACAAATTAAAGAATCAAACGCCTTGTACGTTTTGTTCCTATAAATCGTTTTGTCAATTTGATACATCGCTTGATGAAAACGAATATAGAGTGCTGTCAACGATACCTAAAAATGAGGTCATTTCCTCGATGAAAACGAAGATAGAAGGGGGAGGGGAATCATGAGCATGGAACTTCTTCCAAAACCAATAGATGCCCAGTGGACAGATGATCAGTGGAAAGCCATTGTCGCTTCTGGGAGAGATATTCTCGTAGCAGCAGCTGCTGGGTCAGGAAAAACCGCTGTTCTTGTTGAACGAATGATTCATAAGATTGTGGAGGAACATGTAGACGTGGACAGGCTGCTTGTCGTAACGTTTACCAATGCGTCAGCTGCAGAAATGCGCCACAGAATTGGCGAAGCATTGGAAAAACAATTAGAGAAAAAGCCGGCATCGCTTCATTTGCGCCGACAGCTAAGCTTATTGAACAGGGCATCCATATCTACGATTCACTCCTTTTGCCTTGAGGTAGTAAGGAAATACTATTACTTGATCGACATTGATCCAAGTTTCCGTATTGCCGATACAACGGAGATCCAATTAATGCAGGAGGAGGTTCTTGAAGGCGTCTTTGAAGAAGAGTACGGAAAAGAGGACAACGACTTATTTTTTGAATTGGTCGACCGCTACACGAATGATCGTTCTGATGGAGCTTTGCAAAATCTTGTTCTGGATCTTCATGAGTTTTCAAGGGCCAATCCAAGCCCTGACAAATGGCTGGATGAGATTGAATCGTTCTATCAGTCTACCAGCAAGTATTCTATTGATGACTTGCCCTTCATCCAGACATTGAAACGTGAAATGAAGCTGCAGTTTCTAGGGGCGGAAAGCTTGCTGGAAAAAGCGATGAAAATTACGCTTGAGCCGGGTGGACCTGCTCCGCGTGCTGAGAATATCGAGCAGGATTTGACTCAACTTCACAGACTTCAAAGTGCCCTTGATACATCATGGGAAGACTTGTATGCAGTTATGCAGGAACTTGATTTTTCCAGGGCTAAAACCTGCCGCGGAGATGAATACGATAAAGAGCTAATAGAAAGATGGACCAAGGTACGTAATGATGCAAAAGCAATGGTACAAGGAATTAAAGATGAATTGTTTTCCCGACGTCCCGATTCTTTTCTGAAAGACCTTGAGGAGTTAGCACCTGTGATGGGGACACTTGTTGATTTAGTTAAGAAATATGGGAAGGAATTTAGCCTCTTAAAACAGGATAAAGGATTAGTGGACTTTTCCGACTTAGAGCATCTTTGTTTAGGTGTGCTCACGACTTTTAACGAAGGAAAAGTAGAGAGATCGGAAGCCGCACTCCGCTATCAGTCCACTTTTAAAGAAGTGATGGTGGATGAGTACCAGGATACAAATATGGTCCAGGAGGCGATCCTGAAGCTAGTTACGAAGGAAAGTGAAGAAGCTGGAAATATGTTTATGGTAGGGGACGTAAAGCAATCCATTTACAGATTCCGCTTAGCGGAACCTTTCCTATTCTTAAGCAAATACAAACGGTTTGATACGGAAGGAAGAGAATCTGGCCTTCGTATTGATTTAAATAAAAATTTCCGTTCCCGACCGGAAGTCCTTGATGCCACCAACTTTATCTTTAAACAAATTATGGGAGAAACTGTTGGGGAAATAGACTATGACGACGATGCGGAATTAAAGTTCGGGGCAGCCTATTATCCGGAAGCGCCGGACCGAGAATCGGAATTATTGATAATAAATCGAAGCGGTTCAGTTTCTGGGGATGAGGAAGAGCTTTCCGAGTCTGAGTCTGAAGATAACTCCGCTGGATTTGATAAAGTGGAATTAGAAACAGCTCAAGTGGAAGCGAAGATGATTGCTCAAAAAATAAAGCATCTTATTCAGTCCGGGTATGAAATATATGATAAAGATAGAAAAGCGATGCGCCCTGTCACTTATCGGGATTTTGTGATTCTGATGCGCTCAATGCCATGGGCTCCTCAATTTATGGAAGAGTTTAAGCAGGAAGGTTTGCCGTTATATGCAAACTTGAGCACGGGATATTTCGAAGCAACAGAAGTTGCCATTCTTTTATCGTTATTGAAGATCATTGATAACCCATATCAAGATGTTCCATTGGCTTCTGTATTAAGGTCACCGATTGTCGGGCTTGATTCCAACGATTTGGCCACCATTCGTATTCAGCAAAAAAGAGGCTCCTATTATGAAGCGTTAATGGCATTTATGGACAAGGCCCCTGATACGGTGGAGGAACATGAATTAGCTAAAAGAATTCGTTTATTTTATCATTTGCTTCAATCATGGCGTACAGCTGCGCGTGAAGGAGCATTGTCCGAGTTAATTTGGCAGATTTATCAGGACACTCACTTCTTTGATTTTGTTGGGGGAATGCCAGGCGGTAAGCAACGTCAGGCAAATTTGAGAGCACTGTATGACCGTGCCAGACAATATGAATCCACCTCTTTCCGCGGCTTGTTCCGTTTCTTGCGTTTTATTGAAAGGATGCAAGAACGAGGAGAAGACCTTGGAGCTGCAAGAGCGCTTGGGGAGCAAGAGGATGTTGTCAGGCTGATGACCATTCATTCAAGTAAAGGACTAGAGTTTCCGATCGTCTTTGTTGCAGGACTGTCCAGACAGTTTAATATGATTGATCTTAACAACAGCTATTTGCTAGATAAAGAGCTCGGATTTGGTTCCAAATATGTAAATGCAAAACTGCGAATCACCTATCCAACGATATTGCAGTTGGCCTTGAAACGAAAAGCCAAGGCCCAACTGATAGCAGAGGAAATGCGTGTATTATACGTAGCTCTCACCAGGGCAAAGGAAAAATTATACCTGGTCGGAACGGTAAAGGACCTTGAAAAATCTCAATTGCAGTGGGGGGAACACGTCTTACATGAAAATTGGCTGTTACCGGACTATGTAAGAGCAGGTGCAAAATCGTATATGGACTGGGTTGGTCCTGCCCTTGTGCGACACAAGGATGCACAAGTATTGAGAGAAGATGGTGCGAGCATTGTTAACCAAGAGGACATCGCTAATCATCCGACTTCATGGAAGATATCTGTCACCAACGTAGAACAGTTGATTCAGGAGATTGAAGCTGAAAAAGAGGAAGAAAACCTTCTTCTAGACTATGTGAAACAAGGGAAACAGGTTGACATCGAAAGCCCTTTTAAGGCGAAAGTGGTGGAACAGCTGAATTGGACCTATCCATACAAAGAGGCAAGTATTCATCGTTCGAAGCAATCTGTTTCAGAGATAAAAAGAATGAGAGAACAGCAGGACCCATACGCAGACAACACGCTTGTTCAAACAGAAAGAAGGTATTTCCTTGATCGTCCGGCCTTCTTACAGAAGAAAAAGTTGACTCCTTCAGAAATTGGGACAGCGATGCACGCGGTGATGCAGAATATAGACCTTGCAGCTGAAGCAATTGATCGGGATTATGTACAGGCTCAGGTCTTGGAAATGGTTCAAAAAGAGCTAATTACAGCCGAACAGGCAAACGTCATTGATTTTGACGGAGTTGTCTCTTTCTTTGTCACTCCTATTGGGAAGCGGATGCTAGAGGCACTACAGGTTCACCGGGAGGTCCCATTCAGTTTTGCTTTGCAAGAAAATGGGTTTTTTGAGCAAAAAGAACTAAAAGAGGAGACCATTCTGGTGCAGGGTGTCATTGATTGCCTTTTAGAAGATGAGGAAGGGCTTGTCTTAATCGACTATAAAACGGATACCATCACAGGTAGATTTGGTAACGGATTTGAAGAAGCAGAACCAGTTCTGCGCAATCGTTATAAAGACCAAGTAGCTCTGTACGGGAAAGCCGTTGAAGAAATTTGGAAGAAAGAATTAAAGGAGAAATATTTATATTTTTTTGATGGAAATCGATTAGTGAAAATGGATTAATATAAAGAGTGGCTCAGGTGGCAAATGTTGTTACTTGAGCCACTTTCATGGAAGGGAAGAATAAAGATGCGCATACTTCATACTGCCGACTGGCACTTGGGAAAAACGTTAGAAGGAAGAAGTCGTTTGCCAGAGCAGGCACAGTTTTTGGAAGAGCTTCTGCAAATTGTAGAAGAAGAAAAAGTAGACGTGGTACTGATGGCAGGAGATGTCTATGACACTGTCAATCCCCCGGCCCAGGCGGAAGTACTTTTCTATGAGTCGCTTCAACAGTTATCCAACAGTGGAAAAAGGCCTGTTGCTGTCATTGCAGGGAACCATGATAATCCAGACCGTCTTTCTGCATCCAGACCTCTTGCAAGCTCGCAAAATATCTCCTTGCTAGGCTATCCCACAATGGACGTTCAGACAATCTATGTCCCAACGACGGAAGAAACGTTGAAACTCGCTTCTTTGCCATACCCATCCGAGTCCAGGTTAAACGAAGTGCTTTCCGAAGAATTTGAGGAAAAGGCTATCAGGAATCATTATGATGCAAGAATTCGCCAGTTCTTTGAAAAGATGTGTGAACAGTTTACCGAGTCCTCTGTCAATATTGCCATGAGCCATCTTTTTGTTGCCGGTGGAAATTCCTCTGATTCAGAACGTCCTATAGAAGTAGGGGGAGCATTTACGGTTGCAGCAGAAAGCTTGCCACATCAAGCCCAATATGTTGCTCTAGGCCACTTGCATCGCCCTCAAACCATTAAGCGTGCCAAAACGGCAGCCAGATACTCTGGCTCCCCGCTTGCTTATAGTTTTTCAGAGGCTGGTTACACGAAAAGTGTCACCATTATAGATGCAAAGCCTGGTGAAGCAGTGGAAACGAAAGAAATCTATCTCTCTAGCGGAAAGCCACTTGTGAAATGGAAGGCAATAGATGGAGTTCAACAAGTGTATGAATGGCTTGAAAATAAGAAGGATAGCAATGCATGGGTAGATCTTGAAATACATGTCACCAATGCACTATCCATGGAGGAAATTCACCGAATCCGAAAACATCACGACGGCATCCTCCATATTCGTCCCATTTTTCCAGAAATGGTCGAAGAGAGGAAAGCGGTGAAGATGGACAGCGTTCCCATGGAAGAGCTGTTTGTTAGGTTTTATGAAAAACAATCAGGAGGAGCCAAACCCGAAGAAGAATTAGTCCGGTTATTTCTCTCCTTATTGCAAGATGAAACGTTGAAGGAGGAACAAGTATGAAACCAATCACATTGATGATCGCAGGGCTGCACAGCTTCCGTGAAAAACAAGTAATTGACTTTGAATCGCTTTGTGAGGGTGGCGTATTTGGAATTTTTGGACCAACCGGAAGTGGAAAATCTTCCATACTGGACGGGATGACGCTTGCTCTGTACGGAAAAGTAGAACGTGCCTCCAATAATACGCAAGGAATTATGAATCATGCTGAAAATCAGTTAGAGGTTTCCTTTTTATTTGAACTAGAAAATGCAAAGGGGAAGCAGCGTTTTAAAGTGGAACGTACCTTTAAAAGGACGGATGACATCCGTGTTAAGTCAGGAATATCAAGATTGACGGAAGTAAAGGAAGACGAGCATATCGTTATAGCGGATAAAGCAAGTGAAGTGAATCAGGCCATTCAAGAAATACTTGGACTGACCATTGATGACTTCACCAGAGCCGTTGTGTTGCCACAAGGTAAATTTGCCGAATTTCTGTCGCTTAAAGGTGCAGACAGAAGACAAATGCTGCAACGCCTTTTCCAGTTAGAAAAATACGGCGACCAGCTTTCACGAAAAATAAAAGAAGAGCTGCAAGAAAAAACAAGACTGTTAGGAGAAATACACGCTGAGCAATTAGGGTTGGGCGAAGCTTCTGATGAGGCGGTACAAGAAGCAGAAAAAGCGTTCAAGGAAGTAGAGACTCTCGTTAAAAGTTCAGAAAAAGCACTTCAAGAGATGGAACATGCTTTTGAGCAAAAAAAGAAGCAGTGGGAAAGGCAGCTTGAAAAGGCACAGGTGGAAAAAAAGCTTCAATCTTTCCTTTTGCAAGAGGCTTCAATAAAGAAGCTGGAAACTTCCTATACATTGGCGGTACAGGCAGAGAGCTTAAAATCTTTGTTGGTAGATCTGAAAGAGGTAGAAAAAGCCTTATTACAGTGGAAACAAAGAAATAAACTCGACCAAACAGCCAATGAATCTGCAATAGAAGCGTTGAATAAAGCCTTGAGTACGTATGAAGCAACTAGAGTGAAGAAAGAATCAGAATTACCTGTGCTGCTCGCAAGGAAAGAAAAATTAGAACGTGCGAGAAACCTTGAGGAAGGATTGACTTCACATCACCCCAAAATGGAAGAACTGAAACGTTCTTTGGATTCTAATAAAGAAGTATTTTCTAAATTACACAACCAGGAAGAAAAAGCTAAGGAATTGTATACCAAGGCAGTAAACAAGCAAAAGACATTAAAAGATGAGCTTGGCTCCCTTGCGTTTGCACCTGCACGTCTAGAATTACTTCAGAAAGCATTTGACAAGAAACAAGAGATACTGCTCATTGAGAAAAAAATGAAGGAAAATGGAGCAGAAGTAGACTCCTTACAAAACAAAATTTCTACCTTCCAGGCTGACAACCAAAAAGCAGAAGCGAATCTAAATAAGGGAAAAGAATCCCTTTTAGAAATTTTCCAAAGTACAGAAAAGCACTATGATCAAGCATCAAAAATGGCACAACAGCTTGATTGGCTTGAACGACAGCTAGAACAGTTCTTAGAGGCGGAACAAAAGCTTGCGGATGATATTAAAATCCATCAATTGGCATTGGAGTTGGCCAAATCTCTTGAAGAAGGAGACGCATGCCCCGTTTGTGGTTCCACAGTTCATCCCGGTCTAGCTTCTCATCAAGCTCATAGGGAAGTTGCAAGCAGCAAAGAGGAAAACGGTATAGGAAAACTTCCTTCTGCAATTTCGTTTCAAAAACAGGAAAATTTGAAGATTAAGCTTAAATTAGAGCAAATAGCTTCCGAGCTTCATCGAGACCTTGAAGGGGAAAAAGGCTTGCCCTCGCCAAAGGAATCGTCTGAAAAGTGGGACCTGTGGGACAGGGAATGGAACGAGTCAAAGGACACAGCAGGTCTGATTGCTGAAAAATACCATAGAATATCAACAGAACAAAAGGCGTTAATTCAAGACCTCATTCAATTGCAACAAAAGAAAGAGAAGGTGGACAATTACCTCCAAAAGTGGACAGGGACTTTCAAGGAAACAGAAAAGCTTGCTTCTAGCTATATGGAACAGCGTGATGAATGGAAGAAGCGTCAAGAAGAAACGCAAAAGGATTTATTAGAAAAGAAAAGCAAGTGGGAGAGAGATTTCGTAGAAGAAACTTTTGAAGAAATCGAAACCACCTTCCAAGCTGCCAAAGAAAATGAAAAACACCGAATAGACCTGCAGGAAAGAATAAATACAAGTGTGGATTTTATTGAATCAAAAGAGAAAGAATTAAAAGTAACACAAGAAAAGAAGCGAGAGATTGAAAAAAACATTTACCAAGAGGAACTGCAGTTAGAACAGGTTCTGAATCGTATGAAAGATACACAAGAAGAAATAAAGTCCATCGCTGGAGAGAATAATATCCAGGATGAGCTGAAGCGTGTTGAGTATGAAGTGGAAAGTTTAAATAAGAAGGAAAGGGAAAACTACCAACAATGGATAGAATCCCAGCAGCATGCTCAAGAAAAAGAAAAAGCTGCTTCACAGAGTGAACAGATGGTACGGGAATCGGAGTCCCGTCTTGCTTTCATTCAAGAAAAATGGAAGCATGAACTTGACAAGTCCGTGTTCACAGCCACCGATGAAGTAGAGAGATCGATTGTTCATATAGAATCAAAAGTTGTATGGAAAGAGCAAATAGAACAGTACTGGGAAGAAAGAAAGGCTGTTGAAAAGGACCTTTCCCGTTTAAATGTATTGATTGGTACAGACATTTTAGAAGAAGACGAATGGGAGAAATTCAGAGAACAACTACAGTTTGCTCGCAAGGAATTGCGTGATGAGATAGAAAGAAAGAGTGCTCTTCAACAAAATCTCCTTTCTCTAAAGGAGCGTAATGAACGGTTTAGGATTCTCGAGGAAAAGAAGAAAAAGCTAACGGAAGAGACGCAAGCATATCAAAAGCTTCAGAGTGTCTTTAAAGGAAACAGTTTTGTTGAATACTTGGCGGAAGAGCAATTGCTGCAAATAAGCAGGGATGCTTCAGAAAGATTGGGACAGCTTACCCGCCAGAGATATGCCCTGGAAATGGATTCAAATGGAGGCTTCATTATTCGTGACGATGCTAATGGTGGCGTACGGAGACCTGTCTCCACTCTATCTGGTGGTGAAACATTCCTTACATCCTTGGCACTTGCATTGTCCCTTTCCGCTCAAATTCAGTTAAGAGGAGAATATCCACTGCAGTTTTTCTTCCTTGATGAGGGCTTTGGGACGCTTGATGCAGAGCTTTTGGATGCGGTAGTCACAGCATTGGAAAAACTTCAATCCGACCACCTTGCAGTTGGGGTTATCTCCCACGTACAAGAGCTACGGGCACGTTTGCCTAGACGACTGGTGGTTACCCCTGCAAAGTCTTCTGGCAACGGTTCTGTTGTGACATTGGAAAACTTATGATGTTTGAATTGGTATTGGAAGAAAGGTGGAAGGTGTCAGGATGTTGAATCTGAATGATGGAGGAGTAGACTGTCATGGGTAAGAAAAAATGGGACATTGGTACTTGTGAGCTTTGTGAAAGAGAAGAGGTGGAAATAACGGTCCATCACCTTACCCCTAAGGAAATGGGGGGGACCTTCCTACCCACGGCAAATCTTTGTATTCCATGTCATAAACAAATACATGCCCTATATACGAACGAAGAGCTTGCTATCCGGATGAATACCGTTCTTCTTCTAAAAGATGACCCAAAGATAGCATCCTTCATCAAATGGATCCAAAAACAGCCATCATCCAAAATACCACTAACCAAAAAATCAAACGAACGAAAACAAAAACGTTAAAAACCAAAATCCGTGCCACTTGCCTTGGCACGGATTTTGTGGTATTTCGGGGTTGAAGGGGAAAGTCCTAGAGGGGTCTGACCCCTTATTTCTTCTTTTCTTTCGACTTTTGCCCTTTAGTTATTCGCCACAATATCCTGGTCATTGAAGTCAGGGTCGATGGTGTTGGTGGCGGATAGACCGTTGTTGGTGATGACGAAGTTTCCGGTGTTAAATCCACCGGATCCTGATGAGGTTTTGGAGGCGGATTTGGGAGAGATGTAGAAGGAATCTCCAAAATTGACGACGCCTCCACCTACGCTGTTGATGGCAACCGGACCTACGATAGCTGGCATGTAGAACATCCTTTTTGTTTTTAGGTTTGCACACTCTTCTATTCTTCCGCTTGAACAATGAACCTACCCATGTTTTTATGATACTTATACTATATGAACACTGACCTAAAAGGTGATGCTACTGTGCATTTATTCATCCTCATTCTTTATTTTAGTGTCTGGTAATCCTGCAGCTTTATGAATTTCCGGACTTAACAACTGTCTAATATGCTTTACTCTTGATTCCGCACATACCGTCTGGGATGAGCCTATTTGTAAGACAGAGGAAGAAGAAACCCCTTTTATCTTAATGGAATTGACGCAAATATTGGGGTTGACATTATTCACCGCCATGTTCACACGCTCCGTTATAACAGGAGTCGGGGATTGCATGGAAAATATCGGATACTCAGAAAAATTCCCCTCATTACCATAAAAACGAGGAAACTCTCTTTTCACAGCGAGAGCTCTTGATTTGGCATTTATATAATACGAATCCCCAATGTGGAAATAGGAGCTGAAAGACAAGGAATGCAAGTTAATATCGTTCACTCTAGAAATGCGCATGGCTTATTCCGTGGTAAGCGGTACAAATGGCCCGATTACCAATGCCTCAGGGGGAGTGTCAAAATAAGAGGTCAGGCATATATTCTGAGTATCCCCCACTAGGAAGATAGAAGAGGAAGATACTCCAAGAATATCAATTTTATCTACTTGTAAATTATGATTTGAAACTTGGAAATTCATCTATGAACACCACTCATTTATTTTTTTTAGGAAGAGCTTGGATAAAGGCAGCAAACGCTTTATCCATATCAGCTTGAAGCTGTTGGACAGCTATTTCCTTGATTTTTTCATCATTGTATCCTTTTTGGACAGCTTCTGGGGTAATCGCATTTAATGTGTGATTTACACGTGAAGCTAGTTGATTGTTTACATCTTGGATCATGAAATCATGATAGTGTTTTTCAAGAGTCCTTCCTTGCTGTTTGGCTATCTGATCAATTTTTGCTTTTCCGTTTTTATTGAGATATTCCCGCAGGTCTGCTTCTATCCCTTTGGCTAAATTCTGATTTCGTTGTGGTACAGGCACTTCCAAGTTGTTTTGGGTTACGACAAAGTCTTCAATTTCCCCTGGTGACCCAGGTGTCAACCCGATATTAAGTGTGCCTTCTAATGTTTCCACCTTAAGCTGATCAAATTTATACTCGATCCGTTCAATATTCATACTTGGCTTTTCTTTTAATTGGGTGATTTCCTGTTGCATAAGTTTCACCAGTTCCTCGAGGGTGGAAATTTGCTTCGTCTGGTTTTCCACTACTTGTTGTAGTTGCTGTATCTGTAGCTGCGTTTGATAAAAATACTGATAATTATTATACATCCGACCACCCCTTTCATTGGTTGCTGTTGAAGTGCTATTAGAATCATCTATAATACTTTATGCAAACATTGAAAATGGGTGAATGCCCAGAATATTCATTACCTTGACCCTGTTAAAGGTACAGGAAATTCTAAAGCACTCGGAGGTATGTCGTTTTGCTGTTCCTGTTCCTGCGCTATTTCAGCACTGCTGACAGGTGCTGGTCCGGTGAAATTTCCTGTGTTGTACAGGTTAGATAATGATTTAATAACTCCTGCGCTGCCGATTTGAAAAACGGAGGAGTTTGATATACCTCCTATTTTTAAATGATGGATGACAATACTTTGATTGATAAAAAAATTGGAAGCCATGTGCGTCCCTCCATATTTCGATTTACATATTCAATGCCACCGGCTGATCATTGACATCTTGGTCATAGGTGTTGGTCTGGCTGTTGGTGTTGCTTACAGATATATTGTCTCCGGTGTTGAAGCTTCCGGCTCCTGCAAATGTTTTGGCGGAACTGACTGGGGACATTTGAAAAACATCCCCGATATGAAAGACCCCGGAGTTACCGATGCTGTTAACATTTACAGCTCCGACGATTGCTGGCATAACGTTAACTCCTTTTCTGTGCGCTTATGGTATATCCTATGACATTAGCCCTGTATGGTGAGTGGAAACTGAAAAAGGAAAAGAGGATTTGGTGATAGGAATATAAAGGAAAAAGAGCTATAATATTCTTTATGAAAGAAAGAACGAAAAGGGAGGATTCTACATGCAAGGGGCACCCATAGAAGAAAAAGAGAGAATAGTAGCATTAGATATTATAAGGGGAATTGCAATATTAGGCATTTTTCTAGTGAACATGCCTTCATTTTTTGCTCCAATGCTATATGTAAACATAAAAACATATTGGACAGATACACGGGACATTTTAGTGATGAATGGCGTGGATATTATTGCCCAAGCAAGCTTTTATACGCTCTTTTCATTTTTGTTTGGGTATGGTTTTATTATTTTTACATCGAGAGTAGCAGAAAAAAACCTCTCTGTACCGAAATATTTTTCAAGAAGATTGTTCGTATTATTGGTGATAGGAATCATTCATGCGTTTTTGATCTGGCATGGTGACATTCTTATTACCTACGCTTTATGTGGTTTTCTTTTATTGTTAATGAGGAAAATGTCATCTAAAGCGATGGTTTGGACGGGTCTGCTTCTAATTGTGATTCCGACGGTACTGTTGTCATTATTAATGCTAGTAGTAACCTTAACGATGGGGGATACAGATCTCTATTCCACATTTGAGGCAAATGCCGCCCAATCTTTACAGGTATATGCCAATGGAACATTTATGGAAATTACGAAACAACGGATTGCCGATTGGTCTTTCGTTAATATTGCGAACTTCTTCTTTATAGTATTATCAGTATTACCGATGTTCCTGTTTGGAGCGGCAGCAGCAAAGTCCAAATGGTTGGAAAATGTGGAGGAAAACCTCTCATGGATGAAAAAACTCTGGATTGCAACCTTTGTTTTGGCAGTTATATTTAAGTTGCTACCATATTACACTGCTCAAAATTACACAACAGAATACTTACAGGACGGGTTAGGTGGACCTGCAAGTGCACTTTTCTACTTTTTATCTATCGTTATGGCAAGTAGAACAGGGGTCGGCATGAAATTATTGTCCCCTTTTCAGTACGTTGGAAAAATGAGTTTAACAAACTATTTGTTTCAGTCCGTTGTTTGCTCGCTTATATTTTACAGTTATGGACTTGGCTTTTATGGTTCCTTTACTCCGTTTTATGGGGTATGGCTTGTTCTTGGGATTTATATCTTCCAAATTATCATTAGCAGAGTTTGGGCTGCCAAATTCTATTTCGGTCCGATGGAGTGGTTATGGAGAGCGGGTACTTACGGCACTAGGCCAAAATTTAAAAAGATGTGAGCATAGGCTTCACATCTTTTCATTGTGCCAACGTATATTTATTTTGATTCTCCAATAAGCGTAGTTGCTGTTGCGATTGTTTATTTAGTAGTACATCGAGTTCTTGGCTGCATTTCACTGTTTGAGAAGCAGTGAATCCGTATTCTTTTGCGCAATGAATCATTTGCTGTCGTTTTAATTCAATTTTTAAGGCTAACATTTGCTTCTACTCCATTTATAATAAGATTAAGTTACGCAAGCGGTTGTCCCTATTATGGCACGGCTCAAACAAGAAAAAAAGCACTTCGATAAAACAAGTCATAATATAACAAATTACTACATAATCACTGTGTTTGTAGAGGGAAGGATGAGTCCACAAGTGCATTTATTATTGATGGAAATTAACGGAAAAGTTAAGATCGGACTAACCGACGAAGCACAACTATTTGTCATCGATCTTCAAAAAGCGCATGAAGCTAAAGGAGAAGAAAGTATATGGCCATCCACTCTATTGCAAGGGATAGAAGCTGGGGAAGAGTTTGTCGCCAATGTTGCGAGCCTTAGAGACTGGGTGTTCACACAACGAAATTCTAAGGACTATTTTATCCCTATGAAAGAGGTCAGGCTTCATGCGCCGGTCCGAAGGCCTCGAAAGAACATTTTTTGTGTAGGGAAAAATTACCGTGAACATGTACTGGAGATGGGTAGCGAAGAGGATATTCCTGAACATATTATGATATTTACGAAAGTTCCCACTACCGTAATTGGCCACGAAGAAATCATTCCTTTACACGAAGAGGTAACCGGGCAATTAGACTATGAAGGGGAATTAGCAATAGTAATCGGAAAAGCAGGAAAGGCTATACGTAAAGAAGATGCAATGGATTATATCTTTGGCTACACAATTGTGAATGATATTACGGCTAGAGATTTGCAAAAACGTCATAAACAATTCTTTCTTGGTAAAAGTTTAGATGGAACATGCCCAATGGGACCAGTCATAGTGCATAAATCGGTGATAGATGATCCACAATGTTTGAAGATAAAAACTGTGGTGAATGGGGAAGTCCGTCAACTTGCTTCCACGGACCAAATGATTTTTTCCATCCCGGAAATAATAGCAACTATTTCTAAAGGGATGACCTTAGAGCCGGGAGATATTATCGCGACCGGAACTCCTGCTGGGGTTGGTAAAGGATTTGATCCACCACGTTTTTTAACCGGGGGAGACTTAGTAGAAGTGTGTATAGAGAAAATTGGTACGCTAAGAAATACGGTCAGTTAAGTTACATTGAATCAAGCAAAAAAGCTTCCTGCTAGATTTAGTTCATTCTAGCAGGAAGCTTTTTCGTTATGATAGAACTTGCTTCACTTTTTCTATAGCCCAATCTAAGTCTTCTTTAGAGATAACGAGTGGCGGTGCAAAACGGATTACCGTTTCGTGAGTTTCTTTGCATAATAATCCTTCTTCTTTCAGCTTTTCGCAGTAAGGACGAGCTGCTTCCGTCAATTCTACTCCTATAAAGAGGCCGCGGCCGCGAACTTCTTTGATGATAGGGTTTTTAATGGTACGTAACTCTTCCATCATATAGTTACCTAAGTCATAAGAACGTTCTACCAATTTTTCTTCTTCTAATACTTCCAATGATGCCATGGAAACTGCACAAGCTAACGGATTTCCTCCAAAAGTGGAGCCGTGCGATCCTGGATTGAACACACCAAGAATATCTTTGTTTGCTGCCACGCAGGAAATAGGGAATACTCCTCCGCCAAGCGCTTTACCTAATATGTACATATCAGGCTCGACATTCTCCCAGTCACAAGCGAATAGTTTCCCAGAGCGGCCAAGGCCGGCCTGGATCTCATCTGCCACATATAAAACATTATTAGCTTTACATACCTCATAAGCTTCAGAGAGGAACCCTTCGGCTGGTATATTGATGCCTGCTTCACCTTGGATAGGTTCAAAGATGAACGCCGCAGTGTTCGGTGTAATGGCACCCTTAAGTGCTTCGATGCTGCCATAAGGAATCACCTTGATACCAGGGAGCATCGGACCGAAGCCTTGTTGATACTCTTCACTAGAGGACATGGATACAGCCGTCATGGTACGTCCGTGGAAATTATCTTCACATACAATGATTTCTGCCTGGTTAGCTGGCACGCCTTTCACATCATAAGCCCAGCGACGAACAGCTTTAACGGCAGTTTCTACAGCTTCTGCCCCTGTATTCATTGGTAACACCATATTTTTCTTCGTTACCTCAGCCATTTTCTCATACCAAGGACCAAGTTGGTCGTTGTGGAAAGCGCGAGATGTCAAGGTAATTTTATCTGCTTGATCTTTTAACGCTTGAATGATTTTTGGGTGGCGGTGCCCTTGGTTGACTGCGGAATAGGCACTTAACATGTCCATGTATTTATTGCCTTCCGGGTCTTCTACCCATACTCCTTGTGCCTTGGAAATCACAATTGGAAGCGGGTGATAATTATTGGCGCCAAATTTCTCTGTCATACTGATGATATCGTGTGTTTTAGTTGTCATAAATGAAGTACCTCCATTATTGAATGTAATGGTTTACAAAGGTATTATATCATTGTTAATATTCAAAATCTTATATTAAGGTAATTTACTTAGTTTTTTTCTGTCTCTATGGTATGATACTAGTAGTTTTGATTGAAATGAAGGAGGTTGGTAGAATTGACACATGCACATATTTCAACATGGGCAATCGCACTTATTCTGTTTGTCGTAGTACTTTTTTTAACAAAAGCAGGGAAAGAAAAAGGTGCTAAGATAACAGCGATGGTACTTAGAGTGTTCTACATCTTGATCGTTGTGACAGGCTTGCAGCTTGGTTGGACATTGATCACAAACGGGCAATATCTATTGAAGATGGTACTAGGTATTGTGGTTATCGGTTTGATGGAAATGATCGCAGTCCGCACTAGGAAAGGTAAATCCACCGTTGTGGTTTGGGTTCTTTTCGTGGTCGTATTGGCATACATTCTCCACTTAGGCTTCAGCCTTCCAATGGGTGTATAATTGGCAAATTTAAAAGCTTGAATCCTTATTAAATAGGGATTCAAGCTTTTTTACATTTGCCGTTCTATTCAGCTTTTCTGCGTTCCATATTAGTAAACATATATCTTTTGCCGGTTTGCAGGGTATATTCAAATCGGTCGGTTACTGACTTTCCTCTAGAAAAGTGATGTTGAACGGAGCATATAAATGTTTCATTATCATAAACGAGAAAATTTACTCCGGATGGCTCCTTTATATTATCCATGAACTGCATGGTGTTATAGCAATAGATGCAGTCATAAATGGAGATATTGGAGTTGTTCAGCAGGGTGGTGAATTTTGTAAACGCATCCTCGGACAGTTCTTCAAGCCATTCCATATAGGGCTGGGGAAGTCTTTTACGGACACGCACGGCATCTCCATTGTTTAATTCATATAAATGTTTGGTATGTAATACAACTTGACCGGTTTCTAATAACACCCCCGGTACCCATTCGTTCGAAAAGAGTATCTCTATGCCTTCTTCTGAAATCTCTTCTAAAAGAAATGCTTCATCGTCCTCAGCTTCAAAGAAAATCCATTGTTCGTTTATATTTTCAATGGTACCGCATGTATAGGAGCGTTTCTGTTCGTAAATAATGTTTTTCCTTTTTTGAAGATTCACAGTCGTTTCCTCCAGTAGTCAACAAGTTTTGTAGGGGTAAACCTTTGTGTCTGCCATTCTTCCCTAGTTGTGATGCCTTTAAACTAGACGCATTTTTATTACTTTACCCACTTTTCAGAGGAATATTGAGAGGAGGACAGACAAAGAAAAAAAGTGAAAGTGTTTCTAGAATTCATGGTATAAGCACTCCTGGCATAGTATAGAACACCCGTAGTTTGCTTAAAGCAAAAGGAGTGGATGGACAATATGTGCGGTATTACTGGATGGATAGATTGGAAGAAAGAAATTAAAGATCAGAAAGATATAGTAAAAAAAATGGCGGAAACGTTATCTTTACGTGGACCAGACGACACAAATATTTGGATGGACCGTCATGTGGGATTTGGCCATAAACGTTTAGCTGTTGTTGACCTTGAAGGCGGTAAGCAGCCAATGACAAGGAATAAAGCGGAGAATAACTATACTATCTGTTATAACGGTGAGCTTTATAACACAGAAGATATTAGAAGAGAATTGGTAAAGAGAGGCTATGGTTTTAGAGGGCATTCTGACACGGAAGTTTTACTGACGGCTTATATGGAATGGAAAGAAGAATGTGTTCATCATTTAAATGGAATTTTTGCATTTGCGATTTGGGATGAAAAAGAAGAAAAGTTGTTCATTGCACGAGACAGACTTGGGGTGAAACCATTATTTTTTCATCAAGGGGAGGGGATGTTGCTTTTTGGATCCGAACTGAAAGCACTTCTGGCCCATCCGGAAGTATCGAGTGAAGTTGGATATGATGGATTAGCAGAAATCTTCGGACTTGGACCTTCACGTTCTCCTGGTCATGGACTTTTTCATCAAATCAAAGAGCTCCGCCCGGCGCATTTAATGATTATGAGTAAAAGGGAAGGTCTAAAAATCAAGCGTTACTGGAATGTGGAAAGTAGGCCGCATACGGATAGTTTCGAGGAAACCGTGGAAAAAGTGCGCTATTTGTTCACAGATGCTGTTACAAGACAACTAATATCAGACGTGCCGGTATGTACATTTTTATCTGGAGGCTTGGATTCTAGTGCCATAACAGCAATTGCTGCAAATGCTTTTAAGAATGAAGGCAAGCCGCCATTAAATACTTATTCCATTGATTATGAGGAAAATGAAAAATACTTTAAAGCAAATGAATTTCAACCAAATTCCGATGAGAAATGGATCATGAAAATGACGGAAACCTTTGGTACCGTTCATCACCGTTCCATCATCTCACAAACAAACCTCGCAGCGTATTTAAAAGAAGCAGTATTAGTAAGAGATCAACCTGGTATGGCGGATATAGACTCTTCCTTACTATGGTTCTGCCGGGAAATCAAACAAAATTATGTCGTGAGTCTTTCTGGGGAATGTGCAGATGAAATCTTTGGAGGATACCCATGGTTCCACAGACCAGAAGATCTTGCATCAAGTAACTTCCCTTGGATGCGTTCCACCCAGGCCAGAATGGAACTGCTTCGACCTGAATGGAGAAGCAAACTGAAACTAGATGAATATATTACTTCTAAATTTGAAGAAACGGTTGCGGAAACGCCTAGACTTGAAGGTGAGAGTCTGATAGAAGCGCGTAGACGCGAGTTGTTCTATTTAAATATGATTTGGTTCATGACAACACTACTTGACCGCAAGGATAGAATGAGCATGGGTGCAAGTTTAGAAGTTCGTGTTCCATTTGCTGATCACCGTTTGGTGGAGTATGTCTGGAACATCCCGTGGGAAATGAAGATGCACGGCAACAGAGAAAAGGGAATTTTAAGGAAGGCTTTGGAAGGCATACTACCTGATGAAGTACTTTACAGGAAGAAAAGTCCCTACCCTAAAACCCATCATCCGGTATATACAAAAATGGTTAAAGGTTGGCTAGAAGAAATTCTGGAAGATTCGAATAGTCCTTTACTTGAATTTATGGATAAAAAGAAACTGAAAGATATCGTTTCATCAGAAGGTCAAGCATTTCAGGTGCCTTGGTTTGGTCAGCTGATGACTGGTCCTCAACTATTAGCCCACCTCGCACAAATTCATGTATGGTTTACACATTACGGTGTAACAATAAAGGAATAAATTGCTAAGTATGATTAAATGTGTTTTGATTAGAGTGTAGAAACTCTTTATCGTATTAAAGAAATAAAAGCTCCTGAATAGGGGTTTTTATTTTAATATTAGTGTGTACAAGCCCCTTATTTCTGTTGCAGATTATGAAAAAAACATCATCCAAATGCCGTTTCAGCACGTTTTTACATAGAGAGAGTGTTATTGATTGTAAGGGTATTTAAAAATATGTATAATATTTGTATAATCTTTGTTTAATGGAAAGACGGTTTGTTTGGAATGAGGAGGCGTACTTAAAATGAGCAAAAAAATAGTAGTGGTTGGAGCAGGACCTGGTGGTTTGGCAGCTGCCATGATGCTCTCTGCAAATGGCTATGAAGTGACCGTTATGGAAAAACAACCTTATGTTGGAGGAAGAAACTCTGCAATAACATTAGGGGATTTCACTTTCGATATGGGGCCAACCTTTTTAAGTATGCCTCAAATAGCAGAGGAGATTTTTGAAGAATCAAGACGGAACATGCATGATTACATGGAAATGAAAGAATTGAAAGAAATGTATGAACTTGTTTTTCCAGATAAATCATTTATGGTCACTCGTGATAAAGAGAAAATGAAAGAAACCATTGAACGGTATTTTCCTGGGGATGGAGAGGGATATGACCGATTTATGTCCGAAACGGAAAAGCGTATGGACGCCCTTACTCCAATTCTTCAAGGGAAAATGGATCGTTTCTATCATTATCTCCAATGGAAAGTCATTAAAGCGTTACCGCAGCTAAGCCTTGGCAGCAGTTTATATGATCAATTAAGTAAATACTTTCAACAAGAACAACTCAAACTTGCGTTCACTTTTCAATCAAAATATTTAGGAATGTCCCCGTGGGAATGTCCTGGTGCCTTCTCCATTCTATCTTGGATGGAACATGCATATGGAATCTATCATCCAATCGGAGGGGTCAATCAGCTTTCTGAAAGCATGGCAAAAGTGGTGAAAGAATATGGTGGCAAAATTAACCTTGGTACAGGGGTTAAAAAGCTTTGGCTAGAAGGTCGAAAAGTGAAAGGTGTCATTATGGAGAATGGTTCAAAAGTGGAAGCAGATGAAGTGGTGGTTAACGGTGATTTCGCCCATGTGATGACAAATTTAGTGGACGAAAACGTATTACAAAAATACAGTAAACGGAAGCTTGAGAAGAAAAAGTATTCCTGCTCTACCTTCATGATTTATCTTGGGCTCGACACCGTTTATAATCTACCGCACCATAGCATCATATTTGCTGAAGACTACAAAAAGAATGTAGAAGAGATAACCAGAACAAAGAAGCTATCAAGTGACCCTTCCATCTATGTCCAGAATGCTTCTGTGACAGACCCTACACTTGCCCCTGCAGGAAAGTCTGCCCTATATATCCTTGCACCTGTTCCTAACAATTTCAGTGAGATAGATTGGCAGGAAAATAAAGATAAGTTTCGAGAGTTAGTATTTGAGACACTGGAGAAAAAAAGCGGATTTAAAGGACTCAGAGATCACATAGAAGTTGAAAAAATCATCACACCTGCTGATTGGGAAAAAGAAGTGCTTGTATACAAAGGGGCTACCTTTAACCTCGGCCATCAACTAACGCAAATGATGGTATTGCGGCCGCATAATAAATTTGAAGAACTTGAAAACTGTTGGCTTGTTGGTGGCGGTACACATCCAGGAAGCGGATTACCAACCATTCTCGAATCTGCGAGAATAACAACACGACTGTTAAGGGAAGAGCATGAAACCCATTCTCAAAAAAGCTTTCAAGCGCAAAGATTGGAGAAGGCTCAATGAGTAAGCATATAGCAATTGCTGGAGCAGGTATCGGTGGAATGATTACAGCCCTTTTACTTAAAAAGCAGGGTTTTCACGTTAGTATATTTGAAAAAGAAAAACAGGCAGGAGGTCGGCTGGCCTTTGTCGAAAGGGAAGGGTACCGGATAGACCAGGGCCCAACCATTGTCCTCTTGCCCGATATGCTTAAAGAAATACTGGCACAAGCGGGAGTGTCCAAAGACGCTTGGGAACTAATAAGCCTTGCCCCCCTTTATACCATTCATTTCAAGGATGGCAAGAAATACACAAAATTTAAAGATGTAAACACTCAACTATCCGAGTTGTCAAAGCAGTTTCCAGGCGAAGAAGTAGGATTTAAGCAATATATGACAGACATGAAAAAGAGTTTTGAAATTGGGAAAACCTCGTTCCTGGAGAAATCGTTTACGCGAAAAAGAGATTTTTGGACGGGGAAAAACCTTAAGACCCTGCTTAGGTTAAAAGCTTATCATTCAACTAAAAAATTTGCAGGTACCTATTTCAACGACGAACGTCTCCGTGAAGCGTATTCCCTTCAAACGTTATATATCGGAGGTAATCCACAAACAGCTCCTGCCATGTATAGTTTAATTCCGTATAGTGAACATGAACATGGCATCCACTATGTGAAAGGAGGCTATGCGTCTCTCGTAGATGTGCTAGTGGAAACGTTGAAAGCTAGCGGAATACCACTGCACCTTTCCAGTAAGGTGGAAAATATTCAAAAAGAACAAGGACGCGTTAAGGCCATTAAAGTTAATGGTGAGAGTATTACGGTTGATGGGCTCGTTTGGAATGGTGATTTTCCTTCTTCAGCTTTACAATTCAATATTGAAAAAGACTATGAACCTTCCTCAGGATGCGTTTTGTTTTATTTTGGATTGGATGGAATCTATCAGAATTCAGATGTTCACCAATTTTTCATGGGTGGAAACTTCGAGCAGCATATGAGAGAAGTGTTTAAAGAGAAGAGGGTACCCACAGATCCTTCCTTTTATACATTCAATCCAAGCGTAATCGATTCCACATTGGCACCAGTTGGAAAAAGTGTTTTGTACGTCCTTATACCGGTTCCGTCTGGCAAGCATATAGATTGGAGCAAGGAAACGGCATTTAAAGACAGGATGATGAAGAACATTGAAAACAGAGCATTTCCTGAATTGACAAAAAGAATGGAATGGATGGAAGTAAGAACACCGAATGATGCCGAGCTCGATGGATTGTTTCAAGGTGGTAGCTTCGGTATCGCTCCGAATTTATTTCAGTCTGGTGTTTTCAGACCTCAGGCTAAACCAAATTCTAATTTAGAAAATGTTTATGCAACCGGTGCATCTATACACCCGGGCGGTGGTATACCAATTGTTATGCAAAGCGCTAGGCTTGCAGCAAACCAGATTATCCATGATTTTGCCCATCATTCATCTGCAAAGGATGTGAATCTCAATGAACGACTTAATGAAAGCATATCATCATTGTGAATCCATAATTAAAGAACATTCTAAAACATTCTATAAAGCATTTATGCTCCTGCCTAAAGAAAAGAAACAGGCGGTATGGGCTGTTTACGCGTTTTGTCGACAGGTTGACGATATCGTGGATGAAGGGGAAAATCCGAAAGAAGAGCTTTTTGAATTCAAAGGAATGTTTGCTTCTTTTTTAAATGGAAAACTGCCGTCTGAAGATCCAATGTGGTTAGCTCTTCAGGATGTTTTCGTTAGGTACGAGATGGACGTACAATCCTTTCATGACATGATAGTTGGCCAGGAAATGGATTTATATAAAAAAATGTATTTCACTGAAGAAGAAGTTCTTCATTATTCCTATCATGTGGCAAGTACCGTTGGGTTGATGCTACTTCCGATTCTGGCTCCTAAGAAAAAAGGTGCATTGCGAGAGGATGCCATTGCGCTCGGGCAGGCGATGCAGATTACTAATATTCTTAGAGATATCGGGGAAGACCTTGAGCGAGAGAGAGTCTATATTCCAATCGAAATGTTGGAGAAAGCGGGCTATTCACTGGATGACTTGAATAAGCATATTGTGAATAATAAGTTCATATCTGTGTGGGAAGAGATGGCAAATAAAGCAGAAAGTCTTTATGAACAGGCGATGAGCACTATTCATCTGTATCCCATGCATTCGAGAACTCCTGTTAAGGGAGCGGCATATTTGTATCGGGCGATACTTGGTTCGATACGGAAGAAGGGGTATTCAGTATTTAAGACGAAGCATTATGTTTCCAGAGAGGAAAAGCAACAAATCATTTCCCAAATGTAAAAGAGGCTGGGACAAAAGTGTTTTAGTCTAAATGAGACCCGAACTAATTTGAAATCTCAAATTAGTTCGGGTCTGTTTTCGTTTAAAAGATACATTTAGTTTTTGGGAGCACCAGCTGTTGATTGGAGCAAAAGGCGAAGACTCCTGAGGGAGATAGAGGTAGCTTGAGACCCCGCAGCGGAGCGAGGAGGCTCAAGCACCGCCCCTAGGAAAGCGAAGCCATTTGTGGAAATCAACAGCGTTATTTAGAGTCGATACCTATGATAACTATATTGTTCGTCTTTTATTAAGGTTTTTTAGTTTTGTCCCAGCCTCTTT
>NZ_JAAZWB010000045.1 GCF_012524115.1 Bacillus sp. RO1 | reverse complement strand
ATCGCCCACTAGAGGCTGGGACAAAAGTGTTTTAGTCTAAATAAAACTCGAACTAATTTAAAATCTTAAAGTAGTTCGGGACTTTTTTCGTTTAAAAGAGACATTAATTTTTTGGGTTACACCAGCTGTTGATTGGAACAAAAGGCGAAGACACAGAGGTGAGACAGCGGTAGCTTGAGACCCCGTAGCGGAGCGAGGAGGCTCAAGTACCGCCCCTAGGAAAGCGAAGTCATTTGTGGAGATCAACAGCGGTATTTAGAGCCAATACCTATGACACCTAAATTGTTCGTCTTTTATTAGGTTTTTTTAGTTTTGTCCCAGCCTCATTTTTGTTTGTTTAGGAAATTATAAAATAATGGAATGCTGAATTTGTTGGGATGAAGACCTCAGTGACGGGAAAAAAGGAGGAGAGTTGTCCTCATCGTCGTGATGAAGACCTCAGTGGCAAGAAAAAAGGAGGAGAGAGGTCCTGATCGCCGTTATGAAGACCTCAGTGACGATAAAAAAGGAGGAGAGTTGTCCTCATCGTCGTGATGAAGACCTCAGTGACAAGAAAAAAGGAGAAGAGGTGTCCTCATCGCCTATATCAAGACCTTGGTGAAATAAGTTTATAAGATTTCATTGAAATGTCATAGATGAAGCGGAAAGGTAAGGTCCGGCCAAGGCCACTATTTCAAAGCTATGCGAAAAGCGAGAAACTTCCCAAAAGATTAAGATCTCATCTGGGACGTGGTTTTAGGTCGGGTTAAGCTAACCAATTACATCATATGTATTTCTTCATATAGTCGGTATCAATCTTATTCTTTAGCTTCCAAGAAAGCTTGTTGTGAGCGGTAAAGTGTCCGTATTGTAGTAAAGCTTCTTTATTACCTGTTGATAGTAACGAAAGAAAATGACGTTGAGGAGTGAATGTAGAACACTCTTCTCCATTTAAATAGCTTGTGATGTTATTCCAAAGTAACTCTGCTTGTCTCACTGCATATACTCCGTTTTTAGGAAGGTCAGGAAAAGCTTCTAGTGTTATACAATCACCTGCGCCAAAAATAAACGGCAGCCCTTTAGCTTGAAGTGTTTTTTCAATCAAGAGAAAGCCATTTCCATCACAAGGAAGCGAACTTCTCTTAAAGATGTCTGGTGAACTTGGTCCTGTCAACCACAGAACTCGGGAGTGAGGGAGGCTTCTACCGTTTTTGGTGATAACATGACTCCCATCCATATTCGCTACACTATCATTCTCGATTACAGTAAGTTCTTTTTGCAGAGTAATTTTTCTTATTAATTTGGAGGCTTTCCCCGAGGAAGAGGGCAACAGCTTCGAGGAAGTAATCAGCGCGACATTACTAGGATAGCGATTCTTTTTCCTCCAAGCAGTAATTGCCAAGGCGATTTCCACCCCTGAAGATCCGCCCCCAACCACTACTGGAAATTCAACTTCCCGGTATTCCTTCATTTTGTTTGCAAAAAGATAATTGGGTTTAATTTGGACCAGATAATCCTTAAAAGAGGATGGTCCCTCTACGAATGAGCCAGTATCAAATGAAACAACACTGAAAGGAATACTGGCCCCAGTCTTTGTTAAAATTGTTTTATCAGAAACAGAAACCTCGGTGACTTTATCTTCTATGAATGTTACGCCTGCTTTTTCAGACATGGCTTTTATATCGATTCTTATTTCATCTATGGAGTACAATCCCTCGGTATAGCCTGAGAACATTCCTGAGTAGTATTGATACCGGTCAGGGGAGATTAAATAAATATTCTGATCGGGAAGAGGCTTCTTCCTTTTATCCAATAAACACTTTAAATGGGCGTGACCTCCACCAACTAATACGATACTCAAAAACTATTCACACCTTCATTTACATATTTAGATACATTTTAACTTAGGATAGTTATAATAGCCAAAAATAAGCAAGGCACCCCGATGATGAGGTGCCTCTAGCCATACATATAAAATTATGTTGCTACATAAAAACGAAAACTTATCTTCCGCCTAGGGACTGCTCAGCCATTTGAACTAGACGCTTAGTGATTTCTCCACCAACAGATCCGTTAGCGCGAGCAGTTGTGTCTGCACCAAGATTTACACCAAATTCAGTTGCGATTTCGTACTTCATTTGGTCGATAGCTGCTTGAGCTCCAGGTGCTACTAATTGATTTGACGAATTGTTTCTGCTTGCCATGATGTGATTCATCTCCTCGTAATATAGTTTTGGCTGGACCAACTGGGGTTGCACCAGTAAGTGCAGAGGTCTCTGCTGCCGTCTAGGCTTGGTCCATTGGTTGATAAGTTGTTACTTGTATTATAGGAATTTCATAATATCTTTATCCATTTATTTTTAGGTAATTTATGGATTTTTTCTATTTCAGTATTAAGGCATATTTGAAGGTAAGATGTAAAAATTAATGAAAAGCAGAAGATGCAAGGAACTGGAGGAGCTTTTATGGAGATATGTCCGCTATGTAATGGGTTGGAAGATTATCAAGGGAACTGCGCGTCGTGCGGCAGCATGGTTGTTGATATGGGGAAGGTGACGGACTATTTGGATGATTATAGTGCGTATATGGAAATAAATCTGTTGAAGATGGTTGATGGAGATATAAATAGTTTGGAAAATCATGTTTGCTTACATTTGTTCCATTGTCCTGTGTGTCAAAAAGAGCAAGTTAATTCTATACAAGAATAAAAAAACAGGTCGGTTAAGACCTGTTTTTCGAAAAAGTATTATTTAGAACGTACACGAGATTCTGTTTCAATGTCGAAGAAGTGGCATTTGTTCATGTCTAATGCAAGTTGAAGCTTTTGTTGAGGCTTCACGTCTGTACGGGAATCAACACGTGCTACGAAATCTTGGCCATTAATTTGAGAATAAAGCATAGATTCGGCACCAAGAAGCTCAGATACTTCAATTACAGCATTGATTGTCGTTCCAACAGATGATTCGATGAATACCGGCTCATCGTGAATATCTTCTGGACGAATTCCAAGGATGATTTCTTTTCCTACATACCCTTGGTCGCGTAGTACTTTCATTTTTCCTTCTGGAACAGCAATTTTCTGTTCGCCGATTAGGAATGCTCCATCTTCAAGTTTACCATTGAAGAAGTTCATGGCAGGAGATCCAATGAATCCGCCTACGAATACGTTTTCTGGGTTCTCGTAAACTTCTTTAGGTGAACCAACTTGTTGAATGATTCCATCTTTCATTACAACAAGGCGTGTTGCCATTGTCATCGCTTCTGTTTGGTCATGTGTTACATAGATTGTTGTCGTTTGAAGGCGTTGGTGAAGCTTAGAGATTTCTGCGCGCATCGCTACACGTAGTTTTGCATCAAGGTTGGATAATGGCTCATCCATTAAGAATACTTTTGCATCACGGACGATTGCACGACCTAATGCTACACGCTGACGCTGACCACCTGATAGTGCTTTTGGTTTACGGTCAAGGTATTGTTCCAAGCCAAGGATTGCTGCTGCTTCTTTTACGCGGCGGTCAATCTCTTCTTTAGGGAACTTACGTAATTTTAATCCGAATGCCATGTTGTCATATACATTCATGTGTGGATATAGGGCATAGTTTTGGAATACCATTGCGATGTCGCGGTCTTTTGGTGCAACGTCGTTCATTCTTTTACCGTCGATTACGAAGTCACCTTTTGAGATTTCCTCAAGACCAGCGATCATACGTAGAGTTGTGGATTTACCGCAACCTGATGGACCTACGAATACGATAAATTCTTTGTCTTTGATGTGAAGGTTGAAGTCTTTAACTGCTGTTACGTCACCTTCATATACTTTGTATATATGATCTAATTGTAATTCTGCCATGTTTGTTTCCTCCTATGAAATCGTTTTCTTAATCTGTTATTAGTTTACCGAAAACGCATACATTTCGTAAATGTACAAGGTGCACAAAAAAAAGCAACGTCTTTGTGCAACGTTACTTAGGTCTTCTAAAAACGGTTGATTTACGTTCCAGGCGCTTCGCTTGCCTGCAGGTGGTCCGTGAGCTTCCTCACTTAGTAGGAAGCCACTGAAAAAGTCTCTGATTTATGGTGTTGTTTAGACAACGCTGTTGATTTCCGCAAATGGCTTCGCTTTCCTAGGGGCGGTGCTTGAGCCTCCTCGGCTTCGCCTGTGGGGTCTCAAGCTACCGCTATCTCCCTAAGGAGTCTTCGCCTTTTGCTCCAATCCACAGCTAGAAATCACTAATTACTTGATATTTCAGTTTTTCAGTGGCCGCAGGAGTCTTCGCGCTTTCGACTTCAATCAACTAGGGTTTTCATCACATCACGTTACTTTCCATGATTATGATTGCTAGGTAGGCGGCCATGGCTCCCTGGAAGTTTTTGATGTCTATGCCAGTCCGTTCTATGAATTTATCGATTCGGTATTGAAGGCTGTTACGGTGCATGAACAGTTTCTTGGCTGTTAGTGATACATTCATATTATTTTCTATATAGACTTTTACGCTTTGTAAAAGTTCCTTTTCATCATCTAGCATCGTGCCAAACATCTTTTTAATATAAGAGATTTGTTGGGCATCTATGTTTTCTGTCAGCATAAAAGGGAGGGAGTGTTGAAATGTATGTATGTTTGCCTGCTTCCTTGCTTTTACGGATCGTTTAAAGCAGTTTTGCTCCCAGTGATATAAGTCTGCCAAATTATCCTCTAAATCGGTGTATGTACCTATATACAACTTTACATTTGTATAGAAGTCAGAAGCAGTGATATCAATAATGTCATGGAGAGGAACGGTTTCCTCTTCCTTTACTTCAGGCAGAAAATCCACAATCACGCCGGAAGTGAAGTTCTTCCATACAATCTCCATGTCGCTATAAAAAAATGCAACTAGAGCTTCTCTCCATTCTACCTTGTTCACTAGTGGTTCGGAAAATTCAAAATGGATGAAGCGGAAAGATCTAGGGTAAGTATATGGTGTCTTTTGGGGAGCACGGCCAAATAATAATTCATGCCACCACTGTTCCTTTTCACTCATGGATAGTTGATGTTCTTCTACCTTTTGCAAAAATGTTTCTAACAACAAAATATCTTTTGTAGTCAATGCTTCTTTTTCTATACCGTAATAATCATTTGCAGACGAAGTGAACCAAAGATAATGTGAAAAGCTGTGTGGAGAGGATGTCTGGATAATAGCATCCTTAAATATTTTTTTTAATTGGTTGTACATATTTAATCCCTTTCCTTCTAAGCTATTCCTTCTATTATATCGAAGAGAACACGGTATACAAAGGATAAAAAACTCCTCCGGAAAGGGAAGAGTTTTGTCGTTATTCTTTAGGTGGTTCTTCTTTTTCTAGCTCACGTGCTTCTTCTATGTTTGTGTATTGGTCCCGTTCAAAGACAGTTCCACCAGCTAACCCTTCATTGATATACCTGTCAATATCCATGAAATATTCATCTCTGCCTTCATATTGTGGGCCTTTATCGGACTTTTTCTTATCTGTCATAAAAAATCCCTCCTTTTTAGTTAGTTTATCTAAAGGAGGGAAAATGATTCTTCAATCATAAACGTGAAATAGCATCAGTTCATGAATCTGAGCTTCCACGGCTTGTTTTTCTTCTTCGGAAAAGGTTTGTGATTCTGGCCATTCTATGGAACCGTTTTTGTGATAGACGGCTTTTACGGAGTGACCTTTATAAAAAAAGGAAAGATGCCAGCCTGGTAGTTGATTGTTTTGATAGAAAGGTTTTAACTGAAAGTGTGAAATCATGCCTTTTCCTCCTCATGGTGTAATGGCGACTTGTAACACTATTCGACATTATGTGAAGGATTCCTGCATGGAAAAGCCAGATCGGTCATAGAATACCTTGGTAATATTTTCTGTGGCCCGTTGTTTTATCGGAGGCTCATCAAAATCCATCGGCTTGGCATTCAATTCAAAGATGAAATGATCTCCTTCAGGTGTAATTCCAATGTCTGCCGAGAATTCCCCAATATCGTCATAAAAAGAAGAGAGCTGTTTTCCACATTGATAAATAAGTTGTTCGATTGTTTCATGGTCTGTTTTAATTGGTAGCTCTTCCGTTGCCACAATTACTCCACCTGAAGGGACGTGGGTGGTTACCTGCTGTTTTTTCGCCATTCGAACTCCTACCCCAGTAATTGCAAAACGGTTGCCACTTGAGTGGGCCAATACGCGGTAATCGAATTTCTTGCCTTTCATCGGCAAAGTAGTGATTGCTTCCTGAATAATGTAAGAATTTAAAGGTTCTTCTTTTTCAAAATAACGAGCAAGTTTATTTATAGATGGAAAAAGGACGGTAGTGGTGGATGTTGACTTCATCAAGTATGTGTTTCCATTTCTGCTTATAAGAAAAACTCCTTTTCCTCTCTTGCTTTTTCTTTTTTTTATATATACCTCTGGGTAGGTCGAGAGATACTCTGTTAATGTTTCTTCAGATAGGAGGTCCGTTTTGGGTAAGTGATGTGTCAACATTTCGTTATCTCTCAACTGTAAATATAACTCCCATTTATCAAAAAACTGAGGATTGAAAACGGGAATATGATAAAGAGAGGTAAGCTTCTCTGTTTGCTCTAAGAAAAGTTTTTCGTCCTCATATCGTGACAAGCGATTATACAAAAGATCAGGAAGTGGAGTTTGGATTTTTACCCATTGGTCCTGAGTTGGCAGATAACAAAAACCATCAATTCCATCTTCTGTAAGTTGTTGTGGGGTAACGACTACAGATAATCCACCGGATTGTTGAAGGGTTCGTTGTATTCTTTTGAAAAGACCGATATTCCCTATAAAACCGTCCTGTTTTGGACTTGCCAAAATACCGATAAGCGGACCGGCTTTCATGTCCTTCAGGAGGAATGGGAAGCTAATATACTTGGAGGTATGATCCATTTTATAAGGGATTGAAAAGTACTTTCCCATTGTCACTTTATTCTTTGCGTCAAAGCGCTGGTACCAAGTCTGGGAGGTAATCTCATAAAATAATTCAATCATGAAAAAACACCTTCCGGATTTTTTATTGTATGTTCAGTCAAATACACCGCATATTCAATGGACAGCTTGCGAGTTAAAATATCTTCGTTTCTCATCTTTGGATGATAGAAAATGGAACGACCGGGTTTAGAGTTTGCCTCAAACATCCAAAGCTTGTGATCTTTATCAAGACCGAAATCAAAACCAATTTCCCCGATAAATCCAGGCATATGTGTATCAATAGCATTGCTTATTAAAAGGGAGGCTTGAGACAATTTATCGATTACTGTTGCTTGTTCATCTTTATCTGTGAATATTTCAGATAACGTTTTAATCACTCCGCCGCTGTTGGCGTGGGTGGTAATGCTCCCTTTGCCGCTTAGCTTGGCAGCCATGGCACTTACAACCCAATTTCCCTGCTCATCCTTATTGGTATGAACACGAAAATCAACGAAGGAATCTTCCACTTTTAATAGTGGTATGCCTTGTTGAATGAGATAACAGGACAAGTCCTTGTTTTTTAAGCAATGGGCCAATAAGGCTTCAAGGGAAGAGGAACGCTGCAGCTTATTAACAAAATCCTCATTTTTATAGCGAGCATAATAGGTTTCTTCTTCACGGTTATAAATAATTTTGTAAACGCCAAGGCCAAGACTGCCATTTGTGGGTTTCAGATAAATGAAAGGATATTTAGATAGTAATTTTTCCATTTTCGCAATGGACACGTTATTATGTGTTTCTGGTAGATAAGGAACAATATTTTCTTCAATCATAAGCTTTTGATGAATATCCCATTTGTTGAAAAAACCGGGGTTAAACCATGGAATTGCATAATCCCTTTGCATCTTTTCTCTTGTATGTGCAAGAAGCCTATGTTTCTCTGTCCGCCTGTTAGGAAGACGATCGTAAACTACGTGAGGAAAAGGGAGTGTCCTTTTTCTCCAACCCTGCTCTGTAAACATAAAGCCTTCCATGGTACCTTCTTCCCAATCAATATGATTAGCACCGAATAGAAACATATAAGCACCAACTTTTCTCTCCGTTGACAGCAGTTTGGAGAAAAATAATGACCGTTCACCTATTGGCCTAATCATGGAGCTAGTAAACCCTGCTGTGAAAATTCCAATTAGAGGGCCAAGATGCAGGGTGCCTTCATGAACAAATACATGGATGTTCCCTTCATAAGGGACAAGCAACTTTTTAAACATTGCTTCAGAAAGATAGAGAGAATGCCCGCCATGTGAACTCGCATCACAGGCATACTGATGTGTGCCAAAAGCGATGGATTCTACTTGGACATTGCTTATCTCTTCCGGAACAAGAATTTGGTGTTCTTTTAAGTCGACTCTGCATTTAACAGGTATGAGTGCTTTCATCATCATCAACTCCCGTATGCTCACCTTTTAATAGACGATAAGTACAAACAGTACTTGCTCGGGGCTTCATAGATTTCTGTCTGTACAGAAGGAGAAGCCATTGTTACTATCTTATGACCGGGCTTCGAATTAATATCTAAAATCCATAAATTATAGTCAGGATCGATCCCAATGTCTATCCCCAATTCGAAAAGTGGGGAGATTATCTGGTCAATCGCAAAAGGAAGATGTTCTACAATGACCTGTAGCTTCTTTTCTAATTCTTCTCTTATCGAACGTCGCAAGCCCTGAGTAATGACAGTGAATGGAAGCATTTCCCCGCCACCAGCAAGATTGGATGTAATATGATTCTTTGGGCCTGTCCGGATACAACGCACTCTTTCCGTCCAGTTACCTTCTTCATTTTTTTGTAGAAATATCCTTAAATCAAATGGAACATCCTTTTTATTTTGCAAAGGTAGAAATGGTTGAAAGATATACTCTGTATCCTTCATGCGACTATGCAGCCACTTTTTTAGATGATGATCAGTCCTAAATATATAGAGTGATTCTCCTGGCTGAACCACTTCTTTTACAAAATAATGACCTTCTATTTGTTCCACCTTAATTAATCCTCTTCCTTGGGAACCGTTGATGGGTTTAATCAACCAATTGCTATTTTTGCGAAAATGAGATAAGAAAAATGTGACGCTTGTGAGTTTCTTTGTTAGAGGAAAGAAGGCTTGAATTTCCTTTATGGTTGATAACTTGTTATAGACTTCCCATTTATTGGGGAGTCCGTATCCTAAGAAATGTACATTATCCTGCATCTTCAATGAGTCTGTTCCTGGCTTAAAGAGTTGCGCTTTCTTGGTTCCGTAATAACAGCGGTCATAAATAAAGGAAGGAATGGGAATTGTGGAGTCCTTCCATTCCTTCGTGTTTGAAGTGTATATAAGGCCTGATACGTGAGAGGTGCTTTCTGTTAATTGAGTTGGTGAAATGATGCATATCTTGACACCATTTTTCGCAGCATGTTCTGCTATTTTTGTAAGGTAAAAAGTCGGTTGTGAAAATGAGAGGACACCTAGAGTAATCATGTTATCTCTCCTTTAAGTGTTCGTGTATAAGATATAAACAGTAGATAATAGCAGCTTTAGCAGAAGGGCGGATGCTCCTTGGGTTAACAGGTTGATCTAAATTCTTAGATGGTTTTGTATTTACTTCAATGATCCAAGGGTGCCCAGAAGTATCAATAGCAAGGTCAATACCCAATTCTCCAAAAATTCCATCTGAGCCAGCTCCAATTTCGTTTGCCACTTCAAGTGCCAATTCCTTTAGGAGTTTTCGAATTTGCGGAAGTTCTTTCGTGTCAAATTTCGTTCGAAGTACATGTTGAACAGAAAGCATTTCTCCTCCCTGGGCAAGATTCGAAACAAAAGAGCCGCTCTTTGAAGCTCTTGCAGTGGATGAGGTTACTTGCCAGCGGTTCTCCCCACTACGATGGCACAGATAGCGGAAATCAACGGGCCTCCCATCTAAATGAAGAAGGTCTACCCCTTGCTGAAGGATGTATTGTCTTTTCTTGATCTCAGGAGAAAGTCGCTTGTACAAATCAGTTATACTGCCATAATTTTGGGATACTTGTTGTTGAAGGGAAGAGTAATCCAGTGTGTACCCATCTTGAGTTTTGCACACTTTAAATATCTGTTTTCCTTGACTGCCATTGATTGGTTTCAAAAAAAGTGTAGAATGAATGTCTAACCAAGACTCCAGTCGTTTGGCAGAAAATAGTGCTGTCTCTGGCAAATAAGGAGTCAAATGGTCTGCATGGACAAGCTGTTCATGTACTGTCCACTTATTTAGGAAGTGATCATTAAAGTAAGGTATCTCCCATTCTTGCAATTGATTAGTAAATTCACGAAACATTTCACTCTTCTCGTTCGTACGTTTATGGAGACGGTTGTGCACGACTTGAGGATATGGAAGCAGAGCTTTGTTCCAGCTGTTGTTTTCCAAGTAGTATCCTTCGATATGTCTTTCTTTGTATTGATTGTGAAGCGTGAATACATAGAAGATAACACCGATATCCTCCGAATAGTTGGCAAGCTCCATGCAATACTCTTCAATAGACTTAAGGTCGATACATTCTTCGTCCTTCATTCCGATTTCAGTGAGGAGAGCGATAACAGGGCCGATATGAAGTGTGTTCGATTCAATGTTATATGTGATGAGGTAAGAGCGTTCATCATCAAAAAGTAACAAAGATTTCTGAATGCTTCGGTCCATTCTCAACACGTTTTCTTCTATATTGATAGTTACGATATTACATGTAGTTGTATTCCGGCTACATTGAACCGTACATAAAGATATATGTTCAGGAAGCTTTAATTTTTTTGCTAAAGCTTCACTTACTTGTATAATTGGTACAGGTGCATTATTTTCAATAGGTATTACCCTTGCTGCTAAAAAATTCATGTTTTTCCCTCATTTTTTGTCTAAGGTTAGGCTGTTTAGGAGAAACAGGGGTATTTGCCCCACAATCTATAATATTGAAACGTAGATAAATCGGTGATTAGAAAGAGGTTGACGATAGATGGATATCTTGTTTGTTATTGTAATGATGATGGTGATTGGGGCCTTGATAGGAGGGGTTACCAATTCCCTTGCGATTCGAATGCTGTTCAGACCCTATAACCCAATCTATATATTTAAAAAACGGGTCCCATTTACACCTGGATTGATACCCAAAAGAAGATCAGAGCTTGCAGACCAACTAGGAAAATTGGTAATGGAACATCTTTTGACTGCAGAAAGCATGAAGAGAAGATTAATGAACAGTTCTTTCCAGGAAAAATCTGAGCAATGGATAAAAGAAGAATTGGACCGATACCTCGATAAAGGGGTAAGCGTCCAAGAAGTATTAAGGAAGTTTGGGATAGAGGACGCAGAAACCCTTTTTCAAGAAAATTTACAACAAATAGTGGAAAGTAAATATGAAGAAGTAATGACCCCATTGCGTTCAAAACCTATTCAACAGGTGTTGCCTGTAAACTTGTTGCACTCTGTTGAGAGTAATATCCCCGCAGTTTCAGAATTCATCTTGAACAAAGCAATCTACCATTTTGAAAGTGTAGAAGGGAAAAGGCAGTTGTCGAAAATGATCAACGACTTTATCGCAACAAGAGGAAAATTGGGAAGTGTCGTGCAAATGTTTATGGGCAATTATCCTTTGGTAGATAAAGTGCAACCGGAAATCATTAAATTCCTCAAACATGACGGTACGAAAGATGTACTCATAAATGTCTTGTACCGTGAATGGAATAAACTCAAGGAGATGGAAGTGCAGGATTTGGAAAATAAAATTTCCAGAGAAGCAATTCTTTCCTCTCTTCATACAGTAGTAGAACGCACAGTGAACGTCCCAAAATGGATGAACAAAACAGTGAAGGAAGCGATAGAACCTATTTATCCATGGATGATGGATAAATTAATACCTTCCGCTTTCTCTACAGGCAGCGAACTTTTACTGGAGAAATTAGAAGAACTGCTTATAAGATTGAAACTCGAGGAAGTCGTACGAGATCAAGTCGAATCCTTCTCCCTTCAAGAAGTAGAAGAAATGGTTCTCTCCGTATCCCGACGAGAATTAAAACTAATCACCTACCTCGGAGCTCTATTGGGAGGCCTTATCGGACTACTACAAGGTCTACTTGTGCTGATTCTTTAAGAGAGAGTTTCCCCTGTAGATTGACGTGTAAGGTATGAGAATCCGCAACGAAGTGGGACCACTGAAAAACTGATAACCTAAAGTGCTTAATAATTCCTAGCTGGTTATGGAGCAAAAGGCGAAGACTCCTGAGGGAGATAGCTCTAGGTTGAGACCACGCAGCCGTAGCCGAGGAGGCTCACGTCAGCCCTAGGAAAGCGAAGCCATTTGCGGAAATTAACAGCGGTGTATAAAAGACATATTAAATGAAAAACTTTTTCCGTTTTCCGTGGCCTTCAACGAAGTAACACCTTCCCGCGGAAAGCGAATATCTGAAACGGAAATCTACAGGAGTTTAAAAAACTCTTCCGCCTTTTGGTTTGAATGACTCTGGCATGTTTGTTATACTGGTCACTAGCATGCCTGAAAGATGGGCAAAAAAGGAAGGAATGACGTACAAATGGCAAACAACGTATACGATGTAGCGTACAACCTAGAAACAGCAGTAAAAGAAAGTGACGAGTTCAAAAACCTTCAAACTTTATATAAAGAGGTATTCGCAGACGAAACAACGAAAAGAATGTTTGAGAACTTCCGCAACATTCAACTCGAACTTCAACAAAAACAAATGAGCGGCCAAGAAATTACACAAGAAGAAGTAGAGCAAGCACAAAAAACAGTTGCAGTAGTGCAACAAAACGAAGCAATCGCGAAACTTATGGAAGCGGAGCAACGCATGAGCATGATGGTAAGCGAATTAAATAAAATCATCATGAAGCCGCTAGAAGAATTATATAGCAACGTAGATTCTGCTAACTAATTGTTGAAAAATAGCTAGGATTAAAACGCACTGAAACTAGTGCGTTTTTTTCTTGCCCGCAAACTCCTAAAGTTCTATTTCTCCTAATTTCCTCATACTCATATCAATAAGTACAAACATCTTAGATAAGGAGGTCTCTCCATGATATACCGCCTGCTCGCCATCAATATAGATGGAACGCTATTGAAATCAAATGGAAGATTGGCTAAGGAAACGAAAGAAGCGATAGAGTATGTGAAAAACAAGGGAGTATACGTAACACTTGTGACCGGCCGAAACTTCGCTTTTGCCAAGAAAGTGGCTAAATCTCTGAAACTTGATACATTTTTAGTGACACATGGAGGCTCATTTATTGCCTCTAAACTGGAGCAACCTCTTCATGTAAAGCGACTGTCTGAGGATAAGACATTCAATCTTGTTCAAGTACTGGAAAATTATGATTGTACAGTTAGGATTTTGCATGAAAGATATTCAATTGGAAACAGGTTGCGTGGTGCTAATAACTTGATGGCTAGAGCAGTACTTGGTTCTAGTGATCCATTAATCTACCCAATGCAATTTGTAGAATCCTTAGGGGATACATTGATTGATAATCCAATTGCACCACCGAAAATAGAGGTTTATTTTACAGAACCAGAAGAAAGAGAAAGAGTGTTAACAACTTTGAAGTCTGCGTTTGAGGAAATTGAAATTCTTGTTCATGCTGACGGGAAAGTGGATATTTTACCTGACGGTGGAACGAAGATGGATGGATTGTTAACTCTTGGTGAAGTATTGAAAATTCCTCCGCAGGAAATGGTGGTCATTGGGGATACGATGGAAGACCTTCCTATCATTGAAGTCGCAGGACTGGGTGTAGCAATGGGGAATGCCCCAAAAGAAGTGAAGCTTGCTGCTGACTGGATTACTCGGACCAATGATGAAAACGGTGTAGCCTATATGATTAAAGAACATTTCCGTAAACAGCAACGCATCGCGTTTTTAAATAAAATGAAAATATAGTTGGAGAAGGGCAGACTCTAAAAGTAGGGTTTGTCTTTTTTGTTGTTTAGGAGATTATAAAATAATCGAATTGTGGAATAGTCTTCATGCTAATCCTTCATCGCCGTGATGATGAAGACCTCGGTGACGAGGAAAAGGAGGAGAGAAGTCCTCATCGCCGTGATGAAGACCTCGGTGGCGAGGAAAAAGGAGGAGAGAAGTCTTCATCGCCGTGATGAAGACCACGGTGGCGAGGAAAAAGGAGGAGAGAAGTCTTCATCGCCGTGATGAAGACCTCGGTGACGAGGAAAAAGGAGGAGAGAAGTCCTCATCGCCGTGATGAAGACCTCAGTGGCAAGGAAAAAGGAGGGGAGGAGTCTTCATGGTCATGATGAAGACCTCTGTGACGAGAGAAGTCTTCATCGCCGCGATGAAGACCTCCGTGGCGAGGAAAAAGGAGGAGAGAAGTCTTCATCGCCGTGATGAAGACCTCGGTGACGAGGAAAAAGGAGGAGAGAAGTCTTCATGGTCGTAATGAAGACCACTGTGACAAGAAAAAAGGAGGAGAGAAGTCCTCATCGCCGTGATGAAGACCTCCGTGGCGAGGAAAAAGGAGGAGGGAAGTCCTCATCGCCGTGATGAAGACCTCGGTGAGGAGGAAAAAGGAGGAGAGAAGTCTTCATCGCCGTGATGAAGACCTCGGTGACGAGGAAAAAGGAGGAGAGAAGTCTTCATCGCGGTGATGAAGACCTCGGTGACGAGGAAAAAGGAGGAGAGAAGAGCTCATCGCCGTGATGAAGACCTCGGTGACGAGGAAAAAGGAGGAGAGAAGTCTTCATCGCGGTGATGAAGACCTCGGTGACAAGGAAAAAGGAGGAGAGAAGAGCTCATCGCCGTGATGAAGACCTCCGTGGCGAGAAAGGAGGAGAGAAGTCTTCAGCGCCGGTATAAAGAACTTGATGACAGGGGAAGCATCTCGGACAATGATTTAATTTTTGCAGTTATCAGAGGGTGAGTGCTTTATTGTTTTATCATCTCTTCTTCTTTTCCAATGGTATTATCTTGATATGCATCCGCTTCATCCGTTACACTAAGGGAAGTGAAAAATCTTGCTGTAAACAAAGCAAGTGTGAAAGGTGATTAACTTGAAGATTGCTATAAAAGGATTACATGATGATAGATATCAGCGTCCGTTATCATTGATTGCGGATTTATTTTTTGAAGAAACAGAAGTGGTGCTTGGGGAAGATGCCTTCTCTGATCTAAAGGTAACATTCCAGGTTGAAGAAAAAAACACCACGTTTATTGTCAGTGGACAACTCGGCGAACTTACTTGCTCTCATGAGAAAGAATTGGGCGAATCAGACGAAAAAGAAAGCTTTCGCCGTAAAAAACAAGCAGTGTCCTATGTTTATTTGACTCTCTTACAAGAGCATACGGGTATCATTCAGAAGTGGGGGATTTTAACGGGAATTCGACCAACGAAACTTCTACACTCGAAGCTTCAAAAGGGAGAACCAAAAGAAAAAGTACATCAACAGCTGCGAGAAGATTATTTAATTACAGACGAAAAGATTGAATTAATGCAGCAGATTGTTGATCGCCAGCTAGATGTTGTACCAGATTTACATGATTTGGGCAATGAGGTCAGCATTTACATCGGAATTCCGTTCTGCCCTACTAAATGTGCGTACTGTACATTCCCTGCTTATGCAATCAATGGAAAACAGGGAAAAGTGGACTCCTTCCTTGGCGGTCTCCACCATGAAATCGATGCTATAGGTACCTGGTTGAAGGAAAAAGGAATTAGTATCACCACAGTTTATTATGGTGGGGGTACACCGACAAGTATCACGGCAGAAGAGATGGACATGCTTTATGAGCAGATGTATGCTTCGTTCCCTGACATGGAAAAAGTTCGTGAAGTAACAGTGGAGGCCGGACGTCCAGATACGATTACGCCGGAGAAGCTTGAAGTATTGAAAAAGTGGAATATCGATCGCATTAGTATCAATCCTCAGTCTTATACTCAGGAAACATTGAAAGCAATCGGCCGTCATCATACCGTGGAGGAAACCATTGATAAATTTCACCTTGCACGTGAGATGGGTATGAATAATATTAATATGGACCTAATCATCGGCCTGCCTGGAGAAGGAGTGGGAGAGTTCGCACATACTCTAGAAGAAACGGAAAAGCTGATGCCTGAATCATTGACGGTCCATACATTGTCTTTCAAACGAGCTTCAGAAATGACACAAAATAAGAACCGCTACAAAGTGGCAGATCGTTATGAAATCGGGAAGATGATGGATATGGCTACAGATTGGACGACAACACACAACTATGTGCCTTATTACCTGTATCGCCAGAAAAATATTTTGGGGAATTTGGAGAATGTAGGATATGCATTGCCAGGACAAGATAGCATTTATAACATCATGATTATGGAAGAGAAACAGACGATTATCGGATTAGGGTGTGGGGCATCTAGTAAGTTTGTTCACCCTGAAACAGGGAAAATAACGCGCTTTGCCAATCCGAAAGATCCTAAGTCTTATAATGATGGATTTGAACATTATACAGATGAAAAAATTAGGATTTTGGAAGAGCTCTTTTCATCTAGAAGCTAATAACAAAGCGGGGATTAAGATCCTCGCTTTTTATATTTTTGGGTTTATGAGTGAATAATCATTCATTTTTAAGCGCTTTCATATTATACTAGTTATATAACTTATAGGAGGGAACAGATGATGAAGGTTGAAACTGGTGAAGTTCTGACTTATTCCAGAACATTCACTGTCGAGGAAATACTTCAATTTGGAGAAGTTTCAGGAGACCAAGGAAGACATCATGTGGAAAAGGATGAGCATGGTCGCTTAATGGTACATGGCCTATTGACTGCAAGTATCGGTACCAAAATCGGGGGAGACATGAATTATATCGCAAGAGAAATGAACATGGAATTCCTCCGTCCCGTCTTTACAGGCGACACTATCACCTGTGAAGCGTCCCTCACCAATGTCCAACAACAAGAAGGCTACAAACAAGTCAACGTAACATCCATCTACACCAACCAAAATGGCAAACAAGTCCTCATAGGCAACAGTAAAGGGATTATTCGAGATTGAGAGAGAAATTCCTGCGGGGGTATGACCCCCGCACAGAACTTTAATTTTTCAGAAAATTCATACTAAATAAAAAAGGGTGTGCTTTTATGAGTACGGTTAATGTATTGGATCAAGGTTCGGTTGTGGTTTTAGAGCTTAATAGACCAGAAGCGTTAAATGCAATGAATGTGGAGATGCTAGGGGAATTAGAACGAGTTTTGGAGGAGGTATCGAAAAATGAGAAGGTCAAAGTCCTGATTGTTAGAGGAAGTGGGAATGCGTTCAGTGCAGGTGGAGATATAAAAATGATGCTCCAGGACAATGTTGGAGGTGACTTTAATCAGGTGATGGATACGATTGGCTCCATTGTCACCAAGCTTTACACGATGCCGAAAGTGACCATCAGTGCTATTCATGGTGCAGCTGCAGGGCTTGGTCTGAGTTTTGCCCTTGCCAGCGACTTTGTGGTTGCTCACACGTCCACAAAACTTGCTATGAATTTCATCAAGATTGGCTTAATCCCGGATGGTGGTGGTCACTTCTTCATGGAAAAGCGTCTTGGAGAAGCGAAAGCTAAACAGATGATTTGGGAAGGTAGAACCATTTCCGCTGAAGAAGCTCATGGATTAGGTCTGGTAGATAGCTTGGGAGGTGATCAGATGGAAGAGGAAATTTCCAAAAGGGTTGCAGCCCTTCTTCAGGCACCATTACAAGCGATGCTAGAAACGAAGATGATTTACGCGAAGCAATCCTTACCACGTCTAGAACAAATTCTAGAATTGGAAAAGAATGCACAGCGTAGAATGAGACAATCAGAAGACCATAAGGAAGGAATCAAAGCTTTTGTGGAAAAGAGAAAACCACAATTCTCCGGAAAGTGAACCGGAATAGCTGCTCCAATAATGGGGTAGCTTTTTTTCTTTTGTCTCACTTGTCCCTTTCTCTGAACTAAGCCTACAGTCGTATTGTCAAATAATACTCCGGTGCATTACCAACAAAAAGCACACCACTTATACTAAGTTCATAAAAGAAAAACGGAGTGGTTTGCGTGCAAATAATGGAAGCAGGAAAAGTACCAAGAACAGGGCTAGGAATCATGATTATTATTTTGCTAGTCTATTATATAGGTGAGTTCATGGTAATTGTAGAAAATAAGGGATTGGAGAGCTTACTATTAGAGTATGGTTCCATGGCTCAAATTCTTTTTTTCTTCCTGTGCTTAGCTCAACCAATTATTTTGCCGCTCCCCGAAGCATTGACCATTCCTGCCGGTAGTATGGCATTTGGAGCATCTGCTTCGTTCTATCTTGGTTTTTCTGGAACATTGACAGGAATAATTATTATGTTCTTTATTGCAAGATCTGGCGGAATGAAAGTGGCTTCAAAACTGGTAAAAGAAAAACATCTAAAAAGCTATCAAGAATATGTAAGCGAAAATGAGACGGTAATTTTGGTACTTCTATTCATTATTCCTGTTCTTCCTGATGAAATCATTTGCGTGGGGGCGGGAATAGGAGCTGTCTCGTTTAAAAAGTTTCTCGTAATAGCGTCCTTGTCCAAATTTTTGACTACTTTTGTGCTGGCGTACTCTGTTTCCTTGGCAAAATATCTGGACTTAACTTCTACACAGCTTATATTCTCGTGCTCGGCTATTATGGGGATTGTTTTTTTTACTACTGTTGCTTTTAATCGATATTGGAACAAAAAACGCATGGAGATGTGATGCTTATGTCTCCATGCGTTTATCCGTTATCGGTGAAACAAGACTAGTTTGCCGCTTGCGTTCGTGCAACGGTGTGTCGTGTCGAGAAAGTTCAATTCTTCTAATCTCTTCTCTCCTAATGTTTTTGCTTCTTTTTCTGTTGCTGCTTCAAAACTCTCATCCAGTAATGTTTCCCCGCTTTTACTAAAAACTGTTAACGTATATTTCCCCATGTTTGTCCCCTCCGTGTCTATAAAATGAATATCCATTCATTGTTTTTATTTTACTAAAAGTTTCTTGAAATGTAAAAGTTCTATGAAACTATTTCCTTTATCAACCGTATAGGTTAGTGTAAAACTTAGGAGGGATAACGTCATGGCATTACAGATAGATGGTGTAACCAAAAGGTTTGGCAAGCATGTGGCAGTCAATAATTTGACCCTGGAAATACCGGAAAGTGAAATGTTTGGGTTCTTAGGTGCCAATGGAGCAGGGAAAACAACCACTTTTCGAATGGTGCTTGGATTATTGGAGCCTACTGAAGGTAAGGTTTCTTGGGCGGGAAAACCCATTACTTATAGAGAAAGTCACCTTGTAGGGTATTTGCCCGAAGAAAGAGGGCTTTATCCGAAATTAACCGTAAAGGATCAGATGATTTATTTGGGCAGATTGCGAGGAATGGAGAAAGCGGAAATTTTGAAGCAGTTGGACTATTGGTTGGAGCGCTTCAAGGTACCCCAGTATCTTAATAAAAAAGTTGAAGAGCTATCCAAAGGAAATCAACAAAAAATCCAGTTTATTGCGTCCACGATTCATAACCCGAAATTGCTCATCCTAGATGAACCTTTCAGTGGCTTGGATCCCCTAAATGTGGAACTATTAAAAGAAGCGGTAGTCGACCTGAAAAAGCAAGGGACATCTATCGTCTTTTCTAGCCACCGGATGGAGCATGTCGAAGAGCTTTGTGAGCATTTATGTATTATGCATCACGGGCAACCAGTTGTGCATGGGTCACTAAGGGACATTAAACGGTCATTTGGGAAAAAGAATGTAGTCATTCATGCTGATTTTGATTTGGGGTATCTATCCAAAATAGCTGGAGTTACCAAAACAAAGCAGACAGCAGAAGGCATGATTCTTCAAGTGGAAGATGAAGATGTATCCCAGACTTTACTGCAACAAATTACAGGTAAAGGCTATATCCGTAAGTTTATCTTGGAAGAGCCGTCCTTGAATGATATTTTCATAGAAAAGGTAGGTGCTTCTTACCATGAATAAGTTTTTGATTATCTTAATGCACACCTATATAAGCAAATTAAAATCTAAATCCTTTATTATCTCCACTTTGGTGACAACACTACTTATTATCGGTGTTACTAACATTCAGTCCATTATTGATATTTTTGATAAAGAGGAAGATAAAGTTGTAGCTGTAATTGATGAAGAAGGCGCTATCGCACCATTGTTAGAGCAGCAACTTGCAACGAATCCCGAGAGCACCTTGAGCCTTGAAATGGTATCAGATGAGGCTGGTGCTGAAAGTAAAGTGACTGAAGGGGAGTATGACGGGCTCCTTGTTCTTTCAACGGACCAAAACGGCCTACCATCAGGGGTGTACAAAGCAGCTTCTATCACTGATTCTGAGACGATGGCACAAGTGGAGGCATTGCTTCAGCAAGTGAAAAATGAGCTGGCAACAAGTCAACTTGGATTATCACAAGAACAAATTGCTCAACTTTACACGCCCATTAATTTTGATGTTGTAGCTCTAGAAGAATCCGCCAAATCTGCAGAAGAGTTAAATCAGGCACGTGGCTTAGTATATGTTTTACTGTTTGTGATCTATTTTTCAGTTATTCTATATGCTAGCATGATTGCAACTGAAGTCGCAGTAGAGAAATCCTCCCGCGTTATGGAAATACTAATTTCTTCCGCCTCCCCAATTATGCATATGTTCGGTAAAATTCTTGGAATTGCGCTATTAAGTTTAACGCAACTGGCATTCTGGATCATTGTTGGGTATTCTTCTTTAAGTAGAAACCTTGAAGGGATGACAGAAGCAGGGGGAGTATTTGAATTTTTCGGTGTAGGCGATCTGCCAGTAGCAACGTTTGTGTACGCCATCGTCTTCTTCTTGCTAGGCTACTTCCTATATGCAACATTTGCAGCATTCTTGGGGTCGCTTGTTAGCAGAATTGAAGAAATCCAGCAAATGATTATGCCCATGACATTATTGATAGTGGCAGGCTTTATGATTTCCATGTTCGGTCTAGGAGATCCGGATAATTCTTTCATCCAAGTAACTTCATTTATCCCATTCTTTACACCTATGATTATGTTTTTACGAGTAGGGATGTTAAATGTTCCTATTTGGGAAATCAGTCTTGCCATTGGCCTTTTAGTAACTACGATTGTACTACTGGCTGTGTTTGGAGCAAAAGTGTACCGTGGAGGAGTTTTAATGTACGGTAAATCCTCTTCATTGAAAGATATTAAGAAAGCATTGCAACTTACAAAAGAAAAATAACCTTTTAACATGTGGGACCTTACATCAAAGTCCCGCATGTTTTTTTATTTGTATACATCAACCGAACGTGCATTCGTATTTCATTCATGATAAAATAAGGAAAAGACGTTTAGAGAAGAGGTTAAATCTAGAATGAAAAAAATTCGTTTCCTGCATGCTGCAGATTTACACTTGGACAGTCCATTCAAGGGACTTAGCCATCTTCCCCAACAAATATTCGATCAGATTAGAAAAAGCACCTTCCAATCATTAACAACGCTCATAAACGCTGCTATCCATCACCATGTGGATTTTGTTTTATTAGCCGGAGATCTCTTTGATCTGGAACAAAGAAGCTTAATCGCCCAGGCGACACTTAGAAAAGAATTCTTGCGGTTAAAAGAAGTTGGAATTCAAGTTTATATTATTCATGGGAATCATGACTACCTTTCAGAAGAACACGCACTTTTTAAATACCCGGATAATGTACATATTTTTTCTGGAGAAGTAGAACGAAAGACATATATAAAAGACGATGAAGAGTTAGCGTGCATATACGGATTCAGTTATAAACAAAGGCATTTGACGGAGAATATGACAAGTTACTACGAGAAAGAAGACCAAACGATACCTTTTCACATCGGAATGCTGCATGGGAATCTTTCTGGAAGGGAAGAGCATGATCCTTATGCCCCGTACACATTACCTGATCTTCTTGATAAAGAGTTTCATTACTGGGCGCTTGGTCATATACATAAACGTGAAATACTGCATCATCATCCACCAATCGTCTATCCGGGAAATATCCAAGGTCGCCATAAAAAGGAACAGGGCGACAAAGGCTGCTATCTGGTTGACCTCTTGGACGACGGTATTCCTGAGCTAACATATATAGAAACATCCGCTATACAATGGGAGGATCTCGAGATTCCCATCAACGAACTACATACGGTGGACCAACTAATGGAGAAAACAAAACAAGCTATGGATGCCATTAGGGTGGAAGGGAAGGGGAAATTACTCCGACTAACATATACAGGGAATGGTACCCTACATGATTTTCTCCAACAAGAAAGTCATCAGGAAGAACTTCAACTTCTTTTAAATGAGGGAGAAGGAAATAATTTTTCATTTGTATACATCTATACATTGCGTGTGCGAACAGCTTTATCTTATTCAAAAGAGGACTTGCAGGATAAACCATTCTACAAGGATTTTTACACTATTGTAGACCAAGTCGACATGAAAGAAGCCTTAGCTCCTTTGTTACGTCATTCTGAAGCAAGTCGCTATTTAGAAACTTGGGATGAAGATGAAGTGCAAGCGATAGTGAAAGAAGCGGAACAATGGCTAATCAGTAAATTCTTAGAAAGTGAGAAGAGGTGATCAGGTTGAAAATTACGGGCCTACATATCTACGGATTTGGAAAACTGGAGAACGTGGTAATGGAAAATCTATCACCAAACATTCAAGTAATATACGGAGAAAATGAAGCAGGAAAATCTACCGTGATGGCCTTTATACAAGCCATTCTTTTTGGTTTCCCTGCAAAAAATCAACAAGACTTGCGCTATGTTCCTAAAAAAGGCTTTAAATATGGTGGGAAGTTGGTTATTGAAACGAATGACAAGAGAAAAATAACTATTGAACGAGTTGCTGGGAGATCCTCTGGTGATGTCACGGTTCAAGATGAGCAGGGCAACCCCTGTAATCTGAATGATGTGCTTGGCGACCTTGATAAAACGATGTACAAGGGCATCTTCTCCTTTAATATTATGGACATTCAAAATTTACAGCTGATAGATTCTGAGCAACTTGGCGGTTATTTGTTTTCTTCAGGTCTAATGGGAAGTGAACAGCTGCATAAATTATCTCGAGAGTTAGCAAAAGATCAAGAAGAGCGCTTCAAACCAAACGGCAGAAAACCAGTAATCAATCAGTTGTTAACTTCCTTAAAAGAAGAAGAAGGAATTGTTCATCAATGGAAAGAAAAAATGGGCCAGTATGACCGGTTGCAAAAGGATATGAATCAATATGATATAGCCTTAAAGGAATCTCATATAAATAAGGCCGATATAGAGCAAAAGATAAAAGAAACAGAAGCAATGCTCACTATTCAACCTTTAGTAAATAGAATGGAGATCCTTGAATTACAATTAGCGGAAGTAGGAAACGTAGAGTCATTTCCTCGTGACGGTTTGGCAAGATTGGAAAAATGGCAGACAGAAGTAGTTTTCTACCAATCAAAACTTGAAAAAATGAAAAAAGAATTAGAAGAGAAAGAGAGAGAAATAGAACAGATATGGGTAAATGAAGAAGTTCTTGAGAAAGAGGAAACGGTAAAAAGTCTAGTAACTTTAGTGCCGACCTATCAACAGGCGAAAGATCAATTGTCTCTGCTAGAAACAGAAATAGCGCAGTTAGAAAAGCGAGTGGAAGGATGGAAACAGGATCTTGAATGGACTGAGAAAACAGATTATGAATTAGAAGCAATACCTACAAGCTTAGCATCTAAGGGGTCTTTGCGGGAACTTTTAAAGACTCATCATGAGATTCACATTCAAAAGCAACGGTTGGATGAACAGTTTCAATTAGCAAAAGAGGAACTTGAGGCGCAAGAAGAACGGGTGAAAGACCTCGAACAAGAACAACTTCCAAACCACGAAGTCTTAAAAATGAAGGAAATGGTTGAACTAGAAGACAAGGACACTTTGCATAAAGAAATCCACCTCACAGAGCAACTCCTAAACCAATTAAAAAAGCAGCTTGATGTTCAAAAAAGGAATGATTATAACGAAGATAGAAAAGGTAAGCAAATCGCATTTGTAAGTATAATTTTAGGTATTGTCGGTGCCATTTACTTCTTTATGCAAGACCAGCTTATCCCTTCACTGTTTTGCTTGGTCCTCTTCTCCTTGCTTTCTATTACATTAAGGAGTAATACAAAAAATAAAGCTAATCAAAATGAGCTGATTAGAGAAAAGGATGAGCTGCATAATAAGCTGGATTTGTTAAGAGGAAAGCTTTTATCCAATGATACACAAGGAAAATTGGAAGTGTATCAGAAAGCCTTGGCAAAGAACGAACAAGTAATGCAGCTTCTGCAAAAGGAGAGGCTTCTCCTTTCCCAGTGCGAACGGACATATAATAGAATCATTCATCAATTTGAAGAGTGGGAAGGAAAGAATTATTCCTTGCAGGAACAATGGCATAAATGGACCTCTTCCCTTTCACTTGTACAAATTTCACCTACCTTTATGGAGGAGGCCTACGACAAAGTAGTACAATTGAAAGGTGCGATTTCAGATAAAAAAGAGCTAGTGGAAAAGCAACGCCACTATCAACTAGTAGTGGATAAGTTTCAGAAGGAGTTAAATACCCTGTTGGATGAAAACAATGAAACTAATTCAAGATTAACGACTGAAGAAGTGTTCACACAATTACGTGTTAATTTGGAAGAAAACGTTGAAAAACAGAAAACGAAACAACAGATTCAGGAGCAAATTGACGTCTTAACAGAAGAAATAGAAGGATTATCCCAACATATATATGAGGCTAGTAAGCAGATTCAACATCTTTACGAACAAGCAAAAGTTAAGGATGAGGAAGCATTCCGCCATAAAAACCAACAGAATGTCGAAAAAATAGAGCTTGAGAAAGAATTAGCACTCCTTAAGAGTCAGTTGGTACAAATGGAGAATTCCTTTCAACTGCGCCTTACGGATAGTAAACCAATGGATATATGGAAAGCAGAGAAGGCTGAGCTAGAAGAAACCTTAAAGACTATTAAAGAAAAACAGAGTCAGCTTGTTGAGAATAGAACGGCAACAAAGGAAACTATCCGCCTTTTAGAAGAATCTGGTACTTACTCTGAAGCTGTACAACAATTTGAATTATCTAAAAGTAAGTTGCAGGAGCATGCGAGAAAGTGGGCAATCCATGCTACTGCATCCCATCTTTTAGGGAAAACGATGGATTTTTACCGTACAGTCAAGCTACCAAAAGTACTTCAATATGCTTCTGATAACTTCCGCTTCCTCACAAAAGGGAACTATCTAAGCATACTTGATGCGCAAAATGAACGAACGCTTAAGGTGCAACATGCAGACGGGACGAAATTTGAACCAAAAGAATTAAGTCAGGCAACGGTGGAGCAGCTATATATATCCTTACGTGTCGCTGTTGCCCAGGTATGGAGTGAAGAACAAAAACTTCCATTCTTAATGGATGACAGTTTTGTCAATTTTGATGAACAAAGAACAAATCTAGCAATTAAGTTGATAAATAGACTTGCACTCCAAGGTTATCAATTCTTTTTCTTCACTTGTCATCACCATATTAAAGAAAAATTGGCGGATGATCAAAATAACCGGATATTTACTTTTGATTCTATGGAGGTAGGAGAAGCAATCCTCAAACGATGAATGTGGTTCATCCATTGCCGAAAGGAATAGACAAGTGCTATGCTTAGAGAGGTAAAGAGAAGCAAGTTGAAAGGATAACGAAAATGAGTGAAAGTGTATTGAAAAATAATAGAACACCATTGATACTATTGAGCTTTAATCTATTTATCGTGATGGTAGGGATTGGTTTAGTCATCCCAATTCTTCCATTTTATATCGATAAGTTTGGAGCGGACGCAAGAACATTAGGTTTGCTTGTTGCCGTGTTTGCGTTTATGCAATTTCTTTTTGCCCCTGTATGGGGAAGGCTGTCTGATAAAATTGGAAGAAAGCCTTTGATAACAATTGGTCTTTTCGGGTTTGCTATCGCTGAGTTCATTTTTGCATATGCAAGCGGTTTATGGATGCTTTTTCTTTCCCGAATCCTAGCGGGAACCTTTGGTTCAGCACTTATGCCAACTGCTATGGCCTATGTTTCGGATGTCACTTCTTCTGAAAAAAGAGGCCAAGGCATGGGAATAATGGGTGCGGCGATGGGGCTTGGGATCGTTGTTGGACCTGGGCTTGGTGGATGGCTTGCTGAATACGACCTATCACTACCATTTTTAGTGGCAGGTGTAGCAGCAACCATAGCGGGGATTCTTTCCGTCATTATTTTACCGGAATCGTATCCGAAGCATAAAAGAGAAATGGATGCTCAAGCTTCTGAAGGTGAAAAAAGAGACAATCAATTCGTAACAATGTATAAAGCTCTTAAAAGCCCTGTAGGATTCCTACTAACTCTTGTTTTCATCATGAGTTTTGGCTTGGCTAATTTTCAATCCATTTTTGGCTACTATACGATGGAACGATATGCCTATGACCCAAGTGAAGTGGGCTTAATCATCTTGATAGTCGGTTTGGTTGGAACTATAGTCCAAGGCGTACTTGTCGGGAGAATGACAAAGAAATACGGGGAAGAAAGAGTAGTTACAATGGCTCTATTAATCAGTTCTTTAGGGTTTGTGCTAATGACCCTAGCAACGAGCTTTACAACTGTACTTTTAACTACCTGCTTATTCTTCTTAGGGAATTCTCTGTTGAGACCATCGTTGAATTCATTCATTTCTAAACTTGCAGGGAATAGACAGGGACTCGTCATGGGGCTCAATAACTCATTCTTAAGTTTGGGAAATGTGGCAGGTCCAATATTGGCAGGTATTTTCTTTGAGATAAATATCCACATTCCATATTTATTCGGAGCATGTATCATGCTATTTGGATTAATCGTCACCAAACTGTGGCTAGCCAAAAGAGCCCATAAAATAGAAGTATCTTCATAAGGAAGATTGTGGTTCATAGCAGTTGATTGGAGCAAAAGGCAAAGACTCCTGAGGGAGATAGCGCTAGGTGGAGACCCCGCAGGCTCGCCGAGGAGGCTCTCGTCAGCCCCGCGGAAAGCGAAGCCTTTTGCGGAAATCAACAGCGCAGTTAAAGAGTATCTAAAAGACAGGGGGAAGAAATAGATGAAAAAAGGTATCCTCCACTTTGAAGTGGGAGAACAAGTAGACGTTCACTTATTAATAAAAACAGCAACAAAAGGAATTGCAAGTAATGGAAAACCTTTCTTAACACTAATATTTCAAGACAAAAGCGGCGAAATAGAAGCAAAGCTTTGGGATGCTTCAACAGACGATGAAGAGCTCTACACGCCACAAAGCATTGTAAGAGTACTAGGGGATATCCACCATTATCGTGGCAGAAATCAATTGAAAATACGCAAAATCAAGCCAAAGGAAGAGCATGAGAATGTCAATGTCTCTGATCTGATTGAAACAGCACCACTAAGCCAAGAACAGATGATGGATAAAATAACACAGGCGATCTTTGAAATGAAGAATCCGAATATCCAAAGGATTACAAGACACCTGTTGAAAAAGCATCAAAATGAATTTTTGCAATACCCAGCAGCTACTAAAAATCACCACGAGTTTGTATCTGGTTTGGCCTATCATGTTGTTTCTATGCTAGATCTTGCAAAAGCTATAGCTAGCTTATATCCTTCATTAGACAAAGATCTTTTATATGCAGGAGTTATTCTTCACGACTTAGGAAAGGTAACGGAGCTATCCGGCCCAGTGTCGACTAGTTATACAATTGAAGGGAACTTAATTGGCCATATTTCAATTATGGTAAATGAAATTGGAAAAGCTGCAGAAGAGCTAGGTATTGAAGGGGAAGAAATCATGGTTCTGCAACACTTAGTGTTAAGTCATCATGGAAAACTGGAGTGGGGAAGTCCGAAACTGCCACTTATCAAGGAAGCAGAAATTCTCCATTATATTGATAATATCGATGCAAAAATGAATATGCTAGATCGTGCTCTGGAACGTGTTAAACCAGGAGAGTACACGGAAAGAATTTTTGCAATGGACAACAGAAACTTCTATAAACCTACTTTTCATAATTAAGTACTAGCCTCCCATACTCTATCATATGTATAAATTAGTAGCACATATGAAAGAGAAGGGGGGCTTTTCTATGCCATGGTGGATGCTGTTAATTGTTATAGGTATTGTTTTTAGTGCATATATGACATTAAGGTCCGCAAAGGAAGAAAAAGAAGTAGAGGAAGCGATTATTGAAAAAGAAGGACAAGTATATATGGATAGGATTCAAGAGGAAAGAGAGAAGAAGCAGGTTGTAAACGTATAGAAAAAGGAAGCGGCTGTCCGCTTCCTTTTTAGCTTTGTTCTTCAGTTTCGTTTTCTTTTTCGAATGTATTTTTAAGATTGGAGTCTTTCACTTTGATATTAGCATTGTCGAGTTCTTTTTGAACAGCTGTATCTACTGCTTCTTGTTGCACCTTAGATAAGAGAACTTCTTCTTTTAACTCCGCTTTGATGTCTTCGAAAGGTTCTTTTTCCTTTTTATCTGTTACTTTGATAATGTGGAAACCGTACATGCTTTCCACAGGCTCACTGATCTCGTTTACTTCGAGGCTGTAAGCTGCCTCTTCAAATTCAGGGAGCATTGCTCCAGCACCAAACCAGTCGAGGTCACCGCCATTTTGAGCAGAACCAGGGTCTGTTGAATATTCTGTTGCTAGTTCGGCAAAGTCAGCACCCTCATCAAGCTTTTTCTTGACTTCTTTTGCAGTTTCTTCATCTGCTACGAGAATGTGACTTGCACGTATCTCGGGTTTCATCTGGTCATAATATTCTTGAATTTCTTCATCCGTCACTTCTGCATTTTCCATTGCTGCTTTTTCCTGAAGCATGGAGATGCGCAAAGTTTGGCTTAATTGCTCTTCATTTTTAAAACCGCTCTGAGCCATTGCTGAATCAAATTGAGGTCCAAGTTGCTGTTTCAGCTCGTCTAAGCGTTCTTGCAGTTCTTCATCGGTAACCTCATATTTCTCACTTAACACTTTTTCATATACCAATTCCCGAAGAACCTCTTCACCAAAACGATCCTTCATGGCTTCATAAAGCTCGGCCTGTGTAATGTTACCGGCAGAGGTTTCAGCAACCACTTCCGTATTATCGGCTTTATCGTTGTTACAGGCAGACAGTGCAACGATTGAAGCAGTTGCACCTAAGGCAATTATCCATTTTTTCATTTAAGTCACTCCCATATGTAGTAAAACGTTCCAATCAATACTATAGCATATTCTTCATATTTAATGAAATTATTTGACAACACTTTAAAGGCATCAATTTTACTTATAAAAGATAAGAATGTATATATCTCGGTTGATTTCCGTTCCAGGCGCTTCGCTTGCCTGCGGGCGGTCCGTGAGCCTCCTCGGCATGCGACTGCGGTGTCTCACTTGTCCCTTCCTCCTGCGGGCGTCTACGCGCCTTCCAATCCAATCAACAAAGTGACTTCATTCATTAGAAGGGTTTATGAAAAAAGCTATATAACTGAGCTAGCTGAATAAGCATTAACTTATATTTAATGTAATATATAGCTGTGGATTGGAGCAAATGGCGTAGACTCCAGCGGGGGAGAAACGGTAGATTGAGACCCCGCAACGAAGTGAGGAGGCTCAAGCGCCGTCCCGCGGAAAGCGAAGCCATTAGCGGAAAGGAACAGCGGGGCATAACCAATTAACTTATAAAGTTCGGTTTTCTTTAACTTAAGGTAAGAGCATTTTCAAAAAAAAATGGGTTATCGTCCATTCCAATTTCTCCACTTTTACATATGATAAATGGAATCATGAAAACATCAACGCACTTTGTTGTCCCAGGATTTCATGTAAAAAACCTTAGAGGCAGGATAAACGCCTATGCCTCCTAAGAAATTGTTGCATAAGATATCGTAACAACTCATAAAGGAGGTGTTACTAAGATGGGTAATGCGTATGCAGGTGGCTTCGCGTTAATCGTAGTATTGTTTATCTTGTTGGTAATCGTAGGTGCAGCTTGGTTGTACTAAATACATTTTCAATAAAAAAGGAGGAACTAAAATGTCAGGTGGACATTCCGGCGGATTTGCGTTAATCGTAGTATTATTTATCCTGTTAGTAATCGTAGGTGCAGCTTGGTTATACTAAGCTAGACCTTGGAGATTAGGCATTGCCTCAAGCTCCACAAAAACACCTTCCATGTTTACATGGAAGGTGTTTTTTGTGCGATTTATTATTTGGAGCTTAGCAGGATATCTACATAAGAGGAAATTAATAGAATGGTAATAAGTACATTTATGGTTCGGAAAACTTTCGGCTGACGATCCTCCGGTATTTCCTTTTGAACGCATAAAGCATTCGTTAATTTGTTTATGTAGAAGAGTATAAATACAGCCACCCAAACAAATAGAAATGCGATAGCCATAAGATCCCTCCTTTGTGGCTTGCTTTAAACTAAATACAGAATATATACTTATGCCTTCTACCTTACCAAAGTTTATGAGAAAAAGATACTGTGATAGTCCGAAACTTTTACAAAAAAATGAAAAAGCATCCTATTTTTTTAGGACGCTATTTCTTTCTCATTAACTATTAAGATATCATAACCGTTTTCCAATTCTTCAATTTGGCATTTGCTAGGAGCACGTTGGATAAGTTTAATGTAAAGGAAATCTGGAATACTTAGACCAAGGTTTACTGCCGCAAGCATGGAAAAATAATGATAATAGCTTGGGAAGATATGTGCAAGTATGATGCATGCTGAAGTAATGATGGCAAAAGGAGCCAGTAACACAGCATAGGATTGGATTTTTGTAAAAGGCTTTTTGGTTTTTATTTTCATAAATGGCATATAGCACTTAAATTTCCATTTGAGTTTTACTTGGTTTTTTGTCGCGATTAGCGGTAGAACATGACATAACTTGTGCATCGTGAACATACCCAGAAGGGCAAGGATGAACCATCCAAAGTTGGCAGATGATACAGTAGTGTCATGGTAAATAAGGCTAAAAGACAGAAAGAATACAATAAACGAAAGTAAAGTAATGATAAACGAAATGAGTGTTATGCGATGGAGTCCATATTGTCTAGTAATATCAATGGATTTCCAGCAGTTCATAGTTGAGTCACCTACCGTAATTGCTAGTCGTAATCAAAATTACTAAATTAATGTAAGCTTTTTTATTGGAAAAATCAATAGGTGAATGTAATTTATTTTTTGATCTATCCATCTAAATATTGGTAAGTGAAAGGAATTGATGTAAAATAAATAGAAAAGTACAGCAATCTTTTGAGACTTGTTATTAGAATTTGCAACAGTAAGGACTGAATAAAGTGGAAGAAAGACTAGAAACCCTGGAGTTTTACGTGGAACTTCTAATAAAACAAATGGATCGGACAAGATATCCTTGGGATTATCTGATCATGCTAGGAAGATTGAGCAAGAAGGACGTGCAGAATCTGTACAAAGCATGTGAAGACTTGAGCAAAGAAATGGAGAAACAAAAAGCGGAAGGGTTTGTAACGTTTTCTCCGCTTCTTATACAATTCAGGCAAGCCTTGCCTGAAGACCTGCCATTGGAGGACACAATTTCTGCTTTACGTACACAAGGCTATTATGTCCCGCTGATGGACGCTTTTCAAAGAGATATCAAGAGGAAGTAACGCTTTCATTTTTCTCTTCAAGCACTTCTTCTTTTTTGGAAAGCCTCCCATCGACCTCAACAAAATCCTCTTCAATATTATTAAAGGAACGTTCAAAGATTTGCATAAAGTCTTCCCCGTAAACATTGCGAATCACGCACATGATGTCAAGGAGCTCCGGGAATTTTCCATATAAATCATGCATGGGCAAAGCACCGCTAAATACCGAATTTTTACTAGGATCATAGGTTTCCATCAGTTCTAAAAGGATTTTTTCTCCTTTGTCAGTTAATTCAATATATGTGTTTCGCTTGTCATTTTCCTTTTTAGAAAAGCGAAGCAATTCTCTTTCTTCCAATTTCTTGGAAAAGTTAAAAGCAGTGGAAACATGCATTACTCCGAATTTAGCAATCTCTGAAATACTTGCTCCCTTTAAGTGATAGGCAATCCAAAGAATATGGTGTTCGTTGATATTCAAATCATATGGTTTAATCCACTGTTGCCAATCTTTCTCGATGGTCTTCCAAAGTGCTTTACTCAGCTGGGCAACACGTTGGCTGAAGAGCATAGCTTCTTTTAATGAATACTGTCCGTTCTGTGTATTCACAAACTCACCTACTTTTTTCTAATATATTACTATCTATTATGACAATAAAATAAAAATTAATAAAGGTCTAAATTTACAAAAAATTAAAATTTTTTATTCAGCTGTGTTTTTCGCTAATTTTTTTTCTAGATTTTCTAATTCTTCCTGTAGGTTTGCAATGTTTTGTTGAATGGATTCTTGATGAGGCTTAATTGAATTTTGCCAAAGGTCTACTGAAACCTTGATCTCTTCTGCAATATTTCCAACAGTTGCTTTTCCCTCTTCCATCGCTTGTGTTACTTGATCCTTGATATGAATAGCCTCTTGTTTCAACTCTTCCATCGTCAATTGAACAGAATGAGCCGTAGACTTTATTTTTGCTCTTCTAGATGCTCCAGATTCAGAGGTTGTAAGCAATGCAGAAATTCCAGCTATTGTTCCACCTATAAAAACTCCGTAAATGAATGATTTCCCATTCATAGTAATCACTCCTATATAAAGTTATGTAAATATAGTTCAATACCCTAAGATTATTATATAATTCAACATTTATAAAAAAAATCCTCTTTTTGTTGATACTTTTATGAATGAATCAATGCGCGAAAGGTTATCCACCTTTACTATCAATATTATTTCCAAAATAACAGGTATATATTTGTTAAACCATAGATAACATTACTTGTTTCATAAGAAAAGAGAGAACGGCATATTTATGATAAAAAGGGGGCGGGCTTTGTGGCAGGTATAACATCTTTGTTATTTATCATAAGTATTGTGATGCTGTTTGGTGGCGGAAATTATTTTTTGGCTTCACAAAGGGCAGGGGTATATCCGCCAAGGAGAGTGCTGCAGCAAAGGGCTGTAGCTATTGGAGGTGCTGGAGGGGTCATGTTATTGCTTGCGGTATTGGTGACATGGGTAGCTTAATCCCATTTTGCAAAATAAGAAGAGGGCAAATCCTTTTATAGGAATTTGCCCTCTGCATTATGTTGTAGATATTAGATTTGAACGTTTGGCAATGCTCGTAACAATCGGATAGATAATAATCATGACTATTGCATTCAGTGCAACAGCAGGTAGTACGGCTGTAACGAAGAAGAATGCAAAAGATTCTTCGCCTGGCAATCCTACCAATGTTAATGCGGTAAAAAGAAAAATCACGCCTGAAATAATGGTACCAATGGCGGTTAATACACTTGCTTTAACAAGTGGCTTGTCCAATTTCTTTAATGCTAGGAGCAAAAAGAAAAATATGAATGCTGTAATTGGCTTATCAATGATGTTTGGGATCTGGCCAGCTGGAAAAGTGGTCGTCATGGCGGAAATTAATCCTGTCGTGACTCCTAATAATAATACATTTTTCTTTTCTGGAAACAACATGATACCTATAAACATCATCGTTAAAGCTAGGTCTGGTTTCATACCGAGAATGACCCCCGGTACCACAGTGTGCAGAACTGCACCGATTCCTACCAATAAAGCTAGTGACACTAAAGTCTTTGTATTCATTTCTCATCTCTCCTCAACTGATCTTGTCTTTTTTAACTCCATTAGTACACTCGTTGTCTAATGCGAATTAATAGATACTAGTATATAAAAGATTCCCCTTTTTGAAAAGGAGAAAGCTGCCCTTTACCTATATTTGGCTTGAAAACTTTTCATGAATGCCGCTAATGCCTGACATGATTCCAATGGTACGGCATTGTAAATAGAAGCCCTGCAGCCTCCGACCAATCTGTGACCTCCAAGGCCGACAAAGCCTTCCTCTTTCGCTTGAGTCAGAAAAATAGATGTTATTTCTTCAGATGGGAGGTTGAAGGTGACATTCATATGAGATCTGGCTCCTTTTTCTGCATGGCCGATATAAAATCCTTCACTCTGATCAATGGTTTCATAAAGGAGCTCTGCTTTCTCCTGGTTAATCCTTTCCATAGCTTCAACGCCGCCCTGTTCAGTTACCCATTCCAATACAAGAGAAAGCATATAAATGGAAAAGGTAGGAGGTGTATTGTAAAGGGATCTATTCTTCGCGTGTGTTTGGTAATTCAGCATTGTCGGGATATGACTAGGACATTGCTCCAGCAGGTCCTTTTTTATTATTACAACTGTTACACCAGAAGGACCAAGGTTTTTCTGGGCGCCAGCATAGATAAGAGAGAAATCTTCCACATTAATTGATCTGCTTAAGATATCACTCGACATATCTGCAATTAATGGTATAAACGAAGGAGTGGATGGGAATTCCCTCCATTGCGTTCCAAAAATAGTGTTGTTGCTCGTAATATGCAAATAAGCTGCGTCTGTAGATAGTTCTAATTGTGAAGGGATGTTAGTGTAACCAGATTCCTTGGTGGTGGAAGCAATATGAGTCGAGCCGATTTTTTGTGCCTCTTTTAATGCTTTTTCGGACCAAGAACCGGACAAGCTATAGTTAGCTGTCTTACCTTTAGGGAGAAAGTTCATCGGGACGGCCGAGAATTGCAGACTAGCACCACCTTGCATGAACAGAATGTCATATTCGTCTGGGATCTGCAAAAGTTCTTGTAAAAGGGTTGCTGCTTTCTGATGAACCTTATCGTATTCTTTGCTTCGATGACTTAATTCCATAACAGACATACCTGTCTCTTGAAAATTCAACAATTCCTCTTGGGCACGTTGTAGCACTTGTTTTGGAAGTGCTGCAGGCCCAGCGTTAAAATTATATACATGCTTCATCCTATTAACCCCCTAAAGTAATCTGAAAATATTAATATATATCCTATCATGAATTGTGTTAGAATACATGAAAGATTTCGAAAAAAGTTAGGAGTAAACGATCCATGTATCATGAACAAAAGCCTTTTGATATTAGTCCATATGATCATCCAGATATATATCCTGGTCCAAGGCCAGCAGCTTCTTTTTTATTTTGGCAAGGTAAAGCTCATAGAATAGAGGCTGATAAAGGAGTGCCGGTAGAGCAGCATTCTATTCACTTTACCAATGTCGACCATGTGCTGGGCAGCTTGGCATTTCAAAGTACGCATGTAAAAAGAGTGGAGGAGTTTTTGGGGGAGGGAGGGTTCCATTCCAAGGTTCCCGTCGTCGCTTATGGATCGAACGTGTGTTTAGCTCAATTGCAATACAAATTTCGATTGCGCCCGGAAGAAGAGGATTTTATGCTTTGCTTAAAAGGCACAGTGACGGATTCAGACATTGTTTATGCCCCATTTTTAGCACCTTATGGGTCTTTGCCTGCTGTCATTGCACCAGTGGAAGGTGCGGTATGTGAGGTTTGGTTGACGTTTATAGACAAAAAGCAGTTGGAATTGATTAATTCAACTGAAAAAGGATATGAACTTAGAGTACATACTGGGAAAAAAGTTCGTTTGGATACTGGAGAAGTCTTTGAGAATGTCTATGCTTACTATGAGCCCCGTGCCTTATTATGGGGAGGGGAGTTGCGCAGATTCAAGGACATTTCTGGTCACAGCCCGCTTCAGTCCGTCTGGCAAAGTGAGATGCTTAACGAATTAAAGCTGGCAGTTAACCATAAAGGAACCCGTGAAGAATTTATTCACTTGTTAAGATGGGACAGGAGTTATCGAGATCATGTAGAAGGATTTTTAAAGGACAAATGCACCTATGCTTTTGATCATCCTGAATGGAAAGCTGCAGAAACTATCCTTTCCATAGGAGAGATGAAAAGATCATTTTGAAAATAAAATGACGTGGATCCTTAAAGGGGCCACGTCATATATTTTACTTTATACCTTGATTAATTTTACTTGCGATCTCTTGCAATTGTTGAGTTGTGTAATCGCTTTGGTTCGACTTCCACACTGCTCCAAATCCGTCACCTTTGCCGTAGCGAGGGATGATGTGAAGATGATAATGAAATACCGATTGACCAGCAGCTTCTCCATTATTATTTAAGAGGTTAAGACCAATTGGTTCAAACTGCTCTTTAATGGAATTAGCGATTTTAGGCACCACTTTAAAAAGCTTCTCTGCTATTTCAGGTGTAAGCTCGTAAATGTTTTCTTTATGTACTTTCGGAATAACCAATGTATGTCCTTTTGTTACCTGGCTAATATCAAGAAATGCCAAAACGTGCTCGTCTTCGTAAACCTTTGAAGCAGGGATGTCTCCGTCGATAATCTTACAGAAAATGCAATCACTCACCCGTATCACCTCTGATTTTATTTTTATCTATTTTACCATGTTTTGGACAAGTATCCTAATTTGATCAAGCAGGCAAATTAAACAAGCAAGAGCAAAAGCTCCTGCTTGTGAAGAAAGGGACGAGAGGCAACAAGCTTCTCTATCTGAGTAAGGAGAAGCCTACAAACAACATTTTACCTTTCAAATAACTGTGCTTGATAAACACCTCATTTGATATTAAAAATGTGTCTAATGGTCAGCTTTCCTGTTCAAAACAACCATCCCCTTGTTACTGAGTTTTACAACATTAGTAACGCGGCTATCGACGTAAAGTCTCTTTAACGAACACCTCATTTTCAGAATGAATCAATCACAGGTTACGACTTTAGAGTAAAGTGTCGCCCGTAAGCACCTCATTTCTTCATCAATCGGAGTTACGTTCAGATGATCGTGTTGTTGCAGTCGGTTAAGTCCCGCAACGACGATAGAAATAGTTTAACCTTATCTAGAACAAAGCATCACTGTCTTTGACAGTCACCTCATCTACAAAGAAGTAAACCAAAGGCTTGTCTAAGTGCCCCTCTGTCCCCTTCCCTACATATGATGCGCACTTTCGTTTAAATTATGTTATGGTAAAATTTAATTAAGAAATTTTTTTATTGCATAAATGTTACAGGGGGATTAAATTTCGTAAAGGGGTCAGACCCTCAAAGGATTTTACCCCTCCATGTAGTAGCTATATTCTATACATAATATCGTTGGCAGAAAGGGTAGGTTGATGTGAGTTTATTGGAGATTAATGGGTTAACTGGCGGTTATACAAATCAGGCTGTGCTAAAGGATGTTTCGTTTGGTGTGAAGGCTGGTGAGTTGGTTGGGCTGATCGGTCTTAATGGTGCCGGTAAGAGTACAACGATTAAGCATGTTATCGGGACAATGGAGCCGAAGAAAGGGTCCATTAAGATTAATGGTATTTCCATTCAAGAGGATACGACGAAGTATCGCTCGACGTTTACATTTATTCCAGAGACTCCGATTTTATATGATGAATTGACATTGTATGAACATCTTGAACTAACTGCGATGGCATATGGGTTATCAAAAGAAACATTTGAAGAACGATTACATCCGTTACTAAAAGAATTCCGGATGGAAAAACGGCTTAAATGGTTTCCTGCCCATTTTTCAAAAGGTATGAAGCAGAAGGTTATGATCTTAGCTGCTTTTTTAATTGAACCGAAGCTCTATATTGTGGATGAACCTTTTGTCGGTTTGGATCCCCTTGCCATTCATTCATTGCTTGAAATGATGGATAAGGTGAAAAAGAGTGGTGCCGGCATTCTGATGTCCACACACATCTTGGCCACTGCCGAAAGGTATTGTGATTCATTTGTCATTTTGCATGAAGGAGAAGTGCGTGCAAAAGGAACGTTAGAAGAGCTGAGGGTGCAGTTTAATATGCCATTGGCTTCACTTGATGATCTCTACATCCAACTGACAAAGGAAGAGAGCAATGTTTAATGTCGATCAGCTCTGGCAAGCCAGATTCAGTCAATATATAAAAGATACCAGAAGATATTTACGTTATATGTTCAATGACCATCTCGTAATCGTAATGATCTTTTTACTTAGCGGTCTCGCCCTTGCTTATCAAAGCTGGTTAGAGGTAGTACCTCCTGATTTTCCTTATGCGTTGCTTATGGGGGCAATTTTGGCCCTTTTAATGACAAGAGGAAGCATACATACATTTCTTAAGGACCCTGACCTTGTCTTTTTGCTTCCGCTTGAAGAGAAGTTGAAACCATATATCAAAAAATCATTCATTTATTCCATTGTATTGGAGAGTTATTTTCTTTTACTTGTGTTTGGAGTATCTGTTCCGCTTTTTTTCACACTGACAGATGCAACGTTCCAAACGTTGATCTTCATGCTTCTCTTATTACTGGGAATGAAATCCTGGAACCTATGGATGACATGGCTCATCAACTTCTATACAGATAAAAAGGTTAGACTTGTGGATTGGTGGGTAAGACTTGCTTTAAATTTTGTTCTGCTTTATCTTGTATTTTCCGAAGCGAATCTGCTGTTTATCGGTGTAGTAATGGTCATTATGCTGCTTTTGCTTGCCTATTTTCAAAACGCGACCAAGAAAATGAATTGGAAATGGGACTTGTTGATAGTAAACGAAACCAAACGGATGCAGCTATTTTATCGGGTAGCCAATCTTTTCGTTGATGTACCGGGGCTTAAAGAAAAAGTGTCAAGAAGAAAATGGTTGGATGTTGTCCTTTCCTGGACACCTTATAGGAAAGACAAAGCATTTGATTATCTATACCTGCGCACATTTTTGCGTTCGGGAGATTATTTTGGACTTTATCTGAGGTTATTGATTATTGGAGCTGTTTTGCTTTTGACACTTCCTGTTGGGTACGCGACATATCTAGTGCCTGTGCTAGTGCTATATTTGACGGGCTTTCAGCTTATCCCAATGTGGCGCCATCACTACAATAAACTCTGGTTGTCGATTTATCCAGTTCAAGAAAAGCACCGTATCCTTGCTTTTACTAAAATGATTATGGTTATCCTAATTTCCCAAACCGTTATCCTTGCTGCTATATTAATTTTTGTTGCGACTTGGATGGAAGTTGTAATCGTGTTGGTTGGCGGAATCATGTTTGCCTTCTTATATGTACAGGGTGTAGTAAAACGCAAGATTGCTTCACTCTAATTACTAGAAAACACCCAAGTCTGCTTGGGTGTTTTTATTTAAATATAAGTTGCATTTTGGTACTGTTGATTTCCGTTCCAGGCGCTTCGCTTGCCGGCGGGCAGTCCGTGAGCCTTCTCGGTTACGCCGAGGCCACTGAAAAAGTCTTGGATTTTAGATGTTGTTTAGACACCGCTGTTGATTTCCGCAAACGGCTTCGCTTTCCTAGGGGCGCTGCTGGAGCCTCCTCGGCAAGCCTGCGGGGTCTCCACCTAGCGCTACCTCCCTCAGGAGTCTTCGCCTTTTGCTCAAATCAACAGCTAAGAATCATCATAAACTTTACGTTACCAGTTTTTCAGTGGCCTCAATGCGCCTGCGGGGTCTCACCAGTCCCTTCCTCCCGCTGGCTTCTACGCGCCTTCCACTTCAATCAACAAGATGACTTCATTCAACAAATGTTATTGAAGAACCATCAAAATGAGTTGCCAAATAAACCATCAAAGTAGCTTTAATGTAATTTTTAGCTGTGGATTGGAGCAAATAGTGGAGACTCCAGCGGGGGAGAAACGGTTGGTTGAGACCCCGCAACGAAGTGAGGAGGCTCAAGCACCGTCCCGCGGAAAGCGATGCCATTTGCGGAAAGGAACAGCGTCGGTAACACAGTAATCAAAATTGTTTTTTCTTATTCTGAAACATATTTACCCTAATTCTCGTATATGAAGTAAGGATAGATAAAGGTGAGGAGTGTTTCCTTTGTATGAAGACAAGGTAATAGATGAAACTAGAAGATGGAAAATGCAGGTGGCAAAGAAATCTACCATGTTTCAACGATTTTCCAAGGGTGCGCAAAATAAGGTAAATGCCATCATTCCTGAGAAAGTTCATACCATCATGACAGAGAGCATTAAAAGAATGGTTCAAGGGACACTAGTTGGGAGCAATATGACAACCAAGATGAAGGAAGGCCATGTGGTCATGACCTTAGAGGAGAAGGAAAAATGGATTCATGAAAAATTGAATGTATATAAAAGGACAGCCGCAGTGGAAGGAGCAGGTACAGGAGCTGGAGGAATTCTCCTTGGCCTTGCGGATTTTCCCTTGCTTCTGTCGATTAAAATGAAATTTCTATTCGAAGTAGCTGCCATCTATGGTTTTAATACCAAAAATTATGAAGAAAGAGTGTTTATTTTATATATTTTTCAGTTGGCATTCTCAAGTGATTCCAGGAGAAAAGAAGTGTTAAGGTATGTGGAAAATTGGGAAGAGCACAAAGAGGAAGCAAAAGAGCTTGATTGGAAGGCATTTCAACAGGAATACAGAGATCACATCGATTTGATTAAAATGCTGCAGATGATACCGGGGTTTGGAGCGGTTGTGGGGGCATATGCAAACTATCATTTCCTTGACCAGTTGGGGACGACAGCGAAAAACTGCTATCGATTAAGAATGTTCAAGGAAAAGGGGATATCAATATAAAAATGCCAGGCGCCATTAAAGGAAGCCTGGCATTTATTTATCCATTTATTGATGAGAAGGGATGAGTTTTTCTTTTTCGTGTTGGTGATAAAGTACAGTTGCAGCACCAAGCGTTTTTGCGGCGATTAATAGTGATTTTTCATTTATGTCAAACTTGGGATGGTGGTGAGGATAGGCCACTTCCACGCCTTCCGGTTTTGCTCCTGTAAAAAAGAAAGTCCCTTTTACATGTCTCAAATAGTAGGAAAAGTCTTCTCCGCCCATATGTGGTGGTGTTTCTTCCAAAGCTTCCACCTCTTTAATGCCAGAAGCAACGCTTACTAGGTAGTCTGTCTCCTCTTTATGGTTGACCACAGCTGGGTACCCCCGGTGGAATTTGTATTCATAGGTTGAGCCGTTAAGGGCACATGTAGAAGATGCAACGATGTCTATTTCTGCTTCAATCATGTCGCGTACATCATCATTGAATGTTCGAACAGTTCCTTCTAAATAAGCGGAGTCTGCAATGATGTTAAAAGCATTTTCTGCGACAAACGTGCCAACCGAAATTACTGCAGGGTCGACAGGGTTCACTCGTCTGCTTACTATCTGTTGAAGGTTAAGGACCAATTGAGAAGCAGTGACTACGGCATCTTTTGTCTTATGCGGTTGTGCACCATGGCCACCAGAACCTTGGACTTTGATGGAAAAGCGATCAGCAGCAGCCATTACAGGACCTACTCGGTACAGAATTTTTCCAGCTTCATTACCAGACCATAAGTGGGTACCAAATATGACATCAACCCCTTCTAAGCAGCCGTCGCTTATCATGGCGACTGCCCCACCTGGTGCGTATTCCTCTGCATGTTGATGAATCAAAACTACATTTCCTTCAAGATCCTCTTTTAGTTCATTTAAACACTTTGCCAGTACTAGTAATGTTGCGGTGTGGCCGTCATGTCCACAAGCATGCATCACCCCTGGCACTTTTGATTTGTATGCCACTTCTTTTTCATCCTGTATTGGGAGTGCGTCAAAATCCGCACGTAAGGCAACTGTTTTTCCAGGTCGCGCACCGGCTATCTTGGCAACCACACCATTGCCGCCAACATTTGTTTGGTGAGCTATTCCTAGATTTTTATAGTACTCAGCTATGTAAGCAGCCGTGTGGAATTCTTTAAAAGATAATTCAGGGAATTGGTGCAAATAGCGTCTGATTTCAACCATCTCATCGTAACGACTTTCTAAAAGTTCATTCAGTTTATCTAACAAGTGGCTCTCCCCATTTCTAAATTATTATCAATGCTTTTATTTAATATAGTATTCTATATGACTATTCGAAAAAATAATAGTCATAACTTTCATAAATTTAGTAAAATAATAAATGGATGTAGGTATAAGAGGAGATGTCGGATATGGAAATAGAATTAGGAAAAAAACAGGTTGAAGAAAAGCAAAGTAGTAAATGGAGAAGGTTAATCTTATTTCTGTTATGTGGTGCCTTTTTCATTTGGTCCTTTCAACAAATTATGAATGAACAAACATTTGTTTTTGATGAATCAATTCGCAACTTCGTAAATGGATTGGAAGCTGATATCCTAATTAGCTTTTTTCATTTGTTTACGATGCTTGGAGATAAAACGGGAGTCATTATTATTATGTTGCTATCCATTCTGGTGATTTGGTGGAAAAAAAGGGATTACCCAGCAATGGCTGTAATTGTTGGAGGGGTTATTCTCGTCAATGAACTTAACAAATGGCTCAAAAACTTCACGGGCCGTGAAAGACCGATGACAGGTCCAGGCGCGGAAAGTCTCAGTTTTCCAAGTGGACATGCCATGGTTGGCTTATTCTTTTATGGATTATTATTATATTTTGCATTAGCTTACACAAAAAAAAGTGGAATTCGTTTGCTTATCGCAATATTTGGAACTGTGTTCATCGCCCTACTTGGTACTAGCAGAGTGTTCTTAAATTATCATTACCCATCAGATGTTTTTGCTGGTTATGCAGCAGGCTACATATGTCTGGTCCTTGGTGTACTATTGTATGAATGGTTACAAGCGTTACGTAAAAGTAAGAAAGCAATGTAGCTATGGCTCATTGCTTTTTTAGTTTCATTTCAGTCTCAAGACGGACAAAGAAACTGGCTGCGGATAGGGGCTTTTTAGAAAGAGAATACGTAAAATAGAATTATATTAAAGGTTTTAAACGAAACAGTGTCAAATATAGAAGAAGGGGGGCTTATAGAAATCGAATGAAAACATTTAATCAAAAAATTATGGCTATTATCTTTGTTTTAATTGGAATCATGTTGTTACTTGTCAACATTGGTGTCATTTCCTTGGAAATAAAAGAGTATTTTGTCACCTACTATCCAGTGTTAATCGTGCTTTTGGGGTTGAAATTATTCATTGAAACTTTATTTTTTCAAAAACGAGCGCATTTCATTAGTTTGTTTCTTTTAGCTTTTGGTGGATTGTTGTTGCTTGACCGTGTTGGATATATCGAGTTTCAGTTCCATATGTTTTGGAAATTATGGCCGCTCTTGATTGTTTATATTGGAATGAAATTGTTTGTGAACAAGCGTCCGGTCACAATTAGATTCACTAAGGAAAATGATGAATACAATGAAGTATTCGAAACCTATGATAAGTCCGATGAAGAGGTAAATTGGAATGGGAATAGTTCGAAGCGTGTCATAACGATCGGCGATATGAAAATGAATAAGCAAAATTGGGCAGTGGAGCCATTGTCTGTCTGGAATGTAGTTGGTGATTATTATTTTGACTTTAGTAAGGCTTATATACCAGATAAAGAAACAAGTATTCAAATAAAGGGCGTTGTCGCTGATTTAAAGATGCTTGTTCCGGAAGATCTTCCAATTAAAGTATCGGCTAAAGTAAAGATTGGGCACTTGAATATATTGGGGAATTCTTCAGAAGGAAAAGGAAATAAACTTTACTATGAGTCTGAAAATTACAATGAGGCGACTAGAAAGCTTAACATTGTGCTGGATATGAAAATAGGGGATGTTCGTATTGATAGGGTCTAATAAGGGGAGGAAAATTGAGAGTTTAAGATTTTGGTATATCCGTTCTTTCATGGTTGTATCGGTTGTATCAGCGTTCCTTTTTTTCCTGTTTCTCCAGGTTGTTCTGCTTTTTTATCAGGATGGTTTAATCGTCGATGTTCGATGGAGTATGTTGCTGACGGTGGTGGCGTTCATAATTTTAGCCATTACAAGTTTATATTTTGGCTATAAGCAAAGCGGAAACATGAAAAAGAGAGTCGAGGATATTTCCACATTTATTGCAACGTTGGGAAGAGGGAAGTTCTCTGAAAGAATTGCAGTTGGACAAACTGATGAACTTGGTAGATTAGCAGAAGATATCAATCAGCTTGCTATTAAAATTCAAAATCAAGTGAAATCATTACAAAAGCTAGCTGAAGAAAAGAATGAATTGGCAATCAAAGCACATAACGCTGCAACAATTGAAGAAAGACAGCGTCTGGCAAGGGAGCTTCACGATTCCGTCAGTCAGCAGCTGTTCGCTTTAAGCATTATGTCTTCCGCTTCTATCCGTATGTTTGACTCCCATCCACAAGAGGCAAAAAAGCAGCTGACTGATATTGCTGCCATAGCGGCTCAAGCTCAAGGAGAAATGAGAGCCTTGCTCCTTCACTTGAGACCTGTCTCGTTGACTAATGATTCGTTGTGCGTTGGGATTAACAAATTATTGACAGAGTTAGAAGACCGCACTCCCATCACTTTTCAAAAAGATATTCAAGAAATTTCCATGTTATCCAGTGCCACAGAAGATCACCTGTTTAGAATTATCCAAGAGGCGATATCCAATATATTGAGACATGCTGATGCCACAATCGTTAAGTTGGACATGCATCAAAAGGGAAATCAGTATGTATACATATTTATTAGTGACAACGGTAAAGGATTCGAAATAAATCAACATAAACAAGCTTCCTTTGGGCTTCATACGATGCGAGAACGCTGTGAAGAAATAGGGGGGCAGTTCCACATACGTTCCAAAAAAGGAGAAGGAACTCATATTGAAATTAACATTCCAATAAGAGAAGGGGAAAACTAGATGGATAGGATTAAAGTGGTGGTAGTTGATGATCATGATATGGTGCGTAAAGGATTATTAGCTTACTTAATAACGGAACCCGGAATAGAAATTGTCGGAGAAGGTTCTAGCGGACAGGCAGCCATTGAACTTGCTAAAAAAGAAAAACCTGATGTCATCTTGATGGACTTACTGATGGAAAATGGTACAGGAATAGAAGCTACCAGGGAAATTATTAAATTTCACCCCACCTGTAAAATCATTATCATCACTAGCTATTTCGATGATGAACAGGTTTTTCCAGCCATTGAAGCGGGAGCGTATAGTTATCTGTTGAAAACGGCAAGGGCGGAAGATATCATAAAAGCGATTGAAAAAGCGGTACAAAATGAACCTGTCATAGAACCAAAGGTGGCAAGTAAGATGATGAATCGATTTCGTTCACCTTCCAAATTACCTCATGATGATCTAACAGAACGGGAATTAGAAGTTCTAATGTGCCTTGGGGATGGATTGACGAATCAGGAAATCAGTGAGGAATTATACATTGGAATTAAGACAGTAAAAACACATGTGAGCAATATTTTAGGTAAGCTGCAGGTTGCTGACAGAACGCAAGCGGCGATTTATGCCAATAGGCATGGAGTGCTGCGTGAGAAAAAATGAAGCAAATGAAAGAGGCTGGGACAAAACTAAAAAAGCCTAATAAAAGAAGAACAATTTAGGTGTCATAGGTATTGGCTCTAAATACCGCTGTTGATCTCCACAAATGGCTTCGCTTTCCTAGGGGCGGTGCTTGAGCCTCCTCGCTCCGCTGCGGGGTCTCAAGCTACCGCTATCTCCCTCAGGAGTCTTC
>NZ_JAAZWB010000044.1 GCF_012524115.1 Bacillus sp. RO1 | reverse complement strand
CTCAAGCACCGCCCCTAGGAAAGCGAAGCCATTTGTGGAGATCAACAGCGGTATTTAGAGCCAATACCTATGACACCTAAATTGTTCGTCTTTTATTAGGCTTTTTTAGTTTTGTCCCAGCCTCTTTTTTTTGATAAGTATAAATCCAGTTGATTTCGGTTCCAGGCGCTCCGTGAGCCTGCGGGCGGTCCGCACATCCTCCTCACTCCGTTGGAGGCCACTGGAAATTGTTAACGTAAAGTTTTTATTGATTTCTAGCTGTTGATTGGAGCAAATGGCGTAGACTCCTGAGGGAGATAGCGCTAGGTGGAGACCCCCCGCAGGCCTAGCTAAGGAGGCTCACGTCAGCCCCTAGGAAAGCGAAGCCATTAGCGGAAATCAACAGCGGTGTTTAAAAAAATATTAAAATCTAAGACTTTTTATGTGGCCTCCTACCTTGCGGGGTCTCACCTGTCCCTTCCTCCCGCGGGCATCTACGCGCCTTCCACTCCAATTAACAAGGTGAGTCCATTCAACTTAGGATAAAAACCATCTGATCGAGTTATCTGAAATAGCATATAACATTCTAGCTGTGGAAGGGAACAGCGTCCTTTAGCCAAACAACACAAGTTTTTATTATTTCATATGTTTATGGAAAATGAGACTAATAGGGACGGCCGCCTATTAACACATCGGTACAACCACTTTTTGCCCCAACACTTTGGCGAGTTGGCATCTTGCTGCATATAATACATTACTATCAAAGCCACAGTGATAAATGGGGAGAAATTATATGGGTAAGAACAAAAAGCCAAACAAGCCAAAATATAAAATCGGTGACATTGTCGTCATCACCATCTATGGAACTGTCGGTAAAGTGACGGACATGAAGCAAATTGATGGTGCGTATGTATATGAAGTGAATTCAAGTGAAGGATTATATCAAGAAGAGACGCTTGCCTTTGTTTCTGAATATGAAGGAAAAGTACTGGTAACCGAACGACTTGATATCAAGTATATGTATTTTATCGGTGATATCGTCCATGTTGCTGGTTATGGCAAAGAATTATTTAAAATAGTCGGTTTCCGCACTGAAATCTGGCGATATAAAGAAGATTCATGGGAAGACATCATTTATGAATTGACAAGATTATCTGATGGGGAATGGTTGGAAGCCGGAGAGGAAGAATTGACAATGGTTGTCCATCACGAACATGCTGAAATTCTTATCCACAAACTTGGATTGTCCTATATGTTCAACAAAGAAAATACAAGCTTGGAGTTGTATAATCCGATGACTGGATCAAACAAACATTATAAAAAAGAAGAATACAATAAGGAATACCAAAGGATAATTGATGGACTTCTTGATGTCTATAATGATTATAAAGTGTTATATGATATCTTCGGAGATGAGGAATACCAGGAAGTGATGAATCTAGTAATGAAAAACTTAAAAAAGTACATGGATGGCAAAAAACATAGTCAATTAGAAAAATAGAATGGAGAATTGAAAGAGCAAATAGATAAAGAACGGACCTCCGATAATGGCTGCAGCGAAAACCAATTTGTCCGAAATTTTATCTAACAGTGGCAATAAGACTTCCTCTTCTCCTAATCTTTCTAAGCTTGCTAAATTAGTCTTCATACAAATCTCCTCCTTAAAAGTGGTTGCTTGTCCTTATGTCCCCAATGTATGCACGCTTGAACTTTGTTATGCACTTTTTTGAAATTTTTGAAAACAAAGATAGCATTTGTCCAACCTGATGGATTAATATAGAGAGTAAGACATATATCTTTAAAGACGTACATAAACCTTTAAAAAGGGGTGATATTGTGAAAGAAATCGAAGTAGTTATCGACACTGAAGAAATAGCCGAGTTCTTTTACAATGAGCTGGTAAGGCGGGGGTATGTTCCAGCTGAAAGCGAGATAGAAGAGTTGGCGGATATCATGTTTGATTATTTACTGGAAAAATGCATCATTGATGAAGAGATAGAATAAAAACAGATAGAGATAAAACAATAAAAGCATTGCTGTTTCTTAGGCGAGATTGTTGCCTTGGGGGCAGCTTTTTTAGGTTTACCTGGTCAGTGATTTTCGCGGGACTACGTTTTAATGCTATTTTGATGAAAATTAAGCAAAAATATGCTAATTATGCGGGCTTTGAAACCGTTTGGACATAATAAATAAAGGTTCGGTCAAAATGAACAGTTGATAAGAGGGTGTTCGGACAATTCAAATTAGGCTTTGGACACAAAAAAACGAGGTTCGGTCACTTTAAAATTTCGTTCGGTCAACTTTCGAGAAACTTTGGGCAAATTCGCGAAATCTTCTGTCAACTTTCAAAAATCTTCGGTCAACTATGGGAATACTTCGGACATTTTCACTTTTGATACCACAAACAACAACTAAACCACAAACATACTTTACAACCATCATCATTTTTCCTTATCAAAAAACATCCCATGAAGCTCAGAAATCCCAGTAAGCTTCATCAAATTATAAAGATGAGTTTTCTCCATATCAGCAGGTTCCATGCTTCCAGGGAGGTGAAATAACTTAAACACCTCTTGAATATCTTTGAACCAAGGAACTGGAACAATGGACGGATGATTAAAATCCGCCCAAGCTGCTTCAATAGTCGGACTGTATATTTTACGTAAAGTAGAATTTGATGAAAAAACGGATGGAAGGTAATCTTCCCTTGAACCAGTATGGGAATTTTCCTTGCAAAAATGCAAAGCCCCTTGCAGGACATCCTCGTTCTTAAACAATAGGACATAAAGCTTTTTTCCTATCTCAATACGGTTGGAAAGGTTGGAGAATTGCTGTACTCCGAGACCAGTCAAAAGAGTGTTCGAATCCTTATGGTAAGGAAAAAGCACTAAAGTAAAACCCAACTTTTCCTGTAGTTGGTAGGTTATACTAGATAAAACTTTTTGCTGGAAATAGGGATTCTTTAGGAGGTTAAATTCAATAAAATTCTGTTCATTGATGATCAAGGAAACGGTAAGCAGCTCTTTCTTGCTATGGTCTTTCAAAAAAAGTGTCCATATCGGACTCATAAAAGCTGAAATGTGAAATTCGGAGAGTAGATAAAATAGTGGTCTGCCCGCCTTTTTGCTTTCTTCATACAGGAGCAGTTGGGGATATGCATCCTGAAAAATGAGGTGGTTGGCTTTCTCAAGAAAACGAAATAAGATGGATGACTTCTCATAGGAAAGCAAGGTAGATATGTGACTGGCTTTCAGGTCTGTCATATTCCAGCCGCCATTTCTAGAAACCATATGAGCCAAGAGGCTCCAATGCACTTCTGGGTGTTTTAGATAAAAATCCAAGTAGGCTTGAGTTCGTGTAACATTGTTACGGTTAAGGCTTGCAGTCTTGCTTAAGATTTTCGTTAGCAAATCTTGTTCTTTCAATGAAGGGGAATGGTTAATGGGGGCATTTGTCCATTCCTTTATTAGGTGATTTTCATCTGCAGTTGACCATAATTTTAAATTAGAACTATTTTTAGGCTTAGATTCTAATTTTGAAAACCACTTCCCAAACATAAAATCACCTCGGATTATCATATGAGTAGTGTGGTAATTTCATGATACACAACAAAATCACTATATTTTTTGCAAAAATTTATCTTATTCGACAAAACTTTTTATATTTTGACGAAGGATTCGACGCCCTTTATTGCTAATTAATATATATAGAAATGGTTGAGGGGTGAAAAGGATGTTGGCTCTTAAAAGAATGATGAAGATGGGTACAGGGGAATATGATGTGACCATTATGCAAACACCAAATTATGGAGAATCAAAAGGGTACACACCCATTTTCCGACTAACCATGGAGGGAAGCAGTCATCAGGAGATAGTGGACCGGGTTTATAAAAAATTCAATGTCACGGACTCTATCCCACGTGAGTATGAAGGCAGGTTCATTGCTACTGGTGATGTAATCATGATTGATGAGGGAACATTGGGGATTACCTACTACCGGTTGGAATTTGGAGGCTGGAAGAAAATAAATCGAGTTGCAGTGCGTTAATGATGAAAAGGGCAAAGCTCCAACTTTGCCCTTTTAAATTTAGATATGATTTCCAGGACCGTTTTTTCGCCCTTTAGGAGAATGCTCTTTTTTGTGGGCAGTATGTTCGGCTTCAATAGCATCGGGACTGATATGGTTGTTTTTTTTCTGTCCATTTATTCTGTTACGGTGTTTCTTTCCCATTGATTCCAGCTCCTTTTAGTAGAAGTGTATACACAAATCTAATTAAGATCTAGCTTTGCTGTTTATCTCGTCTCGAAGTGTGAGGCTCAGCAGTTTTCTTCTTTGTAGTGTTTGTTTCATTGGCGTGTTCTACAGCTTGCTTTAGTTTTTTCTTCACCATGTTCACCTACCTGAAGAGAAATATCTTGCCTTACTATTTTCTTCTTCCATAGTAAAAGAATGCGCTTTTTTAGGGAGAGTTTCTTTTGAAACATGGGTAATATATGGTATAGTAGTCATTGTTGTAAAGTAACAATGGCAAGAGTTATTAGGAGGTAACATAATGAGTGTACATATTGGAGCGAAACAAGGTGAAATAGCGGAAACGATCCTACTACCTGGAGATCCGTTACGTGCTAAATACATTGCAGAAACATTCCTTGAGGATGCAGTCTGCTACAATGAAGTAAGGGGAATGTTAGGTTTTACAGGTACTTATAAGGGTGAAAGAATCTCTGTTCAAGGTACCGGTATGGGAGTTCCATCTATTTCTATCTACATCAATGAACTTATGAATGAATATAACGTGCAAAATTTAGTGCGCGTAGGTACATGCGGAGCTATCCAGAAAGATGTAAAGGTCCGTGACGTAATCCTTGCTATGAGTGCTTCCACTGATTCACAGATGAACCGTTTAACATTCGGTGGGGTGGATTATGCACCAACTGCAAACTTTGAATTGCTAAAAAAAGCGTATGATGTCGGAGTGGAAAAAGGTCTTAACTTGAAAGTTGGTAATGTCTTCACAGCTGACATGTTCTATAATGACAATGGTGAGCTTGAAAAGTGGGCTAAGTATGGAATCCTTGCGATTGAAATGGAATCAGCAGCGCTTTACACATTAGCTGCGAAATACGGCCGAAATGCTTTATCTGTCTTAACTGTAAGCGACCATATCCTTACTGGTGAAGAAACTACTTCAGAAGAGCGCCAATCCACATTCAGCGACATGATGGAAGTGGCATTGGAAGCTGTAACAAAAAAATAATACATGATAAGCCCTTGGGATTTTACTCAAGGGCTTTTTTTACGAGAAAGGGTGACAATTTATGCTGTATACTTTAAAACTTCAAACTCATAAGAGGGATGAGTGGCAAGATATCACGGCTAAGGTGGAGAGTCTGATTTTAAAATCAGGGATAAAAGAGGGGCATGTGATGGTTTATTGTCCACATACAACTGCCGGAATCACTATAAATGAAAATGCAGATCCTGATGTTGTCAAAGACGTTGTGATGCGTTTGGACGAAGTATATCCATGGGAACATCCTAAATACCGACATATGGAAGGCAATACAGCAGCTCATCTAAAAGCGATGACAATTGGGAACTCCCAGCAGGTAATCATTCAAAACAGCCAGCTTGTTCTCGGCACTTGGCAGGGAATTTTTTTCTGTGAATTTGACGGCCCTCGTCATCGTGAAATATATATTAAAGTGTTCAAAGATGCTGAATGACTAAATAATGTAGGTTAGTGACTTTTTACTTAACTTCTATTTTATCAGTAAAATCTTTTTACGGCGTTATGGATTAATGGTAAACTGTTTAAGTATGTTTCACATGAGTGAAACTTTAATTGTTAAACTAACCAACTCATAATGATTATATTAGAATAGTAAAAAGGTGATTATTTTATGAAAAAGAAACATTTTTCTTTCTTGGTATTATTACTCTTATTAACAGGGTGTTCCAAACAATTGGATGATGTTAACTGGAAGTTTTGGGAGTATTTCACCAATGATACGGCAGAAGAGGTTGTTGAGGAGACACCGATTGAAGAAGAACCTGTGGAGCAAGAAAAGCAGCCGGAAGAAAGTCCGCAGACTGAAGCACCTCCTGAAACAAATGAGAATCAGTACGTCCTGGAGGAGCCATTTTTCACCGTTCTAAATGAAGAGAAGGTGATTGAAAATACGGATAACCTATTAGTGCTAGTAAATAAAAACCAATCTCTTCCAGCTGATTATGTTCCAGATGATTTGACTATTCCGGATGTCCCGTTTTCCTTTGAAGGTGACTACGAAAAAAAATACCTTAGGGAAGCAGCTGCACGTGCATTGGAAGAGCTTTTTGCTGCAGCAGATGCTGAGAATGTAGAGATTTTTGCTGTATCTGGTTATCGTTCCTATGAAACGCAGTATGGAATCTATAATACCTACTTGAAAAAGTGGGGAGAAGAAAAAACAAATGCCGTTTCTGCTATTCCGGGACATAGTGAACATCAAACAGGTCTTGCAATGGACATTTCAAGCAGGACTGCAGCGCTGGATTTGACTGAGGAATTCGGAAACACCCCTGAAGGAAAATGGGTGAAAGAGCATGCAAGTGAACATGGTTTCATTATCCGATACCCTGAGGATGGGGAAGTGATTACAGGTTATCAATACGAGCCTTGGCATCTTCGTTATGTTGGCAAAGAGGTCGCAGCTTATATGGATGAACATGATTTAACGTTAGAAGAATTTTTTGACCGAGCGATAAAACAGTAAAAAAGGAAATCCTCAACCACATGTGATCAGGTTGAGGTTTTTTTATAGTATCCCGCTTGAGAGGACGTAAGAACAGAGCAGACCCAGAGCGGAGAGAAGGCCGACGATGGGACCTCCTTCTTCAAATGCTTCAGGCATCATGGTGGAAGCGACCATCGCGATGATCCCGCCTGCTGCAAGTCCACTTACAAGATATATGTAGACTTCATTTAATTCTTTAAAAACTACATAACCAAAGACCGAACTCAATGTGGTCAAAATAAACACGATTGTCCAAAGAAACAATATTTTTTTTCTAGAATAGCCATCTTTTCTAAGACCTACCGAACTGGACAACGCTTCGGGAATGTTACTGATAAAAATCGCCAGGACAATTACCCAGCTAACTGTATTTGATTTTATCAAGCTTACCCCAATGATGACGGATTCAGGAATGGAGTCCATTATTGACCCAATAAAAATAGCCATCCCAGAATGCCCTTCGCTTTTTTCTTTTGACCGTTTGCGCTCTTTTCCGCCCTTTTTTATGATCACCATTTCTAAAAAAGTGAACAGAGCCGCCCCGATTAGAAATCCAAAAATGACATAGCTGTAGCCTGTTTTCGCCTCTACTTTACCCATAAGTTCAAATGAAGCGGCTCCAATAAGAACGCCGGTTCCAAAGGCCATGATAAATCCAGTTAGTTTCCGTGGGATTGGGACGTATAATCCCACTATAGCTCCAAGCAATAAAGCTCCGCCTGCAACTGCTCCCCATAACAAAGCGCCTGTCATAACTCTCACCTGACTTATCATTGAAATTCTTATAGTACTAATGTGTACGAAAAAAAATACAACATACTTTAATTGTGTTTTTGACAAAATACAAAGGTACTTGGTTCAATTGTTAGGAGGAATGAAAGTGAATAGGTTTTATCCTTATGTATTGATAACAGCTATCCTCAGTTTATTTTTGCTTAGTATGAGCATACCAGGCAATGTTTCCGCTTTTGGGGAAAAGGGAGGTACAGCACAATATTATGCACAGACATCTCTGGAATCACAATATATTTCCGAAATGCCAGTTCCTAAAACAGTTATTAAAGCAATAAAAAAAGGGGAATGGACTGAGATTAGCCACCCTGTTCCTCCGACAGATGTTTACATTAAACTTGATAAAGATATAAAATATGCGATTGATCATCAAATGAATATATATGACCTAAAAGAGAACAGGGCGATTTTGGAACTTCCTGATAAAGTTGTTCATCAATTAACAAAAGACATGAAAAAGCTATACAGAATTCATTATGGAAATCTCATTACGTGGAATGAAGCGAATAGCGCATTGCCTCGTTATAGCAGTTTTACCGTATTGGATTTGGATACAGGAAGAACCTTTGAAGTTCAAAGGAGAGCAGGCTCTTATCATGCGGATGTACAACCTTTAACAAATGAAGATACGAAAATAATGAAAGAAATATACAGAGGAACATGGAGTTGGGATCGCAGGGCAATTCTCATACTATCTCAAGACCATAAATATGCCGCCTCCATGCACGGAATGCCTCACGGTAAAGGGGCCTTGCAGAACGGCTTCCCTGGTCATTTCTGTATACACTTCCAAGATAGCATCACACATAAATCACGTAAAATGGATCATGCACATTCAATTATGATAAAAAAAGCTGCAGGTGAATGGTTAGACCATACAGAAAAATTATCACCTGCAGAAATTGTGGATGCAACCGTTTTATCCATCCATCAACATGACTGGTTTATTCTTGCATCTGTTCTTGATGATAAAAACAGGGTCCTTTTGAAAGAAAAAATAAAGTTTTTGGAAGAAATTGAACTAGTAAAAAGGCTTTCTGACTTGCCTGCCGACCGGGATTTTGATACAAAGCTATATTATCCAATCACCGTCAAGCTTTATATCCATAGAGATACAACAGGTACGGAATCTAGGCAAGTGACCTTTCAACTTTACCGAGGTTCTATTGAAGAACCGTGGACAGTGGATTTAGACAACTTGATTCAACAGCTTTAAGAAATGGTTGGTAGGCTCCTGGACAGTCAGGCAGCCTGCCTCTATTTTTTCGATTTAGTTTTAATAATTTCAATTGGGACCTTGGTTATAGGGACTATTGTTTCTTTTGGTATTCTTATTTCTACAATTCCATCTTGATATTTTGCCTTGGAGCTATTCCCCTTGACCATGCAAGGTAGAGGAATGGTCTGCTTACTTCCAGGAGTGGGAATATTATCTATATACAGGGTAGTCGTATTATGAGAAGTTTTGATTTGTGACAATTGCTCTTCAGATGCAACTGGAAAACGGACAAATATTTCTTCGTGCGTTTCAAATACTTTCGCCTCAAATGCAGGTTTTTTCTTTTTGTTCTTTTTAGCTTGAGCAGACCTCAATAGGTCGAACGACTGTGCAAAAAAATCTGTGGAACCAAACGTCTGTGGATTTGGTGGCAACTTTCCTTGCATTGCTTTTGACATCCAGTTTTCCACATCTGTTTGCTTAAATATATCCTGTTTCATGTAATCCTTTGGAAATGGAAACATCTTGTTCCAAGGTAGCATGTTGAGTCCCTCCAGTAAGAATTCTCTTACTTTAACCTATTCTCCTTTTGAGGAATATGTTAGAACCAATTGTTTGACGTTCTGCAGTTTTTTTACTATACTAAATTAATCTCGAATTCAAGATATTATCTGGTGAGGAGTGGTTGATTATGAAGCATATATTTAAAAAAGGAACCAATAACCGAGTGTTACTTTTATTGCATGGAACTGGAGGAACAGAGCAGGATCTTCTTTCCTTGGCAGATATGATTGATTCCGGAGCTTCTGTCCTAAGTGTAAGAGGAAATGTATCTGAAAATGGCATGCCTCGATTTTTTAGACGATTGTCGGAAGGAGTGTTTGACGAAGAGGACTTGATCTTTCGTACAAAAGAACTCCATGACTTTTTAAATGAAGCAGCGGAAAAGTATGAATTTGATCGTAAAGATGTCATAGCCGTCGGATACTCCAATGGTGCAAATATTGCTGGAAGCCTGCTTTTCCATTATAAAAACACGCTAAAAGCTGCTGTATTGTATCATCCGATGGTTCCAAGAAGAGGTGTTAAACTACCAAATTTAAATGAAACTCCTGTGTTTATTGGGGCTGGAAAAAATGATCCGATCTGTCCTGCAGCAGAAACGGAAGAACTTAGTAAGTTGCTAGAAGAAGCGGGATCAACTGTCGAGGTTCACTGGGAATATCAAGGACATCAATTAACACACTCAGAAGTCCAGGCATCAAAAAAATGGTATGATTCCATCTAAAAGAAAGCGGAGTGAGAAAATTTCCACTCCGTTTTCGTGTTAATAAATGAGCAAACCATTTTCTTTCCAATGCTTCATATATTAAACTGAAGGAAGAAATAAAATCTGTACATACCTTTGGAGGAACAGAATGAAAATTATTGACCAAAAACATGTGCAAGCTGAATTAGACAAACAGATAAATGTGGAAGTATTCGTACATTTGGAGACGACAAATGGAGCCTACGCCGGCCACCACAATACTGGTCTTGCAGTGGGGGCATTCATACGCAATGTCCCATTGAAATATGAGCGTGCTAAAATAGTTGGAAATGGACCTTATAGAATTGGACTGAAGCTTCAACACGGCTGGATCTATGCAGAAGGTGTTACACATTATGAAGTGGATGATAAAAATCGTCTGCTGTTAGCTGGACTAAATCCCGAAGGAAAACTTGCAGTTGCATTGCAAATTAGCCAGGAGCCATTTTAAGAGAAGGGGGAGAGAAAAATGGAAGCAGAAAGACATGTACTGGTTGTATTTCCACATCCGGATGATGAGGCATTTAGCTCATCCGGCACCATTAAACTTTTTACCCAAAGCGGTGTTCGGGTTACCTATTTGTGCGGAACACTTGGGCAAATGGGACGAAATCTTGGCAACCCACTATTTGCAAACCGTGAGACACTGCCCGAGGTTCGCAGAAAAGAATTATTGGAAGCATGTAAAGTCATGGGTATTGAGGACTTGCGCATGCTAGGTCTTCATGATAAAACGTTGGAGTTTGAGGATGAAGAATACCTCGCTGACATAGTTCATGAAGCACTGGTGGAGTTGAACCCAAGCTTGGTACTTACTTTCTACCCAGAGCACGGCGTTCATCCTGACCATGATGCCATGAGCAATGCGGTTGCCATAGCAGTAAGAAGACTTCCTGAACAGGACAGACCAACTTTTTATGGAAAGGCCATTCTGAAAAAAAGTGTTGAATTGATTGGAGAACCAGATGTGACGATTGATATTCGTTCCGTTGCCGAAGAAAAGCTGAAAGCCATCAAAGCCCATAAATCCCAAACGAGCGGATGGGTAGAGCTGATGGAGAAACAACTGAAGGAAAACGCACCAGAAATAGAGGATTGGTTGTTCCGAGAAACATTCTGGACGTATAAGGTGTAAGAGAAATCAGGAGATGTGGTCTCCTGATTTTTTATTGTTTATTCTTCCTACTAATCCGTCATCGTCGGAATGATGACCTGAGTGACGAGAAAAAAGGAGGAGGGAGGTGCTCATAGCAGGTATGAAGACATCAGTCACAAGGACATAGGAGGAGAGAAGTCCTCATCGCTGTTATGAAGACATCAGTGACAAGGAAAAAGGAGGAGAGAAGTCCTCATCGCTGTTATGAAGACCTCAGTCACAAGGACATAGGAGGAGAGAAGTCCTCATCGACGTGATGAAGACCTGGGTGACGAGGAAAAAGGAGGAGGGAGGTCCTCATCGCTGTTATGAAGACATCGTGACAAGGAAAAAGGAGGGGAGAAGTCCTCATCGACGTGATGAAGACCTCAGTGACAAGGAAAAAGGAGGGGAGAAGTCCTCTTAGCTGTTATGAAGACATCAGTCACAAGGACATAGGAGGAGGGAGGTCCTCATCGACGTGATGAAGACCTGGGTGACGAGGAAAAAGGAGGAGAGAAGTCCTCATCGACGTGATGAAGACCTCAGTGACAAGGAAAAAGAAGGAGAGAAGTCCTCATCGCTGTTATGAAGACATCAGTGACAAGGAAAAAGGAGGAGAGAAGTCCTCATCGCTGTGATGAAGACATCAGTCACAAGGACATAGAAGGAGAGAAGTCCTCATCGCTGTTATGAAGACCTCAGTGACAAGGAAAAAGGAGGAGGGAGGTCCTCATCGACGTGATGAAGACCTGGGTGACAAGGAAAAAGAAGGAGAGAAGTCCTCATCGCTGTGATGAAGACATCAATGACAAGAAAAAAGAAGGAGGGAGGTCCTCATCGCCGGTTAACTAATCATTTTTTGAAAATATTACCTCTACCCCCAATTCGTTCTAATATAGTATTAAGAATAGAGTGAAGATCGGTTAGGGAAGAGTGACATACAAGTGAAAACAAAGAAAAAGATCTTATGGTTGGATTTATGGCAGATAGCCGAACAAGAAGCATGGCTCTCTGATATGGCTACTAAAGGCTGGGAACTTACAAAAATGAACCTACTGACTGCCCACTTTAAGAAAACCCCACCTCAAACAATCACCTTTAAAACAGACATTTTTAAGGAACCCATCAATCAAAATCCTGACCAACTGGAACAATATGAACAAGCTGGATGGAAATATGTTGCTTCAAGAGGCCCTTTGCAGTTCTTCCAGAACAATCCTGAAAGCTCCGTAATGGAATTACATTTACAGCCGATCCAACAAGCACAAACCATAATTCTACTAAGAGAAACAATAAAGATAAGTGCGTTCTATATTATTTTACTTTTATTGATAGGTGTCTTTTTGGCAGTAACCATTCTTACATTAAATCCTGTTAGGAACTATTTAAAGGTTGAGTTTATATCTCCAACCTTACAAATTCTTATTTTCATTGGAACATTATTTACACTCATAAAGGGATTTATCCACTTAAAAAGGTTAATAAAAATACTACAATCCAACAAAAGAATCCAACCTGCAACTGATTACCGAAAAAAATATTTACGAAATAAGATAATTGGAATATCTTTAATTACTTTTTTTACAGTTGTTTTAATATATCAAATTATTAACTCGGACAATACAACAGGGGCAAATAGTTATCCGCCTATTCCCAATGGGGAATTATCAGTCGTCCAGATAAGGGATATTACAGAAAGTAATAATTATAAGCCTTATTTTTATGATCAAAATAGTAATCGAGAAAATTACTACTCTGTAACATCTAGCCTCCTTGTGCCTGAGCAGTATGAACTCAATCAACTTGTTGAGGTAGAAGGAGAGAAATGGGAAGGTAAAAGCGGACCTTATCGCCCATCCTTGACTTCGCGGAAATATATTGTCTTGAACGAGTTCTTAGCCAAAAGGCTCTTCCAACATTTAATAGATTGGCAAAAAGAACTCCATAGAGGAGATGCGATATTCTACAAGACAGCTGCATTTGATGAAATGGTTGTTTTAGAGAATTCTGTTCTTTCCAGAAAAGATCATATTATCTATTATGTAACCTATTATGGGAAAGAGCCAGTCGAGAAAATAATAAATGAGTTGGAATTATTAATAATGGAAGAAAAGCAGAGGAGCTAATGACCTCTGCTTTTTAATTGTAAAAAAAGAATCTTCAGAATTATCAGTTGACATTTCTTCCCTTCAAGGTTATTTTAATGATGTTGAACAATATTACATATTGTATGATGTCGGAATAAATTCGTTATATTAAAAAAGTGAAAGGGGAAATATCAATGATCCTACATGATTCCGAAACACTATCTATATCTGAGATGCAACTCCTTCAATCAACGAGGTTGAGAGACACCATACAGAAAGTCTTTCAACATGTTCCTTTTTATAGAGAAAAGATAACTAACTTTATGATTACACCTTCTGATATTCAAACCATCCAAGACATTCACAAACTACCTTTTACCACCAAAAAAGAACTGCGGGAGAACTATCCATTCGGATTATTTGCTATCCCTCGCAGCCAAATTACTAGGCTCCATGCCTCATCCGGAACCAGCGGAAAGCCTACAGTTGTTGCCTATTCCCAAGAAGATATCCATATGTGGAGTGAGATTGCAGCACGTGCCATTTCAATGGCCGGAGGAAAGAAAGGAGACATCCTTCATAATGCCTACGGTTACGGACTTTTTACAGGAGGACTCGGATTGCATTATGGTAGTGAAAAACTCGGGATGATCACAGTTCCGGTTTCTGGCGGGAACACAGACAGGCAAATCCAATTAATTCAGGATTTTGAGCCGACTGTCATTTGTGGTACCCCTTCCTATGTGCTTAACATTGCTGACAGAATGACAGAGTTAGGTGTCAATCCTAAAGAGACTTCTCTAAAATACGGAATTTTTGGTGCAGAGCCTTGGTCAGAAGAGATGAGAAAAACATTAGAAGAAAAATTGGCGATTAAAGCCTGTGATATATACGGATTAAGTGAAGTAATTGGGCCTGGAGTGGCAATGGAATGTTATGCGGCGCAGGATGGTCTGCATGTTGCAGAAGACCATTTTTATGTAGAAGTGATTGATCCCAAAACTCTGGAGGTATTGCCGGAGGGAGAATTAGGAGAGCTTGTATTCACTAGTCTTACAAAGCAAGCGATGCCAATCATTCGCTACAGAACCGGAGACATAGCTTCTATTAAAAGAGAGAAATGTGTTTGCGGACGGACGACAACAAAAATGTCGAGAGTCAAAGGAAGAGTAGATGATATGTTAATAATTAGAGGGGTAAATATCTTCCCTTCTGAAATTGAACATACCTTATTACAAATAAAAGAGTTGGCTCCACATTATCAGCTTTTCGTCTCACGGGAGAAAAACTTGGATTCAGTCGAAGTCCAAGTAGAAATGGAAACGCATACATTCTTCCGAACTGACGTAACAAAGAGGCAAGAAGAGATGAGATACGTCGAACAAAAGGTAGAATATGAACTCAAAACAAAATGTCTAATCAATGTAAAAGCAAGTGTAGTTGAACCAAGAACAATTCCAAGATCTGAAGGGAAAGCCGTACGTATTGTCGATGAAAGATTATCTCACTCTTAAAAGTTCAGAACTTTCTGTGTTGAAAAACGTATAACATTATATTATAATGACGTTAAATAAACGTTATAGAAATAGGAGGCGGCGAAAATGACCAACTCATTATCGTTTGACCGCTTGACGGAAGAAGAAAAACAGGAGCATTTTATGCAACGTATCCAGGCTGGGGAAAAGGTTGAAGCAGACGATTGGATGCCCGAAGAATATCGTAAAACATTAATTAAACTGATTTCGATGCATGCAATCAGCGAAATAATGGGAGCGCTTCCAGAAAAGGAATGGGTACCAAAAGCTCCGACTTTAAAAAGAAAACTTGGGATCATGGCGAAAGTTCAAGATGAAATGGGCCATGGACAGTTGCTTTTACGAGTTGCAGAAGATTTGATGGAACCTTACGGGAAATCCCGAGAAGAGATAATGCAAGATTTATTTTCAGGAGATTTAAAGTTTCATAATGTATTCCACATGGAAGCCCCAACATGGGGTGATGCAGGTCTTATTGGATGGCTTGTTGACGGAGCGGCCATCATATCCCAGACGAATATGCTTGATGCATCTTATGGACCTTATGCGAGAGCACTAAAGAGAATATGTGCAGAAGAAGTTTTTCATGCTCAACACGGCGAGGCTATTATTATGGCACTTGCAGAAGGAACGGAAGAACAAAGAAATATGATACAAGACTCCATCAATCGCTGGTGGGAAGCTTTATTGATGTTCTTCGGACCGGCAGATGCATCTACAACTGGTACTTCAAAGCAAGATATTACGATGAAATATAATATCCGCACGAAGAGCAATGAAGAACTTCGTCAAGACTTTTTCACGAAATACATTCCGAGAGTGTTATCGCTTGGCCTAACATTGCCGGATGAAACGATGCATTATGATGAAAAAGAAGAAAAGTGGATCTACAAACAGCCGAATTGGAACAACTTTAAAGATATTATCAGAAATAAAGGTCCTAAATCACAGGATCGCTTGAGATTAAGAATAATAGCACACGAAAATAATGCATGGGTTCGTGAAGCGTTAAGCTCCGAAACATCAGCAGGGTGAGGGGAGGAGCTTAGAAATTGAGTACAAAAGGCTTTTATAAAGAATTTGAAGTGTTTAGTAAGAGAACCCATACAGCTCCGATGCAATACCAGTTCAGTCTACTTGCTCCAAACGAAGAGATTGCGCTAGTCATGGCACAAGAAAACTTTATGAGGCGTGAACCTGCCGTGGATATTTGGGTGGTGCAACGGAGTGATATTCGGAAAATGTCTCAAGAAGAGCGTCAATCCTTGCAGAGAATTGACAACAAGGACTACCGAAACACGAAAGGCTATGGATATTTGAAGAAAAAATGGCGCCACTATGAACAGGGGATGCTTGATGAGCAGGAAATTATGTCTTGGGGAGGGAAGAAAAAAGGATGAATATTGCAACGATAGAAGAAGCGAAAAGGGATGCGTCCTATTATAAGGCCCTTACAGCGTTATTATATCAACTGGCCGACGATGATTTCATTATTGCCTACAGAGGATCAGAATGGCTGGGCCTTGCACCGCATATTGAAGAGGATGTTGCTTTTTCTTCCATAAACCAAGATACGATGGGCCATGCCGCCATGTACTACCAATTGCTTGAGGATTTAGGCGAAGGAGATATGGATGCACTTGCACATGGAAGAAAAGCAGCAGATAGAGTGAATGCCGTTCTTTTGGAAAAAGTGAATGGATCCGGAACGTATCTCACGGAACCTAAATATGATTGGGCTTACACAGTCGTAAGGCATTATTTTTACACACAGGCCAAGAAAATTAAAGTGGAGGCATTGAAAAATTCCTCCTATGAACCACTGAAACATGTGGCAGTGAAAGTAAATATGGAACTTTACTATCACTTATTGCACTGGAGAACATGGTTCAGACAGTTGTGTACAGCAAATGGAGAAGCTAAGACTAGAATGAAAGCAGCCATTGATAAAGTGGTAGAAGAATTTGATGGAGTACTGTCATTGGGGCCAAGTGGTGTTCAAATTACACAACACCAACTAATAGATTCAGAGGAAGATATTCGCCTTCGCTTTACAGAAGAAATGACAAGTATGTTTGAAAAAGTGGAACTTACTTTTCCTACCAATATGGGAATGAAAAGTGGTAATGGCAGAAAAGGTGAACATACCAAGGACTTAGATGATGCCCTCTTAACGTTGAGCGAAGTCTATAATAGCAATCCGGCAGCCGTGTGGTAATCTTTTACACTTTTCAGCCCAACAAAAAGGAATGATGACATCATGCAGGAAGAAGTAAATATCATGAAGGTTTGGGATGCCCTGCAGCATGTAAAAGATCCTGAAATAGATTCTGTCAGTGTGGTGGACCTCGGAATGGTAGAAGCAATCGATGTAAACAATCAGGAAGTGACTATTCAGATGTTGCCTACTTTCATGGGGTGTCCAGCTCTTGAGATTATAAAAAAGAATGTAGAAAACGAGATTACTAACTTAGGGTTATTCAGAAAGGTGGACGTTCAATTCATTTATCAGCCACCATGGACTTCTGATCGCATTACAGCACAAGGCAGAATTCATTTGAAAGAATTTGGAATTGCTCCACCACCCTCACTGGATGACTCCGGGGAATGGCATGTGGATTGCCCTTACTGCGGATCGACCTATACAGCATTAGATAACATCTTTGGTCCGACCGCCTGTAGAAGTATTCTTTACTGCAAAGGATGCAAAAATCCTTTCGAAGCAATGAAACCCGTATCAACCATGATGTAAGTACCACTGCCTTACAGAAAAACCTTCTGTCAGGCAATTACATAAATAACCGGCCTGTTAAAACCCTAGTTGTTGATTGGAGTACAGGGCGAAGACTCCAGCGGGAGAGTAGCGACAATGTTGAGACCCCGCAGGGCGCAGCCCGAGGAGGCTCAAGGTCGCCCCGCGGAAAGCGAAGCCATGTACGGAAATCAACAAGGGTTAAATCAGAGCCCATAAAAGGAGAGATTTAGGATGGTAAAATTAATCGCGCTTTACAAACACCCGGAAAACAAGGAAGCTTTCGATCAGCACTATTTTGATACACATGCGCCAATCACTGCTAAAATCCCTGGTTTACGCAAAATGGAAGTTACGAAAGTAGTAGGCAGTCCAATGGGCGGAGAAGGCAAGTACTATTTAATGTGTGAAATGTACTATGATAGCCATGACGCTTTAAAGCAAGCGATGAGAACGGATGAAGCGAAAGCATCTGGAAAGGATTTAATGAGCTTCGCCGGTAATCTTGTCACTTTGATGATTGGTGAAGAAGTGAATGAGTAAAACGTACGAATATATCGAAGTTTCCATTGAAAGCTCGATAGGCATCGTCAAACTCAATAGACCTAAAGTGTTGAACGCCATCAACAGACCGATGGTGACAGAAATTGTAACAGTATTAGAAGATTTTGACCGAAACGATGAAGTCAAAGCAATAATACTGGCCGGAAATGGACGCGCGTTTGCAGCGGGAGCGGATATCGATGAAATGGCAGAGGCTACAGCCATTGAACTTGAGCTCTTAAATCAATTCACCGAATGGGACCGCCTTGCTTGGGTAAAGAAGCCTATTATCGGTGCAGTTCAAGGGTTTGCCCTTGGGGGAGGCTTTGAATTAGCTCTGTGCTGTGACATTTTATTTGCCGCACAAGATGCCGAGTTCGGCTTTCCTGAAATTAGCCTTGGGGTAATGCCTGGGGCTGGGGGAACCCAGAGATTGACGAAACTGATGGGGAAATCCAAAGCAATGGAATGGTTGCTTACCGGTGACAGAATGACTGCAAAGGAAGCATTGCACTATGGAGTAATCAACCGTGTTATTCCGAAAGAACTATTAATGGAAGAAACGATGACTTTTGCACAAAAAATAGCGAAACAACCACCTCTTTCCCTTCGTTTGATCAAAGAATCTGTCCATAAGGCAGTGGACTATTCTGTCTATGAAGGAATGCAATACGAACGAAAGAATTTTTATCTTTTGTTTGCATCCAAGGATCAAAAAGAAGGCATGCGTGCATTTAAGGAAAAGCGCAAGCCTAAATTTGAAGGGGAATAAGGGGGATATATCATGTTTGAAACCATTAAATATGAAATTGTGAACCAGGTTGCATGGATTATCATGAACCGGCCGGACAAATTGAATGCGTTTACAGAACAGATGAACAAAGAGATTACAAAAGCATTAAAGCAGGCAAGTACGGATGAGAGCGTTCGCGCGATTGTCATTACTGGGGAAGGAAGGGCATTCTCCTCCGGTCAGGACCTTGCAGAAGTGGATGAAAATATGGATCACGGGCATGTCTTGCGTACAAGGTATGGCCCGATGATGAAGCAGTTAGCCCGTTGTGAAAAGCCTGTCATTGCAGCGATTAATGGAGTTGCAGCAGGCGCAGGGTTCAGCCTTGCCTTAGCATGTGATTTTCGCATTGCCTCTGAGAAAGCAAGCTTTGTTCAAGCATTTATTCATGTCGGGTTAATTCCTGACTCAGGTAATCTGTATTTTCTCCCTAAGTTAGTAGGAAATGCAAAAGCTTTGGAGCTAGCTATATTGGGAGAGAAAATTAAGGCAGATCAAGCAAAAAACCTTGGGCTTGTTACGAAAGTAGTTCCAGTAGACAGTTGGAACGAAGAAGTGGAAGCTTTTGCAAACAAACTTGCTAACATGCCAACACAAGCAATTGGACTCATTAAACGATCCATACAAGCAAGTTGGAATGTTACGTATGAAGAATACTTGGAGCAAGAAGCATATGGTCAGCGAATTGCCGGTCTATCAGAAGACCATAAAGAGGGAGTAACTTCTTTTATAGAAAAAAGAAAACCGGCATTTAAAGGAAGATAAAAAAAGCTTAAAGGAGATGAGAGTATGTCTACAGTTAAAGAGCAAAAGATGGAACAACTTGATATGAAACGAGACACTTATCAACTTATTATCGCAGGTCAACGAATGGACAGTTCCACAGGAGAAACGTTTACTACTTACAATCCTGCAACAGGAGAAGCAGTTGCAACAATCGCGAAAGCTTCTAAAGAGGATGCAGAAAAAGCTGTCCAAGCCGCGCGTCAAGCATTTGATAAAGGAAAGTGGAAGCTGTTTCCTTTAAACAAACGTGCAAGAACATTAAATAATATTGCCTCTATCATGCGTTCCCGTTTCAACGAGCTGGTAGAGTTAGAGATTTTGGATACTGGTAAGTCTCTTGCAGCTGCACAAGGGCAAGTGATGCAAGCAATCGAAGACTTTGAATTTTATGCAGGCGCAATCGTTGGTCACCGTGGATCAGTGAATAATGTTCCTGGACAATTCCATAACTTCACAGAAAAAGAACCGGTAGGTGTTTGTGCACAAATCATCCCATGGAACTATCCATTAATGATGGCAGCATGGAAGATTGCCCCGGCAATAGCGGTAGGCTGTTCCGTTGTTGTAAAACCAGCTACATTAACTCCGCTGACTGCCATCGTATTAGGTGAAATATGCGTAGAGGCAGGAGTACCTGAGGGAGTTGTTAATATCATTCCAGGTGCTGGATCAGATGTTGGAAACTACTTGGTTGAGCATCCTCATGTAGACAAAGTAGCATTCACTGGTTCTACTCCAATCGGAAAAGACATCATGGAGAAAGCTTCCCAAACACTTAAACGAGTAACTTTAGAACTTGGCGGTAAGTCTCCTAACCTAGTGTTTGAAGATGCAGACATTGATGCAGCTGTAGACGGATCTTTGTTTGGAATTTTCTATAACACAGGTCAATCTTGTGAGGCACGCTCTCGTCTGTATGTCCACGAAAATATTTATGACGCGTTTATGGAGAAATTCGTAGAAAAAGCGAAAAAGCTTTCCCTTGGCGATCCTTTTGCAAAAGAAACCCATATTGGTGCCATCATCAACCAAGGTCAGTTAGATGTAATCGATGGGTATGTTCAATCAGCAAAAGAAGAAGGAGCTAACATCGTTCTAGGCGGTAAAGTGGCTAAAGTGGAAGACCATGAAAATGGTTTCTGGTATGAGCCAACCATTATCACCGGTGTTACACACGAAATGAAAGTGGTAAAAGAAGAAATTTTCGGACCTGTAGTGGTTGTTATGCCATTTAGTGATGAGAAAGAGGCAGTTAAGCTTGCGAATGACAGCGAATATGGACTTGGTTCAGCTATCTGGACAAAAGATCATGGCCGCGCAACCCGTGTTGCAAAACAAATTCAAGCAGGTATTGTGATGGTCAACTGCCCATTCTCCGCATTCCCAGGAACGCCGTTCGGAGGATACAAGCAATCCGGTTTTGGACGTGAGCTATGCATTGAAACGCTTGATCTTTACACAGAAACGAAGAGCATCATTTCCTATTTTGGAAACCGTCCGCTCAATCCGTTTGGTGTATAAATAGAATATATTTTCATTCTGGAGCAAAGGGGCATGGTCCTCTTTGCTTTTTTTACAGCATGATGAAGGAGGAGAGTCTACATGGAAAAAGTAGTGGTCATCGGTTCAGGAGTTATGGGGCGTGGAATTGCATATGTAAGCGCGCTAGGCGGGTACCAAACAACGTTGATCGATGTAAAAGAAGAACAACTTGCAGGAGCTAGAAAAGAAATCGAGGTCATCATCTCTAAAGGGTTGGAAAAAGGGAAATTAACAGAGCAAGCAGCAGGGGAATTAAGAGATGGTCTATTTTATTCTACTGAACTTGAGGAAGCCGTGAAGGAAGCCAGTCTTATTATAGAAGCAGTACCCGAAAACATGGAAATCAAAAAATCCGTTTATGAAAAAATAGACAAGGTAGCTCCTGCACATTGTTATTTTGCTTCCAATACCTCTACGATGAGTCCAACTGAAATAGGTAGTTTCACATCGCGACCAGAAAAAGTAATCGCGATGCACTTTTTCAACCCCGTACATAAAATGAAACTGGTAGAAATTGTCCGTGGTTTGGAAACAAGCGATGAAACGGCAGAATTTATTCGTGCTACAGCAGAAAAAATGGGGAAAGAAACGGTTGTTGTAAATGAGTTTCCTGGCTTTGTGACAAGCAGAATCAGTGCCCTTGTCGGGAATGAAGCCTTTTATATGTTGCAAGAAGGGGTAGGAACACCAGAAGAGATTGATAAAGCAATCAAACTTGGACTCAATTATCCGATGGGTCCATTCGAACTTGGAGACCTGGTAGGATTGGATACACGCCTGAATAACCTGAAATATCTTCATGAAAAGTTAGGCGAAAAGTATCGCCCGGCGCCTCTACTGGAAAAGTATGTGAAAGCCGGAAGATTGGGCAGGAAAAGTGGAAAAGGAGTTTATGAGTACCAATAAACAACGAGAGGGGCGTAGAAAATGAAGGAAGTTGTAATAGTAGATGCTTGCAGAACACCGATTGGAAGGTATAAAGGCGCTTTAAAGGCTGTCCGACCGGATGACCTTGGGGCGATTGTAATTAAAGCACTTGTAGAAAGAAACCCGAATGTGCCGGTCAATGAAATAGAAGAAGTCGTGTTCGGCAATGCCAATCAAGCGGGAGAAGATAACCGCAATGTCGCAAGGATGAGTGCTCTATTGGCTGGTCTTCCGGTAGAAGTGGCCGGCACCACGATTAACCGTTTATGCGGATCGGGTCTTGATGCGGTAAATTATGCGGCACGTGCCATTATGGTAGGAGAAGGAGACATTTTCATCGCCGGAGGGACCGAGAGCATGACAAGGGCACCTTTTGTCATGGCAAAGCCAGAAATGGACTACCCCCGTGGTAATATGGAACTCATGGATACCACTATCGGCTGGAGATTTACAAACAGAAAGCTTGAAAAGATGTACGGAGTGGACACGATGCCGCAAACGGCAGAAAACGTGGCAAAAGAATTCTCCGTTTCCCGTGAGGATCAAGACGCATTTGCCTATGAAAGCCAGCAAAAAGCCAAAGTAGCAATGGAATCCGACCGTTTCAAAGAAGAGATGGTACCAGTCACGATTGTGGATAGAAAAGGTAAAGAAACAATTGTTGAGTGCGATGAGCATCCTCGTCCTGAGACAACTTTGGAGAAACTGAGCAACTTGAAACCTATTTTTGGCGAAGGTACGACAATCACTGCCGGCAATGCGTCCGGTGTGAATGACGGCGCATCGGCACTGCTTTTGATGAGTGCAGAAAAAGCGAAAGAGCTTGGCTTAAAGCCGTTAGCGAGGTATGTCACGTCGGCCGCTGCAGGTCTTACACCATCCATTATGGGAATCGGACCGATTTATGCTACCAGAAAAGCTCTTGGGCGGGCAGGATTGTCTGTCGAAGATATGGACCTCATTGAGTTAAATGAAGCATTTGCATCCCAATCGCTGGAATGTATGCGCCAACTGGAATTAGACCCTAGCAGAGTCAATGTTAACGGGGGGGCAATTGCGTTTGGCCATCCTCTTGGTGCCAGCGGGGCAAGGATTCTAACTACGCTTGTGCATGAAATGAACAAACGGGGTGTGCGATACGGTCTTGCAACGATGTGTGTAGGGGTTGGTCAGGGAATTGCGACGATAATTGAGAGACCACAAGAATCGTAGGGCATAACGCTCTATGGTTCTTTGAGGTGCATTTAGATGTGTGGGTGCGTTTTCCATTTCCATCTTTTCTATAACGCGTTACTCTGTTAAAATAAAATTACTGTAATATAGCGATTTATCTTATGTGGTAGAAAGAGGATGCAGGAAATGAATACAAGATCAATGATTTTTACTTTATATGGTGACTATGTTAGACATTATGGGAATAAAATTTGGATTGGAAGCTTAATCAAATTATTAAATGAATTTGGTCATAATGATCAAGCGGTACGTGCAGCGATATCGCGTATGAATAAACAGGGATGGGTCCAAGCGGAGAAAAAGGGAAACAAAAGTTATTATTTTTTAACAGAACGCGGCGTAAAAAGAATTGACGAAGCGGCGAAACGTATTTTTAAGCTGAAGACGGATAGCTGGGATGGGAAATGGCGAATGCTCATGTATACTATACCAGAAGAAATTAGAAGTGTTCGGGACGAGCTACGTAAAGAGTTAGTCTGGAGTGGATTTGGGACATTATCCAACAGCTGCTGGATTTCGCCCAACTCATTAGAAAAACAGGTACACGACCTTATTGCAAAATACGAAATAGAAGAGTATGTAGACTTTTTCATTTCTGAATATCATGGGCCATATGAAAATGAACGACTTGTCATGAAAAGCTGGGATCTTAATGAGATTAATGGCAGATATCAACAATTTATTCAAGAATACAGCCAGAAATACATTATCGATAAGAATAAGATAGGGAAAGGCCAGATGACAGACGCAGAATGTTTCGTGGAGCGTACCAAGCTTGTACATGAATACAGAAAGTTTTTGTTCGTTGATCCGGGACTGCCAGAAGAGCTGTTACCAGATATGTGGCTAGGCAGTCATGCCGCATCTTTATTTAGTGAGTATTATAAAGAATTGGCAGAGCCTGCTTCCCGCTTTTTTGAAGAAGTCTTTGAGGATGGAAATGAGCTGGAATTGAAGGATAAGAAGTATGATGTGATGAATCATCCTTATATTATGGAGTGATGGAGCATTTCCACTTTAGAGGGTGGAAGTGCTTTGTTTTCGTTTAGTTTGAGTTTACATAACATTATTATGATACATATAGGCTGTGTCGATTTTTGTTGGAAGGTATAAGGTGGGCCGAAAAGTGTAGAAGGTTCTTAATAAAGTGTAAAAGTTTCATATATTAAAGTAGAAGATCATCATAAAATTGTAGAAGCTAGTCAACTAAATCCAAAAAGACAGTATCAATAAAATAATTTCATCAAATATCAATCAAATCAAAAAGCATAATGAAGACCTCTCTACTCATTTTTTTCATCACTGAGGTCCTCATGGACGTCCATGCATGATTTTCTCGTCACCGAGGTCCTCATCACGCTCATGAGGACTTCTCTACTCCTATTTTCTCGTCACCGAGATCCTCATCACGCTCATGAGTACCTCTCTACTCCTATTTTCTTGACATCGAGATCCTCATCACGCTCATGAGTACCTCTCTACTCCTATTTTCTCGACACTGAGGTCCTCATCACGCCCATGAGAACCTCTCAACTCCTATTTTCTCGTCACCGAGGTCCTCATCACGCCCATGAGGACCTCTCTGCTCCTATTTTCTCGTCACTGAAGTCTTCAACACGACGATCAAAAATTACCCAAATGATTTTTCCACAAACAAAAAAACCGAGCAATCTACCTAGCCCGGTTCCGCACGCAACTTACGTCTATTAATCTCCTAATTCCTTCTGATAATCTTTCCCTTTTTGCACATATGTATCAATGGATAGCTGAATTAGCTCCAAATCCCTGTCAGTTAATTCACGAATAACCTTACCGGGGGACCCAACAACCAATGAACGTGGTGGAATCTTTTTACCGGAAGGAATCAAAGTATTGGCACCAATGATACTTTCTTCACCAATATCAGCACCATCCAAAATCGTAGAACCCATGCCTACAATGCATCGTTTTCTAATTGTACAGCCATGAAGAATGGCAGTGTGACCTACTGTTACCTCATCCTCCACCACTAATGGGAATCCTTCGTATAAATGCCCAGTTACATTATCCTGGATGCTGCATCTTTTCCCAATTGTTATTGGTCCTTCATCACCCCGAAGAACCGCGTTAAACCAAACTGTCGATTCTTCCCCAATCGTTACGTCACCAATAATCCGTGCGCCAGGTGCTACAAATACTGAATCATGAAGTTGAGGTTTCTTCCCGCCAAAAGGATAAATCATTCATCATTCACTCCCTAATTATTATTGTCTAAATATTAAAATTAGTATAACATTATTTTTACGAGGGGTGAATTAATTGATGAATAAACTACAAGAAATTCTCAATATAAACTTTCCGATCATTCAAGGTGGAATGGGAAACATCAGTAATGCGCCATTAACTGCCGCAGTCTCCAACGCAGGAGGTCTTGGTACAATAGGGGCAGGAACGATGAAGCCCGAAGAAGTGGATGAAATCATCAAACAAACGAAAAAACTTACCGATAAACCATTTGCAGTGAATGTCGCATTGTCTGTTTCTCCTTACACAAAAGAGGTTCTGAAACTGATTATTAAGCACGAGGTACCGGTGGTCTCTCTTTCAGCAGGGAACCCGGCTCCTTACATTCCTAAGCTAAAAGAACATGGCGTAACGGTCATATGTGTGGTTGCTTCACCTAAACAGGCAATGAAAGCAGAAAATGCTGACGCTGATATTATTGTGGCAGAAGGATATGAAGCTGCTGGCATAAATTCAAATCTAGAAACAACCACTATGACCTTGATTCCACAGGTGGTAGAGGCTGTATCCATTCCTGTTGTAGCCGCAGGGGGAATCGGGGATGGAAAAGGGCTTGCTGCAGCTTTGGCCCTTGGTGCCTCTGGAGTACAGATGGGGACAAGACTGATTGCAACAAAAGAAGCACCGTTCCATAATCATTATAAGAACTCCATCCTAGCGGCTGATGATCAGGGCACTGTCGTTGTTGGCAGAACAGTCGGGAGAGTTAGAAGGGTCCTCCGTACTCCATATGCTGAGTTACTTCTAAAAAAAGAGACAGAAGGGATAACGCTTGAAGAGTTTAATTTGCTGACCACGGAAGATCACCATATCAAAGGCGCAGTAGAGGGAGAGCTGGAACAAGGTTTTATCAATGGTGGTCAAATATCAAGTATCATTAAAACCATACCAACTGTTAGTGAACTATTTGAACAGATGGTGACGGAAGCAAGAAAGCAACTTCATAAAGCAGTTGCCAAATTATAATGTCAAGAAACCTCTTATCCATTCAGAGGTTTCTTTTATTAATTTAAAAAAAGAAAAAGGGTTTTAGGGAAAAATGGCGTATTTATTGTAAAATAATAAATTTATTTAAATTTTTCGAATATATTGACACTATTTGTTTATTGGTGTTAATATAACGTTGAAAAAACGAATAACGATTTGCCCATCATAGATATCAGCATATGTAAACGGTTTCAAAAGCTTACATAATTATATGTAGCTTATAAACATATATAAGGGGGATAAGGATGAAAAAGTTTAAGATGAAATCTATTTTGGCAAGCATGGCATGCGCAGCCCTACTAGTCGGCTGTAGCTCCGATTCAACTAGCGGAGATGCAAAGGATCAAGTAGTTGTTGGGGTAACCCAAATTGCTGAACACCCTTCTTTGGATGCAGCATTCGAAGGATTTAAGAAGGCATTAGAAGACAATGGCTATAAAGAAGGCGAGAATGTTAAATATGATGTTCAAAATGCCCAAGGAGATCCAAATAATAACAAGCCTATTGCAGACAAATTTGTTGCAGATGAAGTGGATATGATTTTTGCTAACTCCACTCCAAGTGCGCAAAGTGCTTTACAGGCGACAAAAGATATTCCAATCATTTTTACATCTGTAACTGATCCTGTTGGTGCCCAGTTGGTAGAGTCCTTCGAAAAACCAGGGGATAACATTACAGGTACTTCAGATACACATCCTGATGCTATTGCCACTACTATCAATTTCATGGTAGACGAGCTTGGTGCGAAAAATATTGGTGTTATCTATAATACCGGGGAGCAAAACTCTGTTGTTCAGGTCGAAACAGTAAAAAGTCTTGTTGAGGAAAAAGGCGGAACTCTAGTAGAAGCTTCTGTTTCTACATCTGCAGAAGTTCAGCAGGCTGCTGAATCTTTAATTGGAAGAGTAGATGCTATCTATATGCCAACAGACAACACGGTTGTTTCAGCTATTCAATCACTTATTACAGTTGCAACGAATGAAAAGATTCCTTTGTTTGCAGGAGATCTTGATTCGATGGAAGCAGGAGCAGTGGCAGCAAGTGGATTTAACTATTATGACTTAGGTTATGAGACAGGCTTAATGGCTGTTCAAGTTCTTAAAGGGGAAAAAGATCCTTCTGAAATTCCAGTATCTTACCCTCAAAGCTTGAAATTAACTATTAACACAGACGCTGCAGAAGCTCAAGGCTTGGAAGTGAAAGATGCTTGGACTGAATTTGCAGAGTTCTACGATAAAAAATAAGAACTTTTAAGACAACAAGGAGATGATTCTGACATGATAACAGCAATTTTTGGTTCAGTCGAATTGGGAATCATCTACGCAATCATGGCCCTAGGGGTATATCTTTCCTTTAGGGTCCTTGATTTTCCCGATTTGACGGTAGATGGTAGCTTTGTAACTGGCGCTGCAGTTGCTGCAACAATGATTGTCAGCGGATATAGTCCTATCACAGCTACAGTTGTGGCAATGATTGCAGGATTTATCGCAGGCTGCATTACCGGTTCCTTACATACGTTTGGTAAAATCAATCCACTTTTATCTGGTATTTTAATGATGATTGCTCTTTATTCTATCAATTTGCGAATAATGGGAAGGTCCAATGTACCATTATTGAATAGTGATACTTTTTTCACCAACATCCGTTCCTGGTGGGGGAATACCGGAATAGATGAATTCTTAAATAATCTATTCTCCACTATCGGACTAGGAGCTTTTGTTCCTAGAACATGGGGAATCATCTTCATTATGTTGATTGTCACGTTCGCGATAAAAATCTTAACAGATTTGTTTTTAAAAACAGAAATAGGCTTGGCTATCAGAGCGACTGGTGATAATAAGCGGATGATTCGAAGCCTTTCTGCCAATACAAGTGGACTTGTTATTCTTGGTCTTGGGATTTCAAATGCTATGGTTGCCTTTTCTGGTGCACTGATTGCCCAGCATGGCGGGTATGCAGATGTCGGAATGGGGATTGGGATGATTATCATCGGCTTGGCATCTGTTATTATCGGAGAAGCAATTTTCGGTACTAGAACGATTGCATGGACGACTTTTGCCGTTATCGGTGGCGCCATCATTTATCGTATTGTCGTGACGCTTGCATTAAGGGTGGAGTTCTTAGAAACAGGTGACTTGAAAGCCATAACGGCAACGATTGTTATTTTGGCGCTTATCACCCCTAAATTCATTGAGAGTTATAAAGATAGAAAGCGGAAGAAACAGAAGCTGTTAAAGCTAGAAACTCTTCATTCTGCCAATGAAAAGGGGGATCAACGTGCTACACTTAACACAGATTAACAAAATTTTTAATGAAGGAACTCAAGATGAAAAAAATGCGCTTGATACCATCAACCTTTCCTTGAAACAAGGGGACTTTGTTACCATCATCGGTAGTAACGGTGCCGGTAAGTCAACGCTAATGAATATGATTTCTGGTGTGCTAACGCCTGATACCGGAAAAGTAGAGATTGATGGGCGTGATGTCACTTTTATGGCAGAACATAAAAGGGCAAAATATATAGGAAGGGTGTTCCAAGACCCAATGGCAGGAACGGCTCCTACGATGACGATTGAAGAGAATTTAGCAATGGCATTTTCGCGGAATAAAAATCGCACATTAAAAATGGGCGTGACCAAAAAGAGAAAAGCATATTTTAAAGAGGTGCTGGAAACGTTGCACCTTGGTTTGGAAAATAGATTGAGCGCAAAAGTTGGATTGCTTTCAGGTGGGGAAAGGCAAGCATTGTCACTTTTAATGGCAACGTTCACAGAACCTGACATACTGCTTTTAGATGAGCATACGGCGGCTCTTGATCCATCCCGTGCAGAGTTGATCACCAATATCACAAAAGAAATTGTTGCAGATAAAGGGTTGACGACATTGATGGTAACCCACAACATGCAGCAGGCCTTAGATCTTGGGAACCGTTTAATTATGATGGATAAGGGGCAAATCATTCTGGAAGTAGGAGAGGAAGAAAAGAAATCTCTTACCATTGAACGATTGTTAACTGAATTCCAGCGAATACGCGGCCAAGCAATGACCAACGACAGAGCATTGTTAAGTTGAATATGTGAAGGGGGGAGATGGCTTGTGCATCTTCCTCTTTTTATTGTTTGAGGGAATGCTGTTATGAAGACTTCAGTGACGAGGAAAAAGGAGAAGAGATGTCTTCATTGCCTGTATGAAGACATCAGTGACGAGAAAAAAGGAGGAGAGATGTCTTCATCGCCGTAATGAAGACTTCAGTGAGAAGGAAAAAGGAGAAGAGAGGTCCTCATCACCGTTATGAAGACTTCAGTGACGAGGAATCAGGAGAAGAGAGGTCCTCATCACCGTTATGAAGACATCAGTGACGAGAAATCAGGAAAAGAGAAGTCCTCATCACCGTAATAAAGACCTCAGTGACTAGAAATCAGGAGAAGAGAGGTCCTCATCGACGTTATGAAGACGTCAGTGACGAGAAATCAGGAGAAGAGAGGTCCTCATCGCCAATATGAAGCCCTTGGTTACAAGGGATTTTATTGAAATAGTCACAGATGAGCGCAAAGGGAAGATCCGGCCAAGTCCAATATTAGAAAGCTATGCGAAAGCGAGAAAACGTCTCAAGAGATTAAAATTTCGTGTAACAACCTATATAAAACGGTTGATTTTCGTTCTAGGCGCTTCGCTTGCCTGCGGGCGGCCCTGTAAGCCTACGAACTCCGTTGCGGGGTCTTACCTGTCCCTTCCTCCCGCGGAAAGCGAAGCCATTTGGGGAAAGGAACAGCGGTGAAAAAAAATCAACTAAAATTTATAGGTTTTATAAAACCTAGAGCATTTTGCTCGGTCTTTATTTTTTGTTTTCAAAGATAGACTTAGCCATTTATGATTGACTATTTATAAAATTTCTACAATTTATTGACTGTTCATTTAACGAAATGTTATTATAGCGTTGAATAAACGTTATACGTTTTGGGGTGAACACATGAAGCCGGAACTTACCTTAGGTACGAAACATTCTATTCAAATCACCGTTTCCAACAAAATGTTTGCCCAGTTTGAAGGGGAACTAGTGCATCCCGTATATTCCACAGCAACGATGGTCTATCACATGGAGTGGGTTTCACGCCAAATAATTTTAAAGGTTTTGGAAGAGACGGAAGAAGGAATGGGTGCAGAAGTTAAAGTGAAGCATTTGGCACCTGCAACAGAAGGTACAATCTTGACGTTAGAAGGAACGGTAGTGGGTCTTAAGAAGAACTTCATCATCACAAAAGTCCTAATATTTTCTGATGATCGTGTTGTTGGTGAAGGTGAAGTTACGCAAGTAATATTACCAAAAAGTAAAATTAAAAAAATGATAGACTAAAAGAATAATGGAAAAAGGGTGGTTGCTTTGACAAATATGAAAACGCTTACTTCTGAAGTTGGAGGAATGGAAATGTTTGATAAAATTCAACAACACCAACAGGTAGTATTTTGTAACGATCCAGATACAGGACTTAAAGCCATTATTGCCATACATAACACAACTCTAGGACCTGCTTTGGGCGGATGCCGTATGCAACCATATCAATCAGTAGATGCCGCACTGTATGATGTTCTTCGTCTGTCAAAAGGGATGACCTATAAATGCGCAGCAGCTGACGTTGACTTTGGTGGGGGGAAAGCGGTCATCATTGGTGACCCTAATAAAGATAAAACTCCTGAGTTATTTAGAGCTTTTGGTCAGTTTGTAGAGTCGTTAAATGGGCGCTTTTATACCGGTACTGATATGGGCACTTCTCCTGAGGATTTTGTTCATGCATTAAAAGAAACAAATTGTATTGTTGGTGTTGATGAGGTGTATGGCGGTAGTGGGGATTCTTCCGTTCCAACAGCTCAAGGGGTTATTTACGGAATCGAAGCAACAAACCTTACACTATGGGGTTCCAAAAACCTTTACGGAAAAAGTTATGCCATCCAAGGACTTGGGAAGGTCGGGGCAAAAGTGGCAGAGCAGTTGATGAATGCCGGCGCTGACATTTATGTTTCTGATATTAATGAAATCGCCATAAACCAACTGGTGTCCAAAGCAAAAGAAATTGGAGCAGGAATCAAAGTGGTTGGCGGAGATGAAATTTACTCAGTTGAGGCGGATGTGTTTGTACCGTGCGCATTGGGTGGAATCATCAATGATCAGACTATAGAACAGTTGAAGGTAAAAGCGGTAGTAGGTTCTGCCAATAACCAGCTGATTGAAAATCATCACTGTGCGATGCTGCAAGAAAAAGGGATTCTTTATGCTCCAGATTACATCGTCAATGCCGGTGGACTGATTCAAGTGGCAGATGAACTATATGAACCAAACAAAGAACGTGTTCTTCGCAAAACCATGGCTATCTACAATTCTTTAATGGATGTATATAAAGAAGCAGAGAAAATGAATATTACGACAGTGGAAGCGGCAAATAATTTCTGTGAACAGAGATTGGTAGACAGAAGCAGAAGGAACAGCTTCTTTACCCATTCCAAGCGACCAAAATGGTCAGTACGAGTTTAATAGAGGGGGAAATAAGTTGAACAATCAATTTCCTATCATTCAGATTATCGATAATCAGGGCAATTTCCTTGATAAAACGTACGAAGAAAGAATCACCGAAGATTTGGCAAAGTCCATGTATAGACATTTACTTAGAATTCGCACCTTTGACAAAAAATGTATCAGTCTTCAACGACAAGGTCGCATCGGTACCTATGCTCCATATGAAGGGCAAGAAGCTTCCCAAGTAGGGAGTGCGATGGCATTGAATGATGAAGACTGGCTATTTCCTTCTTATAGGGACCATGGTGCTACCATGACGTTCGGTCACTCCCTTCGTAATATTCTCCTGTTTTGGAATGGGAGAAATGAAGGGTGTATTCCGGCAAATGGGAAGAAAGTATTTCCACCGGGGATTCCAATAGCAACACAGCTACCACATGCGGTAGGCGCAGCCTATGCAGAGAAAAGAAAAGGAACGAAAAATGCAAGTATAGTTTATTTCGGGGATGGTGCAACATCTGAAGGTGATTTTCATGAAGGGTTAAACTTTGCAAGCGTTCTTAAGGCGCCGGTTGTGTTTTTTAACCAGAACAATCATTTTGCCATTTCTGTGCCCCTATCCAAACAAATGAATACCGAAACAATTGCCCAGAAAGCACTTGCTTATGATATGAGAAGTGTTCGTATTGACGGAAATGATATTTTTTCCGTGTATTTTCACACGTTGGATTCTTTAGAGAAAGCAAGAAACGGCGATGGGCCAACCTTAATCGAAGCGGTAACATGGAGATATGGTGCTCATACGACAGCTGATGACCCTACCAAATATCGGGATCAATCTGAAAGTGAGAAAAGACGCGAGAATGACCCTGTTCTTCGTTTGGAACGCTTTATGAAAAATCAAGGCTGGTATACAGAAGACTGGAAAGAATCAATGTTAGTGGATTTGTCTCAAGAAGTCGATACAGCAATAGAAGAAATGGAGAGTTTTCCAAAGGCAAATCCTGCTGACATGTTCGATTATGTATTTGAACAACCGACTTGGGGAATTGAGCAGCAGAAAAAGGAACTTCTTCAACTGATGAGAGGTGAAGCATAGTGGAAACGGCATTGAAAACGAAAACATTGACTATGGTTCAAGCTATTACGGATGGGTTAGATACCATGCTTCGAGAAAACGAAAATGTACTTCTCATGGGCGAAGACATTGGGGTAAATGGTGGTGTTTTCCGGGCTACAGAAGGCCTACAACAAAAATATGGCGAAGACCGTGTCATGGATACACCTTTAAGTGAAGCTGGTTTCATTGGAGCTGCAATCGGAATGGCGATAAATGGTTTCCGTCCGGTAACAGAGATACAATTTCTTGGATTTATTTATCCTGCCTACGAACAGATAATGACGCATGCATCAAGGATTAGAGCTAGAACGATGGGTCATTACACCGTGCCTATGGTCATCCGTGCACCTTATGGGGCAGGGGTTAGGGCACCAGAAATCCACTCAGATAGTACAGAAGCAATTTTCACCCATATGCCGGGAATCAAAGTGGTTTGTCCATCTAATCCATATGACGCCAAAGGATTATTGATTGCTGCCATCGAGGATCCAGATCCTGTACTATTTTTAGAGCCGATGCGCTGTTATCGATCTGTCAGAGAAGAAGTGCCTGAAGGAAAATATACGGTGGAAATCGGAAAAGGAAAGATCTGCAGGGAAGGCGAGGATGTCACCATTATCGCGTGGGGAGCGATGGTTCCCGTAGCCCTTCAATCTGCGAAGAAACTAGAGTCTGAGGGTGTATGCTGCGAAGTGATCGACCTGAGAAGCCTATACCCCATTGACAAAGATATCATTGCAGATTCTGTACAGAAGACGGGTAGAACGATTATTGTGCACGAAGCGCATGCGGCGACAAGTGTTAGTGGGGACGTTCTTGCCATCATCAATGAAACATCGTTCCTCTATCAAAAGGCGCCGGTGGAGCGAGTAACGGGATATGATGTACCTGTTCCTTATTTCGGATTTGAAGACTACTACCTGCCAACTACTGACAGGGTGGTTGCGGCAGTAAACAAAGTGATGAAGTTTTAGCGAAAGGGGGTTCAAAATATGATCGAGGTCAAACTTCATGATATTGGGGAAGGCATGACGCAGGCTGATATTTTATCTTTTTTTGTTAAAAAAGGAGATAAGGTGAAGCCAGATGAGCCTCTAGTTGAGGTACAAACAGATAAAATGACTGCTGAAATACCAGCACCATATGCAGGAGTCATTAAAGAAATATTGGTAAAAGAAGGAGAAACCATTCCAGTTGGTACTACCTTATTTATACTAGAGACTGAATCAGCTGGGAAGGAATCCATCACTCCTCCCACCCCAGCACATACAAACACTTCCACAAAACCTGTTGAAACAACAAGAGAGCATCAACCTCCAACAAAGTTACATTCATTTAGAATCATGGCTGCTCCTTATACAAGAAAAATTGCGAGGGACGCCGGGGTTGATATTGAACAAATCGAAGGAACCGGTCCAGCTGGTAGAATCACAGATGAAGATGTATATAGATTCATAGAAAGTAAAAAGCAACCTGAAACTAAATTGGAAGTGAAAGAAGAGGCAGTTCAACAACTTCAACCAAAAACGGAATCTAATAATCATCAAGAATCTTCTACGATTATTCCATACAGAGGACGAAGAAAACAAATCGGCAAAAAAATGTCACAGTCCCTGCTTACGATTCCTCATTGCACTCATTTTGAAGAAGTAGATGTGACAAATATTTTAGAACTCAGGGAGATTTGGAAAAAAAGCAATCAAAGCATTTCAGCAACTGCTTTATTCCTAAAAGCCATCTCCATCGCCCTAAAAGATTATCCAATCTTTAATGCCAGATTGAATGAGCAGGAAGAGACGATCGAGTTAATGAAAGAACATCACATAGGAATAGCTACTGATACAGAAGATGGACTAATTGTCCCTGTGATCCGTAATGTAGAGAGAAAGTCACTAAAAGAAATCCACGCCAATTTAAAAGAGTTTACAAAAAAGGCCCAGGACAATAAGCTTTCCATGAAGGATTTGACCGGAGGCAGTTTTACCATCAGTAATGTCGGTCCACTTGGAGGAAGTATTGGCGCTACACCAATCATAAATCAGCCGGAAGTGGGCTTGATCTCCTTCCATAAAACCAAAAAGCGTCCAGTTGTAAATGAGCAGGATGAGATTGTAATACGTTCCATTATGAACATTTCCATGTCCTTCGATCATCGTGTGGCGGATGGAGCTACAGCAGTCGCCTTTACCAACAGGTTGACTCAACTTTTAGAAGAACCAAAATTATTAATGCTGGAGCTGGTTTAAATGGTTGTTGGCGAACTTACTCAAGAACGTGATGTAATGGTAATCGGCGGAGGCCCGGGTGGTTATCACGCTGCAATAAGAGCGGCTCAGCTAGGCAGACAGGTTACCATCATAGAGAAAAACAAGCTTGGTGGAGTCTGCTTAAATGAAGGATGCATTCCATCCAAAGTACATACTGCAGCTGCGCAGTCTTTTCAACGGATGGGTTCTTTTCAACAGCTTGGGCTGGAAACTAGCGGTGTAACATTCGATCTACTAAGGTTACAGGAACATAAAAAGAAGGTAGTGGAGCAACTACTTCAAGGTGTCGTTGCATTATGTAAGGCAAATAAAATCGAGATCATAGAGGGTGAAGCCTCCTTTATATCCGCCAGTAAAATAGGGGTGGAGAATGGGCATCAATATGATACTTTCACTTTTAATGATGTCATTATTGCTGCCGGTTGCAATAAAAAGCCGATTGCAGAAATACATCATCATGCTCTAACACCTACTTCGATATGGAACCTGGAAATATTACCAGATGAGCTTATTTTATATGGAAACGATGATGTTACCATTGAAGTTGCAACCACCTTTAACAGCTTAGGTTCAAAGGTGACATGGATTCTTCCGCCAGACCAGCATGAATTTACATTCGATCCTTCTATCAACAAGGAACTGCAGAGGCAATTAAAAAAGCAAAAAATAAAGCTCTATAAGGCTGATACAACTCCTCAGTTCAGGTACGATGAGAATCAGTGGAAAGTGGCATTTGAGCACGGTAAGAATGAATCAGTTAATTTGGAGAGTTCACATCTTTATTGTGCTGAAGAAAGAAAACCGTCAACAGAATCACTTGGTATTCAGCGGGCTGGCATTCATTTGAGTGATGAAGGTTTTATTAAAACTAATGAAGCATGCTGTACAAATGTACCATCGATTTATGCAATTGGCGATATTACAGAAGGTCCTGCCTTGGCAGTTAAAGCAATTAAACAGGGAAAAGTGGCGGCGGAAAACATTGCAGGCCAACAATCCGAGTGCGATTTTACGTTTCTACCTAGAATCGTTCAGTCCATCCCTCCAATTGCATCTGTCGGAATGACGGAAACAGAAGCGATTGAAAATGGATTTGAAGTGAAGATAGGAGAAAGCACCCTGCAATCAAATGGTTATGCCAGCATTCTTGGCCAAAAAGAGGGTTTCACTAAAACTGTTACTGATGCCAAAACAGATCTGGTATTGGGTATTCATTTGATGGGATCCCAAGCGGTAGAAATGATCAGTACTGGAACGCTTGCTTTGGAAATGGTTGCAAGGAAAGAGGATTTGCTGTTTCCTTCCTATCCGCACCCGAGTGTAAATGAAGCCATATGGGAGTCGGTGGAGGATTTAGAAGGAAAAGCAATTCATAAGGCCCCGAAAGTAACAAAGCAAAAAGTAACTTCGTCATGACACGTTGGCGCGTCAAAGCATTCTAGCTTTAAACGAGACTCTTGCAGACTTTGAAAATATTAGATTATATTATATTCAGAATAATAATATTTTTTAGATATAAATTAGGAGGGGTATTTATGAACGTAGAAAAAACAATGCAAAAAAAAGATCAAGCAGAAGAAGTTTTTCCAGTGAAAGATGTCGACTATTTGGAGATTTACACTGGCAACGCTAAACAAGCATCACACTTTTTTGCAACCACATTCGGTTTTCAACCTATAGCCTATTCCGGTTTAGAAACAGGCAACAGGGAAACCGTCTCCTATGTTTTAAAACAACGTAATGTACGACTTGTCATTACAGGTTCCCTTAAGCAAGATACAAAGATTTCTGAGTTTGTTAAAAAGCATGGAGACGGAGTAAAGGATATTGCGCTTGTCGTGGAAGATGTTGAAAGTGCTTACAACGGAGCGGTGGAAAGAGGAGCAATAGCTATACAGCCCCCACAAGAGCTGACAGACGAGCACGGAACATTGAAAAAAGCGGTAATTGGTACATACGGAGATACCATTCACACATTGGTTGAACGCAAAAATTATAATGGGGTATTCATGCCTGGATTCAAAGCATACACGAACTCCACTCCTGTTAAGGACGCTGGCATTATTGGAATCGATCATGTGGTGGGGAACGTAGAGCAAATGGAAGAATGGGTTGCTTACTACGAAAAAGTAATGGGCTTTAAAGAAATGACTCATTTTACAGATAAAGATATTAACACAGAATATTCCGCGCTAATGTCAAAAGTAATGCACAATGGTGGTAGAATCAAATTCCCGATCAATGAACCTGCAGAAGGAAAAAGAAAATCACAAATTGAAGAATACTTGGAATTCTATAATGGGGCCGGTGTTCAGCATATCGCAATTTTGACAGAAGATATTGTTCAGACAGTAAGCAAACTAAAAGAAAATGGTGTAGAGTTCCTTAATACGCCTGACACTTACTATGAAATGTTGTCAGAAAGAGTTGGAGAAATTGATGAGGAAATTGCAAAGCTTCGCGAGCTGAGCATTCTGGTTGACCGGGACGATGAGGGATATCTACTACAAATTTTTACAAAACCTATTGTTGACAGACCAACCCTTTTCATTGAAGTTATCCAACGTAAGGGGGCAAAAGGCTTTGGGGAAGGAAACTTCAAAGCGTTATTTGAATCCATTGAAAGAGAGCAAGAATTAAGAGGGAATTTGTAAGTACGTCACTAAGGGGAGGACCAGTTTCCTCCCTTTTTTATAGGAGGTAGATTTAAGCATGGCGGTAAAAGTAAAAAGCCGAGAAATTCTCCAGCATATTGCTGCCTACCCTTTAGGGAAAAGCTTGCAGGATATACAGACAGAATTAGGGATTGCGACCATAAAAAATATGTCTGAAATTGAAAATGTGTTTGGATGTTCACCGCTTGTAAAGAAACAATTAATGCAAAGGCTAGATCATTTATTTACATACCCTGATGGTTCGGCAAGAGCTCTCTCTACCAAATTGGCGGATTTTTTGGGAGTAGCACAAAATCAGTTGTTCATCGGAAATGGTTCAGATGAAATAATCAGGCTGCTTATCAGAGCTTTTCTGAATACTGAGGAAGAAGCGATTATGGCTGATATTACATTCCCGAGATACAAAACCAATGTCTCCATTGAAGGCGGCAAGCCGGTGATCGTTCCATTAAAAAATGGTGTGCATGATTTGACAGCCATGCTTGCTAATATTACAGAACAGACGAAAATGATTTTTGTCTGCAATCCCAATAATCCAACAGGGACAATTGTACAAAAAGCTGAACTTATTTCTTTCATTGAAAAAGTACCAGAACATATCTTAATTGTGTTGGATGAGGCGTACTATGAATATGCAACAAGTGAGGAATACCTTCAATCGATACCTCTATTGAAAAAACATTCCAATCTTGTTATATTACGAACATTTTCTAAAGTTTATGGACTGGCTGGATTAAGAATTGGTTATGGCATCATGGATCCTTCCATATCAGCAGAATTAAACAAAGTGAAAGAGGTTTTCAATGTAAATCAGCTTGCTCAAGCAGCTGCGATGGAAGCCATTACGGATCAGGAATTCAGAAGAGTGTGTATCCTTCGCAATGAAGAAGGAAGAGTGTACTTGGAGTCAGAACTAGATGAACTAGGTTATACCTATTTCCCTACACAAGCGAATTTTATGATGATACATATCGGCAGAGATGGAAATGAGATTATACAAAAATTATTAACAAATGGGATCATGGTTAAATCAGGAGCAGTCTTGGGGTATCCAAACAGTATAAGGGTCACCATCTGCTCCATGGAAGATAACCGTTATTTTATTGAAACGTTAAAAAATTTGTAGCAAAGTGCAGGTGACAAACATGGATATCCAACCAAGCAATCTTGCCTGGAAAGATGCATACAAGCTGATGGTGGGTTCTATCTTGCCAAGACCCATTGCACTAGTTTCTTCTATTAATAAGGAAGGAGTTGCAAACATCGCTCCTTTCAGCTTTTTTACAGCTATTAGTGCAGAGCCGATGCTTGTCTGCTTTTCTCCTATGAGAAGAGGGACAGATGGGTCCAAAAAAGATACCTTATTGAATATTGAATGTACGAAGGAGTTTGTCATCAATATTGTCAGTGAGGAAATTGTAGAACAGATGAATATCACCGCAACGGAATTCCCAAGCGAAGTGGATGAATTTGTAGAATCGGGTTTCACGAAAGAACCAAGTCTCATAGTTACACCTCCACGAGTGAAGGAAAGCCTCGTACAAATGGAATGCACTCTTCACCAAGTGTTGCATTTCGGTGATGTACCAGGTTCAGGTAGCCTTGTTATAGGAAAAGTAGAGAGTTTCCACATATCAGATAATCTTTATTTCGATGGAAAGATTGACACAAAGAAATTGAATCCTGTAGGTAGAATGGCAGGGAGTATGTACACCAAGGCAATAAGTGATATGTTTGAACTTCAACGTAAATAAGGAAATGTGAGGGTTTGTCATGAAGTATATTACTTTTAAAAATAGCTCTGGTGAAATAAAAGCCGGCTGGATAAATCATGACATTGTTGTCGATATGAACGAAGCATCAGATGGTCTATTACCAAGCGACCTTCTTTCATTGATAAACCATTATGAGAAATTTAGAGATATAGTTTCCCTTCATTTAAGTAGTGACAGCAAAAAAGGTAGATACAAAAGAGAGGAAGTCACCCTTCTTGCACCTTTACCAAGACCTGTAAGCGTTCGGGATTTCTATGCATTTGAGGAACATGTAAAGACTGCACGGGCAAAAAGGGGGCTTGGTGTAATTCCGGAGTGGTATGAGATTCCCGTTTTTTATTTTACCAACCACTTGGCCATTAAAGGTCCTGGTGAATCTATTGATAAACCAGCAGCTTGCGAGTGGCTAGATTATGAGCTGGAAATCGCCTGCATCATTGGGAAAGAAGGCAGAAATATCAAAGCAAAGGATGCAGAGGAATACATTTTCGGCTATTGCATCATGAATGACTGGAGTGCAAGGGACCTTCAAGCAAAAGAGATGAAGGTAGGATTGGGTCCTGCAAAGGGAAAAGATTTTGCCACATCTTTAGGTCCTGTCATTGTGACACCAGATGAACTTGAATCGTTAAAGACAAATAAAGGCTACAACTTAGAAATGACCGCTTCTGTTAATGGAACTCTTCTTTCTAAAGGGAATTTCGAGCAGATCCACTATACATTTGCTCAAATGATTGAAAGAGCATCAGCAGATGTTACATTATACCCTGGAGAAGTTATAGGATCTGGGACAGTTGGAACAGGCTGCATCCTAGAACTCGGAACAGAAGTACACCACTGGCTACAACCTGGTGATGAAGTAGAATTATCCATCACAGGTTTAGGGACGTTGAAAAACACAATAAAATAAGTGTGTTGTTGCAGAAAGTAATATCCAGCAACTAGTGGATTGGAGCGGAAGGCACTCGACTCCGGCGGGAGGTAGCGGTAGACTTGAGACCCCGCAACGAAGTGAGGAGGCTCAAGCACCGCCCCGCGGAAAGCGAGTGCCTGCAGCGAAAAGGAACGATCAAACTTTAAGTAACAACTAAACATATAATGAGGTGAGCTCATGTATTATCGTAAAATGGGAGAAATACCACACAAACGCCACACCATGTTTAAAAAAGAAGACGGCACATTATATAGGGAACAAGTAATGGGTACAAAAGGTTTCTCAGGTACACAATCCATTCTCTATCATCACTACCTGCCTACAGAAGTAGTAAAATCAAATGTGCTTGGTAGCTATATGCCTGAATATGAAGAACAAGAAGCTCTGAACCACAGGCACCTACTTACTACATCCATTGAGACCAAAGGCAATGCACTCGATGCCAGAGAATACTTGTTAGGAAACAGTGATCTATTGATTGGTACAGTCTTGGTAACGGAGCCCATGAAGAATTATTATCGGAATGGAGACGGAGATGAACTTCTTTTCATTCATTACGGCTCTGGTAAAGTAGAAACCATGTTTGGAACGATTACATACCGCCCTGGTGATTATGTAACAATACCGATCGGCACCATTTACCGAGTCGTTCCAATTGAAGAAACGAAAATCCTCTTTATTGAATCATTCAGTCAATTAACCACACCTAGAAGGTACCGCAATGAGTATGGCCAGATGCTAGAACACAGTCCATTTTGTGAGCGTGACTTCAGAGGTCCTGAAACGTTGGAAACATACACAGAAAAAGGAGAGTACGAAGTAATAACCAAAACAAGGGGTTATTTGCATTCTCACATACTTGGGCATCATCCGCTTGATGTTGTAGGTTGGGACGGTTATCTCTATCCTTGGGTATTTAATATAGAAGATTTTGAACCAATAACAGGCAGGGTGCATCAGCCACCTCCTGTTCACCAGACCTTCGAAGGACATAACTTTGTTGTTTGTTCCTTCGTGCCAAGATTATACGACTATCACCCTGAAGCGATTCCGGCGCCATATTATCATAGTAACGTGAACAGTGATGAACTGCTCTATTACGTTGCAGGTAACTTCATGAGCCGCAAAGGAATTGAAGAAGGTTCCATTACATTACATCCATCGGGAATTCCACATGGTCCCCATCCCGGTACAACCGAAGCTAGCATTGGGAAGAAAGAGACATTGGAGCTTGCTGTTATGATTGATACATTCAAGCCTTTAAAAGTGGTTAAAAAAGCGCACACTATAGAAGATAAAAAGTATATGTTTACTTGGTTATAAAAATAGTTATTGAAGATGAACACCAGGCTTAATAGTAGAGCTTGGTGTTTTGTTTGATTTTATAGGAATTTTCATCCAAAAAAGTAAGATTTCCTGTAAAAAATGTAACATAACCGAACTAAATTGTAATAAAAAGGGCTGAATAAAATCTTGTCAACACCATTATTTTAGTATAATTTTAATTCATTTCATTTTACTGGAAAAATCCTGACCAAACGGTTTAATTATCACTTCCGTGTAATCCGTTGATACATAAAGAGTTTTGAAGTATATGGATATTTATTGAAATTATTAAGGTGTATTCCCCATATTATTCCTCTAATATTACACAAAACCCATGATATGATTTTCGTGTAGCAAGAAAGCAACACAAAAAACTTTCAAGGGGGAAACACACCTATGAAAATCAACAAAAAGTCTATCATCACTGCTGTAACTACTGCAGCTGTATTAACAGCGGCTCCATTCGGAATGAATGCAAAAGCCGAATCAAACAACGCTCCAACAAATTCAACTTGTGATCTGACAAATAAGGTCACTTCATTTAATATAAATAAAAATTTTACTAATCAAGAAGATGCAAAAGCATTCTTAGATGGTTATGTAAAAGAGCTTGAAGAAAAATACGGTGTACAAGTAAACTTAAATGGCGCACCATCTGCAGAAGCAGCTGAAAAAGAAACAGCAAAGCAAGAAGCTGCAAAGCAAGCTGAACAGAAACCTGCTGAAAAAGTAGAAGCTCCTAAGGAAGAAAAAGCGGAAGCTCCTGCTGAAGCACCAAAGCAAGAAGCTCAAGCACCACAACAACAAGCACCACAACAAAATGCTGAAAAACCAACTGAACAAGCAGCAGGTGCTGTTAGTGAATTTGAAAAGAAAGTAGTAGAATTAACAAACGCGGAGCGTGAAAAACAAGGTCTAGCTCCATTAGAATTAGATGAAGAATTAAGTAAAGTAGCAAAAGAGAAGTCTAAAGACATGCAACAAAACAATTACTTCTCTCATAACAGCCCAACTTACGGATCTCCATTTGATATGATGAAACAATTTGGAGTAGAATACCGTACAGCTGGTGAAAACATTGCACAAGGTCAACAAAGCCCTGAAGAGGTAGTAAATGCATGGATGAATTCTGAAGGACACCGTGCTAATATCATGAACGAAAACTTCACTCACATCGGTGTAGGTCATGTAGAAGAAGGTAACTACTGGACACAAATGTTTATTGGAAAATAATATAGGCACTATGAAAAGGCAGCCAATCGGCTGCCTTTTTCTTATGTCTCTATTTTAAAGCGTTGATCACATCGTTCCATAAAAAAGTAGGCCTTCTTTATTTGTTGGACCACTTTTTGAATGCTGTTAGGGTTGATGCGGTTAACTCCAATATCCTGCAAATAAGCAAAAACAACAGCTAAAGAAGGTAAGAGAAAGTCTGAACTCAAAAGGTTGGCATCGTATTCAATCAAGATTTTAATTTCTCTTTTCAACTTTACTTTGTATTTTTTGAAATGTAGGATTAACTCTTCATGTAATATTGTCTTCTGCTCATAGTTTGCCATTTCATAGCTTTCTAACAAATCAAGAAGAATTTTAAGCTCATGTCGAAAATAATGTAAAGAAGCACGGACTTTTTCCATATCATAATCATTCATCGGTATTACCTCACTTAAAAAATTATCATATGACTTTTTTCGACAATTTACTACACAACTCCTCTTTTTATTCCTATAAGAATAGTTATAATTATTTTGCAGTTGCAGACATACCCATATATCTATTCTGGAGTATGCTTAATCGCCAAGAAAGACCGATTGCTCCTGCTGCTAAACCGCAAATTAAACCAATCCAATAACCAAACGCTCCGAAATCAGTATAGTTTGCCAATACATACCCAATCGGTAAACCTATAATCCAATAAGATACAAAAGCAAGCATAAACGTAACATTTACGTCTTTATATCCTCGCAAAGCCCCCTGTATCGGTGCAGCGATGGCATCAGAAAGCTGAAAGAAAATGGCGTATAAAAGGAAAGCGGTCGTTAGGGTAATAACTTCTGGATCTTTTGTGTAAAGATATGCGACTTCTGTTCTAAAGAAATATAAAAATACAGCACAAATGGAAGAAAGAAGGACGGCAGAAACTACTCCCATAATGGTGTATTGTTTGGCATCATTAATACGTCCAGCTCCAATTTCAAATCCGACCAAAATGGTTAAGGCCATAGAAATACTGAGCGGTATCATGTAAAGAAGGGAAGCAAAATTCAGTGCTACTTGGTGAGAGGCGATTGTCACAGTGTCAAAAGAACTCATCAAAAGAGTCACAGCTGAAAAAATACTCGTTTCAAAGAAAATGGAAAGCCCTATCGGAACCCCGATCAGTAATATTTCTTTCCACTTAGAAAAAGATACGGGATATAGTTTTTTGAAAAGAGGATACTTGGTAAATGGTCTTTTCTTTAGGACAATATATAACGAAATGATCATAATGAGCCAATAAGTCAAAGCAGATGCCACTCCTGCACCAATACCGCCAAGGGCAGGGAGTCCAAGTTTGCCGAAAATCAATAAGTAGTTTAGCAAGACATTAATAGGTAAGGACAGAAGAGTGATGATCATAGACGTTCTTGTGTGCCCTAGCGCATCAATAAAACATCGAAGTACAGTATAAACAAAGAGCGGTACTATTCCGAAACCAAGTGCAATCAAATAGTATTTTGCTACATATCTAACTTCTGCTTCTAAGTTCATACCAGTAAGAATCGGATTGATTAACACTGCCCCAATACAAATAACAAGAATACTCATGACAAATGCGACATACGTACCTTGGGTAATGGAAAATGGAACACTTTTTGTCTTTTTAGCTCCAACAAGTTGTGCGACAATTGGAGTAATAGAGAGTAGTATTCCGCTTAGACCAGTATAAACTGGGACCCAAAGTCCAGAAGCGATTGCAACACCAGCCAAATCGGTAGCCCCTACGTTTCCAGTCATCATGATGTCAAAGAGATTCATGGAAAATAAGCCAAGTTGTGTTATCAGAATAGGTACGACAATTTTAATGAAAAGATGGAGACGTTCTTTATAAGAAAATACTTGATGCATACTAATCCCACGACCTTTAATATAGAAATAGATAATAATGTTATGGATTATATCACAAAAAAAATATTTAGAGTGTAGAAATAAATTGTTTGAAATTTAAGATATTGGCCTTCTAATACCTACTTGCTTCCGAAAAAATAATGTGTTGACACTCTTCTATAAACCTACTAGAATAGTTATATATTAAAATTACATATGCACAAGCCCAATCAAAGGGGAGTAGCTATGAGAACGATATTGCCGTCATGACGTGACTGAATCAATCAGCACCGGCTTTATCGGCAACGATTATGTTGTTAGCAAGACCTTTGCCTAAACTGGAAATTGGACAGTTCTAGGTAAAGGTCTTTTATGTGTTCATAAAAGCCTTTACCTGTTTTTTAGGAAAGGCTTTTGTTATGTATAAAGGAGAGGAAACCATGGAGATATCATTATTATTGGAATACGGCTGGGTTCTTCTTGTCTTGATTGCACTTGAAGGTATTTTAGCGGCTGACAACGCATTAGTACTAGCAATTATGGTTAAGCACCTACCGGAAGAGGCACGTAAAAAGGCTTTATTCTACGGTCTGGCAGGGGCACTCGTCTTTAGGCTTGGATCTTTGTTTGCCATTTCATTTTTAGTAGGTATTTGGCAGGTGCAGGCGATTGGTGCTGCTTACTTGCTGTTTATCGCGCTCAACCATATATGGCGACGGTTTGCAGTCGCAAAAGTGGAGCATGCAGCTACCGTTGATACCCCAAAAAAACAGTCCGGTTTTTGGATGACAGTATTCAAAGTTGAACTTGCAGACATTGCGTTTGCAGTGGATTCTATCCTTGCGGCTTTCGCATTGGCCATGACGTTGCCAAAAACAAACCTGCCTCCAATCGGAGGTATTGATGGAGGCCAATTCATCATCATCTTCCTTGGTGGATTTATCGGGGTAGTTATCATGCGTTTTGCAGCTACCTTGTTTGTCAAATTGTTAAAAGAAAGACCGAGTCTGGAAACAGCAGCATTTTTAATTGTTGGTTGGGTAGGTTTTAAACTGGCTATGTACACACTGGCACATCCAAGTGTTGGCGTGCTTCCATACCACTTCCCGCACAGCCCGCTATTTAAAGCGATGTTCTGGATTGTCTTAATTGGTATCGCTGTTGGTGGCTGGATTGTTTCTGGGAAAAACAAAACAGTTCAAGAAGTGGATAGCATTAAGTAAGTTAACTCTTTTTACTTCAAGTAACATGCAATAATTGATATAATATACTAGGCTGTTGACAATCTAATGTCAGCAGCCTTTTTCAATACTTCGATATCTACGCCCATAATGTGGGATACTAAATGGAATAAGTTAAAAGGAGACTTAAAGATGTTTGCTATAGATCAATTACCTACAGCTATTCAAGAAAAGATAAAAAGCAATAAAGAAAAAGAAGGTATCAGCTCCCTTATTGGGGCTGCAGGGTATACATCAGCTGATGATGATGTGCTGTTTGATTGTATCATTGCTTTATCTATGGGGAAGAACGTTCTTTTAAAGGGACCAACCGGCTCAGGAAAAACGAAGTTGGCAGAAACATTATCTTCCATTTTTCATCAACCGATGCACAGTATTAACTGCTCGGTAGATTTAGATGCTGAGGCACTACTTGGCTTTAAGACCATTCATAATAATGATGGAAAAGCGACGATAGAGTTTGTGCCAGGTCCAGTTATTAATGCAATGAAACAAGGAAACCTTTTATATATAGATGAGATAAATATGGCGAAACCTGAAACCTTGCCAATCTTGAACGGAGTATTAGATTACCGTAAAACCATTACGAATCCTTTTACAGGTGAAGTAGTGAAAGCAAATCAGGACTTTGGCGTGATCGCTGCCATCAATGAAGGGTATGTGGGAACGGTACCATTAAATGAAGCATTAAAAAATCGTTTTGTTGTCATTGATGTACCTTATGTACAGGGAGAAGTATTACTTCAAGTATTGAAAAGTCAATCCAAGTTGGAAGATGAAAAGCTACTAAGCAAGTATGTAACATTATCTGCTGACCTTATCGCGCTTGTTGAAAACGGAAATCTATCCGAAGAAGCTGCGTCGGTACGAGCACTATTAGACACTTGTGATCTAAGTGTATATTTGCCACCGCTTAGAGCTATTAAGCGTGGTATTGTTGAAAAATTGGAAGATGATAGAGAAAAAGCCGCTATCTTAAACATCGCACAAACTTTGTTTGAATGAGGAGATTAACTTGAGACCTATCGTTTTTAATGATAAAAAAATAGATTCCTTTCTATTTATGGAGTTATCAGACTTAGCGACTTCCCTTTCAAAGAAGAAGGACCTTGAAGTGGAATATGCGTTCAAGTCCTACTATGACCCCTATATGAATAAAATGTATATCAGTTTATTTTGGGATAATCATCCCACTTTCGAAAAACTGCACGGTATTAAGAGCGATGTGTATTTGCGCAGTGTTGGATCTGTTGTTCATACAGACTATAAAGTAATTAAACAACTTTTTGCTTTTATGAAAAAAACACACTTATCAAGCTTTAGTAGACAATTGTTTATCCTGATGGAAGACATAAGGCTTGAGGAACTTTGCAAACGAGAGCGCCCAGGCACCACTAAAACCTTTATGGTGAGAAGAGTGGAGTATCGCAAATATTTCAGAAGCCAACTTACAGTCAATTTGGAAAGAAATATTATGACAGATGCGCTGTACAATCTATTGTATCTCCTTTTGACCACTGATAATCCGTTGGAGGAAGTACCTCAACTAAATGAGGAGTTAGACCTTGCTCTCCCATTCCTTCGGGACGAAATCGCTAAAGCTTATGAAGCTAAAAATACTAAAGATATCTTTCGAAGTGTCAAAAATATCGTAGAGGTACTAGAGGACCTCTTGGAGAAGGATATGCTTAATACGTATTTTTTCCTTCCGGACTTTTCAGAGATACCCGAAGAAGCCGAGTCCCCAAGCTTTGATGAGATGAAGAGAAAAAGCGAACTGAAAAATGACGATATTAAGCAAAAGGATAATGAAGACGAAGAAGAAGATGTACATGAGGACAAGCTTCCAACTTGGCACCGTGAATCAGAAAGCAACAATAAAAGCTTCCTCCAATTCGATATGGAGCAAGGAACGAAAACCGATCTAATGGGGGAAGGCATTCGAGAAGGGGAAGATGGAGACCAGGCTATGGGCTTTGTCCAAGGCCAGAGTCAGCAGACGAATAAAAATGATTATTCCAAGCTAGAAGCGCTGGACGTTCTTAATGATACAAAAAAAGAAGGAGGAAGCGGTGCCGAGTTTGGAAAAGAGAACAAATTCGCGTACCCTGTCTTCTTAAAACCGGAGAAGATTTCAGCGGAACATTATTCAGATTATGAGGAATACAAACTGTTTGTCTCCACCTACCAAAAGAAATTAAAACAACTGATACAGAAAACGTTGGAGCACAAAAAGATCATGCCAAGAAGTGATCTTCCATTCGGTAGATTAAGCAAAAAGCTCTTACCGTGGTTTACAGAAGAAAACCCAAGAGTTTTTTATAAAAAAGATAATCCATCTATTGAGATCGATGCTGTTTTTTCCCTACTTGTTGATTGTTCGGCTTCCATGTTCGATAAAATGGAACAGACCAAATATGGGATAACTCTTTTTCATGAAGCGTTAAAATCTGTATTTGTCCCACATGAAGTGGTAGGCTTCTGGGAAGATACGAATGATGCAACGAAGACAAGCCAACCAAACTATTTTAAAACAGTCATTGATTTCAACGCAAGCCTCAGACCTGCTTCTGGTCCAGAGATTCTCCAGCTTGAACCTGAAGAAGATAACAGGGATGGTTATGCAATCAGACATATGACCAAAAGACTTGTGCATCGGAGCGAAAAACAAAAATTCCTTCTTGTATTTTCCGACGGGGAACCTGCAGCGATGGATTATGAAAAGAACGGGATAGTAGATACACATCAAGCTGTTATGGAAGCAAGGAAAAATGGACTTGAAGTGATCAATGTATTTTTAGCTAACGGAGAAATTGATGAGGGACAGGTCAAAACCATTCAAAATATGTATGGCAAGTATAGTATTTTAGTTCCGGATATTGAAGAGTTACCAGACGTGCTCTTCCCCCTATTGAAAAAGTTATTGTTAAAAAGCTTATAAAACTAGGATTAAGGCTAACTCTAAGATACAAGGAGTTAGCCTTATTTTTTTGGGAGTGACATCATGAATAGTTACCTAAAACCTAACACTATGTTTAAAGCAAGCGGTATTCTTTTTTTTCTTTTTCTATTTGTAGCTTTATTGACAAGTATAGAAGTAACGGAATCGTGGGACAAGATGGTTGGTGAAAGCCTTTATAGAATGGGTGATATCGACGGATTTTTTATCATTTTATCCTACATAGGGTCAAAGCTGTTTTTCTACCCAGCACTTGTTGTCATGACCCTATTCATTCTTCTAAAGCGAAACTGGTATTTGGCATTATTTCTTTGGATTAATCTTGTAGGAGTTCGGTTGTTAAATACATTGATCAAGAAGATTTTTTCAAGAGACAGACCAAGCTTAGATCATGTAGTAGAAGCAGGCTTCTATAGCTTTCCAAGCGGACACTCGATGAATTCCATGGCATTCTTCGGGGCAATCGCATTTTTATGTTACTTTATAATCAATAAAAACTGGCTAAGGAATACACTTATGACTGTTTGTTTTGTTCTCATAGGACTAATAGGATTTAGCAGAATTTATTTAGGGGTACATTACCCGCTTGATGTATTGGGTGGATTTTCAATGGGTGCTTCATGGTTACTGTTTTTAAGTGTGATTTATTTAAAAATTGTACATAACAAAAAGACTGCGATGAAGACCTCAGTGACGGGGATAAAGGACGAGGGAAGTCCTCATGGTCGGTATGAAGACCTCGGTGATCGGGAAAAGGGACGATAGAAGTCCTCATCACCGAGATGAGGACCTCAGTGACGAGGAAAAGGGACGAAGGAAGTCTTCATGGTCGGTATGAGGACCTCGGTGAAGGGGAAAGGGGACGAGGGAAGTCCTCATGGTCGGTGTGAAGACCTCGGTGAAGAGGAAAAGGGACGAGGGAAGTCTTCATGATCGGTGTGAGGACCTCGGTGACGGGGAAAAAGGACGAGGGAAGTCTTCATGGTCGGTGTGAAGACCTCGGTGATCGGGAAAAGGGACGAGGGAGGTCCTCATGGTTGGTGTGAAGACCTCGGTGAAGAGAAAAAGTGACGAGGGAAGTCTTCATCGCCGAGATGAGGACCTCAGTGACGGGGAAAAGGGACGAAGGAAGTCTTCATGGTCGGTATGAGGACTTCGGTGAAAGGGAAAAGGGACGAGGGAGGTCCTCATCGACGAGATGAGGACCTCAGTGAACAGGAAAAGGGGGCGAGGGAAGTCCTCATGGTTGGTGTGAAGACCTCGGTGCAGAGGAAAAGGGACGAGGGAAGTCTTCATCGCCGAGATGAGGACCTCAGTGACGAGGAAAAAGGAAGTCTTCATGGTCGGTAAGAAGACCTCAGTGACGAGGAAAAGGGACGAAGGAAGTCTTCATGGTCGGTATGAGGACCTCGGTGACGGGGAAAGGGGACGAGGGAAGTCCTCATGGTCTGTTGGAAGACCTCGATGACGAGGAAAAAGGACGAAAGAAGTCTTCATGGTCGGTGTGAAGACCTCGGTGATCGGGAAAAGGGACGAGGGAGGTCCTCATCGCCGAGATGAGGACCTCAGTGAACAGGAAAAGGGGGCGAGGGAAGTCCTCATGGTTGGTATGAGGACCTCGGTGACCAGGAAAAGGGACGAGAGAAGTCCTCATCACCGAGATGAGGACCTCAGTGACGAGGAAAAAGGAAGAAGGAAGTCGTCATGGGCGGTATGAGGACCTCAGTGACGAGGAAAAAGGAAGAAGGAAGTCCTCATGGTCGGTGTGAAGACCTCGGTGACGAGGAAAAGGGACGAGAGAAGTCCTCATCACCAAGATGAAGACCTCAATGATGAGGAAAAAAGACGAGGGAAGTCCTCATCCCCAATAAATACCTCAATCCTGAGGGTAACCGTTTTGTGCTGAGTGTAAGCTAACAAAAATTTCGTGTAGCGAATTAATCCGTTCCATGGTATAGTTTTCTTACAACAACACAACTGATCGGAGAAACTATCATGTGGAAAAATCGGAACGTATGGATTATCTTAATTGGTGAATTTATTGCAGGACTAGGCTTATGGACTGGTATTATCGGAAACTTGGAGTTTATGCAGGCGTTGGTTCCTTCTGACTTTGCCAAGTCTCTTATTTTGTTTGCAGGGCTACTTGCAGGAGTAATGGTAGGCCCTTTAGCCGGTAAAATTATTGACTCAACAAGTAAAAAGCGAGTGATGTTAGTATCAGGATTTGGACGGATGCTTAGCGTGGTATTTATGTTTTTAGCGATTGAATATCAATCAATTCTTTTCATGATTGTTTTTATGATTGCCATTCAGTTGTCTGCCGCATTTTATTTCCCTGCACTTCAATCATCGATTCCTTTGATTGTGAAGGACAAAGACTTATTAGAAATGAACGGCGTCCATATGAATGTATCCACCGTTTCTAGGATAGCAGGTACAGCACTTGCGGGAGCAATGCTAGTTATCATGAGTTTATCTTCTTTGTATATGGCATCCATGGTTGCATATGGAATACTATTCTTACTTACTTTTTTACTGAATTTTGAAGAACCAAACCATAACGAGGCACTAGAAGGTAAGAACAAAAAATCTGGAGATTTCAAAGAGGTCCTGCCCGTTTTAAAAGAAACGCCGATAGCTCTTACCGTATTAATTCTAACATTTATCCCTTTCTTGTTCATTGGCGGTTTCAATCTGATGGTCATCAACATCAGTGAAATTCAAGATGATCAAACGATTAAAAGTTTAATTTACACGATTGAAGGTGTCTGCTTTATGATTGGAGCATTTGCCGTAAAGCGCATTTCCAATGATAAAAATATGGTACCTTTAATGTTTTTCTTTGTTACATTGATCGCCATTTCTCACTTGAGTTTGTATTTTGCAGATATTAAATGGATGACATTATTTTCTTTCGGTTTATTCGGCTTGGCTGTTGGATGTTTCTTCCCGATTGCAGCAACCATCTTTCAAACAAAAATACCGAAAGAGTACCATGGACGCTTTTTTTCATTCAGGAATATGCTGGATCGCGTGCTGTTCCAGGTAGTTCTTCTTGGAACCGGACTTTTCCTCGATACTATTGGACTGCAAATGATGGCAATCGTTTTTGGTATGTTGTCTTTAACATTAATTTTGATATATGGTTTAAGACTATTTCGCCAACCAGTGGCAGTTGCCGAACAAAAAACACCTTAACGGGTGTTTTTTTGTGTTCAATAAAGGGAATGTTCCATAAAGAGTGAATATATTAAGGTAGAATGTCCTGAAAACTTTTTATTGGAGGGAACAGAATGGAAAGATTTTCGATGTACATAAACGGGGAATGGGTAAATACAGAGGAAGTAATAGAGGTGACAAACCCAGCAACAGGAGAAGTGATTGCTACGGTACCTAGTATCTCTGAGGACCAAGTGGAAAAAGTGGTTCATCATGCAGAAGAAGCTTTTCAAACATGGAGGAACTATACAGCATATGAGCGTGCAGACATTTTGAATAAATGGTTCCTTTTATTAGAGGAAAATAAAAAGCTAATTGCAGAAACTCTTACAAAGGAGCAAGGTAAGCCGTTCCGTGAAGCACTGGGAGAGGTTGGGTATGCGAATAGTTTTGTAGATTGGTATAAAGAGGAAGGCAAAAGAATATATGGAGAGACCATTCCCTCTTCTTCCAAGGACAAAAGAATACTGATTCAAAAGCAGCCGGTGGGCGTTGTTGCTGCAATCACTCCTTGGAATTTTCCTGCTGCTATGATTACAAGGAAAGTTGCTCCTGCACTTGCTGCTGGATGTACGGTAATTGTTAAACCAGCTGGACAGACACCACTGACTGCTTTACTTTTGGCAAAATATGCAGATGAAGCTGGGCTCCCCAAAGGTGTTCTTCAAGTCATCACTGGGAAGTCCTCCGTTATTGGCGAAATATTAATGAAACATAATGATGTGAAGAAGCTTACCTTTACAGGCTCGACAGAAATAGGTAAGAGATTGATGGAACAAGCATCTCATACTGTCAAGAAACTGTCATTGGAGCTTGGCGGTCATGCCCCATTTATTATTTTTGAAGATGCGGACCTGGAAAAGGCAGCGAAGGGACTGGTTCAGTCCAAATTCAGAAACGCTGGGCAGACATGTATTTGTGCCAATAGAATATATGTCCAAGAGAGTGTGGCCGAAGAATTCACATCTCTTTTCGTCAAAGAGGTTTCTAAACTTAAAGTAGGAAATGGAATGGAACGCGGAGTGGATCTTGGACCACTGATTGATGAGGATGCACTAGAAAAAGTGAAAGAGCATTTAAGTGATGCTAAAGAAAAAGGTGCAGCAGTTGCTTTTGGTGGCGAAGTGAAGGATAAAACCTTCATGGAACCGACAGTCATAACTGGAGTAACAGATGAAATGCTTTGCATGAATGAGGAAACATTTGGCCCACTTGCCCCAATTACCACGTTTAAAGAGGAAGAAGAGGCAATCAAGAGAGCTAATAATTCTCCGTATGGTTTGGCAGCGTATGTATTCACGGAGAAAATGTCCAGGATTTATCGAGTGACAGAAGGGCTTGATTATGGCATTATCGGTGTCAATGATGGGGCGCCATCTGTTGCTCAGGCACCTTTTGGAGGATTAAAGGAAAGTGGTATCGGCAGAGAAGGCGGACATCACGGAATGGAAGAATATTTAGAAGTGAAATATGTTTCCATAGGAATTTAATATACTTTTAAGAGCCCTTGATTTCTACACAATCAAGGGCCTTTTTCATAAATGCTAGTTGCTGATTCATAAAATATTTCGTATTCCGACTTCTTTCCTATATAATAAAACTATAAATAACTGAAACCTTTACCTTGTTAAATACGTAAGAAAGGTATAGTTTATCTTAAGCCTTTAAAAAAGGTGAGGAGTGAAAATATGAAACGGTTCTTACTGCAAAGTTTTATTATCATACTTTCGTTTAATTTAGCTGCCGTTGGTTTTTTAATAGTATTTCTTTTAGCAGGTAATCAAATTCAACTTGGTATCCTTGGCGCCTTTGGTGGCTTCCTAGGAAGCTACTGGGCGTTGAAGAGAAAACTGCTTCCCAATAACGACCTGGAAAAGATAGAACGAAAAGAGAAAAAATATGTTAATGCTCAATTGAAGGAAGCAAAAGAAAAGGCAAAGAAAATTAATAGTTCAAGGTTTCGCGTTCGCTCGATTTTTGTTTATCAAACGATAACAAAATTATCAAAGATCTCCACGAAGATCATTAAGATGGTGGAAAAGGAGCCGGTAAGGTACCGTACAGCACAAAATTTCTTTCATCATCACCTTGATTCTTCGGCTATCATCACTGAAAAATATGTTCATTTATTAAATCAGCCAGTGCGGACTCACGAAGTTTCTCAAGCGCTTCGAGAAACAGAAAGTGCTTTAAAACAATTAGAACGCAGTATGGAAAAAGAGCTGATGGCAGTGCTTTCAGGGGATATGAATAATCTTACGGCAGAAATTAAACTGATGAATTATCAACAGCTTGATACAGATCAGAGAATAATTGAGAAGAAGTAGCTTATGGGGTGAGTGACGATGAAAAACAATGACCAGTTAAAAAACCAAGTAAAAGAAGATACACTGAATGACTTATTGAGCAATCCATTCGCAACACCTAAAATGGAAAGCGAAATGATGAATCAAGATTTAAAGGAAGTTCAACTTGAACCTAAAAAAGAAAAGGTAATGGATACACTTTCTGATGAATACAAAGCCAAAGCAATCGATATTGCAAAACAAATTGACCCTACAGATCAACAGGCTATATCTTCTTACGGAATTACCGCACAGAACGAACTGTCTACTTTTTCTAATTCCATTTTGTCTCATGTTCAGGCTAAGGACGCTGGACCGGTAGGAGAAGTAGTTTCTGATTTGATGAGAAAGATCAAAGAAGTGAAACCCGGAGAGCTGGAGCCTCAGAAAAAAGGATTTTTTGGTAAACTTTTCGGGAATGTAAATAATTCGGTACAACAACTTTTCGCAAAGTACCGTAAAATTGGCTTTGAAATCGATAAAATTTCTGATCAACTGGAAAGCTTCAAAAAGGTGTTACAACGTGACAATATCATGCTGGAATCTTTATACGACAAAAACAAAGATTACTTCCAGGCATTAAATATTTATATCGCAGCAGCGGAGCACAAATTTGATGAAATTCAAGCAACCATCATTCCGGAGCTAGAACAGAAAGCAAGACAAACGAATAATCAAATGGATGTACAGGCAGTTAGTGATATGATGCAATTTGCAGACCGCCTGCAAAAGCGGACACATGATCTGAAAATCAGCCGTCAAATTACCCTGCAAATGGCACCGCAAATACGAATGATTCAACATACCAATCAGACACTAGTTGAGAGAATACAATCTTCCATCCTAACCGCCATACCTTTATGGAAGAACCAGCTTGTTATAGCAGTTTCTCTATATAATCAGCAAAAGGCAGTGGATACACAGAAAAATGTTTCAGAGACTACCAATGAATTGTTGTTGCGAAACTCTGAAATGCTTAAACAAAACACAATCTCTGCTGCACGTGAAAACGAACGAGGTCTAGTCGACATTGAGACGCTGAAGAAAACACAAGAAAACCTAATTGAGACACTAGAGGAAACCCTACAAATTCAACAAGAAGGCCGAGAAAAACGCCATCAAGTAGAACTAGAACTTGTCCAAATGGAAAACGACCTCAAAAACAAACTACTAGAAGTACGTTCTAAAGCTAAACGGTACTAAAAAATATACCCAAAATAACATTTATATCAGAAAAACAGGTTTGATTCTTTTAGGATTAGACCTGTTTTTTTTATGGGAATGCCATCATACCCTATACGATTAAATTTCACCAAAGAGAAATTATTGCTCTATCGTTTAATAAATAGAGTATTTATTAAAAAATATGTCGATATCACAAAAATTTTCCCAATAAATTAAAGGGAATTAATGCGACTATATTCACTTGATTGGAAAAAATGAATAAAATTACCCTTGTTTAATGAACAAATAGAGAAATTAATAAAATACTAAGTGGTTAATTTTTACCATAATTTCCATCTTGTGTTGGTGAACCGTAAAATATTTTTCGATACATTCCCCCAATACATTCCCCTTAAATATCATGATAACATTTAGTTGTTAGAAAATTCTCAAAAAGGGGATGCTGTAAAAAATGAGCATGAAAAAGAAGATACTGTATTATGCATTGGGAGCCGGTATGATCTTGAGTTCGGCTAATATACCCGGTATTAATGTTCTAGCAGAAAAGCCAGTCTACATCGAAGATACTCTCTCAAAAATGACTCCAGAACAACTCGAAAACTACAAACAACTGCAGAGTGTAGAGAAAGAGGGACTATATTTATCCCCAACTGTTGATTTAAATAGTAACGATAATATAAAGGTTATTGTTCAACTGGATCATCATCCTGTAAAAGTTGCTCTGCTAAAAGCACAATTAGAAGGTAAAAACCTTTCTCAACAAGAAGCCAAAGAAAATGTGGAGAAGGATCAGAAGAAATTTAAGAATGAACTTGATAAAGTTTTTAAATCCAAAAATAAGGAAGGCTATAAGATACGAAAAAGCTATAACCATGCTTTGAATGGTGTTTCGTTAGAGGTGCCTGCCAACAAAATTCAAGAATTATTAAGTTTGGATGTAGTAAGGGCAATTTGGAGTGACGTTGAGATACAATTGGAACCTCCTGTGGTAAGGGAAAAAAATGTGCAAGATGGGGAGTATGTAGTCGACAGCATGCCTCATTTAAAAATTGACCAATTACATAGTGAAGGCTTCACTGGTAAAGGGATCAAAGTGGCAGTCCTTGATACGGGAATTGATTACAATCATCCTGACTTAGACGGAGTATATAAAGGTGGATATGACTTTGTTGATGGTGACGAAGATCCAATGGAAACCACCTATAAGGATTGGCAGGCCTCGGGACAATCAGAGATCCGCAGCGGCAATACTTATTACACTCAACACGGTACACATGTGGCAGGCACAATAGTTGGTGAAGGTGATAATGAGGAATCGGAATACAGTGTGAAGGGTGTGGCACCTGAAGCAGACTTATATGGGTATCGTGTGTTGGGTCCATACGGAAGTGGGACAAGTGAAAATGTCATCGCTGGTATCGATAAGGCAATTGAAGAAGGCATGGATGTCATGAATCTATCTTTAGGTGCTATAACAAATGACCCTCTCTATCCAACAAGCGTGGCAGTCAACAATGCTGTACTTAGTGGCGTGACAGCGGTTGTATCTGCGGGTAATGCAGGTAGTAATACCTTTACACTTGGGTCTCCTGGTACAGCCGCACTTGCTTTGACGGTAGGTGCAAGTGACGTCCCATTCGATATTCCGACTTTTAACGGGGAATATGGTTCAGATGAAGTACACCTGCAATTAATGGCCAAAAACTTTAGCGATAAATTGTCCGACTTTGAGGGTGCTAATTTTGAATTAGTGGATGCAGGACTTGGAGGGAACTCTAACTATTATCCGATCAAGGAAGAGATAAAAGGGAATATCGCTCTTGTATCCCGAGGTTCACTTTCTTTTGTTGATAAAATCAAATACGCCAAAAATAACGGAGCGAAAGCCATAATCATCTATAACGACAACGAAAAGGAAGGGCAGATTCCTTATTATCTTGGTGAGAGTGTAGATAACATCCCGACTTTCTCTTTAACGAAAGAAGAAGGGGAAAAATTAAAAAATAGTCTTGAACAAGGCAAAACAATCACCTTCAGCAATTTAGGGGAAATCAAAACAGAAGGGGATCGCCTGGCAGATTTCAGCTCAAGAGGACCTTCTAGAATGAACTATGATATCAAACCTGAAATTGTAGCTCCTGGTGTTTCAGTATTGTCCACTGTACCTTCTTATATTAATGATAAAGAAAACGGCACATATCAGTATGCCTATAATCGATTGTCCGGGACGTCCATGGCATCTCCGCATGTGGCAGGGATTGCAGCATTACTTTTACAATCGAATAAAAGCTACACACCTGCAGATATTAAATCCAAATTGATGAACACAGCTGACCCTATGAATGGTGATTATAGTGTGTATGAAATCGGATCAGGCAGAGTGGATCCATATGAAGCTCTCCACTCAGATGTAAACTTCCAGGTTGTGGACGAAACGGCAACAATCAATAACGGGGAAGAAGTGACGATTGAAGAGCGTACTGGTGGGATGAGCTTCGGACTCCGTTATGTTGATGGAAAGCCATTGCATGAACAGCGTTCTTTAGAAATCTCCAATCACGGTGATACGAACAAAACGTTCCAGGCAAGTGTCCATTTTACAACTAAATCTCTGGATGCAGCAGAAAACAATGTTACTCTTTCATTTGATGAAAAATTAACGATCAATGCTGGAAAGTCCAAGAAGACAAAAGTATTCCTGGATGTACCGGCAACAGCTGAAAAGGGATATTACGAAGGATACGTTAAGTATGTAAATAGTAAAGATCCTGCTGAAGAATACCAAATTCCATTTGGAATCAGGGTTTCCGCAGAAGGAATCGAAGAGATTGAGGCATTCAACTTCTCTACTAAACAGAATAATCAGTTCGGAAGTTTATTTAACTTTACACCTGGATCGTTCGTTTTACGTTCACCAATGGAGAAGCTGAGCCTCGTATTGGTGGATCCGAAAACGAATAAGGACCTTGGCCTCGTTGGTTCTATAAATCCAAAAGGGATAAAAGAAGGACAAAGAATCGTCCTTTATTCGATGTTCTCAGGATACTATTATCCTTACACAGGGGATCAGAAGAATCCATTCTCTGTCAATCCTACCCTTGCACCAGAAGGACATTATAAATTAAAATTGGTGGGTGTGAATGCAAAAGGAAAAATATTTTCAAAGGAAGTCGATACGTTCATTGATAATACAGCACCAAAAATTAAAAGCAGCTTACCGAACGGAGTATACGAATATGCACCAGGAACAGAAACCGTTCCATTCTCTGTGAAGCTGTATGATAAAGAAATCGATGATATGAAGGAAGCGGGCTTCAATGTCGATCAATCAAACAATTTCATCACATATTTTTGGGCATCACCGTTCCCGAGTCCAACGCCATTATTCACCGATGCTTCTGGGGATTTAGAGGAAGAAGTTCTCATGCACCCTCGTTTGGATCGTTATCCATTTGCGTTGTTCGGATATGATTCAGTGGGGAATCTGGCTGAAGAAGGGCCGATCATGAATGCGTTTGTGCTTGAAGGGACGCCATTTACCACCATTTCAAGTAACAAGAACGAATTGATGGCAGAAGAGGAGTTCAAATTTACAATCACGGCAAATAACTTGGAGAGATTCAAAAAAGGAAACTTTACTGTTACGTATGATAAAAACGAAATGATGGTAAAGGATGTTGTCTTTAATCCAGACTTCAAGCCTCAAAGTGAATCAACAATATCGCATGAGATCAAAGAAAAATCGAGCGTCCAAGATAATTTGAATGTTTCGGTTTCCATTAGCGAAGATGCCAATCTTGAAGTAACAGGAGATACACCGATCTTTGATATCATTTTGGAAGCAAAAGAAGTTAAATTTGGTAAACGGAACTCGATGAAAACACCAGCAGTTTCAAGTTCTTATTTCAACGCTGATGGACAAGAGACGAAGAATATCATGGGGTATTACAGCGGTGATCATGTAGAATTATTACGCAGTTATTCTGAAGCACGTGGCAGCATTATCCCACAAGGGTTTTACGGTACGGACGGACAATATGATTATAATAAAGATTTCTCCAATGCGCCAATCTCTCTAACTGTAACAGATGCAGATGGTGAAAAATACGAAGGGACCGTTAATAAGAATGCATTCACTGTACAGGGCTTACCTGTAACGGATAAACCATTCTCAATTGAAGTCAAGATCCCAGGTCACTTCCCAGTAAATAGCTCGTTTACCCTCTACGAACAACGGGAAGATCGTATTCTTGGAACTTGGCGTGATATACTTCTAAGAAGACAAGATGCTGGCGATGTTAATCAGGATAGCGTGATTGATATCTTCGATGCGGTAGCAATAAAAGAACATTGGGGAACAGATAAACAAGAAGCGGATTTGAATTTTGACGGTATCATCAATGAAGAAGACTTGGAGCTTGTCGAATACAATTACCTTGAAACAGATCCGGGAGTTGACAAGGCCCCTACTCCTATACAAACGTATAAAGGGCAAACATTAGAAAGTATAAAGAAAGAATTAGGGTTAAATTAGAGGGAAAAATATTGTTTAGAAGCAGATTCAAACGAATCTGCTTCTTTGTGCAACGTGCAGTTCCAACTTGAGTGTAAAGTATTAAAGGTGATCAATACGATATATAGTTTAAAGGGCTTCTTGAATGCCCAAAAGTATCGCTGTTTCAATGTTAATGACTTTCGTCAGAGTGATTCATTTTTTTACACAAAAATATTAACAAATCACCAGAAAAACTTCTAGGTTGGATTTTTATTGCAAAGATATTTAGAGTCAACTAGTGAGGATAAAAAAAACCCAGATTCCTTTATCTGGGTTTTTACAAAGTGATTTGGATATATAGATTTAAAAATAATTTTTTAGAGGGGACCTTGTATTATCTTGAAGTCGGGAATAGTCGTTGTACTACTTCTGTAAACTCATCGAAAATTCCAGCAACAGGTCTGCCTTCTCTAATATCATTCGTATAACCTTCCATACGATCGACAAACTCAGGATTTACAGAAACATACACATTTCGGATACTACTGTCAGATTTACGTACCTGATTTGCTATCTTTTCTTCCACATCTTTCGTTAATTCCTGCTTACCTTCTCCTTCTAATACAGCTGCCACATAAGCATTTCGATTAGTTACGATAATACTGCAAGATTCCACTTCTTTCAAATCAGTAATTTTCTTAGAAGCCTCATCCGCTACATCAAGCCTTGGCTCATTTGTGTCATTAACTCTCCGTGGGTTTATGTCCCCATTTCTTACATTTCTATTGTAACGCCCCATTTTATCGTAATTAACATTTAGAGCGTTATCTGGGTTATCATTTTGATTTGCACCGTAGTTATCTACATTGCCACAACCTGTCAACACCATCGTCATGATAAGGCCAGTTACTAAAAATCCATTAATTCTCAACATTCTACACCTCTTTCATCATATTTACATATATGTTTTATCAAGAGTAAGGGAATTATTCGGTTTTTATAATGAAAATAAGGTAACATAAGAATTAGAAATTTTGTTTATAGGATGAAGAGAGGTCAACTATGGTAACGTTTGATAAGCAGGATTATTTAAACTTTTATAGTTTAGAACAATGGGGTTCCATACATACTAGTGAAATGATTACCCACAATCATCACGAGATATTTATCCAAACATTTATGCCTGAAGAAACTAGAGGTTTAGTTACCATTGTCCATGGTTATCTCGATCATTCAGGGTCACTTTCGAAGATTATTGATACGTTAGTATCCGATGGATATGGTGTAATTACTTTTGACTTGCCTGGTCATGGGCACTCTAACGGGGTAAGAGGAGATATTCAAGATTTCTCTGAGTATGTCAAAGTAGTGCATGCCGTTCATTCTCACATTTTAAATAAAGGGATATGTCATAAAAGTTGGTCAATAATGGGACATAGTACCGGTGGTGCCATCATTTTATGTTACATTAACGAGTACAAATACTTATTTGATAAGGTGATTTTGGTAGCTCCATTGATTCAACCATATTTGTGGTCATTTTCAAAGTTTGGTGTTAAACTCATTGGGGAGAAAATAATTCATATAAAAAGAACATTTAGAAAAAACTCTTCAGATCCAGAGTATCTAGCACATGTGAAAAACGATCCACTTCAATTCACAAAATTACCTGTAAGATGGCTTCAGTCTCTTGAGCGGTGGAACAGTAGTCTTTCTGACCAACTATCAAAAAGTGAAAAGACACTATGTATTATTCAGGGAAATAATGACACGACAGTTGATTGGAGGTATAATATAAAATTCATTCTAAAAAAATACCCAAATGCTACGTGTGTTCTTGTTGATGGAGGCAATCATCAACTTTTCAATGAAACGGCAATAATTAGGGATATAACTTTTACACATATTAAAAGATATTTATCAGCCAATGGGGATAATAAGGATAGAAGAGACTAAAGTATTAAAAAAAGGTGGAATAAGTAAATGGAAGAGACAAAAGCAACAAACGTTCAAGTTGGAGATACGATTCAAATTAATAAAGGTACCAAAAAAGGTAGTAAGGGTACCGTTATTGTTGTTAGAGACAGCTCTGTAATTGTTGAACTTGGGAAAAATCCTAATACAGGAGAACCAATTCGTACTGTCATAAACCATAAGAATTATAAAGCTTTATAAATAGTAAAAGACACCGGACTTGAACCGGTGTCTTTTTTAAGGCAAATTATTGTGCAAATACGTGGTTTCCAATCGTCTTTGTTACCTTTCTTGTACGGATCCACTCATCACTTGTTTTATCTGGATTAAAAAAGTAAAGTGAGTTGTTGCCATCCCCGCGGAATGCAATAGCTTCTTCAACTGCTTTTTGGGCTTCCTCATCAGCGGCCTTATCAATCTGACCGTTTCCTACTGGAGAGAATTGGTATACTCCACCTGGACTTGTTTCATAGACTACTTCCTTAATGGAGTCAGGAAATTGGTCACTATCAACTCTATTTAGAACAACTGTTGCCACAGCAACTTTTCCTTCATACGGCTCTCCTTTAGATTCCGCATGAACAAGGCGTGCCAATAATTCTTTATCTTTCTCTGATACTTTCTCTGGGAGCTGTAATGCTTCACCAGGGAAAATAAGATGATTGTTTTTATTATTTAATTCCTTCATTTCTTTAACGGAAACGCCGTACGTTTTACCTATATTCCAAAGCGTATCGCCAGATTTTACTTTATGTGAGCCAGCTGCTTGTGCATCAAACCCAGTTCCGGCAAATAATGCCACAGCTGCAGTAGTAATTGCAATAAGTTTTTTCATAAAAGAATTCCTCCTTGTGTTGTGGGTAATCATCAACTCTCGGACGCTCTAAGAAATATCCTAACAAGTATATACAACTATTTCACTGTATAAATGTTGGCATGGGATGATATATATTGTAGATATTACCTACTTTTCACAATTTTGAGGATGAAAATGGAATAAATATGGGAAAATAAGTTCATACCGGCAAGTATAACCTAATCTAAATTGAAGGGAGATGTTGTCATGCAGTATATAGCAAAGTATCCGACAGCAGTTCACAGCTTCATTTTATCTTTGATGTTAATTCAAGGAACTTATCAAATCTTGCATGCTTATTATGGAAGAGGAATAGTACAGCTCTCCATAGGTATGATCATCTTGTTTTCCTATTTCATTCGATATCAAATAAAGTTGGATGAAACAAAAGTTCTTTACGAAATACAGTTTTTAGGTCGTACATTTTATTCGAGGAAAATTACAGCCAGTGACATAAGGAAAATAGTCTTTAAACGAGTGGGATGGTCAGCAAGGGGAGCTTTCATTTATACAGATAAACTTTTTCCTATCCGATTAATAAATTTTAAACCTGATAATATGTATGATCAATTACATCTTTTTGGAAAGAAAAACGGAATTTCTGTCATAAGTCAGGAAGATTTGGTCCAACCAAAAGCGAATATCACTAAAGAAAGCTGAAGCATACATAAGTAGCTCCAGCTTTTACCGTTGTGCTCGTATAATACTTATTTCAATATGTTCTTGGGATTCATAAGTTAGCTTTTCATGTTCATGCATCACTTCAAAATACTTATCTTCTATTTTTTCAGAAGGGTCCATTTCCGGTTCGGATGGCTGCAAGTCTCTTACTGAGAGAGGAGAGATCTCTACCTTCTTAAACCCATGATTTTCAAGGGCCTCTTTCCAATCCTCTTTACTGAATATATTAGGCATGTTGTAGAATTGCTTCATTCTGTCTTCCAAATCAAGGTGCAATGTACCTTTCTTCGTCATCTCAAGCGCTAACAAAACTCCATCCTTGTTCAAAAGTCGAACCACTTCCGGAAGAGTTTTGTTTGTATCGGTAAAAGATAGAACAGATTCAGAGAGTATAAAATCAAAACTGCTATCTCTAAATTCTGTCTTCTCAATATCCATTTGTAGGGCAGTTATCCCTGCTTGATGCTCTGCAAATCGATTGTTGGCTTTTTCAATCATAATTGAATGGTTATCTATGGGTGTAATATTTACATTCATAGCATTTAGAAATAAAGACGTTTGTCCCGTGCCGCACCCAATTTCAAGTAGTTTTTTTTCTGAAAGGTTTTCTTTTAATAGGATGTTTTTTGTTAGCTCCAATCCTCCAGGATGAGCACCACCAATTCCAAACAATGCTAATAAATCTGTATATGGTCTATGGTTCATTCATTTTTCACCTCATCTAATCATATGAAGGAACAGTTGTGTTTGTTCATTGAGAAAAGATGAGGTAAAATAGTTGAGAGATAATGGTGGAGGTGCAAAGCAAATGATACATAATTCTTGGGATAAAAAAGAAACTGTACAGCATGTTAATTGTGTACATACAGATGCAAAAAAATATCTAGTGAGCAATATGCTGACTGTTGGAAAAACGTACGAAGTGAAAAATGAAACGGAAGAGTTTATATTCGTAAAAGACAACAGCGGCCACATTGGTGGATATTATAAAACCTATTTTGAAAAAGCATAAGGCACGAAGAGACAAGGCGGAAACACGTCTTGTTTTTTTTTGTATTTTCATTCTTTATTTGGATTAGACTTGAAAGATGAGGGGAAAAGAGTAGAGGGGTGACTTTATTTTGAGAGTTTTTATGTTAACAATAACCTTGCTGTCTATGTTTTTCACAGGTTGTACTCCTGTGGTGGAACCGAAAAAGGAAAGTGAAAATGAAGTGCTAGAAACGAACACATCACCTGAAAAAGATGTAGAAAATCAAGAATTCAGCATCACGAATAAAGAAGTAATAGCGACCAATTTAAACGTACCTTGGTCTATTGCTAAATCAGGAGATACATTTTTCATTACTGAAAGAACCGGTAAGATTGTAAAAATAAATAAAGAAGGCATGACAAGGGAAGATATCCAGCTGAAAAAACCGTTATTGGTCTATGGTGAGGGCGGATTGCTTGGCATGGAACTACATCCTGACTTTCAAGAGAACGGACTCGCGTTTGCCTATCATTCATATGGGACTGAAGAGAGAGTGAAGAATAGGATTGTAACGTTGAAATATGACGGAACAATATGGAAGGAAGCAGGAGTTCTGTTGGAAGACATCGATGGAGCAATTTATCACAATGGCGGACGGGTTAAAATCGGACCAGATAACAAGTTATATATAACAGTCGGAGATGCCAATAAACCCGAGACTGCACAGAACAAAGAGCTGATCACTGGGAGCATTCTCCGCATGAACTTGGATGGAACGGCTCCCGAAGATAATCCGTTTACAGGATCCTATGTTTACAGTTACGGCCATCGAAATCCTCAAGGGTTAGCATGGGACATAGAAACAGGTGAGATGTATGCATCAGAGCATGGCCCATCTGCTTTTGATGAAATCAATATTATAAAAAAAGGCAAGAACTATGGGTGGCCAACTTATACAGGAGAAGACCATGCTGAAGAAGTAGAACCGCCTCTATTTAACTCTGGTACTGATACTTGGGCTCCATCTGGCATTGTTGTTGAGAATGGAGTTCTGTTTGTAGCAAACCTAAGAGGTGAAATGGTGAGAGCTTTCGACATTAGCTCCAACCAACAATCTGTAATTTGGAAAGATAATGGCCGACTTAGGGATGTGTGGAAGGAGGGGGATTCCATCTACTTTATAACCAATAACACAGATGGGAGAGGAAATCCTGTCCCAGAAGATGACCAACTGATCAAACTGGACCTATCGTTTGATTAACTAAAAAAAGATTTTTAGTTGATCTTTTGCCAATATTCTAGGGGGAACAATATGAAGAACTGGATAAAGAAAAATAAACTTCTGACCATTATACTAATACTCATCTTAATTGTAATACTTACAAGTGTCTATCATAGTTATAAGCCATTGCCAGAAGGAGTATCCTACGAAGGTGATGTCCACTACGTATCTGAAGTGAGTTTTCTCTATGATCTTACATATGGAGACAAGGATAACCTTCAAAAGGAACATAAGATATTTGATCGCATTTTTCAAATAATTGATGATGCAGAAGAGTTTATTGTAATAGACATGTTCTTATTCAATGGATATCATGATGGAGAAATGGATTACCCTCCGTTAAGCTCCAACTTGATGGAAAGTCTTATTTCTAAAAAGAAGGAGAACCCAGATGTAGATATTGTATTCATCACCGATGAAATCAATACAACTTACGGATCACATGAGGCGGAAGAGTTGTCAATGTTAGAAGAAAACGGAATAAGAGTCATCGAGACGAATGTGAAGGTGTTGCGAGATTCCAATCCGCTATATTCTGGAATCTGGCGAGTGTTCTTTCAATGGTTTGGTCAAGGTGGTTCTGGCTGGATCAAGAACCCAATGGCAGAAGATGCACCTGATACAACCGTCCGTTCTTATTTGAAACTTTTAAACATAAAAGCAAACCACAGAAAGGTAATTGCGACAGATAAAACAGCCATCATCTCTTCAGCCAACCCACATGATGCTAGTGGACTGCATTCAAATACCGCCTTTGAAGTTTCTGGAAATATTATTGCTGATATTTTAAAAACGGAACAGGCAATCCTTGATTTTTCTGGGGGTGGCGGTTTACCAAAATACAATGGAGGACAGACAGAGGAAGGTGACATTGCAGTTCAACTGTTAACGGAGAGGAAAATATTAAATCATGTCCTTAAAGAAATAAGAAAATCCAAAGATAAAGAAGAAATCTGGGTAGGGATGTTCTATCTGGCGGAAAGAAAGATTATTGAGGAACTTATTGACGCTGCAGACCGGGGAGTGACCGTTAATTTAATTCTTGATCCTAATGAACATGCATTTGGTCAACAGAAAATAGGTCTCCCGAATCGACCTGTTGCAGCAGAGCTGTTAGAAGAAGGGCAAGGGAATATTGAATTAAAATGGTACAACACCCAAGGAGAACAATACCACCCTAAAATGATCTATTTCAATCGAGCAGAAGAGTCCACCATTATCGGAGGGTCTGCAAATTTTACAAGAAGAAATCTCTACGATCTCAATTTGGAAACGGATATAAAGATAACTGCCAATAACAAGGAGCAAGTAATGAAGGATATGGATGATTATTTCCTAAGGTTATGGAGCAACGAGGACGAGATATATACCCTCCCTTACGAAACCTATAAAGATGAAATGCCTATCGTAAAAAAAGCCATGTACCGCCTACAAAAAATATTCAGATTCACAACTTACTAAAAAATGCTTTTGGGAAGCCCCTGATAAACTGAAATATCTTGTACTTAGTATTTTCTAGCTGTGGATTGTAGTAAAAGGCGAAGACTCCTAAGGGAGATAGCAGTAGCTTGAGACCCCGCAGCAAAGCGAGGCCACTGAAAAACTGATAACGTAAAGTATTTATTGATTCCTAGCTGTTGATTGGAGCAAAAGGCGAAGACTCCTGAGGGGGATAGCGCTAGGTGGAGACCCCGCAGGCGTAGCCGAGGAGGCTCACGTCAGCCCCTAGGAAAGCGAAGCTATTTGCGGAAATCAACAGCGGTGTTTATAAAAATACTAAAATCAAGACTTTTTCAGTGGCCTCCAGCAAAGCGAGGAGGCTCAAGCACCGCCCCTAGGAAAGCGAAGCCATTTGTGGAAATCAACAGCGGTGTCTAAACTTTTCCAGTGGATTCTTTTATGGGACAGCCTATTGTATAGGCAACACATATAACAAAACAAAAAAGAAATGCAAAACAGTTCCGCCTAATACAAAAACATGCCAAACCGCATGATGATACGGAAACGCTCGCCAAACATAAAAAACTGCTCCTAAACTATAAACAACCCCACCAGCAACAAGAAAGGCTATACCGCCAGTCCCCACAGTAGAAGTAATATCATTCCAACCAAACACAGCAAGCCAGCCCATCAATACATACAGAAGGGTAGAAGCCAGAATAAATCTTTTTACAAAGAACACTTTAAAAACCGTTCCCGCTATAGCCAGGCCCCATACTATTCCAAAAAGTGTCCAGCCTAGGGCACCATCCATAATAATAAGGGTAATGGGAGTGTAGCTTCCCGCAATAAAAAAGTAAATCGATGAATGATCAAGAATTTCAAAAACATTTTTAGCTTTGCCCTTAGGCAATGCATGTAATAAGGTAGAGGCTGTATAAAGCATTATCATGGTTACACCGTAAACGATAAAAGTAGTCAAGTGCAGGGCAGTCCCGTTGATAGCAGAGAACACTATCAATAATACTAGAGCTGCAATACTGGTTAATATGCCAATACCATGAGTTATTGTATTGGCAATTTCTTCTCCTTTTGAAAAGGTATGTGTTTGAGCCATGTTTATCATCTCACTTTTGTCGTTTAATGAACTAAACTAAAATGTTCTTATCTATCATAACAACTATAAGTACTTTTTTCCAATAAAAAAGCATGCCATGAAAGTGAGATAAACTTTGCATGACATGCTTTTTGGGGGGAGTGCCGGTATTGTTGTTATTGGACCTAATTTGTACAAAAAACAGGTGGAAACCCTCTCTTTGATGAGGGTTTTGAATCGTTCGGTCATTTCGAGTCTTTGTTCGGACAATTTTCTCATGGTTTAGGAGGGGGTTCGGACATTTGAAATGCGTGTTCGGTCAACTTTCAACTACCTTTGGACAACTAAAAATTTCGTTTGGTCAACTTTTGAAAAACTTCGGTCAACTTTGCCAAAACTTCGGTCAAAATCGGATAACCTTTGGTCAACTTTCAATAAACTTCGGACAATTGGCGCGTTGCCCCCGATATCTGTCCCCATGACCAGCGTTGACCTCCGTCATCCGTGCTCAAGACCCCATTTATCCTATTTATAGAGCGAATCTTCCGTTACTTTTACTTTTCTAAGCTTGATAAAACGAATGGTATGCAGAACAATTACCTTTGAAACTGCATAAGTTGGTACCGCAAGCAGTAGACCAAGCAAACCTGCAAATTTGCTTGCGACTAGTAAGAGTAAAATGATGGTCAATGGGTGAACATCCAATTTCTTGCCCATAACCTGTGGCGAAATTAAATTGCTCTCTATTTGCTGAACAATTACAACAACCAAGAGTACCCATAAGGCCATGATAGGTTCATCAAAGAAGGCTACGATGACGCTTGGAATGGTCCCGATAAATGGTCCAATAAAGGGTATTACATTTGTAAACATGGCAATTAAAGCTAAGACAAGGGAATATTCAAGTCCGATAATTAGAAACCCAATATAAATTAAAACACCAACAAATACACTGACAATAATTTGACCTTGTATATAGGAACTTAAAGCAATATCCATATCTTTAAGTACACTTCTACCTTCCCGTTCATGTTGGCGGGGTATTATTTTGATTACTTGATCTGGCAATCTGTCGCCATCTTTTAACATGTAAAATAAAACGAACGGAATTACTACCAGTAAAATTAGAAAACCGGTTATTGCGCTAATCACATTCACTACGTTAGATCCAAATGCAGTGACATAAGCATTTAGATTATCAGCAAGCTTTGCAGATATTTCTTCTAGAGAAAACATTTCATTCTGCTGAAACCTTGAAACATATTCATTTTCCTGCAATTCAATTGTGTATTTTCTAATATCATTAATAATTTCTGGAGTATTCTTTACAAGACTATTAACCTGTTGTTGTAAGGTAGGACCAATGAAAAACAATAACAAGGTAATAAGACCAATAAACATAAGGTATATGCTCAAAATAGCTAACCCTCTTGGAACATATCGATCAGCAAGGTTTACAAGCGGTCGAAGTAAATAGTAAAGAACACCAGCAAGTATGATAGGTGCAAATAATGTGCTTATCATCACGGTAAGAGGGGTGAAGATAAAATCTACCAGTGATGCTAAGAAAATAATTAACAGTATGACAATAATTCCATAGCCAACCTTAAACCACTTCGTTTGCGGCATTCCTACACCTCATTCATTCAAAGTTAATAACTTCATTATAATATAAGTAAAAAGTGAACAGTACTAATACGTAATTATGCCAACAAGGTTTCAAAATTTGAAAAAAGCCCTTTTATTCTAAAGGGCCTTTAACAATTTTAGGAATGAAGATCAGCTAACTGCTGTTGTACGCTTGCATCCTCTAAATATTCATCATACGTCATTTGTTTATCAACCATACCTTTAGGTGTGATTTCAATGATTCTATTTGCAATCGTTTCGATGAACTGGTGATCATGAGACGTGAAAATAATGGAGCCTTTGAAATTGATTAATCCATTATTAAGTGCTGTGATAGATTCTAGATCCAAGTGGTTCGTAGGGTCATCAAGCAATAGTACGTTTGAGCCTGAAAGCATCATTTTAGAAAGCATACAACGTACTTTTTCCCCTCCGGATAGAACACTTGCTTTTTTCATTACTTCTTCACCAGAGAATAACATTCTTCCAAGGAATCCGCGCAAGAAACTCTCGGTTTGGTCATTAGGGGAGTATTGACGCAACCAATCTACAAGATTCATGTCTACGCCTTCGAAATACTTTGAGTTGTCTCTAGGGAAATATGCCTGTGTAGTCGTGATTCCCCATTTGAAGGTTCCACTATCAGGTTCCATTTCACCAGAAATAATTTTTAAAAGGGTGGTATTAGCAATTTCATTTCCACCAACAAGGGCAATTTTATCATCCTTATTCATAATGAAACTGACATTATCTAATACTTTCTCGCCATCAATCGTTTTAGTCAAACCTTCCACACGTAAAAGGTCATTTCCGATTTCGCGTTCAGGTGTGAAATTCACATAAGGATAACGACGGGATGAAGGCTTGATGTCATCCAAAGAAATCTTATCTAAAAGCTTCTTACGGGAAGTAGCCTGTTTGGATTTAGATGCATTTGCACTAAATCGGGCGATAAAGGCTTGAAGCTCTTTAATTTTTTCTTCTTTTTTACGGTTCACATCAGATGCCATTCTTGCTGCAAGCTGACTGGACTCATACCAGAAGTCATAGTTACCAACATAGATTTGAATTTTACCATAGTCTAGGTCAGCAATATGCGTACAAACTTTATTTAAGAAGTGACGGTCATGGGATACAACAATGACAGTATTCTCAAAGTTGATAAGGAACTCTTCTAACCATTGAATCGCTTTAATGTCCAAGTGGTTGGTAGGCTCATCGAGTAATAGTACATCTGGCTTCCCAAAAAGAGCTTGTGCCAAAAGTACTTTTACCTTTTCGCCACCAGTGATGTCGGCCATTTTCTTTGTATGAAGATCTTCAGAAATTCCTAAACCTTTTAAAAGGATTGCTGCTTCTGATTCAGCTTCCCAACCATTTAATTCAGCAAATTCGCCTTCAAGCTCTGCAGCTCTCATACCATCCTCATCTGAAAAGTCTTCTTTCATATAAATAGCATCTTTTTCCTGCATCACTTCATAAAGACGACTATGTCCCATGATTACCACCTTAAGAACTTCGTGTTCCTCATATTCAAAGTGGTTCTGCTTCAGGATAGCCATACGCTCATCCTTATTCATATGAACGTCGCCAGTTTGAGCTTCTACTTCACCAGAAAGGATCTTTAGAAACGTTGATTTTCCAGCACCATTTGCACCAATTAACCCGTAGCAGTTGCCAGGGGTGAATTTTATATTAACATCTTCAAATAACTTTCGATCGCCATAGCGTAAACCTATATTCGTAACTGTAAGCATGTAATTAGTTTCCTCCAAAATTAATGTCGTTGAAATTATACCATTAAATGAGGACGTTGCAAAAGATTCATTTACTATAGAAGCAATAAATATGTAAATAATAAATGACCAGTCTCAATTTTGACTGGTCATTGGTGAATTTAATAGACGTAAATATAAGCCACCATTGGAGGGCTATGATGTCCGTTATGGTGAGAATGAGTGGAACAAATTAGTTTATATACGCCTGCTTTATCAAATTTCACATCAATTAGAGTTTCCTCGCCCTTTTTAATAACCCCATTAATATCTGTTCCTTCAATTGAATATGGATGTTCACTACCATTTACCCCGAAAATACTTAAAGTTATTTCTTTGCCTTTCGGTACGGTAATGGTACCAGGGTCAAAACGGTAGGCTTCTATTTCTGTACCGTCTTCCAATTTCGTCTTAAATTCAGAAGTGATCATGTTAAATACCAGTTTTTCTTCTTCAGATGGTTTTCCAGTGGTGGGAACACCTCCCGTATTGACAACATACCATCCTCCAAATCCAGCGATTATACAAAGTACAATTGTAATAAGAAAGCTTTTCTTTATGACAAAAAATTTCATCAAAACCTCACCCTTTCCTTTGCTTGTCTTCTATTTAAATGTGTATGCAAGGGAAGGGAGAGGGTTGTCTACAATCTATAAAAGTAATGATAATTTTAATAACAATCTTTTTTGGAGGATATACTAAAAAAAATATTTATGGGAGGGGCAGGTCTAAATGGATAAGCAGTTGTCATCGTCTGAAATAGGTAATCTATGGATGACGTTTCAACAGAAAACGATGCTGGCCAGGCTATTAGAGCATTTCCTTGCGAACAATCAAAATAATGAAGTACACAATTTGGTACAAACCTACTACGATCAAGAAATATATTTTATTAATGAACTAACAGAACTCTTTAATCGAGAAAATATGGTTTTGCCTGTCGGGTATGTCGAAAGTGATGTAAAACCGTCGACAAAGCCATTGTATGACCAGTACTTTGATGCACTATTCCTAAGAGTAATGATGAAAATAACTATTGGTCTTAACGCCTTAAATGTCAGCATGTCTTATCGACAAGACATCACCGAGTTATATAAAAGATTTTTGGATGTATCGCAAAATACATATAACGAAACGACTCAATTCTTATTGAAAGATGGGGTTCTTACTCGTCCACCAATGATTCCGATGCCGGAAAAGGTGGAATTCGTTAAGGGGGAAGGCTATATGGCAGGTTTTAATATTTTCAGTGAGAAAAGACCTTTAAATGCAATAGAACTCTCTCTCTTGTATCAAGGTATTGAAACCAATGTACTTGGGTTTCAGTTGTTAAGAGGATTTGAACAGGTAAGCGAGGACAAAGAAGTGAAGAAGTACTTTGAAAAAGGAAAAGAATTGGCTAAACAAATTATAGATACTTTCAGCGATATACTTCTAAAGAGTGATATACAGCCACCAATAGTTGCATGGGGGAATCCAACTTTGTCAACGGAATCGCCTTATTCAGAAAAGCTTATGATGTACCTGACGAACTTGCTCAGCAGCTTCGGGCTTACAAGTAATGCACTTGGTACATCATTCAGTCTTCGTTCAGATCTGCCGACTAAGATGACCATGATTGCTAAAGATATTTTTGATTATGCAAAAGATGGTGGACAGTTGATGATTAAGAATGGTTGGATGGAAGAACCACCGCAGTCATTAAAAAGCACGAAATAAGTAAAGCCGGGGCAAACTGTTACCTGCCCGGCTTTTTTATTGCTTAAGAAATAATAAAATTGTGGATAGTCTCAGTGAAATTCTTGATCGTCGGGGTGAAGACTTTAGTGATAAGAAATTAGAGAAGAAATGGCATCATCGTTGTTATGAAGACCTCCGTGACAACAAATCAGGAAGAGAGAGGTCCTCATCATCCGTATGAAGACTTCGGTAACAAGGAATTAGGAGGAGAGAAGTCCTCATTGACCGTATGAAGACATCAGTGACAAGAAATCGGAAGGAGAAAGGTTTTCATCGCCCATATGAGGACCTTAGTGACTAGAAATCAGAAGGAGAGAGGTCCTCATCACCAATATCCTCTCGGTAAAATAGCTTTTTGGCCTTAAGGTGAAAGAAGGCATCCTATTGATTGGAGTGGAAGGCGCGCAGACGCCCGGGGGAGGAAGGGACAGGTGAGACCCCGGAAGGCAAAGCCTGAGGAGGCTCACGGACCGCCCGCAGGCAAGCCAAGCGCCTGGAACGGAAATCAATCGTATATATACTTCCATAACTTCGAAAAAGAGGCTGGGACAAAAGTGTTTTAGTCTAAATAAAACCCGAACTAATTTAAAATCTTAAATTAGTTCGGGTCTTTTTTCGTTTAAAAGATACATTTATTTTTTGGGTTGCACCAGCTGTTGATTG
>NZ_JAAZWB010000043.1 GCF_012524115.1 Bacillus sp. RO1 | reverse complement strand
ATCAATTTGATTTTTAATTGATCCTTTAAGTAGAGGCGTGCAAGCGAAGTGGAACACGTAGCGCGGAAGAAAAAATACGCCAATCCAGTACAGATTAATGTCTATTTTATTGACAGAACTCCAACTTCGGTCAACTTTGCCAAATCTTTGGTCACTTTCGCGGAAACTTCGGTCAACTTTCGAAAATCTTCGGACAATTGGTACGATTGGGCCCGTCATGTGTCCCTTTGACCCACTGATCCAGTCCATCCAAGTCCATCGCCGCCATACGTCCTGTCCCAACAGCCCACCTAAATAGCCCTCGCCAAAACCAAAAACAAGCCCGCCCCCTTCACAAAAAAGGGACGAGCCTGCTTACACCTAATTATTCATCTTCTCTTCCTGCTCCAACAACGCTGCCGCTTTCTGCGCTTTTCTATAAGATACGCGAGAAATCACAATGCTGATTTCATATAGCAAAAACAGCGGGACGGTTACCATCAAATGCGAGATCAGTTCTGGCGGTGTAATCAATCCACCGACCACAAGCAGGCCAAAGTAAGCGAACTTACGGATTTCCACCAAGAATGATGGCGTAATAAGGCCCAGTCTTGTTAAGAACATCACAATTACCGGCATTTGAAACAGTAATCCAAACGGTAAGGTCAGTTGAAACAAGAATTGAAAGTATTCGTTGATTCCGATTACCTGGTTTATTTCCAATCGGTCTGCCAGTCTACCCATGAAATCCACGACAAACGGGAATAAAATGAAGTAAGAGAAAGAGAGTCCGCTTAAAAACAGGAAAATGGAAATTGGTATATAGCTTAACGTTACTCTCCGTTCTTTTTCTAACAATCCTGGGCTGATGAAGGCCCAAAGTTGATAGAGCGTGACGGGGAACGTTATGATAAATGCAATCAAAAAGGCGAATTGCATAAAGATCTTGATGGGGTCTGTCATACGAAAGGCGTTCATCGTCAGCTCTTTCGCTTCATCTGTTTGCTGTAAATAGACAATGATCGGTTCGGCCAAGAAGAAGCCGCCGATTGCCGAAACGAAAAAGAAGGATGCTGTGATGATGATTCTTTTTCGGAGCTCGCCTATATGGTCATACACCGACATTTCTCTATCTAGCATATATGTTCATCCTTACATTACTTCGTTTCTTCTTTTTTCTCTTTAGAATCGTCGTCATCGGCCAATCCTTTAGTTGCGTTTTTGAATTCGCGCAATGTGTTACCTGCTGCTTTTCCTAGTTGAGGCAGCTTGCTTGGACCGAAGATAAGTAGTGCTACAAATACAATAAGTAAGAGGCTTCCCATTCCTAATGAACCCATATTTGACACCTCCTCGAAATATTCTTATTCTACAACTTTTTTACTCGCTTGGATAGTGCTTGAGAAAATATACCAATGACTGCAGTTCCACCGCCAAATCAATATGATGGATGCGTATCTCTTCTGGAACATTGATACGTGCCGGTGTAAAGTTCAGTATGCCCTTTACCCCCTTTTCTACAAGTCTATCCGCTATTGGCTGTGCTACCGGAGCCGGAACCGTCAAGATGGCTACCGTTACATTCTCTGGCAAGTGCTCTTCAATATCGTCTAAATGATAAACAGGGACTCCTCCGATTTCCGAGCCGATCTTAGACTCGTCCACATCAAAGGCCATCACGATTTTCGTATTATTGTTTTTCATAAAATTATAATGTAGGAAGGCGGTTCCTAAATTACCTACACCTATTAGAGTAACATATGTCAATTCGTCTTGGTCGAGCGTTTTCCTGAAAAAAGTTAACAAATATTGAACATTATATCCATATCCCTTTTTCCCCAACGCGCCAAAGTAGCTAAAGTCCCGGCGGATCGTGGCGCTGTCCACCTTTACCGCTTCACTAAGCTCCGCTGATGACACGCGCTGTTTACCGGACGAATGCAAATTCTGGATGAAACGATAATATAACGGCAGGCGCTTAGCCGTTGCCTGTGGAATTTTCATTTGTTCGTTATTCATTTTACTCCCCCATTTGTCGAACCTGTTTGCCTTTCTATTTTAACACGGAACGAAAACGATTACATTTCTATGTCTATAATATTTTTCCTGCCTTTGGGCCCTGCGCCTGAATCGGGCGATAATTTGGATTTACGGGCGATTTTCGAATGGAATCGGGCGATTTTTCAGATTTACGGGCGATAATTGCCACTAATCGGGCGATAATTTAAAAATACGGGCGATAATCTCGATTTACGGGCGATTCGCCCAAAACCGGCCCCTCCATCAAAACCAGATAACCAAAATCTTGATGTAAATCCCAAAGAAAGATACACTTAACCTAGAATTACTCGAGGTGAAGATGATGATTATTTTACAAGTGAATCAGTTGACCAAATACTTTGGCGCTGACCTTATTTTATCGAATATAAAACTAGAAGTACAATCCAAAGATAGAATTGCCCTTGTGGGACGCAACGGGGCAGGGAAATCTACTCTATTAAAAATCATATCCAATCAGCTATCCTTTGATTCAGGGGACCTGATTAAACCTAAAGGCGTGTCGATTGGCTATCTAGCGCAGGATACCGGCTTGCAGACTGAGCGCTCGATCTGGGACGAGATGCTGACCGTATTCACCGGCCTGCGCGAACTCGAAACGCAAATGCGGACACTTGAAGAGAAAATGGGAGACCCCGCTTATTTTGAAGATGAAGTAGCGTACGCTCGCATTCTCAAAGAATATGACGAAGTGCAAGAAGCCTTCAAACAAAAAGGCGGCTTTCAATATGAAGCAGATATCCGCTCCGTCCTGCACGGCCTACGATTTTCCGAATACGATTATGAAACACCGATTGAAACGTTAAGTGGCGGACAGCGTACCCGTTTGGCTTTAGCGAAACTGCTTTTGACCAAGCCGGACCTCCTCATTCTGGATGAGCCTACCAACCACTTGGACATAGACACGCTTTCTTGGCTGGAAAACTATCTCCAAGGCTACCCTGGTGCCCTGCTGATTGTTTCCCATGACCGCTACTTCTTGGACAAGGTCGTTAACATTGTTTATGAGATTTCGCGGAAACAGTCCGCTAAGTTCATCGGAAACTACAGCAAGTATCTGGAACAGAAGGCGGAGCAGTATGAGCGCGAGATGAAAATGTTTGAAAAGCAGCAAGACGAGATTGCCAAGCTGCAAGATTTTGTGGCAAAGAACCTCGCCCGCGCCTCAACAACCAAGCGTGCGCAAAGCCGTCGCAGGCAGCTTGAGAAGATGGAAGTGATGGACCGTCCAAAGGGCGATGAGAAATCTGCCTCCATCATGTTTGATATTGACCGCCAAAGCGGAAATGATGTCCTTAAAGCAAGAGAGCTAGCCGTTTCCTACGATACGAATCCGGTCTTCCGTCAAGTGGACTTTTCGATGAGCCGCGGTGACAGTGTTGCACTTGTCGGACCAAATGGGATCGGAAAGTCTACCTTGCTGAAGACCCTTGTCGGAAAATTAAAGCCGCTCGAGGGCACGTTTTCTTTTGGAGCGAATGTCTCGATCAGCTATTACGATCAGCAACAGGCCGATCTTACTTCCAACAAAACCGTTCTAGCGGAGCTTTGGGATGAATATCCTCAAAAAATGGAGAAAGAGATCCGCACCGTTTTAGGAAACTTCCTATTTTCCGGAGATGACGTGTTAAAGCCGGTTTCCACACTAAGTGGTGGCGAAAAGGCGCGGCTTGCCCTTTCCAAGCTGATGATGGAGCGCTCCAACGTCCTGATACTGGATGAGCCTACTAACCACTTGGACTTGGACAGCAAGGAAATTCTCGAAAATGCCTTGATTGATTATCCAGGCACGATCCTGTTCGTTTCCCATGATCGTTATTTTATCAACCGGTTGGCGACAAAGGTGTATGAGCTTAGTACCGTCGGAGCAACAGAGTACCTTGGTGACTATGACTATTATGTCGAGAAAAAAGAAGAAGCGTTGGAGCTTGAACGATTAGAAGCGGAGACTGCGACTTCCAAAGGTTCAAAGGTTTCTTCAGCTGCAGCTACTGAAGCACCTGAGAAGATGAGTTACGAACAGGAAAAAGAAGCAAAGCGCCTCGAACGTCAGCGCAAACGCCGCGTCGAAGAGATCGAAAAAGAAATGGAAGAGCTCGAGCAGAAAATAGAGCATAACGAAAGTGAGCTTTGCTTGCCTGAGGTCTATCAGGATCATGAGAAAGTGCTGGAGCTGAATACTGCGAATGAAGCTTATCAAGAGAGACTTCTTGCATTGATGGAGGAATGGGAAGAGCTTGTTTAAGTTGGTTAGGGGGATTGGATGAATAAAACCTTTTCGGTCATTTTATTGCTTGTCATTGTTATGAATACGTTTAGATACTTATCCTATATCTTTACCGGCCCGATAGAAGCTTACTATTTTGTCATGCTGGCTATCAACCTTGCCGGACTGGGGCTTGGAGTATACTATTTATTCTTTCAAAAGAAAAGACAGCGAAACTAGCAAAAACCGCACAGTTCAATGGGACTGTGCGGTTTTTATATACCTATCTTGTCACACTAGGCAAAGTGGCTGCTTTTCTGAGCATTACCCAAGACCTCTCTGTTACCAAATATGCTGGCTATTAATAGTTTCAGGGCTAGAGAGCGCTCTTCTGCTACCATTATCTGCGCAACGGAGTAAATTCGAGCTCTGAGACAGCTTCTCTGTTACCGTTCTTGGATCAGTGATACCACTTCGGGCTCTGAGACGGCCTCTCTGTTACCGTTCTTAGATCAGTGATGCAACTTCGGGCTCTGAGACAGCCTCTCTGTTACCGTTCCTGGATCAGTGATACCACTTTGGGCTCTGAGACGGCCTCTCTGTTACCGTTCCTGGATCAGTGATACCACTTCGGGCTCTGAGACAGCTTCTCTGTTACCGTTCTTGGATCAGTGATACCACTTCAGGCTCTGAGACTGCCTCTCTGTTACCGTTCTTGGATCAGTGATACCACTTCAGGCTCTGAGACTGCCTCTCTGTTACCTTTTTAGGTTAGCTGCATCCGTTTCGTGCGTTGATAAACGTTAAACCTCCACCTCAATTAAAAGTAGGTAGCTTTAGTGGCTTCTATATCCCCGAAGCAATGTACTGCTTAGCAAAACAGTCTTATAGAAGAGGTCTATTCGACCAAAGCCTCCCTCCAAGCTCCCCTTAAATCCAATAGACCTTCCCACACCCAACCTAACTCCAAAGTTACCAACACAGCCTCCTCCCCCCCAAGCGCATATTTTGTCGAACAAAAAAGGGATCCTGCTGAAGCTTGTCGACTGGCACTACTTACCCACAAGCTTATACACATATCCACCCTTGACTTATAAGTTATCAAGATAAATATCCACACTATCCACAAAAATACACAAAGTTATCCACATTTTTTATTCACATTTTCGAGGTTTATTTTAGTGGATATTTGGGTAACTATCCACATTTAATCCACAGGTGTGTGGATAACACTTCAAAACACCCCTAAAGCCGCTCCCCCCAACAAAGCAAGCGCCTCCAAAAGCAAAAGAAAAAGCCTTCCAACCGAACAACGTCAGTTAAAAGGCTTCTCAATATCCAATCCTGGATTCGCATTCAAATCCATTCCAGATCGCTTTCCTAATCGGTACATCACACTACCTACTGTCGCAATCATCGCCGCATTATCTGTACACAAGGATAGCGGTGGGATCACCAGGTTTTTCCCCTCTTTATCCACAGCTTCCTCTAATGCCGCGCGCAACCCTTTGTTAGCCGCTACACCGCCTGCAAGTAACACTTGGTTCACGCCGTATTCCTTCATAGCACGAATCGTTTTTCCAACGAGCACTTCAATCACGCTCTCCTGGAAGCTTGCCGCAAGGTCTTCAGGAACAATTTCCTCCCCTTTTTGCTTGGCGTTGTGAAGGGTGTTGATAACTGCTGACTTCAAACCTGAAAAGCTGAAATCATAAGAGTCTTCCTCAAGCCATGCTCTTGGCAGCTTAATAGAAGGTGTCCCTTCCCCAGCCATACGGTCAATATGCGGGCCACCCGGATAAGGCAATTGAAGGGTACGCGCCACCTTGTCGTAGGCCTCTCCTACGGCATCGTCACGTGTTTCCCCGATTACTTCAAAAGAACCGTGCTCTTTCATGTAGACAAGCTCTGTGTGCCCGCCTGACACGACAAGCGCAAGCAACGGGAAGTCAAGATCTGCCACCAGCTGATTTGCGTAAATATGACCTGCAATATGATGAACGCCGACAAGTGGTTTTTGATGAGCGAATGCCAACGCCTTAGCCGCGTTCACCCCTATCAGCAGCGCACCAACAAGTCCCGGTCCTTCTGTCACCGCAATGGCATCAATGTCTTCCATGGTCACGCCGCCCCGTTCCAGAGCTTCCTCTAAGACCACCGTCATTTGCTCCACATGATGACGAGAAGCGATTTCTGGTACCACTCCGCCAAAACGCTGGTGACTCTCAATCTGGGATGACACAATATTAGCCACAATCTCCTTGCCATTTTTAATGATGGCAACAGCCGTCTCATCACAGCTCGTTTCAATTCCTAATATTAGTTCGTCTTTTGCTTCAGTTAGTTTCATATATTCACCCACATCACTAGTGCATCTTCATTGTTATCCACATAGTATTTTTTCCGGATTCCACCGTTTTGGAACCCGTGTTTCCGGTAAAGCCCCTGTGCCACTACATTCGATACCCTTACTTCAAGGGAAACAGTGGTAGCTCCGACCATTTTACAATATTCCATTGCTTTTCCTAGCAAAAGATCCCCAAGCTTACGACCCCGACAAGCAGGATCAACTGCAATATTGGTAATCTGCGCTTCCCCCATTACAATCCAGATCCCGCAATATCCGATCACCTGGTCATCTTCTTTCATCACAAGGTAATGGGCATATGGATTGTTGGTCAACTCATAATAGAAGGCATCCTTTGTCCAAGGTGTGGCAAACGACTTTAGCTCTACACGATGCACCCCTTCAATATCGTAAACTGTCATTTTTGTTATTCCGATTAGAGAATTCATTCCGCTCACCTATTTTTCTTTACTTTCCAGCCATTTCGCCTCTGCTTCCGCAAGTCTTGTATAGTTCGGCACGAAGGAATGAGCATCCTCTGCGTCCCTCTTCAAGCCAAGAAAAGCAAGCTCGCTTGGTCTTGGATTATGTTCGCTGACCTGTGCAAAATGAGCTAGTTCCCCAAGGTACTCTATGATGGTTTCCTTATGGATGTGCACATCATTTCCGATGAATAGTACAGGTTCCTGCCTATCTTTTAACCCTTGCAGCCAGTCTGTCATCAGGATGTTGACATCCTCCACTTCCGTCATCAACTCGCCGTCCTTGTAACGATACAGCCCGGTGTACACCTGACCGCGTCTCGCATCCTGCAAAGCACAAATGCTTCCATCAAAATAACGACCGTTCGCCGCCACAAGCTCCAAGCTCGAAACGCCAACAAGGGGAATGTTCAACGACCACGCCAACGTTTTCGCAAGCGTCACACCAATTCTTACTCCCGTATAAGACCCAGGGCCTTTCCCAACCACAATTCGCGTAAGGTCACTTGGAGCAACATCGCAATCTTGCATCAACTTTTCCACTGCCGGCATTGCTCGCAACGAATGATTTTTTTTCACATTTGTCACCAGTTCCCCGATCACTTTATCTTCATCAACTATAGCCACGCCCAACACATAGGTGGACGTATCAATCGCTAGCACTTTGGTCATTCCATTAACTCCTTACATATAGCTTCATATCTTTCCCCTTTTGGTGTGAGAACAATCTTGCGTTCATCGTCACCATGGTGATAGATATAGATTTCCAACCGTTCACTTGGTAAAAAATCTTCAATCAGATGGGCCCACTCCACAACGGTGACACCTTCACCTTCAAAATAATCATCAAACCCCAAGTCCTCTTCACTGTCAGCCAAGCGGTACACATCCATATGATAAAGCGGAAGGCGGCCTTGATACTCCTTAATGATAGTAAAAGTCGGACTGTTCACGTTCCTTTTGATTTCCAGTCCTTTTGCCAAGCCCTTTGTAAAAGTTGTCTTCCCTGCACCAAGGTCCCCTTCTAACAACAGAACCTCTCCGCCTTCCATCAACTTACCAAGCGCCTCGGACTTTGCCATCGTCTCCTCAGCTGAATGTGTCATAATCTCCACTTGCAACATATCATCCTACTCCTAACCTCTATTAAAATGATTATAGCCTTCTTTTTTTAATTCGTGGACGCCTTCATGGGACTTTAAAAATGCTCGTCCTTCGCCACTAGAGACGGTGCCTATTTTCGTAATCTTAATTCCCGCTGTCAGGCACTCCTCCTGCAGCTTAGCCCAATCCGTCTCAGGAATGGAACCGACCAATTCAAAGTCTTCTCCACCGGTCATCGCCCATTGGAAGGCTTTTTCCGTACGATAATTCTGTAAATCCTCACTAATAGGTATTGTTTCCTTATTTATTAAAATATCTACCTGGCTCGCCTCTGCAATCTCCAAAAGCTCACTTGCCAGGCCATCACTCACATCGTTTAATGAAACACGTTCAAACTTGCTTAACATCCTTCCCAATGTCACTTGGGGCTTAGGTTGCTGATGGTACTCAATTAAAGATGGATGTTCGGAAGAAGCACCCTCATTATGTAAAAGAATATCCAAACCAGCTGCGGAATCCCCCAGCGTTCCAGAGACAAAAACCACATCTCCTTCCTTAGCGTGGGATCGAAGCAGCCTCTTGCCTTTTTCCACTTTACCGATTACAAATACACTCAACACCATCGTTTTGCCGGAAGTCGTATCCCCGCCAATCAGGTCCATTTCATATTGGTCCCCAAGCGACCTCATGCCATCATAAATCGCTCTCAGTTCCTCCTGGCTCCATCCCTTAGGAATCGTGATGGAAACAAGATAATACAACGGATATCCACCCATCGCCGCCACATCACTAATGTTGGCTGCCAACGCCTTATATCCAATATCGAAAGGCTTCATCGTATCACGTGTAAAATGAACACCCTCCACCATCGTATCCACACATACGACTTTCTCAAAGCCTTCTTCCACACCGATGATTGCCGCATCGTCTCCGATCCCAACCACCTTTTGTGCATGGAACAATCGCTCCGGCTGAATATCCTTAATAAAAGCAAATTCATCTGAAATGGACAAGATCTTCACTCCTCTACTTCCGACTGCTACCCACTATTATAGCGAATGCATCTTCATAAAGAAAATAATTCTGCCAAGAACAGCATGAATAGGTTTAATCCTCCCATAAAAAGGATATGGACAAGAGAACGCTTAAATTTAGAGGAGGAAACAAGAAATGGCATACACAGACCGTGAAGCTACTCAAGACAGAGTAGAACGTAAAGTAGAGAATATGGACCCTGGCAAAAAAGAACAGATCCTGGCCGACTTTGATACCTTCAAAAGTTATTTAAGTGACAAAGTATCCAAAGGCAAGAAAGTGGGCCTTGGAGAAGAACAGCTTGCTATGGCCGCAGAAAAAGTAGCAGACTACTTGGCAAAGCACGAAGACCCTAGAAACAGTGAAGAAAAGCTTCTGCAGGAATTATGGAAGGTCGGCGATAAGGACGAGCGTCATAAACTCGCCCACATGCTTGTTAAACTTGTAGATTAATAGTACTAGTGTAATTGACCCTTATACTTATCGTTTGCTATATAATATTTAACAGCCACCTCTTTAGGTGGTTTTTTTATGGGTAAAATTTCCTTGATAAATAACTGATAAAAAAGAAGGAATTTGTCATAATTTATAGAATATTTAAACTTGGTTGCCGATATATACTATATAGGGGGCAAATACTAACTTAGGAGGGAATACAATGCGCTTTACTAGTTTTTTCTTTTTTCTCATCATGGCAGTAGCATTAACAGGCTGTAACAACGGAGGAACCGAAGCAGATGCCGAGGAGGCAATCGGCTTAGAATACACCTTCGAAAATAATGGACAAGAATTTGAGATAATTCACGTGTACCAGTTGTATGAGGCATTCTATGAGGAAGGCCTAAAAGGGGAAGAAGCAACTGCATCGTACACTTCAAGCATCCTTGATCAGGTTGCAGATAAATGCTATAAAGGCGGAGAATTCGAGCAAAACGCAGAATACGTTCTAGCTCCACCAAAAAATAGAATTGCTGCTCAAGATAACCTTAAAAGAATGAATACACAAAAAATAAATGCCTCTATTAAAGAAGCATTAACTAAGTCTTCGAATGAATTACCTATCGAAGGAAGCAAAACTACGGTATGTGTATTCCCAACAGACAACAACGCACCGGCAACATTCGTCACTGCAGGTGTTGGTAAATTGGTTGTATTATTTGATCGAAATACAACAAACAATATTTTAAAAGCAGGTGTGGCTAACAAATATCACCACAGCTACTGGGTCGACAATCATTATAACGGTGAAACATTCACTGTTTTAGATAAGCTTGTCATCGAAGGTAAAGGCACTATGTTCCAAAAACTTGTTTATCCTAACATTGATGTAGCACCAGTAGATGAAGAATACAACAAAGACCTTTGGACAAGAATTGAAGGCGAATTGGAAAAAGAAGATGATAAAAAGGCACAAGAAATCTTTAAAGGCGGAAGAAACGGGTTACCGAGCCAATACGGTTACAGCGAAAGCTATAAAATGCTTCAATCCTTCGTAAACGCAAATGAAGGGGCATCCATTGAAGATTGGTCTGCAGCTACTTCTGCAGAGATCCTTGAAGCACATAAAGCAAATTATTAATGGTAGGTTGTATGTAGATAGGATGGGGCCTCGATAAGGGGCTTCATTCTTTTTTGTTATCTAAAAAAAAGACAAAAAAAATAACGAAACCTAGTTTCGCTTTTTAAAAGAATGGCGGTCCCGACCGGGATCGAACCGGCGATCTCCTGCGTGACAGGCAGGCATGTTAACCGCTACACCACGGGACCTTATTTGGTTGCGGGGACAGGATTTGAACCTGCGACCTTCGGGTTATGAGCCCGACGAGCTACCAGACTGCTCCACCCCGCGACAATAATATATGTTATTTTACAAAAGCACTTGCCTGGCAACGTCCTACTCTCACAGGGGGAGATCCCCCAACTACCATCGGCGCTGAAGAGCTTAACTTCCGTGTTCGGTATGGGAACGGGTGTGACCTCTTCGCCATCATTACCAGACATATGCTATTATAATATAACTTGTAAGAAAAATCAAGAAGTTTTTTCAAACTTTTTGTTCCTTCAAAACTAGATAATGTGTTCGTATCAAGATGTTCTATCGTTCTAATTAGTTCATTGTTGTTGGGTTAAGTCCTCGATCGATTAGTATTCGTCAGCTCCACATGTCGCCATGCTTCCACCTCGAACCTATCTACCTGATCATCTTTCAGGGATCTTACTTACCGAAGTAAAA
>NZ_JAAZWB010000042.1 GCF_012524115.1 Bacillus sp. RO1 | reverse complement strand
CCAATCAACAGCTGGTGCAACCCAAAAAATAAATGTATCTTTTAAACGAAAAAAGACCCGAACTAATATAAGATTTTAAATTAGTTCGGGTTTTATTTAGACTAAAACACTTTTGTCCCAGCCTCTTTTTTTATCTCTTAAAATGATTATGCATCATTGATCTTCATAAATTATTGTAGAATACAGATACTAAGTTAGTCCTAATTAATGAAGGGAATGAATAGCATGAACAACACCCTCCAAAAAATAGATCAAATTATTGTACAACAATCGGAGTTATATAATAAAATTATCGATTTGTGGTTCAACGAAGTGTTATTTACCTGGCGCTGGTGGGTTGGTGTCGCACTTACCGTCTTTTCTTGGCTTTTTTGGATTGTCTATCACAAAAAAGATAGTAGATACAGATTATTGAATGCTGGGTTCTTTGTGATGACTGCTTCACTCATTTTGGATTCAATTGGAGTCCAATTGGGCTTATGGTCTTATCGCTTTGAAGTGATTCCGTTTATTTTAGCTTATCTTCCTTATAACTTAGCACTGATGCCAGTAGTAGTAATGAGCTTAATCCAATTCAAACCAAATTTTTCTCCAATAATTAAAGCAATCGTATTCGGCTTATTGACTGCGTATGTAGGAGAGCCTCTTGTACATTTCCTAAAAGTCTATAACCCATATAATTGGCAATATATCTTCTCTGTGCCAATATATATGGTAATTTATTTAATAGCGAATTGGCTAACAACTAGAGAGGCTTATGGGAATATTAAATGAAAAAAATCTCTAATAAGAAAAAGAAACTTACCGTTAATAGGATAAGTTTCTTTTAAATAAGTATCTAGTATTACACACCAGCTTCTCTAGGTGATTTTTGATATATAGGTGATTTGTTAAATAATCCTTTTTGTCCTGTCGTATCTATTGTAAAATCTACGTTTACATTAAATATAGCCTCTTTGAATCCTTCTTCCTTCCATTTTAACGAATCAAAAAATGTTTGATCCTTTATCCATATTTTCTGTCCCAATAGCCATGGTTCCACATTTGCATTTTTTAATTTTTCTATTGTTTGGATAATATCCGTTTTTATATCTTGATTAAGTTTGGCTTCCAGCTTTTTGATAAAGTCTTTTGATGTTTCACCAGCGGAAAGCTCGACGATGTTCCCTTTCCCTGACACTTGAATATCGAATGTTACAGGAGCTACTTTTTGTAAGTCTACATTACTTTCTAGCATTATTCTTGATAGTGATACAGTTACTAGTTTTCCCTTTGATTCGATTTCTGTGACATAATTTAGTTCTTCTACTTTTTCACCTTTTATTAGCTGACTTGCCGCCACTTCATTCCCTTGTAATATTTCCACTAATCTATCTTCTTTTAGCACTGCCATATTTTCAATGATTATTTCACTCTCAATGGTTTTAGCCATAGGAATAACTGCAGCAGCGGATACTGTGTTTGTATCTCGTCTATATTGAAAAATCCGCATTGGCTTTGCGCGAGCAAGCTTTTTGTCTGCATGAAAATAACGATTTACATACAGTGCTGGTAACTTAATCAAAGAGGAATCTGTTTTTAGAAATTTGCTAGCCTCTTCATCCTTACTTATTATTAGAAACACCTTATTCCCTATGTCGGGAATTCTGTCTACAAGGTCCAACGAACCGTTGATACTTGATTCCGCAATTTTTTCTGAAATTACAATGACCTTAAGATGTCCAAAAAATAAAACGTTTGGTGTTTTGGATTCAAGATTGGTCAGAGCTTCCCATACTGTATCTCCTTCACTCCACAGCACCTCAAACTCCCCTGAATTCCCTAGGCGTCCACCACCGTTTTGCCCTTTAGTTAAAATCGGTAATTGTATGCTGATTTTATATTTCTTTTCCTCTCCTTGATCAATAGATATCCCTAATACCATCCCTCTTTGGTCAATTTCCCGCATATCATTACAACCGCTTAAACATACCAATAACAGGAATGTCACCAACCAAATTATGTATTTTCCAATCATGAAACCATCTCCCTAGAGGTACGATGTTTTAGTATGACAAAGAGCAATAGGAGACAAGGTGCTATCAATGAAGCTACTAGTACATTAACATTATAAACTTGCCATCCTTCCATGAATTGAAAAGGTACCCAATTGGCATAAACATAAAATAAGGGAGTAATGCAAACGATTAAATAGCCCCTCTTTACTTTCGGCATTAGTTGCTCTAACAAATAAAGGGAAAACCAAAATAAGATACAGGAAACTTTAATAAAAGAAATGACCCAAAATCCTAAAAATAAAACATCCAATCTTTCTAACAGACCTGTACTTGGTGTAATGGATTGAACCAATGTAATAATTGGTGAAATCAGATGGATGGCCTCTTCATACCCAAAAACCCCCAGTACAACCAAACTCAAGGATACATAAATTAGCATGACACAAAATAGTCCTGCACTCATTGCACGAAACGTTTTTTCATCCCGTTTGACATATTGTATAAACCCAAGGAGAGTGACTACTCCTCCATACCGCGCAGCATCTGACATAGAACTCTTCATAAATACTGCTGGATCAACATTCATAATTGGTGGAATGAAGATCCAATTAAAATATTCACTAAGAAATCCCCAAGCCAAGAATGTGACAAGTAATGCTATCTCGGCGATAACAAAAAACGAAACAAACCTGACGATAGTCAATAATCCATAATGAACCGCTATGGAGATAAGTAAGATGAAGGCCGAGATAGTTAAAATGGCAGGAGTGGTTTTTAACATAAACGTTCTTACTAGAAAAGCAAGATCTTGTGTAACCTTCATCGTGCTAATAATAGAACTAACTATTAAGTAACTAACAAAGATGAAATATATAAAATTTCCTGCATGTTTCCTCAACACCTTAAAAAAATCATTATTACCATATAGCTGAAAGAACTTAGATATCAACCATAATTGAAAGAAATATGGTATGGAAGTAAGTAGTAGCTTTAACCAAGCACTTCTGATTTCTCCATCTGCAACGTAAGGTAAAAATGCTACGCCTAGAGTGATAGTGGATGAAAACGTAAAAGCAAATAAATCAAAGCCTCGAAATTGCTGAATGGAATTACGCAAGATTCATCCTCCTTTCACTTAGGCTTAGAAAATTTGTTATTTTTTAATCTAGAGAAAACATTCAACAATTCCATCGGGTTAAGAGGGGTAGCTGGTGACAAATAAGGTTTTCCAAAAGAACTAAGATTACATAGATGCAATGTTAGGTACGCTATGCCTATTGTTAAGCCATAAATTCCTAATAATGCACTCATGATTAATAAGAGATATCTTGAAATCCTCCATGAAGAAATTAAATGCCAAGTCGGTAAGGTAAAGGAAGTAATGGCAGTAGAAGCACTTACAATGATCATTGTATTACTAACTAAGCCAGCTTCAACAGCAGCCTGACCGATAACAAGTCCTCCCACAATACCTATGGTCTGTCCAACCACACTAGGAAGCCTCAGACTCGCTTCCACTAAAATGTCCAAAGCAAAAATCATCATAATTGCTTCTAGGTATACAGGAAAAGGAATATTGTTTCTCGAATCAGCAATCGTTAAGGCGAGTGTGGTTGGAAGCAGTTCTGGATGATACCCGACTAAAGCAACGTATAATGCGGGAAAAATGGTGGCGACTAGGATGGACACAATTCTTAGTAAACGCATGAAGGTGATATCTAACGCTATTCGGTAGTTATCGGGACTTATTTCAATAAGGTTAAATAGGTTGCTGGGAGTACAACACAAAAGGTAGAGTTATCAACAATCAATACAATTTTCCCTTGTCCTAGCGCAATGGACGTATAATCAGGCCTCTCTGTTTCATAAACCTGGGGGAAAATGGACTTAGGATGATCCACTATTATTTTTGCAAGCTCCCCCCCATCATTCAATTGTTCGACAGTCAGACTTTCCAGTCTACTAGTAACCAGCTCCAACAGTTGAGGATCTACATATTCATCTAAGTATAATAATCCTACATGCGTTTGACTTAAGGTCCCCAAGGTGTATTCTTTCAACTTCAACCTCGGGTCTTTGATCAACTTACGTATTAGAGAAATGTTTGTTCTGCTGTCCTCAATAAAGCCTACTTTCGGTCCGAATACCTGATACTGTGTGGTCGGTTCAGCTACGTTACGTTGTTCTTTTTTTCCATACTTCACCAAGAAAGGTGTTTCTTCAGGTAAATGAATAATCGTATCACCGTCCAAGCACCCTTGAATAGCTGACTTCCAAGATTGAGCTCGGTAGTAAATATTGTTTTCAATATTCTTTTTCACTTCTTCCACTTCAACTTTATCTGTCAGAAGAAGCTGCTCCTCCAATTTTTCTACATCAGTAATTCCGGATATGTAATAGACGTACATCCCATCTTTTTCATTCACAGGGATATACCTAGCTTGAAAATCACCGACATCTTCAAAAACATGTTTAATAATTTCCTGGAAAGATTTTTGGTCTTTTGGTATGGTTGGATCATCTACTTGGATTTTCTTCTTTAAATAATCTTCAAAGTTTGGCTTCATTGCTGATTGGTTCTGTTTGCTGCTCCGATAAGGTCCCTTAGTAAACACACAATTACCTCATTTTTGTATAAGTCTCTGGCTGATTGAATACTTTTGACTGTACTACGGATTATTATTTTACTTACTACTTTTTTTATTCAGGAAAGTGTTTGTATAAAAGGTGGGGATGGATTGTGAGGGAATGTGCAGAAAAGCTTATATAAAAAAATGCACACATATGCGTGCATTTCTTAGTTTCTTAGGAATCATATGTAGCTTTAAATCAAACAGCAAAACTTTTCGTTTTTCAAGCTTTAAACTTCTCCCATTTCAGATGCTCCAAATCTTGTAGACACCTAACATCCTTTTTAAACCACTCCATATTCCCAGCAAACCTATCTGAGCATTCAAATTCAATTCTTGCAGCCTTTTTCCCCTGAACGCAACGGAGGTTCGCAAGGAATTTTTGCTTACCGTTTGGTTGGTCTAGACTAACACCAACATAAGGGAGTAGCTCATAATGATACTCTCCTTCTAGGCTATCAAAATAATTTTCTTTGATGATATTTCTAATTTCCACATAATCTTCAGCATCAAGGCCCCACCTAATTTTTATTCTTCCATCAGCTAACGCGACTTCAAGCATAAGGTAGCTTCCAAACCGGTCGATGGAAGCTTGCAAGATTTTAAGGTTTTCATGTTTTACTTGTATAGCGTCATTCAAATTAGTTTGATCCTCCGCCATCGCTTCCACCACCATGATTGTTTAATTGGTTGAACTGATATCTCGTTGTTTCTGACTCGATATTTTGATTTCCTCTGTTTACATCTGGGTGATGGTTCATTCCATTATTCTTTTTGTCCAAATAGAGTGTGATTCCGATTAGAAGTAATATTGGTCCGATAATGAATAACCAGATCATGTGAGAATCCTCCTTTGATCTTATATATATTAATACGACACCTTATAATAAAAAGTTTCATTTATTAAATATTCTGTCATCTTATACTATGATAAAATTGCTTTTATTAGACAGTTTAACCAATTTTCTTTGTACTTCGGGCGTTTAGAATCGTTCTATTAGACAAAACAATCTGTTTTCCTGATGCTTTGGGCATTTAGAGCTCTCCTATTAGACAAATCACCCCGCTTTTTTGATGCTTCCGGTATATAGAACCTATTCCTGTAAAAAAGAGAGGTTTAACTAGGTAACCTCCCACATCAATATCCTGTTGCAGTGTCATGTATGCGAACTAAGGTAGCTTCAATTACTTTCAGACCTATTCCATATCTTCAGGAAATAACTGAGTCATGTGGAAAAAATAATTCCCACCATAGGAACCTCCTCCACCATGGCGGAACGTATGCTCAAGACGAACCGATTCTCCATCGTCATTATAAGCCTGCCAATGATACATATACGAATGGCTCGAAGGAATGATACCTGTTTCAGCTGGATACGAGTCAAAGGAACCAATCACTTCTTTCCATTCACTTGGTATTTTTATATAACCGTAACTATTTTCTCCAAATTCAACTGAGTGTTTCATTTGGACTTTCGGATAGTAAACTTCCAGTTTATTATCATTCCCTACCGTTGTCACAGAGTAGTTCCGCTCAGATGTTAAATAAAACTCCCATTTATGTACCTCGTCCTTTGGGTGAACATTCCAATAAATATAGGAGTTCTCCTCATTTACTACTATTTGCGGACCCGAAGCAGTCGTTACACCAATACAATTCCATTTCCAGCCACCCCACACCCAGATGCTAGAACCATAGGATTCACCATCATTTGATAAGAGGGGAACGAAATAAGTTTTTTCATCTAGTTGTATAACATCTAGGACTTCCATCTCTTGATTTAGGTAATTCGTGTTTTCAATGATTTCGTTCTTCGAATAGAAAGCTTTTGGTATCATCATTATGTATATAGTAATAGCTCCAGCTATTATTGCCATTACAATAACCAACAGAAAGATTGCTTTTTTCGTCATTCAGCATTCCCCTTTTCTTCTAAAAAGGAATCCGTCTTTGATCTATAGTAATGCTGCTTTTTCTTCGTGGTAACAAGCAATCCCTTTCCGTCATGTTCCACATAAACTTGAATCTTTTCACCAGTTTTCGTTTTTACACCTGTTAACAGATAAGGAAACTTCTCTTGAATTTCCACTGGCTCTTCACTCTCTTCTTCTGGCCACATCTGCTCTCTTATTTCTTCAAACCATTGAATGACGTTCGAGCGCTCATATTCAAAAGTAGATAGAGAGTCATCAAGCTTTTCTTTATTTATTGTCACACCTTCTCCAGATGGATGGGTCACCAACAATTCCACATCTGAAACATCTGTAAGATACGTCCGTACTTCATCTTCTGGATAAAAGACAGAAGTTAAGCCAATGACAAGAAGGGCCGTTCCTAAAAAGATGAAATTACCTACAAATCCTGTCCAAGCATATTTTCTGTAAGCTTCCCAACGCTCTCTTCTATTCAATAGTCCATACAATATCCAAACTCCGAGCGGAAGAACGGCAATAGAAAAAGGTTCATTAAACAGCGGAAAAGTGAATGAAAATGAAAAAAGTCCTAATAAAACAGCAACGAATATTTTCCATATTCTCGGTCGTTCTTCCGCATTCTGAACACGGTAGATACGAACAATAATCACAGAAATAATTCCCCATGCAAAAATGACACTAAGCAAATCAATAATATTCCCCTCATACCCAAAGTAAAAATTCAATTTCTACACTCCCACCCTGTAAATCTCTCCCTATTATTCTACCATTCCAGTAAGTTGAACCCAATATAAGGAAATAAAAAAAGGAACTCAATAAAGTATTCCATGAGTTCCTGATAAGTATTGAAAATTACGTATAAACACTAGCACATGTTCCCGCAATCGGTTCGTAATAACAATGCTGCTTGAACTGCCCGGAAAAAGGTTGATCATACCATGTTGGCGGACATGGTGCATATGGATTGAAATACCATAAAGCGTATTTTGCTGGATGCTCTCTCCAAGAAGTCAACGTTTTTCTAGCTAAGTTTTTTTCAACCGATCTTGCTCTGTTATAAAATAAATTACCCTTTTGAACGGCTTCAAATGAATAATTTCCACCCTGCACTTGATAAATGACTTGCCGAATGGTCCTTACTTCTTTGAAGTCCAAACAATCGGCCACTGCACGATTGGTTATAACATTTCCGACATAGAGCATTCCCTGTTTTCCTTCACCTTCTGCTTCCGCTCTCATCATCCTTGCCACCAACGCTACATCTGATTCTGTAAACTTAACTCTAGCCATAATTTCACCTCAACATCATAGTATGAAAAAACGCCTAGATTGGTTTCAAATTTTTAAAAAGCCTTTAACATTATATTGGTTTTGCTGTTTGAATAGCTATTCCCTTCTCTTGTAACATATTGGTTATGCGTTTGAGCTTTAGCGCATGGTCCGGGGAAGAACCCGTTTTTGAAATTAAGAACTTATCATCCTTCCCTTTTCCTTTACCAACATAAAACAATAAATTACGTTCTGTTTCAATGACCGTTAAGGATTGGTCAGCAGGAACTTTCACCTTTTCCTTACCGAGGACAAAGGCATTAAAACGAGGGTCGAACCCAATAAGGTAGTTAGAATTGGAGTCGTAATACAGAGAATGGAGTTTCTTGCTTCTATTCTCAATAATCTTCCTGAAGAATAAACGGATTAATAAAAGAATGACATAATACATGACGATTCCAATGACGACGGTAACGATATTTAGAATTAGAAACTGTGTGCCATCTTGTGCGATCTGAAGGTTAGCTATAATGTTGTAGCCACAAAATAAAAAGAGTGCTACTAAGTTCCCTACAGTGGCCATCTTAAAAATTGATTTAAAATACGGCATGTATCTAAATAATTCGGTGTAATCTTGTTTTTCGATTGGAAATTGAAATGAGATGTTTTTTTTCAATGTGTACCTCCTGATGTTAAATACTTATGGTTGACTAGTAAATTCCAGCTCCTGGTCCATAATTATTCCCTGTTTTACATAACTGATCAACTTAGCAGACTCTGCCTCTACCCGTTGTCTACCATAGGGAGTAAGGAACCAGTTATCTTCTCGTGTAGTTTTATCATTAACTGGACAAAGAGAATAATCAATCCAATCTGGCATATAGGTTCGGAGTTTGAGGTTCATTCGCCTCATATGATAATGACTTGTCACTACAAGCAACCGGTTTATTTTATGTAGATGAAGCGCTCTATCTAAAACAAGCAAAGAAGCCAGCACATTCTCTTTCGTATGAAGTGACTGATTCTCGATAAGAATATCCTCTGATGGCACGCCTAATTCCATTGCTTTCTCCGCCAAAAGTTGCGCCTCGCTAAGCTGGTTACCATCCCAAACTACTCCACCAGAAAATAATATTTTTCCTGCTCTTCCTTTCTTATATAGCTCGATAGCTGGAGGCAACCGGTAATCTACAGCCTTGCTGCTCCCAGGAACAAAAATACAGTCACCGTTTCTATTGTCATCTCTTATATTTCTAAAAAGCAGGTCGGTCATCTGCTCATCAGTGAGATTATTTTCATTCAATTGTGAAATAGGTAGCTTCATGGTATTTCTCCCACGATATGTATTTTTTGACTAGCTCTTATTCCCATTATACATACAAAATTAGAGACTTTTTTATTTTTTTCGAAAAAAGTGATCCAGTTTCTGATCCGCTCCGTTAGGTAAGTGAAACCAACTAAAAAGGAGTGCTTAGAACATGAACTGGAAAAAAGCAATCGTAGCTGTACCACTTAGCGTAGGATTATTAGTACCGACTTTTCAAGTAGCAAGTGCAGAGGATCATAGTAATCATAGCCACATGGCATCCGTATCTACCCCGGCATCAGATTTGAGAGCGTCCTTGGATGCATTATTATCAGAGCATGCTTTCTTGGCAGTCGTAGCAATGCAAAAGGGAATTGACGGAGCGGAAGACTTCGATCAAGCAGCTGGCGCATTAAATGCAAACACAGATGACTTATCCGCAGCAGTCGCTTCCGTTTACGGGGAAGAAGGCGGAGCAGCATTCAAAGAAATTTGGAGCAGCCATATTGGTTACTTCGTCGATTATGTAACCGCAACAGCGGAAGACAATGAAGAAGGCAGACAACAGGCGTTAGCCGAATTAGATGAATATACAGTAGAGCAAGCAGCGTTTCTTGATACTGCTACAGAAAGTCGCCTAAAAGCTAGTGAACTAGAAGCTGGATTAAAAATGCACGTCGAGCAGCTAGTATGGGCATTTGACAACTATGTGGCAGGCGATTTTGAAAAAGCATACGAAAACATGCGTCACGCAATTGAGCACATGTACGCACCTGGAAAAGGATTATCTTGGGCAATCACTGACCAATTCCCTGACAAATTCGAGAATACTAGTGTTGACACACCAGCAGCAGACTTACGCGCGGACTTGAACCACCTTTTCGCTGAGCACGCTGCATTAGCAGTACTTGCGATGCAAAAAGGAATCGATGGCGCTGGAGATTTTGAAAATGCTGCTGGAGCTTTAAATGCAAACACAGCTGACCTATCTGCTGCTGTAGCTTCTGTTTATGGTGAAGAAGGCGGAGCTGCATTTGAAGAGATTTGGAGCAGCCATATCGGTTATTTCGTAGATTATGTAGTAGCAACTGGTGAGGAAAATGAAGAAGGTCGTGAAGCAGCAATCGCTGAATTAGAAGAGTATAAAGTAGAGCAAGCTGCATTCCTAGACACAGCTACAGAAGGCCGTCTGAAAGCCGCAGACCTTGAGAAAGGATTGCAAATGCACGTTGATGAACTACTTCTTGCTTTCAACAGCTATAATGAAGCTGACTATGAAACTACTTACAACACAATCCGTGAATCATATGCCCACATGTTCGGTGTAGGCGAAATGATGTCTGGTGCTATTGTGGATCAATTCCCAGAGAACTTTGAAAAGGACATGCCAACTGACATGCCTGCAGCAGGTATGGGTGGTGCAGCTGACAATGGAATGAACGCTGCTATTGCCTGGACAGTTGCTGGACTGATCTCCGCTATTGTCTTAACGCAAATTATTGCATATAGAAGAAAAGCTACTCAAGAATAATAGTTTTAGCTAAGAAGAGAGGGGCTTTTCCCTCTCTTTCCTACTATCATTTTCTAGAAGGAGTATAACTATGAGACTATTAACCACTTTATCATTCATGCTTCTTTTACTGGTCGGATGTAGTTCCGGGAACACTCTGGACACAACAACTGAACAATCTAACGGAATGAAAACAACAAACGAAGCAACTGCATCAAGCGAAACAACAACCCCTACCAACCAAAAAACTCCCATCCCCACCCGTACCCAAACCACGAATGAAAACGGGAAAGTTATTAAAGATGAATCGATCAGCATCGAACCTCACCGAATCGAAATCCCCTCCATCGGAGTCGATGCACTTGTGGAACAAGTAGGCGTCATTGAAAACGGTCAAATGGGAGTTCCCGAATCTTTTGAAACGGTTGGCTGGTACAATGAAGGTCCCATGCCAGGAGAACGCGGAAATTCCGTCATCTCCGGTCATGTTGACAGCCGTAACGGCCCAGCTGTATTTTTTGACCTGAAAAATTTAGAAGCCGGTGATGAGATCATAGTTTCAAGTAAAGCAGGTGAATCCTTAACCTATGTGGTGGACAGAATAGAAACTTACCCGGAGGATGAGTCTCCTGTAGAAGCAATTTTTGATTATTCGTTCCAGAGCAATTTAAACCTGATTACCTGCACAGGGACGTTTAATCGGGAAAGCCGAAATTATTCCGACCGGTTGGTTGTGTATAGCAGTTTGAAGAAGTGAGAATAGTAAGAGGTCTTTGTGTGAATTGATGATGAAGACCTCTTTTTGTTTGTTTTTGGGTGGGGAAATTCTTATCAGCTTTATCAAGACCATTCTGACTTGGATTCTTTGTCTCCCAGGTCTTTATACTGTTTATCAAGACCTCGCTGACCTTTATTCTCGCCAACAGAAGTCTTCATTCTCCCTATCAAGACCTCGCTTACCTCTATTCTCGCCAACAGAAGTCTTCATACTCCCTATCAAGACCTCGCTAACCTCTATTCTCGCCAACAGAAGTCTTCATACCTCCTATCAAGACCTCGCTTACCTCTATTCTCGCCAACAGAAGTCTTCATTCTCCCTATCAAGACCTTGCTTACCTCTATTCTCGCCAACAGAAGTCTTCATTCTCCCTATCAAGACCTTGCTGACCTCTATTCTCGCCAACAGAAGTCTTCATACTCCCTATCAAGACCTCGCTGACCTTTTTTCTCGCCAACAAAGGTCTTCATACCTCCTATCAAGACTTCTCTAACCTTAATTCTCGCCAACAGAGGTCTTCATACTCTCTTGATTTAGCGAGCTACACTCCTCGCCTCTACAACACGGCCCCCCTGCTTCTCACCTATTTCCGGATGCACTTTTCGAATAACAGAGGGTCTCGCCATGATGAGTGTGATAACGATAAGCATCCCTGCTGACAGAAGTAAGATCCACTCTCCAGGAAAGATATCATACAGCACCCCATATAGCACCATACCCAATGGAATAAGCGCCATCGCCATCGTTTCGATAATGGAAAATACACGACCTTTGAATTCGTCGGCAATGGTCTTTTGAAGCATCACTTGCAATGGCGTATTCACGATAATTATGAGTAAGCCGAAACTGAACATCAAAAATAGATAATAAGCGAACATCACCCAATAATTCATGGACCATAACAGCGGCAGAGAGATTGACCCCATTACAATCCCAAGACCTATAATTCCCCTTTTAGAAACTAGCAATGGAAACTGCACTTCTTTTCTAGTGGAAAAGTAAACAGACATTAACAGCATGCCGAGAGAGAATGCACCTTGTGTAAAGCCGAAATGCTGCGATTCCATTTTCAAATTCTCAATCAGGATATACGAGTAACCCACTTCATAAGCCCCAAAAAGAAAATTAATGAGCAAACTAATCCAAAGCATGACCATGATGGTTTTTTGTAAGCGCAAATAGCTTAAACCCGCTTTCATACTCTGCCACATCGTCTCCTTCTTTTCCCCCTTCTCTACCATACTCTTTTCAGCAGAAAACAGGCGGAAATTCATGGTTGATTCCAAAATCACCGCAATGATGGAGGCTACAATAAATATTATAAGAAAAACCGGGATCGGCACAGTACCATATAACAGCCCACCAACAGCAGGGCTTCCTATTGCAGCAAAGGAAATGGCCATCTGGTTCATGGCCATGGCTTTTTGAATTCGCTCCTGATCAATCAAACCGGTAATGGAAGATGAAAAGGCAATTCCAGAAAACATGGAAGTCAAAGAAAGAATACTGGTTGTTGTGTAGATCGCTATGAGGGAGAGTCCTGATGTAAGGGTGAAGATGAGAAGTCCTGTGATAGCAAGTGTAGTGGTAATTTGTGAGACAATAACAATCTTTTTTCTCGAATATCTGTCGGTAATTGCTCCAGCAAATGGTGCAGCAAGTGTTCTCGGGAGAAAATTACATAAAAGGTTTGTCGCAAAACTTGTAGCAGATCCAGTTAGCTGCAAAATATAGAAGCTGATGGCAAATGCATATACCTGTGCGCCAAATGTGGAAATTAATTTACTAATCATAAAGGTGTACAGATGATATGTCGCTCTCTTCAACTTTAAGCTTTCCTCCATAAAAAGCACCCCGTTTTTTAAAAGTTTAATTTAATTAAACAAATCGTACCATATTAAGGTATTCCAATTCAAGGAAAAGTTTAATATAATTAAACAAAATATTTTTTCAAGGAGTGCACCTCTATGCTCGGAGATCGGATACGAAAATTAAGAAAACAAAAGAAGATGACATTGGAAGCCGTTGCAGGGAGTGAGCTGACGAAAGGGATGCTCAGTCTTATTGAAAACAATAAAGCCAATCCTTCCATGGAAAGTCTTACTTATATTGCTCAACAGCTTGGTGTGGACGTAGCAGACTTGATGGAAGAAGTCAGCGCTGAGGAATTACGGGAAACTTTAGAACGTGTGGAAGAGATTTTCTACGTCCCGTTCAGGAATCCTGACTTTCCAGATAAATATAAATTACTGATTGAATTGATTGAGCCTTATATAGACAAGCTTTCTAAAGGGTATGAAAGCGCAAGGCTTACGGAAATATACAGCTATGCCCTTCAGCGGGAAAATAAACCAGGATGGGAAGCTTTGCTAAAAAAAGCATCGGATATGTTTGATGAAATGAACATTTCTTCCAACCGCACAACTATTGGAATTTTTCGATCCACTATCATCTTCATGGAGCGTCAATATGATAAAGCCCTAAATACGTTTAGAAAAGAGCGGAAAGAGATTGAGGCAAAACACGCTTATATTGATCCGCTTGCCAGACTGGATCTTGATTATAATGAAGCTGTTTATTTATATGCTGTCGGGGATTCCAAGGAAGCAATCAATACGATGGAAAAAGCACTAGCTTATTCAAAGGAAAAACGAATCTTTTATCTTACAGATGATCTTTACCGCCTGGCAGCTGCTCATGCCCTGATGGAGGGAAATGATGTAGAGAAGGAATATTATTTAAACAAATTAAGACAATACGGAGAGTTTGCAGATCATGCATCCTCCATATATTTTTGTGAACTGTTCACCATTGTGGATTTGATTGGGGAGAAAAAAGAGTATGCACATGCACTGGCTAAAATTGAAGATTGTCTTACTAAAGATGAAATAATGAATTTCTATTCCCCTTGGTTCAACCTGGAAAAAGCAAAAGCTCTTTACTATCTCGGACGCTATGAAGAAGCTTGGGAGGCAATTAAAAAAGTAGGTATGCCGGAAATCTATCACCCTATAGACCTATCCAATATATATGTAAAAGAATCCTATCAAGCACTAATCCTCTTGGAGCTCGGAAAAATGGAAGAAGCTGTAACCTCTGCTCAAAAAGCTGTTGAAAACTTTGAGCCGCTCCTTGATTCCAAGATGAAAGATTTCAGCAAAAAGGTGTTAGAAAAAGTTCGCGGGTATTAGAAACAGGCACTAGAAAAAATATTCCGAATTTTTTCGTTTCTGTTATAATGAATCTTAATAAATTCAAGAAGAATGGGGTTTTCATGGTGGAGAACTTTTTTCTGTTTGTTGTTATGAGTATTCTGCTTATCATTCTGCCTGGTCCTGACACTGCCATAGCTACAAAAAACACTTTATCTGCCGGGAGAATTGGCGGATTCAAAACCGTTTTAGGTACCTTTTGCGCGATCCTCATCCATACCATCGCAGCCGTGGTTGGTCTATCCGCAATCATTGTTAAATCTGCATTTCTGTTCTCTGTTTTCAAATATGTTGGTGCTGTTTACCTTGTCTATTTGGGGGTTAAAACAATCTGGGCACTTCGCAACAAGAAAGAGGAAATTCCAATGGACAGCAACGTTGCTAATAAATTTAAGAATCAATCCCACTTTAAACAAGGGTTCTTAACTAATATGCTTAATCCAAAAGTTGCCGTCTTCTTCCTGACCTTCCTGCCACAATTCGTTGACCCAGGAACGAACACAATTGGACCGTTTCTCTTGATGGGAGTTACCTACGCCATCCTGACAGCCATTTGGTTTGTCCTTTACATCTATCTAGTTGATCAAATTAGTGCATTCATGAAAAGGCCACGGACAACCACAGTGATAGAATCGATTACAGGTATCGTGTTGATTGGTTTTGGGGTGAAGTTGGCATTGGAGAAGGGCTCACAGTAATAGTAGTCAAAATAATAATAAGCCAAACAACCTATGTGATTAGGCCGTTTGGCTTTTTTTAGTTTTTACATGAAGACATTCCAGGTACTTCCCCGCTCGATGGCTCCAACCTCTTTTGCTTACACTGTTCCTCGAGGCCCACCATCAGGAGCTTCTGAATTGCAATTGTTTCCGGTGTTCGGTTGGATGGATAAGCGAGATTGGTTTCTTCCAACGGATCACTAGTCAAATTATATAATTCATATTGATCTGGGACTGGTCTCGTTTTAGTAGTAGTGATACACAATGCACAATCAACATGGTCACCTGTAGTTGTTTGTGAGACTTGAGTAGTTGTGACGTTCTCGACTCCCGGTTCACTCCAAAATTGTGGGTTGTCGTAATAACGTGTAAGCTTCCAGATTTGCTTTGTACCATTTTCGCCTGTGGATAGCTTAGTGATAATAGCTTCGGTGTGGTTTGGTTGAATGACAGAATGATAGGGTTCCCCTGTTGCAGAGACTTGATTAAGACCTTGGGTAACATCGTCATCACTCATAAAATAAAGTGGTTCGTCGGCACGGTAGAATTTGTTTTTCCCCATGAGAAGCGGGGTTAGGTCACGACCTACTAAAGGCTGAACTTCTGTGTGATCACGTTTGAGTTGTTTTTGAACCTCGTCTACGTCGATGTCGGCGAGTCCTAACATGGTCGGCAGTACATCAACATGGCTTGTTAGCATATCAGTGGTCTCTTTTCCGGAAAAAAGCTTTGGACTGTGGATAATAAGCGGTACATGGATGGATTCCTCGTAAGTATTGTACCACTTTTGATAAAGGCCTCCATGCGCACCAAGCAGTTCTCCGTGGTCAGAAAGGAAGATTACCACGGTGTTTTCATAAAAGGTGGAGTCCTGTAATGCACGGAAAACTCGACCCATATCTTGGTCTGCTTTCTTTTGCAAGGAATAATAAAGCTGCCTGTATGAGACGTTATCTCTGATTGGTTGGAGTGCCTTTGGATAGATTTCCTTGTAGCTCTTTTGTGCGGTTGGTTTGGTACTTAAGGATTCATTGGCTGTCGGCGGTGGCGGGATGAAAGGCACCGATGGATCAATTTCAAAATTGAACAATGGACTTAGCTCTGTGTAAATGCCATAGATCGCAATGTCATGTGGATTGACAAGCGAGCACATGACAAACCATGGAGGAGAGTCTCTATCACAATCTTGTTCCAACGACTGAAGGAGTTCCACTGTTTCTTGAGCATAGATGACATCCCTTCCGCTCAAGCCAATGGCTGCTGAGCTAGCTGAATTTCGAGGGGATGAGCCGTGAGGTTCTGGCCCCACCCAACCATCAAATCCGTAACCATTAAGGCGGTTCGAAGCGAGGTATTTCTCTACCTTTCTCTTATCCGGCCTTCCTGTTGAGGTATAGCTTGGAAGAGAGTTTTTGGTTCCTGGAATGAGAATGTCCTCCTCGGAAGCATGCCATTTCCCTTTCCAGTATGTTTTGTAGCCTGCTGCCCGGAAATATTCGCCCATCGTCGGAACAGTATTAGGATCAAGCCAAAACATGTCTGGATCAAACGACCTTTTCGCTGCGCCACTCGTTTGTGTTACCCCATGGAGAGATGGATATTGTCCAGTATATAGAGTAGTTCTGCTTGGAGAGCAGGCAGTGCTTCCGGCATAGTGTTTCGTAAACTCAAAGCCGTTCTTCTTAAGGAGCTGTTGAGTGTGCAAGTTTTCCCGTTGCCACTTTCTAAGCTCTTCGTTTTCATAAACACTTGGATAACGCTGCTGATCCACCATAAGGATGAGAAAGTTTGGTTTCTTGATTGTTCGTGATTCTTTAGCCATCGTTGTCCCACCTTTACTGTTCATTATGTTTCTTCTTTACTATATGCACAGTGTTTTTAGCTTATTTCAGATTTCAGGGACAGGCATCTTGACCCTTAGCCGGTCGAATTGCCTGTCCCTTTTACCCACGACAATGTTATAATAGGACCGGATGTGAGGTGTTAGGATATGAATAAACGATGGACTATTGGTAAAATAAATGAATTTGTGGAGAAAAACTCAGATAGTAAACTGTTATCGACTGAATACCACGGATTCTCTCAGAAGTTACAGTTTAAATGTGCTTGTGGCAGCAATTTTGAAAAGACTTTTACAAAATTCAAGAATAATAACCAACGCAAATGTGACGTGTGTCAGCCACCAAAGGCTTCACGTTAATAGATATTCTGTTAAAAGTGCCAATCGAATTTGGCACTTTTTGTTTTGTCTCCTGTAGTTTAAAAGAACCTTCCGGTGGCAGGAACTCTAATTGTTTTATCGAAATAGGTGTTATTGAATACTTTTAAGGAGGAATGGTCTTTGAAACATACATATACCGTCATGTCCTTTAATCTACGTGTTATCGTACCCTCTGATCCATTCAACTGGGAAGACCGTAAACAATGGATTGCAGAAACCATTATTACTTACACGCCTGACGTTATCGGCACACAGGAAGCAACCATTCCCATGCTAGAGTGGCTAACAGATAGATTCAAAGAGTCCTATGAAGTATACGCAGTCAATCGAACCGTCTCTACGGAGGTAGGAGAATTCAGTGCCATATTTGTTAAAAAGTCCAGTTTCACCATAGGTCCAAAAGGGTCCTTTATGCTATCAGAAACTCCAGATAGTATCGGAAGTATGGGCTGGGATGCACACTGCGAAAGAATTTGTTCTTGGGTGGAGCTTGTTCCAAAGGGAGAAACCGCACCAGTTTTACGTTTTTTTAATACCCACCTTGATCATATGGGGAAGCTTGCGCGGAAGGAAGGATTGAAACTAATTCTTGACATGATTCGTAGTAAAGATAACGCGCATAGTTTGCCAGTTATTTTAACTGGGGATTTTAATGATGTACCTGAGAGTGAAGCATTGGCGGAAGTTTCGTGGATGGAAAGCTGTTATTCTTGTTTTACTGAAGAAGAAAAGGAAAACAGCCATACTTTTCATGCTTATGAGGGCGGAATAAAAGGAAGTCCGATCGATTACATATTTGGTGCAAACGGGGTCGAGTTTCTTACAGCCTCTATTATCAGAGACAGTTTTGATGGCGGGTATCCGTCAGATCATTATCCGGTTTTGGCGAAGGTTAAGCTCAACAAAATCAAATAATAAGGAGTGGATAATAATGACCACCAAAACAATATTGCAAATCACAGCCTTATCAGGCTACGAACTAGAAATTGGTCGTGCTCTATGGTGTTTAGAAGATGTCCGCCGCAATCTTACTAAGAAATTAAAAGGAATCAGCCAAAGTGAGCTTGATAGAAAAATAGATTCTCGGCAGTCCATAGGATCTCTGTTGTACCACATCGCGTATGTAGAAGCTGGTTGGCTATTTGGGGAAGTAATGGAAAAAGACGCGTGGGACTCGGAAATAGAAGAACTTTTCCCATTGGATGGATGGCCTAACGGAACATTGGTACATATAGATGGGGACACTATTGAAATTCATCTTCACCGTTTAAATAAAGTAAGAGAGACTTTGCTTTACCACTTTCGTTCTTTAAGTTTAGAAGATTGGCGGAGGGCTAGAGTGTTTGATGAATATGATGTGACACCTGAGTGGGTAATTTACCACCTTATTGAGCATGAAGCACACCATCGGGGACAGATTTTTCAGTTGTTGAGGGAAATTCGAGATTTAGAAGACAAATAGACAATTTCAATCTGTGATTAACAGCTTGTTAAATGCTCTGAAGACATTTTTGCATGGATTTATCCTCTAGTATTGTCTTCATTCATTTCGTACTTAAGCCTAGTCAAAAAAAGAAGAAAACCTTACTAAACAAGTGAAATTATTAATATTAAAGGACGGCTCTATCGCTTCCATAGCAATAGAGCCGTCCCTTTAACTATTCTATCGTGACCAAGATTTAAGGACATCTCCTAATATCTTAATACCTTTCTCAATATTCTCCTCATTCTCATAACTGAATGACAGACGGAGGTATTCGGCCCCTTCTGTCTGGTCGAGGAAAAAGTATTTGCCAGGAAGAAAAGATACCCCTTCCTCGGTCGCCTTTGATAGGAGTTTCTCTGTATCTACATCCGGGACCTTCACCCATACAAAATAACCGCCCCCAGGTACAAACCAGGTCGTATTTTCTGGAAGATACTTCTCAATGGCTACCAGCATAACACGGCATTTTTTCTGATAGGTTTTACTTAAAGTCTGCAACCGCGATGTAAAATTTGTATTCTCCAAAAGTGTGGCCATGGTCGCTTGTGAGAAAGGATGTTCCAAATCTTTTTTAAACCAGAACAAAGCTTGGATGAATCTTTCTGTAGCATGTACCCAGCCAATTCTCATCCCAGGGGCCACCACTTTTGACAAGGACCCGACATAGAGAACCCTATCTTCCGTATCCATGGACTTGAGTGTCTTAGGGTTGTTAGTAAAACCCAGTTCACCATATGCATCGTCCTCTAACACCAAAAAGTCGTATTCCTCTGCAAGATCTATTACATGACGTCTCCGCTCATCGGACATTGTTGTACCTGTTGGGTTATGAAACGTTGGTATAGTGTATAAAAAGGCTGGTTTCGTCATCCCTTTTTTCTTTCTCTCAGCAAGCATCTCCGCTAAAAGTTCCGTTTGAAGACCGTCCTTATCAATTGGAACTGTTATAATCCTATTTGTGTAGTTATGAAAAATCTCGAGTGCCTCCATGTATGTTGGGGACTCGACTATCACGACAGCTTCTTCATCAAGAAAAATACGTGCAATCAGGTCTATCGCCTGGCATGCACCGGATGTGATTAAAAGCTCTTCATCCTTTGCGGGCATACCACGCTCTTCCTGCCTTATCCTCACCCATTCTTTCAGCTTATCAATTCTTGGACTTCCTATGTAATGAAGGGGAAGGTCGTTTTCTTCTTCGAGCAATTGAGCTACTGCTTCTTTTAATTCCTTACTCGGAACAAGGTGAGGTGCCGGATATCCGGAATGCAAACGAATTGCGTTAGCGGGAACGGATGGAAACCATTCGCCGGGCGGGTTATTTTGTAAGGCTGCTTTGATGTTTTTTGGGAAAAAGGATTCCTTGTTCATTCATACCAGACACCTTTCTAATTTATATGTTCCTTATATTTTAAACTTACACTCAGGTGACAAACAATAGAGCAAATTCTATTTTGCTCATTTTTTTGGTGGGAGAAGAAGGATAATAATTAATTACTCCCGCGCACATATCCAAATTATTAATTTAACCTAAAATCGCCGGAAGTCGTTCGTACCTTAAGTACAAATTCTCCTTCTCCAATTTTACCGGCTATTTCCTTCTCACTTCTCTCCTCATATTGCATTCCCTCTAAGTTTACTGTTCCTTTTCCGGATTGCCCTTTAAAGTCAACTGCTAGAGAGGTAGGGTTTTCGTCATACTTCACTCTCACATCTCCACTCGTTACCTCCACCTCGATATTACCTGTTACCCTTTCATTTTCAATATCGATGTCCCCAGATGTAGTCTCAACGACAATATTTCCTTGTACACCCCAAACATTAATATCTCCTGATGTTGTATCCACTTGTACGTCCGCGAGAACTTCTTTGAAGGTGATGTCACCGCTAGTTCCAGCAATGGCTATCGCCTTAGCTTCGGTGTTTTCGATGCGCACATCACCACTTGTCAATTTAATAGAATAGCTTTCTGTTATCTTTACGTCTTCAACTAAAATATCTCCCGAAGTTAGTTCTGTTTTTAAAGAACCTATTTGTAAACCCGAGATTTGAATATCACTTGATGTGGAATAAGTGGATAACTCTGTATAAGTTTTTTCCGGTACCTCCACTTCAAGCTTCAGTCTGGTGATGTTAGTACCAAATTGAAATTCCATCTTAGGTTGCTGTACTACAATATGTATGTTTCCGTTGACTTCCTTTACTTTTAATTTATATTTGTCCTTGTTTTTTTCACTAACATCTCCTGATAACTTTGCATAAATGTCTTCCCTATCCACAGAAACCACCTTGATATCCGCGGATGTCGCACGGATTTCTATATTTTTTGCTTTACTGTCGCTAACTGTTTCTTCTTGTTCAATAGAAGTAGTATTGAAATTAAAACTAAACGTTTCTTTAAATTGGCCATATACAACAGTAGCTCCAATTGCTAAAAGAATGAGCACAAACAAAAACGATAATACTTTTTTCATAATTTGTTTCCCCCTAACTAATTCAAGGAATATTTTACCTATAGCCTAACTATACCACCTTCAAATGGCTAATTCTACCACTTCAATGTTTTACCGTTCTTGTTCAAAGTTTTCCAATTTAATAGTAAGATAGCATCAGAAACTTTATAGTTTGTACATACGTATGTAAAAGATACAACTTAAATGGACGAAAAGGACCCGTCCCGAGGAGGATACAATGGCAATTAAAAGCCGATACATAACCGCATTGTTATTGAGCGGCAGTTTAATTCTTTCTGCCTGTTCAGATAAAAATACAAGTGTGGAGGAAAATCAGCCTGCTGAGCAAGAAAAAGTGAAAGATCAATATGAACAACTTATGGATACAAAGAATGCAGAATTGGAGCTTGAAGCACTGGAGCTAACTTCATATGCTGAAGAAGTGAATGCGACTCTCCGTTCACCTGAATATAAGGAATTCAGCGCGAACGGCCAAATAGACATTGCCGGTACCGTAGAGAAGCATGCTGATCTAAAAGGGGAGTACGTTTGGATTAAGGTGCGTTCCGATGAGGACGGACCTACAGGGGATTTGATGGAGTATTACGCACCAATTAGAGATGGCGAGTTTAAAGAGAAAATTTCTTTTTTTAATGGCGAGGGTGAATATAAGGTCACCGTACAGCTTCCAGACACTGAAAGAGAAAATTACTACTATGATATTGCAAGTTTCACTGTCCATAATGTCAATCCTGAATCAACCTATGATATTACCTTAACACCTTTTGGCCATGATGCTGGCCTTCAGTTCAATGTAGAATCAGCTTTTTTGAAGGAAAACGAGCTATTCGCTCTCGGGGGGAAAGCAGCTGCGCTCTCGGACGGAGATACTATAATGCTGCAGTTGAAAAAGGACTCTGATATTTGGAAGCATATGGTTACTATTGAAAATGGACAGTTTTCCACAAACATTCCACTTTTCTACGGAAAAGGAGTGCACCAGTTGGAAGTCTTAGTACCAGATGGTGAGCGCGAAGACTACTATCAACTTGCATCCACTCTCTATATAGACAACGCCTCTGAAAGAGTGATGCAACCTTTAGAGTATTATACTGCTTATAAAGAACGCGGCGTGACACTTGAATCTCCACAATACGGTGGGGACGAGGCGGAAGGTACTTATTCAGTAAAAGGGAAAATCGATCCTAAAGCCGAGTTCGGTCAGGAGACGACTCATATTTATGTTAGTACGAAAAAAGGCGCAGATGAGGCACTTGATGTAATCCCTGTGGAAAACTATGAGTTTGACGGTTCCTTCTATTTGCGTTTCGGACCTGGTGAATATGAAGTAACACTAAGTGTGCCGGAAATCAAAGAAGAAAATAGTGATTTCTTCCGTTATTATGGGTTTGCTAAATTTCAAGTGACCGCATCTGCTGAAGATAAACGGGATCTATTGCCTTCCCGAGGTGTCCAGTCTGATGCGCCTGAAATTATCAAGCTTGCTGAAGAGCTGACCGCTGATAAGGATTCTAATCGCGCCAAGGCAAAAGCTGTTTATGAATATGTAGCAAAGAATGTTAGCTATGATGTGCAAAAGTATAAAAACAATGAATTCGAGTGGGACGATAGTGCACTGAAGACCTTGGATTCCATGACAGGCGTGTGCCAAGATTATGCGTATCTTGCAATAGCTTTATTGCGTGCGAGCGGAATCGAGGCTAGATATGTAGAAGGACGCGCTGGATCTCCATGGCCTGGGAATCATGCATGGGTAGAGGCGAACCTGGATGGTGAGTGGGTCGAGATGGACCCTACATGGGGTTCTGGTTATCTCGATCGTGATGATAATTTTGTTGCTGCTTTTAATGAGGATTATTTTGATCCGAATCCGGATGAGTTTCAGAAGACGCATACGCGGACTGGGGTTCGGTATTAAGAGTTAGGGTTAGGTGGGGCCACATGGACATGGACATGGACGGTATCTATGTGACCGCTTTTTTTGAATGAGGTCTTTAGGGATGCTCAGGAGATACATGGGTCTGCATTTGGTGAACTACAGACGTTTAATTTTGGGAGGTTTGGTCTTTTAGACGGCTTGTATTTAAAGTATCCCTCCATTTTCACTGAGCTTCAGACGTTGCAACGACTTCTCTGTTTCTGTTACCGTTTCCCTCTTGTCTACTATGCTTCGGGCCTTGAGAAGTCCTCTCTATTACCGTCTCCCTCTGGACCGCAGCGCTTCAGGCCTTGAGACACCCTCTCTGTTACCGTTTCCCTCTGGAACACAGCGCTTCAGGCCTTGAGACGACTTCTCTATTACCGTTTCCCTCTGGAACACAGCGCTTCAGGCCTTGAGACGCACTCTCTGTTACCGTTTCCCTCTGGAACACAGCTCTTCAGGCCTTGAGACGCACTCTCTGTTACCGTCTCCCCCTGGAACACAGCGCTTCAGGCCTTGAGACGCCCTCTCTATTACCGTTTCTCTCTGGAACACAGCGCTTCAGGCCTTGAGACGCACTCTCTGTTACCGTTTCTCTCTGGAACACAGCGCTTCAGGCCTTGAGACGACTTCTCTATTACCGTTTCCCACTATGCTTCAGATCCTGGTAAGACTAACTATCTTTGCATTACAGCTTTCCACTTCCCCTTGCAGCCCCTACTTCTTCAATCTCCTCAAAATCTCCCGAACATGTGGATGGTCACTGTTTTCCATTTTAGAAGCCAGGTAAATAGTGTTTTCTACTGCGAGTTGCGGGAATAAAATCTTTGTTTTTCCTGCCTCCATTGAATCCTTAACTAGATAGGTAGGCAGCACACTTATCCCCATGTTATTCTCTATCGCTTCCAGCACAGCTCTTAAATCAGGAATCACATGAGTTGGCTGGATTTCTGGTCGTTTATTGAAATGCTCACGCCAGTATCTTCGTACAATCGGTAGTTCGGTTCCATAACTTAACCACTTCTGTCCATTTAACCAAGCTTCTATCTCTTCCATGGACTTCACATCAGAATTAGTCTCACTGTCTACTGGTACCACTACTACAAACACTTCGTCCTCAATTTTCTTATATTCAACGCCTGCGATAGGTGTTTTTTGTGTGGTGATAACCAAATCTACCTCACCAGCACTAAGCTTTTCTTGCAATTCCTGCGCCACCCCAAACTGTACAGATAGCCGAAAATCCAACCCCTTAAATTCTCTAATTGCCGCTTTTGTAAAATATTCTGGAGGAGTACCAAGCTTAACTAATGGTGCAAGTGCAGGTTGATTGGAATCATTCCTAAACTCCATACTGGTACTCTCTAGCTTCTCAATCAACGGAACAATTTTTGTATACAGCTCTTTCCCCTTTTCTGTGGGAATCATTTTCCGAGGGGCACGGACAAAAAGAGGCTCTCCCATCTCTGATTCCAATGCAGCCAAATGCTGGCTCATTGCCGGCTGCGTTAGAATTCTTGCCTTGGCTGCTGCAGATACTGACCCATGTTTGTATATACTTATAAAACTGCGATACCATTCAAAATCAATCATACTATTTGCATTCCTTTTCCTTTACAAAAGCACCGCACTTCACTAAGAAGAACGGTGCAATTTCATATATAAATTTAAACCTTTGTTAGTCTATATACTTCCCGTTTTTCCACTAAACCTTCAATTTTACGACGATAGTTTTGATAGTGTTCTGTTTCAATATGTTCTTTTAAAGCATCTTCATCCTGCCAAGTTTCATAGAAAACGAAAACACCTTCTTGTTCCACGGACTGGTGCAAGGAGTATTCCTCGCAGCCTTTTTCAGCCCGTGATGGTGCCACCATTCTTTGCATTTCCTGAAACAAGTCATCTTCCTTACCAGGTTTCGCCGTCATAATAGCGTTAATTGTGATTGGTTTCATACAAACACCCCTTCCAAATTGTAGTGCTGCAGGATGAATGTGTTTAGCCTAGTTGTTTTACTACTTCTTTTGCCACGCTGATCGTGGATTGTGGGTTTTGACCTGTTATTAGGTTTCCGTCTGCTTGCATATGATCTGTCCAGTTATCTGCTACAATAACTTCCGCTCCTAATTCTCGTAAGCGTGTTTCCAATAGGAATGGCATATACTTATCCAATGTTGTTTCTCTTTCCTCGTCATCTGTGAAAGCTGTTACGGTTTTGCCTGCTACAAGTGGAGTTCCATTTGATAGCTTCACTCCCACAAGACCTGCGGGACCGTGGCACACTGCTGCAACTAGTTTGTCCGCTTCATAAAGGTCGCGGATTACTTGGTGTAATTTCTCGTTATCAGGCAGGTCAAACATCGTACCGTGACCACCAGGTAAGAAGATCGCGTCAAATTTAGATACGTCGGTGATCTCGTCTAATTTAATCGTATTTTCTAAATATTGAGCTGTATCTAAGATTTCTTGAGGTGTTTCTCCACCTTCTAAACTTCGAGCATCCACAGGAGCTTTCCCGCCTAGTGGACTTGCAACTGTTATCTCGTAACCTTTATTAGCAAACTCCACATACGCCTCGCCGAATTCAGAAAGCCATAATCCTGTTTCGTGTCCTTCCTTCATTTTGTCTGCAGTTGTTACTACCATTAATATATGTTTAGTCATTTCTTATTCCTCCTAAAAGTTGTTTTCATTTCTTACAGTTTTCATTGTAGTATCCGATTATCTATAATACAAATTAGATATTTTTTCTTTATGTATAAATATATTTATAGTTAATCACTCTCCTCTCCTTTTTACATTACCCATTTTTATTATTTACACACTTCATATCTTCACCAGAAAACTAGACTTAAGTACCCATTTCTAAATACCCACTCGACAATTTATGTCGATTTGTGTAAATTATCCTTTGCTATCTATCCTGAATACACTTAATATGAAATTATACGTAACTGTTAATTATTTGAGGTGTTGGAAAATGAGTGAAAAAGAACCGTACTTTATTGCTACTTCTAAAAGAAGATGTATGGAGAGCGGTATGGATCCTGAAGAGATTCCAAGTCCAAAAAAATTTATGACAAGGGAAGAGTTGGCAGAAAAGCGACGAGCTTATGGAGAAATATTATCTGTTGTTAGTTTTTTTTCTAATAAACTGCTGAACTCGTTAAAAGGAACACCAATCCTCGTCGTAATCTCTGATGCTGAGGGATTCTTACTGGAGATTGATGGGGATGAAATGATTAAATCTACAATTGAACGGTTTGGTATTAAAAAGGGAAGTCAATTTACGCAAGCAGATACTGGTACTAACGTGATCAGCTTAGCTTTGCAACAACATCATCCCATCAGCCTGATTGGAGATCATCATTATCACAAAGCTTTCCATCAGATAGCCTGTTACGGAGCGGCATTACATTATACAGATGACGATGATTTACTTGGCAGCGTGAGTATTATGATGCCAATTCAATTTGAGAACCCACTCTTCTTAACAATGCTGTCGCAAGTGGTGGACTCTATCGAACGGGAACTTCTGCTAAGAAAACAAAATAGAAAACTAAATATCATGAACCAAATTATGTTAAGTAGAACGAGAAATGGAATTGTAATTACAGACGAAAAAGGCGTCACAACCGAATTCAATGAGTTTGCTCAACAAATTTCCAATCGTACAAGAGAGTCTGTTATTGGGAGAACTATTTTCGAGTCTGAACTGACAGGTAAATATTTTAAAAAAGTAATAAAATATCAAAAAAAATACGAGAATGTCGAAATAAAATTTAATAACCCAAATGGCGACCCGGTAGTCTGTCTTTTCGATGCACAACCTATCTATGAAGATGACAAAATGGTAGGTGCCTTCGGTCAATTCCGTGATATTACAGATCGGTATTTTATAGAAGAAAAGTTTAATTATTTGGCATACCATGATGACCTGACGGATCTTCCAAATAGACGCTACATACAAAAGGAAATTGAATCTCTTATCCAAGACAATCGATTAGGAAAAGAGACAAAGATGGCCATTCTATTCCTTGACCTGGATAGATTTAAAATCATTAATGATACGTTCGGTCATTCCAATGGTGATCTCCTACTAGTTGAGGTGACAAATCGGTTGGTTGGTTGCCTAGGTGAAAAGGATACGCTTGCACGTATGGGTGGGGATGAATTTATTTTCTTATTGCGAGATTTTGAGTCTGAACAATATGTAACGGAAATGGCAAATAATGTCCTAGAGCAATTTAAGGAGCCATTTACCGTGAACTCCCATGAGTTTCATACCACTGTCAGTATTGGTGTCGCAATATACCCACACAATTCCATTACACTTGAAGATTTCATGGTCTATGCCGATAATGCAATGTATAAAGCCAAATCACAAGGAAAGGACCGGTATGTAGTGTATGCATCTGATATGTTGCATAATTCAATAGAAGAATTACAATTGGAAACCGATTTGCGTAAAGCATTGGAACGAAATGAGTTTATCCTTCATTACCAGCCTCAGATCTGCAATAAAACTGGAGATATGATAGGCGTTGAAGCATTAATCAGATGGAATCATCCTACCCTTGGCCTAATCTATCCGGATAAGTTTATTGACCTCGCCGAAGAAACTGGACTAATCACTAATATTGGGGAATGGGTAATTGAAGAGGCTTGTTCACAGAACAAAAAATGGATAGATGCTGGCATGCCCCCTTTTAAAGTGGCTGTTAATCTCTCCACCCAACAATTTTTCAAACTGAACCTTGTAAGCCATGTTCAAGGTGTACTAGAGCGTACCGGCCTTGATCCCCAATATTTAGTGGTAGAAATCACTGAATCTATGGCGATGGATTTTGATTATTCTTTGAAAGTGCTTCAGCAATTAAAGGACTTGGGTGTTTATATAAGTATTGATGACTTCGGGACAGGCTACAGTTCGTTAAGCTACCTGAAAAGTTTTCCAATCGATTATTTGAAAATTGACCGTTCCTTTGTAAGAGATGTATTGAAGGATAATCATGATGTAAATATTGTGAAAGCTATTATTACGCTCGCTCACAACCTTGGTTTGCGCGTTATTGCCGAGGGCGTCGAAACGATTGAACAACTAGACTTTTTAAAGAAATATGATTGCGACACCATTCAAGGCTATCTTTTTAGTAAGCCAATATCAGTAGAACAATTTGAACAATTACACCCGATGCTGTTAAAAGAGATAGAGAAAATATACGTATAAGGGGATCGGAATTACAAATGAATACTTCTGCTACAATGTTGAAAATGGATACTGCTGCTGCCATCTTGGCAAAACTATTTAAAAAGTGGGAAGTCCAACATATATTTGGAATTCCAGGAAAGGCTATATCACCCATCATTTACGCATCTGATAAAGAAGATATTGAATTTGTATTATGTAAGCATGAAACAGGAGCTGGCTTTGCAGCTGCAGGCTACTCTTTTATGAGCGAGAAAATAGGGGTTGCCATCGGGACTTCCGGTCCTGGAGGAACGAATTTATTAACGGCTGCTGGACAAGCAAAAGCATCACATATTCCGGTATTAATTATTACCGGACACCCTTCTATGAAGGACACAGGCAAAGGAATGGGACAGGATTCCTCATTATTTGGCACGGATCTTGTAGAAATGTTCAAGCATGTCACCAAATTCAGCGCCAGAGTGGAACGGGGGGATATGCTACAACCATTACTCCAGCATGCTTTGGAAAAGGCTTTGTCAGGTGTAAAAGGGCCAGTACACTTGTCCATTCCTTTTGATATCTTACTAGAAGAGATTGAACCGTTTGAAATTAACTTACCAAAACCTATCGAAATGATCTCCACCAACCTCGATAAAGTAAAGATGGAGCTAGAAAATGCAACCAGACCTTTGCTATTCTTAGGAAAAGGAGTTCATTCTAGCAAGGCATATAAGGAAATCCAGCTTTTAGCTGAACATTGGAAAATTCCCGTTATGACTACCCCGGGAGGAAAAGGGGCATTTATTTCCAACCATAGCCTATCACTTGGAGCCTTTGGTTTGGGAGGAACAAAAGAAGCCTCCGACTACCTGCGTTCCGGTATAGATTTACTTATCGTAGTTGGGTCAAAATTAAGCGATATGTCCACTGCAGGATTCACACAGGATATGTATCCTAACCATTTGATACACTTTGACTATGATTCCACTTTCATTGGAAAAAGCATTAAGGTGCCAACTACGCCGGTGATGGGGGATATCCGTTCCAACCTTCAACATTTATTAGATCTTGCAGGAGTAAAAACAACCGATAGCTCGCAGTTTATACAACCAAAACAACTTAAGGATGTACCATTTAATAAAGCCTCTGAATATATGTCTGCTGAATCAGCAATAAAAGTAATGCGCAATGAACTTCCTGAAGACAGCATCATATTCGGAGACGATGGCAGCCACACATTTTACGGAATCAAGCATTTTGACATTTTTCAGCCAGGTAGTTTTATTTTTGATGATATATTCGGTGCAATGGGTCATGGAATTGGTTATTCAATAGGAGCAAAATTAGCTGCCCCGAACAAGCCAATTGTGTGCCTTGTCGGAGATGGATGCATGTTCATGCATGGAACGGAAATTTCCACCGCATTAAACTACCAATCCCCTGTCCTATTCATTGTATTGAATAATGGTAGGCTGGATATGGTGGAAAAAGGCATGAAAAAAATGAACGGAAAATCAATCGGAGCCATCTACAGCTCTCCACTCGATATTGCGGCTTTCGCGAATTCAATGGGCCTTGAATCATATAAATGCTACAATCCACTAGATTTAAAAAATGCCATTGTACTAGGTTTAACAATTATAGAAACTAAAAAAACGCCAGTCGTCATCGAAGTTATCGTTGACCCTGATGAAATACCACCAACCATGGGGAGGCAGTAAAATTGGAAAAGAATCGATTTGAATTAGGAATAGAAACACTTGAAAAAATGTTCCCTGCTGAAGCACTAGAAGGAATGAAGAAAATGAAAGAAATTTCCCCTGATTTTTGGGAAATGATTGTTGGGTTCGGCTATGGAGAACTTTACCCTCGCGAAGGACTCAATTTGGCTGAAAGAGAACTGGTCACTCTAAGTTCCCTCATTACACAAGGTGCGTTTGAACAGCTAGATGTTCATATTAGGGCTTCCCTTCGAGTTGGCCTGACAGAACACCAAATAAAAGAAGTCATTATTCAATGTTCTGGGTATGCAGGATTCCCTAAAGCTGTTCAAGCAATGAAAATAGCGAGTGTCATATTTGCCGACGAAGCCGAGAAGGCAAACAAATAAAACAAGCCCTAAAGCACAAGATTATGCTTTAGGGCTTGTTTCTTTTAGTTTTCCTTCTTCTTGAAGAACTTCAATAAGGGCATTAACTACTTCTGAATCATATTGGGATGGAGAGAGCCTTTGGAGTTCGTCTATTGCATACTCTGGAGTGAACGCATTACGATATGCACGGTCTTCTGTCATTGCGTCAAATGTATCGCTGACAGCAATAATTCTTGCTTCAAGTAGTATTTCATCACCTTTTAAACCAGATGGGTATCCTCTTCCATCTAATCTTTCATGATGTTGCTTAATTATAGTCGCAATCTTATCATCATAATAAAGATCTTTAACCATATTTGCCCCATCACCAGGGTGCAATTTAATAAGTTCAAATTCCTCATTTGTTAACTTTGAAGGTTTATTTAGAATCTCAGAAGGAATATTTATTTTCCCTATATCATGTAAAATGGCAGATAAAAACAAATTTTCCAAGTTTACTTTTGGCAAAGCAAGTTTTTTGGCAATTTTTATTGAGTATTGTGTTACTCTCTCACTATGTTTAAAAGTATAAACGTCTCTACTTTCTACTTTTTCAACAACTTCTTTTAATTCTTTAACACCTTCGCTTAGTTGGTAAAAGGTTGGTTCAGTAATAACCCATAAATATGAAACATCTGTTAATGCAGTAAAATGTACTGGTTCCTCTAAGTTTGTAGCAGTAAAATAATCTTGAGGAGATAATTTGACTTTTTCCCCATTAACCTCGCATGAAAGTTCACCGCTTATTAAATAGAAAAATTCCATTACATTTGGGTTTTCAGCTGGATAGACATAAAAGAAATTATTTTTTGTTAGAGTTTGAATTATTACTTCAGTTCCATCGCCTCTTGCAAGCAAACTTAAACCAAAGTTTTCAAATTTCACTTGTTCTATGCTTGTTCCTTTCTTTCCTATCGTAAAAGCCACTTAACTTCCCACCTCTTACAAAACTTTAATTAAAAATTAACCACTCGCACAGGATCAATCCAAGCCCAACGATCAGCAAATCGAACATACTTCCAGAAGCACTCCGCTACGACACCGTATTCTGCCACTTCATCAATGGTTTCCTGTGTCATTTGCAAAGTAATATCAAATACGTAGCTGATAATTGCATCAACCTCTTGGTCAAATTGGGCCGTTCTTTGAGCGATACGCTCCTCTAATAATCCCTTTTCTGCTTGCAGAGCTGCAAGTGCTTCTTCAAGTTCAGCTTGATGCACGCTGTTTGTGGAGTTTAGCAATGCCGTCTCTAGTTCTTCTATTCCGGTGTTTAACTGTGTTAATTCGCCTTCTAATACTGCTAATTCTTCCAGGTACACAGCCCATAAAGCATCAGCGTCTTGTACACCCGTCTCTATGATCCTATCCATTTCCATATTTGCTGCGTCAATAATTTCTAGTGCTTTTTCCACATCTGCATCACTTGCTGCATGCGCATTTGACGATAATCCTAAAGAAACCCCCAAAAATAAAATGGTAAAGAAAGCAAGCAAACCTAGTCTCTTCACTGTAATCCCCCTCAAAATTTTTATATTATTCTCTCGGTGTAATCTGTGACTTTCTCCTGAGGTAACGTTATGTAATTTCGTGCTTTTTTCCTATATATCACCATAATTATACAAGTTACAAATGCTTAAATCTATATTTTTTTGTAATATTTTGTTTTTTCTTACATGTCCTATTCATTATATCGGTTAAAAAAGATTTTTATATAGGGTCCTTCTCTCTCTTTATTGCTTTAAAATAAAAAAAAACCAACCCCTTGATAATTGGGATCGGTTTTTTTATTGTTTTAAACTTCCGGCTTCATCTCTGTTCTAGATACAGTGTTGTGTACCATCTTTTTCGCTTCTCTGAAGGTTACAAAATTCTTGCTCTTTTCATCCCATAAACGGAATTTCAATGATTTTAAACTTGTTGCCAATGTAATCGTCGGTACATGTTGAAGTGGTGGTGTGCTATGATGACACTTTTCTAGTTCATAGTTTGGTACCCTTGGACTAAGATGGTGTATGTGGTGGTAGCCAATATTCCCTGTGAGGAATTGTAATACCTTTGGCAGCTTGTAGTAGGAACTTCCTTCAACTGCAGCTAATACATATTCCCAATCTTTGTCCATTTCAAAATAGGAGTCTTCGAACGTATGTTGTACGTAAAACAACCATATTCCTACACTTCCTGCAATCATAAAGATGGTACCGTGGACAATCAAAAATGACTGCCAACCGATTGCTAAGCTTAATAATACTGCTACAGCAACGATTAGTACGTTTGTTAGATATAAATTGTTTCGTTCCTTTTGTCTTGCTTCTTTTCGGTTGAAACGGTTTCTAATCAGGAAGGTGTAAATTGGCCCTAGTCCGAACATTACCAAAGGATTTCGATATAGACGATAAGATAAACGAGTCTTGAAAGATGCTGCTTTATACTCTTCCACAGTCAGTGTCCAGATATCACCAACACCGCGCTTGTCCAAGTTTCCACTTGTTGCATGGTGAACGGAGTGATCATGTCCCCATTGATCGAATGGGAATAATGTTAGTACTCCCGTTACGGTCCCTACTGCACGGTTCCACTTTCGATTTTTGAAGAAAGAGTGGTGTGTGCAATCATGGAAAATAATGAAGATACGTGTCATGAACCCTGCAGCAAAGATCGCTGGTACCAACGCCAACCAATAGGATACAGATAGGCTTATATAAGTGAGATACCATAACAGGAAAAATGGCGTTAGCGTATTGATCAACTGCCAGATACTCTTACTAGTTTGTGATTTTTCGAAAGGAGCAACTTGTTTTCTAAGGTTTTTCATTTCATTTTGAATTGACATTTTATTAAATCCCTTCGTTGTTAACTTGATAAAATTTATTATATCCAATATAAAAAAATTAGTTAGTAGCAGGTGTCATATGTAGAGTATGACAAATGTCATATAGTTTTTGTAAAGGATTGTCAGACTTCTTATTAATACCTTGGGACACTTGAGATTTCATTATTTGAAAATGGAAAAATTTTTTATAAAAAAATAAAAAAAAGAGTGTTTTCATCTAGAAAATCACTCTTCAAGCAGCAAGCCTTTTTAGTTTTAAACTTTTCTTTGTATAGAAGCTATGCAGGAGCATGCCAATAATTATGATGAATAACCCCAGTAGCCCTATCCCATTGGGCATTGGAGTTGATAAAAGAAGCACCTCTCCAATCAACACAAACAAGACTTGCGTCGATTGAGTTGCCTCCACTGCGGCTAATTTTTCCTGACTGCCTCTCACCATGTCAGTTGCGATAAAAAACAAGGTTGTTGCGATGACTCCTGAACTGATGGCCACAATAAATGTCTGGAGAACCTGTGCCTCAGAAGGTAGGCCAACCGTTAAATATCCCCTTAGCGCGACAAGTAACCAGACTGGGATTGTAGCCAAAGTCATGCCAAGTACTCGTTGAAACGTATCCAGCCTACCTCCGCACACCTCCATCATCTTCCTATTTCCAAGCGGATAGGCAAAGGCTGCAATTGCAACAGGAAGAATACCATAGATAACCATGGATCCAGTAAGACCACTTCCCTGTTGTGTCTGAATTAACAGGACACCTGCAAAAATAACCATGGATATGAAAAGCCCCCGCATAGGAATACGTTCGCGTACCTTTAGTCCTTCCACTGTTTTAAAGAAGAGAGGACCTAGAAGAACACCAGCGATGATGGTTAGCTGCCACGTTCCGGCAACCAGCCAGCCCGGGCCATATGCTGCAGCAAATGTAATAGGTCCGTAAAAGAAGACAAAACCAGTAACACTCCAAATAAACCAATCGATTGGGGCCATTCGCATTTCACGAAATAGTGACCCAAGGTTCCCCCTCAACCAAACAATCAAAAACAAAAAAGGCACCATAAAAAAGAAACGCAATGACGAACTCCATAGCCAGCTACCACCTGATAATTCCATTGAACGGTTTAATATAAAGGTGACAGCAAAAAACATAGAAGCTATTACGCCAATTGAAATTGCTTTCACGGAAAACATCCTTCCCTCCGATTTATCTTTTTCAACATTATAAAGGAAAATCGAACGAAATATTTCGCTTTTCGAAAATTGTGGTAAAATTTTAATAATTATAAGAAAAGGAATGGAAGACAATGAGGCGTCTACTTGCAATAAGTGATATTCATGGTGATTTAGAAAAATTCGAAAGACTTCTAGAGATAGTTAACTTTGACAACAAACATGACAACCTCCTTTTACTTGGAGATTATGTGGATCGCGGACCACATTCACGTCAGGTTTTGGACAAGGTGATGGAATTGACTGCTGAAGGGGCCATAGCCCTGATGGGAAACCACGATAAAATGATGATTGACGCTCTTGAACACCCTGAAGACCCCCTTCATTTGAAAAGGTGGTACTATAACGGAGGCATTAAAACTCTGGAGAATTATGGCTACAGAGTTGAAAAAAACGATGCGAAATATTGGTATAAGACAGAGGAGATGCCGGAAACACTTGTCATAAATGAGGAGATTCGCCCGCATATAGATTTTCTAAAAACCCTCCCTTACTATTATGAAACAGATACTCATATCTTCGTCCATGCAGGAGTACACCCTGTGACAGCATTGGAACTTACTGAACCTTACACCTTAGTGTGGATTAGAGAAGAATTTCATAAAGGATATCAAGGTGAGAAGACAGTAGTCTTTGGACATACCCCAACAAAGCATCTACATAAAAAGCCAGAGGTTTACTTCGGTGAGAATAATATTATTGGGATTGATGGCGGTTGTGCTTATGGAGGACGACTGTATTGTTTGGATGTTTTAGAAAAAATGGTCTATTATGCAGAATAAAAAAATCTCAGGGGTGCCCTAAACAGAGTACCTCTGAGATTTCATCACACACCCTTTATCGTTTATCCCCTGTATACACATCCTCCTTTGTATGAAATCCATCTGCAATGACTGTCTCATCTATATTGTCCCTGTTCACGGCAATCGGCGGCAGTAGAACTGATGGCACCTCCACTTTCCCATTGTTCACTTTGCGATCTGTATCAATAAATTCTCCTTTTGCCATAGCAACTGCTAGTCTCGCCGCTTCTTCTGCGAGAGTGGGTATCGGTTTGTACACCGTCATCGTCTGAGTGCCTTCTACAATCCGTTGAGCCGCTGCAAGCTCTGCATCCTGTCCGGCCACAGGAATGCTTCCAGCAAGTCCCACTTCCTCGAGAGCTTCAATTGACATCCCTGCTGTCGCATCGTTTGCAGCTATCACAGCATCTACTTTCCCGCCATTTGCAATAAGTGCCTCCTGCATATTGGCGTAAGCATTGCTTGGGAGCCAGTTTTTGGTCCACTGGTCATAAACGACAGTGATTTCTCCTTTATCTATCAGCGGCTGAAGGACATGGAAGACCCCCTTTTTAAACAGGTGAGCATTATTGTCCGTATCCGCTCCGCCAATATAAACATATTTGCCTTTAGGGACAATTTTTGTAATTGCCTCTGCCTGCAGCTCCCCGACACGTTCGTTGTCAAAAGAAACGTAAAGGTCAATTTCTGCATTTTTTATTAGTCTGTCATAAGAAAGTACCTTGATTCCGGCCAGATGTGCTTTCTTAACGATCGTTGCTGCTGCTTCTGCGTTATGCGGGACTACTACAAGAAGATCGACACCTTTGCTTATAAGGGTTTCCGCCTGTAACACCTGCAGTGCGTCATCGCCGTTTGCTGCTAGTATTTCCACTTCCGCTCCAAGGCTTTCTACTGCTGACTTAAATAGAGCCCGGTCTCTCAGCCACCTTTCTTCTTCTAAGGTGTCCATAGAAAAACCGATTTTTATTTTTTCCACCTCAGAAGTTGCCCCTTTGTCCTGCTGAAGGGATATATTTTGTACAGTTCCAATGTCCTGCTGAAGCGACCTATCTGCCTTTTCACATCCTGAGGCTACTAAAAACAGAGTCAGCGTAACAAACAATGTTAGTAATCTACGTATTCCGAGCTCCATTTCCCCCATCCTCCCTGCCTTCTAAGCCTTATTTCCGAGCAATGTTTTACGATACTCTTTAGGTGAAACATTGGTCATTTTTTTAAATACCTTGCTGAAGTAATTAGGGTCATGGTAGCCAACTTCAAAAGTAATTTCTTTAATACTCTTCTCCAAATCATTCATGAGCCGTTTCGCTTTCTCCATCCTGCATTCTGTGAGGAAGTCGATATAATTGATGCCCTGCTTTTCCTTGAACATTTTACTAATATATATTGGGCTCAAGCCCACTTTCTGGGCAAGTGTATCGAGCGATATATCTTGGTGGGAATGATCCATGATGTATTGCTTAATCTGCTGAATGGTGTCTGCCTCCAAGTGGTTGTAGTGGTCATCATAAGATCGTTTCATCTTTTCCAAGAGCTGCTTTGTTTCGGAACGAAGCTGACGATATTGTGTTGTTTGTACTGAATAGAGCGGTGTGGTAGTTTCCACTCCTATTTCATTTAGTACACGTGAAGTAATCCAAAGAATCTCTAGCATGCGTTGCTGGGTGTGCAATAAACTGGCCGCTTCTTTTTCATAGCATTGAAGGATGTTCATGACATACATTAGAACATCATCCCATTGACCAAGTCGAATTAAATCAGCAAATTCCTTTTGCTGTTGTTTGTCCAAATTACTATTACGTACATCCACACTTGTATGGATATCTGCATGAAAACGGTAGTTCGTAATAGCTTTAGTATTTAAGGTAGCCATGAGGGCGTCCTGGTAAGATTGTCGAACCTGGTCAAGAGAGCTGCAAACCTCCCCTATCCCGATAAACCAATCAGTATGATTTTCTTTTTTAGGGATAGCTAAAATATCTCGCGCAAGTGTACTAGCTTGGGAACGGAAGGTCTTATCTGGCTGACGGAACACGATTATTGGAAGCTGATTCCCATAAAGTGCTCCTACCCATCCACTTTTGTTCTGCCTGACTTTCTCCTTAATTAAGGAATAGTTGGATTCAGATCCTGATGGCAATAGGACGATCATGGCAAACATCTCATTTGTTGAAGGAATATCAAGCATCTCCATCAACATGTCCACATGTACTTCATGCACATGGTCGAACAACAACTGCGTTACGACATCCGTCTCAACAAGAGTCAAGGTTTTTTCTAATGCCTCTTCCTGGAGCCTATTTTTAGTTTGTTCAGCCTTCTCCTGCTCAATTTGCTCCAGTACTTTTCCGACTGTCATTCTAATTTCGCTAATCTTACTTGGCTTCAGTATATAGTCTTTAACACCCAGTTTGATGGCCGCTTTGACATATCCGAATGTATCATAGGCGGTGACCATGATGAATTTTGTTTTTGGATGCTTGGCGCTGATTTGTTCGACAGCTTCTAGCCCATTTAATCCAGGCATCTTGATGTCCATCAGAATTAGGTCCGGGGTGTAATCGTCCGCCATTTCTACTGCCATTTTCCCATTTTTGGCCTGCTTGATTAGTAAGTCAGGAAAGTTTCTCTCGAGAATGGTTTGCATGCCTTCGCGTTCAATTTGTTCGTCATCTACAATGAGGAGTTTGATCATCCAGTTTGACTCCTTTCATTAATTGGGTATCATATGCTTTCCGCGGGACGGTGCTTGAACCTCTGAGGTCTCAACCTACCGTTATCCCCCGCAGGAGTCTCACACCTTGCACTGCAATCTACAGGAAAATTCTGTGTTCAGTACTTTATTTTCAAAATAACCTTTGTTCCTTGGCCTTGGATTCCTTTGATATCAATGACATCGTCATAGCCGTAGAAAAGTCGCAGTCGTTTTACGACATTACTGAAGCCGATACCTGTTGAGTGACCTTCTGTAGGTAGAGGGGATTCTTCATTTAAAATTTGAAAGATCTTTTGTTCAGGCATCCCTATTCCATCATCCTCAATTTCTATTACTACCTGGTTACCTTCCACTTTGACTCGGAACCAGATGTTCCCCCCATCTTCCTTCGGTTCCACCGCATGAATGACGGCATTCTCTATGATTGGCTGGAGAGTCAGGGCTGGGATTTTCAAGTCTAAGCATGATTCATCGATATCCCAATGCAACTGTAGCCGGTCTGTAAAGCGCGCCTTCTGAATGTCCATATATTGTTTTAACACTTGAATTTCATCATGAAGTGTTACGGAGCGATCTTGCCGCTTTAAGTTGTAACGCAGAATTCCCGCAACGCTCACCAAGAGATCGCTCGTCTCTTCTGAACCTTCTAGATAGGCTTTTTTGGAAAGGGTATTTAAGGTGTTGAAAAGAAAATGTGGGTTGATCTGACTCTGCAAGCTTCTAAACTGGCTTTCTTGTAAAAGAAGCCTACTTTCTTGAAGCTCTCGCTCAAGCGCTGCCTTCTGCTTAATCTCAGAGATCAGGTTATTAATATTGATTCGCATTCGATCAAAAGTCCTTGCTAAAAAGGCAATTTCATCATTGGTTTCTATTTTTACCTGCTGGTCAAAATTCCCTTTGGATAGTTCATTTGCCGCCTTTGTCAGTTGAAAGACAGGCCGTGTGATTGTAAGCGAGAACCAGTAGGTGACAAGAAGCAATAGACAGGTGATCAGCAGCAGACTCCAAATTCCAAGCTTAATCACTTCACCAGATTGTTCAATGATTCCCCTGTAAAATCTATCAAATGTATTCAATTCTGTATCTATTAATGTTAGAGTCATTTCGGAAATATAGGTGGTGATTCGAGTAGCCTCTGCAAATTCCTGAGCGGAGGCCTCAGTATCATTTTCCGACTGAAACACTATTGACCTGTCTGTTGCTTCCACCAAGCTATCAATCAAGTTCATATAGTTGGTTAAGGTAAAGTCGTTTTCTGTGTTTCTTAAATGATATACGCCGTATTTTGCTTGCTGTACCTGTTCCTTGCTTGCCGTAAGCTTGTCTAGGCTGTCTTGAGTTGGATCAATGGTATAGTTATTCAAATCCGTAACTAGCTGTTGACTCGCTTTTGTCACTTCATTCATGCTCAGGTATCGTTGCAAAATATCGTTATATTGTTTATGGGTTTTATGATTGTAGTATGTAAGCGCTATCCAAATTGTTGACATAATCACCAATACTACCGTAGTAAGGGTTAGAATTTTCTTTTGGATACTCGTCATTGTAGATCCGCTGCTTTCCTAATTCTGATATCTGTCAAATAGCCATCTTTATTAAGTGGCACAGTTTCCCCGGTCAACCATTCCTTCATCAGCTTAACACTTTTTCTTCCCATTTCTTCTGGTGACTGTTCAATGACTCCATCCAATTTTCCTTCCTCTAACAACGTCAGTGTCTCAGCTCCATCGTCAAAAGAATAGATATGGTACGGTTCTACCTGAGAGCGCTTACTTATCTCCCCGATCATCGCACCGACAATGTTGGCATTAATGGCGATGAACGCGTCAATATCTGGCTCTTTGTTCATTACATCTTGCGTGGTGGTTATGACTTTTTCTCTTGTGTCATCTGTAGTCGCATGAATCATATGGATAGTATCATAAAATTTTAGAATATCCTGAATCCCTTCCAAGCGCCGCTTTTGATAGTATTCCTGGTTCTTGTCATACATGAGGACGACATTCCCCACTCTCCCCATATCGATCAATATCTGTCTTGCAATCATTTTACCCGCTTCATACTGGTCAGAACCGACATAAGTACGTCGGATGCTTTCCTCCATCGGCACATCATTTGCAACCGTAATAATCGGAATACCATGGAAGCCGGCCTTCACTTTCGTCAATTCCTTAAATTCCTCTGAATCCAGCCCCTGTATAATGATTCCATCCATTTTGGACTGAATGGCAATTTCTATGTCTTTTAGGAAGTCCTCTCGATTCTTCCCATAGCTCCCCCATACTTCAAGGCTCACATCACTTTCTTCTGCCTGCTTTCTAGCACCTTCACTTACCTTATCCCAGAAGGGCGTCTCCATATCTTGCGTAATAAGAACTAAACGATGTTCCTCTCTGCTAGAGCTTAGTGCTTGAGGCAATTGCCAATCGGATTGGAAGATTTTTTGTGCGGATAAAAAAGTAAGATGACATAATAGAATAATAATAATACAAATTGCTAGAATTCCTGTTCTCCGCAAGAATGATATCCCCCTCCCCCAATTGAGGTGTACTAATTTCATCATAGCACCTAATGAAAATAGTACAATCCCTGTTGAATAACAGATTCAACAGGGATTGCCAGTTATTTATATTTTCATTATCTTTTTTTACGCGTCATGACATCAAAGATTACTGCTCCTGCAAGAACTCCTCCTCTAATCATGTATTGGTAGGAGATACCAACGCCTAGCAAATTCATCCCGTTGGATAGAGATGCCATAACAACCGCACCGATTATGGCGCCTGTCACTTTTCCAACACCACCAGCAGAAGATACACCGCCCACATATGCAGCGGCAATGGCATCAAGCTCAAAAAGAGTACCCGCAGTTGTTGTTGCAGATTGCAAACGTGCTGTAAATAGAATACCAGAAAGAGCTGCTAGCATCCCCATTGATCCAAAAACAATATAGGTAATTTTTTTCACGTTAATCCCGCTCAAATGGGCAGCTTCCGGATTACTCCCGACAGCATAGATATGACGCCCAAGAACTGTTTTGGTTGTCAGGAAATGATAAACCACAACTACTAATAATATAATAATGACTGTCCAGGAGAACCCGTTATAGCCTGCTAGAATCCAAGTTATATAACCTATTATGGCGGAAACAAAGAATAATTTAAGTGCAAAAATCGGCTTGGAGATGACTTCAAAATCATACTTGATTTTATTTCTTCGGGTCGAAATTTCACTGTAGATGTAAAGTAAGATACCCACCAACCCAACTAAAAGAGATAGTAAGTGCAAACCATTCCATTCTACAAGAGAAGGAATATAGCCATTACCAATCGCATTAAAGGCATCATCTTGAATGATGATGGTACCAGTCTTCTCTGTAACTTGCAGCAAAGCCCCTCGGAAAATAAGCATTCCTGCAAGAGTGGCGACGAAGGATGGAATGCCAATTTGAGCAATAAGTACCCCATTAAATAGACCGACAGCAACACCTAATAGCAAAATAACCGGAATCGTTACCCATACAGATACCCCTGCTTGTGTAAGCAAGATAGCTGCAATTGCCCCAAGAAACCCTGCCGCATATCCTACTGAAAGATCGATATGGCGAATAACGATAACGAGCGTCATCCCTACTGCCAACACAGCAATATAACCCGCAGAATCCAGTAGGTTACTAATGTTACGGGATGACATGAACAATCCGTTTGTCATAAAAGTAAAAGTTAATATAATAACAAATAATGCGATATACATCCCATAATCTCGGATGTTTTCATGTATAAGCGTTCTGGCTTCTTGTATAACATTCATTGTAATACCCCCCTATTGCGTAGCAAGCTCCATAATTTTTTCTTGGTCTGCTTGTTCTATTTCTAATTCCCCTTTTATTTCCCCTTGGGCCATGACATAGACTCTGTCACTCATGCCAAGTACCTCACCAAGCTCGGATGAGATCATCACAATACTAAGTCCTTCCTCAATAAGCTTGTTCATCACGGTATAAATTTCAAATTTCGCCCCGACGTCGATCCCGCGTGTTGGTTCATCTAAAATAAGTAGTTTTGGTCCCACAAATAGCCACTTCCCAATGGACACCTTTTGCTGGTTCCCACCACTAAGGTTTCCAACAAGCTGCTCTAAAGAGGAGGCTTTAATATGAAGAGATTGTTTGTACTGTTCTGCGACCTTAATTTCCTCATTGTCATTTATAATACCTTGCGAGGCTATTCCTTTTAAATTCGCCGCAGAGATATTGCTTTTAATATCCTGCAAGAGGAAAAGTCCATCATCTTTTCTGTCCTCTGTGACATAAGCAATTCCTGCCTTGATTGCATCACTAGTATGCTTAAGGGTAGCAGGAGTGTTATTCCACAACATATCGCCTTGGATTTTGTAGGATTTGGCATTTCCGAAAATACTGAGGGCAAGCTCAGTTCTACCTGACCCCATAAGACCAGCGATACCTACAATTTCTCCTTTCTTCACATGAAGGTTAACGTTTTTGATTACCTGTCTTCCAAGTTGTGGATCATAAGCCGACCAGTTATGAAGTTCCAGTAGGTTCTCTCCTGCTACTTCCTTCGTCCTTTTTGGGTAGATGTCTTCAATTTCTCTTCCTACCATGTTCTTGATAATGACACTTTCGGTAATTTCCTTTTCTTTTGCATCAAGCGTACAGATCGTCTTGCCATCACGGATGACGGTTGCTTTGTCTGCGATGCTAATAACTTCTTTCAGCTTATGGGAAATCATAATGCACGTTATCCCTTGATTTTTTAGTTCTTTTAATAGTTCAAGCAAGTTTTCACTGTCGTCTTCGTTAAGTGCTGCTGTCGGTTCATCCAAAATGAGGAGCTTAACTTCTTTACTTAAAGCTTTCGCTATTTCTACAAGTTGGCGTTTTCCGACACTTAAATCTTTTACAAGCGTATCAGGGTTAACATCGAGCTTTACTTTCCGTAATAACCTTTTTGCTTCGACAATCGTTCTGTTCCAATCGATCACTCCACCAAACTTCATTTCGTTCCCTGCAAAAATGTTTTCATAGACCGATAAATCTGGAAACAATGCGAGTTCTTGGTAGATGATGGCGATGCCGGTATTTACACTGTCACTGATTTTGTTAAATTGCTGAACATTCCCTTCAAATACGATGTCTCCATCATATGTTCCAAAAGGATACACGCCGCTCAGCACCTTCATCAGTGTGGACTTTCCCGCTCCATTTTCTCCGATTAAGCAGTGAATTTCGCCTTTTTCCACTTTGAAATTCACATTACTCAGCGCTTTGACTCCTGTAAATTCTTTAGAGATATCGTTCATCTCCAGTATATAGTTGCCCATCCTTTTCCCCCCTTAACAAAAGCAATGACAATGGCGAAATAGTGATAAAGTTGCCATCACTATTTCGCTAGGTACTTAATTTTACTCCTGTAGATTTTCGTTCCAGGTGTTCGCTTTCCGCGGGGCGATGCTTGAGCCTCCTCACTTCGTTGGAAGCCACTGAAAAACTGATAACGTAAATTTTTTTGTGATTCCTAGCTGGTGATTGTAGCAAAAGGCGAAGACTCCTGAGGGAGCTAGCGCTAGGTGGAGACCCCGCAGGCGTAGC
>NZ_JAAZWB010000041.1 GCF_012524115.1 Bacillus sp. RO1 | reverse complement strand
CTTGAAGGCCTCCTGGTATATATGATTTTGTCCATTTTGCTGGCCAGCTCAGGACACTCATATCATACCAAGAGGTTATTTTTTAGTTCAAACCCCATTTTTCTTCATAACAGGAATGCTGCCCGTTAGCGGAACAAGAAAAAATCTTACGTACCGGAACAGTTGTACAACTCTTGCACTCGATAGTGAAAATATTATGGTGATAATTCAAGAAAGTAATCCCTTATTTCTGTTGGTAACTCTTCAACTGCAAGTACTTTTAACTTTCGGATACCTTGTGTACCTGGTGAAGTCATAATCAGATAAGATTTTTCATCATATTCAAACAAGGTAAATTGACTTATACTGTTTGCTTGTGTATCCGTTCCATTGATAAATTCAAAATCTTTTTCCTTAAAATTAGCCTCGTATCCTTCTAACATTAAACTTTGTGCCTCTTCAAAATCATCTGCAAAAGACATTGATTGATATAGGTCTACTGAATTTTTAGGTTTGAAAAGATGTAAATAATAACTAACCGAAATTATAACAATAAAAACCATAATGCCAGTTATTAACCTACTTTTTAATGACATTTTCTTCAACCGCCCCATTGGTCCACCTCACTTTTTGCCTGATTTACACATTAATAAAATATGGATTGTACTTTCACTAAACTCCCTATTACTTTATACCAATTATTTCAAATACCAGGCATTTACTCAAGAAATATTTTCCATAAAAAAGAAGCTTACCTTGGTGCAGATAAGCTCCTAGATTGTTGAATTAATACAATGCTCAAAATAGCTAATTTTTACACTACTTATTTTTTTAAGGATATCTTAAAATACGCTTAAGACTTTCTTTCTGCCTTTTTGCTAATTCACTTGGTGTCATACTTAAAAAAGAGTTAACATTTTTAATATCTTTATTTTCTTCAATTTGATAGCTATTTTCATTATTGGATGACACAAATGATACCCATCCAGAGTGAGTAGTGCCAGGACCTGAAGAGTCATATTCAAATTCTATTTTAATGTTTCCAATTTGTTCAATTCTTTTAATATATTTTTTATAGTGAAAACCCATGTACCATGCATAATCATATACATTTGAATTAAGTATTTCTAAGATAGTGGGTTTTTCATTGTTATTCATAAATGCTTTTACAATAAAATTCTCTCCGTACTCACCAGTATCCTTAAGATTTTCTAAAACTACCGCACCAGAGTAGCTTCCATCATCTAATAGAATAGCTAGTACGTCTCCTTTTTCAAAAAGGGCGGGTTTGAATTTTATCGGTTTAGGTTTTTTAGGTTTTTCTTTGGGAGTAGATAACTTGGTTAAAAATGATAAGAGTGCTTTTTCACGTTTTTTTATGTCTTGATTAGAAGCTCCAAGCTCTCGCCAACACTTTATATCGCTACCGCTTTCTATTATTTCCTTAACCTTATTATAGTGTTTAACTTCTTGCATGCCGCATTCCCATGCTGCAAACGCTGCTGCAAAATATAAGTTGTTCAAAGAATCTTCGTCATCTTCGAACTCATTTTGATACTTTTTGATAATCTCATTAATTACAGTTTCAATAGGTATTCCCTTATTAAATTCATCCATTATCTCCTCATATACATCTGCGTACTCATCATTTGATGATATTGCGGTACCCCAAGCCCCCATCATTATCCCCCTCGTTTATTATCTATTTAATTTCACCCTTTATTGAATTATCCTGCCCTATTCTTATGTAAGGAGCAATCCCTTGTTCTGCAATCGCCCCAGATTATTGAAGAAGAAATTATACTCATTTTTTTATATATATTATTAAATCATTGTTATCTATATAATTGGTAAATAATTTGTTTATATGTTCTTCAATCTCTTTTCCCCATTTTTCACCGTCTTCAATAGATGCTGGTTCATCAAATTTAGTTTTAATATACTCTTGTATATATTCATTTCTTTCAAGATATGTTAAAGACCACATCTCATAGTATTCCTTAGGTGTGATACCTAAAATTTCTGCTTGTTCCTTATGAAAATCTTCTATCTGAATACCTTCGCCACTGGGGTAATAGGTTTGTTTTAGTTCTTCCAACTTTTGTTGAGATACTGTAATTCCTATAGTCTTAGCTTCATTTATAACGATTTCTTCTTTCAAGAAAATTTCTATATACTCGTCTTCAATTGGATACTGTGTAAGGATATCATTTACTTTTATATCCACACCTTTAAAGGTTGCTATTAACTCGTTTTTATCGTAAGTCTCTTCAGAACAAGCCACTAAAAAGACTACACTGATAAAGCTGAACAAACATAATTTTAATTTCATAATAACCCCCAATTAATTTCTACATAAGATACAATTTAATTTTTGTAGTTTCCTCAACAATCCTGCCCGATTGCCGAAGACTCGATTTCGAGATAACTACTATACATATCTTCAATTAGAGCTCCAGTTAGTTGAAATCGGCAACTCCCAATCCTCCAAAAGCCCCCAAGTGATTTCAGGGTTCCCCTTTAAAGATTTCATCGAACCAACATTTACTTTATCGTTATACTTGCCTACCTGGTCGTAATGTTTAACAATTTCTTTGGTAGTTGCTGATACATTACAGTCAAGAATATCTTTGTAACCAACCCAAGATAGCGACCCTTCATCACTTTCACATAGAGTACTATTTTTACTCACACTTCCAATGAAAACATATTGTATTCGAATTTCTTGATTGTCTTTTATTCTAAGCAAAATATATCTAAGTGTAAGATTTTCTATGTAATCTTTCTTTAAACCAGTTTCTTCTTCAATCTCTCTATAACACGCTTTTTGTGGATCATTCATTTCGTCCCCTTCTATATGACCACCTATAGGAACTAAAAACCCTGCGAGGAAAGTATCTTTTTGCTTCTTTTGAAGGAATAAAACTTCTTGTTCCTCATTAAAAAGGAAAGCGACTGCCATTTGTCTAAGTTTCAAAAATTCCAACCCCTTGTTAGGTTTAAACAACCTAATTTACAATTTTAATGTGAACCCTTCTTAATCTAAACTGCTCAATTCAATTCTAAAGCGAGGAACGAAGCCCCTATTCTGCAATCGCTCCAGTTAGCTGAAGAAAAACTAAATTTCCTCTTGCAATAATTCTGTTAACCCATTTGGGTAAAGCACCTTTTCTCCAGAAAAAATTTCTTCTTTAAGAATCCATTTTGCATAAGTAACTTTTTTTCCTTCAGATACTGCAAAATATTCTTTGTGGTATAAATTTTTATCTTTAAAATCCACTAAGTATATCTGTGTTATTTCGTGTCCTATGACTTCGTCAATTTTAAATATATTTTCTATGCAGGAAATATAACCTTTGACAACAACATCAACGCCTAACTCTTCAGTAAACTCTCTCACCAATGTCTCATTTGACCTTTCGCCAAATTCGATTGTACCGCCTATGGGACGGTAATAAGAACCTATTCCTTTTGAATGCTTTCCTGCTTGTTCTTCCAAAAGGATATAGTTATCCTTCACAATTATTCCTAGTGTATTTGCTCTTGGATACATCAATTAACCTCCCCTGAAAATAACGCTATCTAGTAATTTCTAATGAGAATATAAAAATCTTTTCTTTCTCAAGCCTGCCTGTTAACTTGATTCCAATTATTTCATAATCTAAAAATTCCTTCAATAAGTTATTCTCTTTGACCAATAAAAAAACGAGAGCTAATCCTTGTTTCTGAATAGCGCCCGACTGCTGAATACTTCTAAAAATAATTAAGACTTTTGAATAACTTTTTTCCTAAGTAAGTATGGTACTGAAGCTTTACTTTTAATTAATCCCCCTGTATCGGTTATATGTATGTAATCTTCTGCTTTCTCAGGATCCATCCAAGTAATTTCTTCAATTTCTTCTGGTATTGATATATTGATTTCTCCACCTGTAATTTTCCCTCTAAAAGTAAAGAAAATAGCATGATGTCCCCTTTCTTCAAAGAATGCTTCACTCACAGAAAATACATCGGATATCTCTACATCTAAACCCGTTTCTTCTTTTACTTCACGAATTGCAGCTTCTTCAAGTGTTTCTCCTGGCTCAACTGCACCTCCAGGAAGTGTATAATAAGAAGAGTTTTTTCCTTTATTCTTTACCATTAATACATTCTCACCCTGCTCATCAAAGATAAGTACATATGTTACATCTACCCGTTTCATAAATTATTGTCCCCCTTTAAGAATGAACTTTTTAAAACTAAATACAAATTACGCCTTATTGTTGAAAATTCTTCAATAAATCTTATTATCTTATGAGGAAGTTAACATAATAAATTCTTCGACATCTCTAACACATAATTCAATACCTTTTTCCCAGAATGTTTCAGATGTAATATCTTCCCCTAAATGTTTCATTACTAAATCCTCTGTGGACATACTCCCTGAGTCACGAAGCAAGTCTATATATTCATTTTCAAATGCTTTACCCTTGTCCTTTGCCTTTGCATAAATACAGAGAGAAAATATGTATCCAAAAGTATAAGGGAAATTGTAAAATGGAGTTTTGGTAATATAATAATGTGGTGTCCAAACCCACGAATGGATAGATGCATTATCAAAAGAACCATCGTACCCTTCATCTATTGCTTCTTGCATTAGTTCATTTAAGCGTGATGATGAAACAATCCCCAATTTACGTTCCTCATAAAATCTCTTTTCAAATAAGAACCTAGAATGAATATTCATGAAATTCATGACACTACGCTTTAATTTTTCATCTAGTAAAAACAACTTTTCTTCGGTGGATGCTGCTTTTGCCAATGCAGCATCTAATATGATCATTTCAGCAAATGTGGAAGCAGTTTCGGCAATACACATTGGATATTGTCTATTTATACCTTTAATAGGCTTCATTGCATGGTTATGAAAAGCGTGACCTATTTCATGTGCCAAAGTTAAAACATTGGTAATTCTACTACCATAGGTCATAAAAATTCTCGATTATCCAGACTTCGGGAAACTTGCGCAAAACGCAGCAGCGGACTTATTTGGTCGGTCTTCAGCCTCTATCCATCCATTACTAAATGCATGTCGAGAAAAACTTTCTATATCAGTTCCAAACTTGCTGAATTGTTCCAAAATAAAATGCACAGCTTCTTCATAATTGATTTTTTGGTTACTTTTTCTTAGAGGAGCCCAAAAGTTATATGATTTCATTTTTGTATCGCCATTCATTTTTGCTTTTTGATTTAAGTATTTAGTAAAAGGTTGTTTGTTTTTACTCACTGCTGTCCACATTGCATTAAGTGTTTCCTCTTTTAACCGGTTTTCCATCAAAGGCTCTTCTAGGATATTCTCCAATCTTCTTTTTTTGTACACCTGTAATCGAAAACCTGCAATATGGTTAAGTATTTTTGCAAATTGTTCTTCGTTCTCTTTCCATATCTTTTCTAAGGTATTATAAGATTTTTTACGCACCTCTTCGGCTGGATGGGATCGTAAATTTATCGCTTGGCCAATAGATAATTCTTTTTTTCCTCCGTCGATTTGAACACTTACTTTTAGACTACCCATAAGTGAATGATAGAACTGACCCCACGCATGATAGCCATCAACCATAAGATCAGACACTAAACTTTCTTCATCGTCTGTAAGAAGCAATGCAGCTTTTTTACGCCATTCGCTAAGTATAAACTTATAGCTACTTAAAACCTCGGTATCTAGCATATCCTCCCACAATTGATGATCAGTTTTAACTAGTGTTTTTTGTAATTTTTTTAAAGCAGTCTCAAAACGAGCATTTATAGCAGATGTTTTTCCTCGTAGGATTGATGCAGTTTGATCCTTTGTATTTTGAGCAAGAAGACAGGTAATATAGGAGTTGGATTGTGACAGATTAGTTCTTATATGTCCTATAGAATCAATTAGTTCTGCAACTTTAAAGGATTCATTAATTTCTTTAGGAGTATTTAAATGACTCAATTCTTTTTCTAAATTGCAAACCTTGGTTTCTAGGTATTTTATATGTTCCTGAAACTGAAATGAAATACTTCCATCTGGAAAAAGATTATCTAAATTCCATACTTGGCTATACTTAGTTCCTTTCACTTGAATCCCCCTTAAATATTTGGGTTTAGTCTCAATCGAACATGCATTCTTATTTTATCACATCTTGGTAATTTATAGGAATTATATTTTACTACTAGGAACTTATTTAAATTCTGAAGCTAGAATGTAAATAAGCGCTAATCCTTTGTTCTAGGATAGCGCCCGTATATTGAGTAATGGTCTTCCTTTATTATTTATTGGTCAACTAAGATACTCTCGCCATTGACTCCATACTTTCGTATAGCTACTTAAGTCCTGAGGGTGTACTTTAATGCATGTGCCAATACGGGTATACAGTTGAAAAATCACTTCTCCTATGAGGCGCTCTTCTGTGAGTGGTGTATTGTCTTTCCATAGTGCAAATAACGGCAGCAACGTTTCTATATTCATGTTATCTGGAGATGAGCAGAATGCATACGTAAAATCATAAATCCTTGGACCAATTAATGGTGAAGGATCTATAACACCGACTAATTTATTTGAATTATAGACGAAATTGTGGATCCCTGTATCTCCATGAAGATAATATTTTTCTTCTTTATCATGATAACCTCTAAGTTTCTCTACTAACTCTTTGATTCTTCTATGGTCTTCATTAGGTAGATAGTTTCCTATGCTTTCATGAGCAAGCTGAAAACTAATATTGTTAAAATCTGACCAAGTACTTCTATGTATTCCGTTAACCCTTCCCCATGAGGTATCGTTATTTATCTTGTTGTATTTAGTAAATAATTCTCGGATTAAAATGGTCATCCACTCTAATTTAGAACCACGGTTGTGGTGAGTTTTTCCGGGGATATATGTATAAACTATGTAATTATCATTTTCATCTGCATAAATCACATCAGGTAATACACTTATTTCTTTGTATGCCAGCAGGAAATCTTTAGTCGAACTTATGATTTTCGGATCATCCATTTTGATAACATACGCAGGGTTTCTATCTAATAAAAGAGTATATAAGACTCCACTTGTAGTACCACTATTCATCCGTTTTAACTCTATATCATCGTCTTTTAATGATCCTTCACTTTCTAAAACATCAATTATTTTATTGATTTTTTCCATAAAACAGCTCCAATGGATTAATATAATCTACAACAATAATTTTTGAGCTATCGCTCCCGTTAATGAAATAAGATTTAAATTCTATTTGTTTTATTTATTTAAAATATAATTTAAAGGTGGGACAACCTCACAGACATCACTTTCTTGAAGAAATTTACTAACAATAGTTGAATGAGAACTACCTACAATAAATAAAACTCGTTCATCCTCCGAATCAATAAGGCGAGTTAAGTTCGAGTACATAATTAAATTCCTTTTATACCACCAACTTAGCCAGTTCATACCAACATAATTGTTTACATCCCCTATCCTAGCAATATTTACATACATCTTATGTAACTTGATAAGCAGGGTTGGGTCATTTAACTCCTTATAATAATCTTTTATACTCTTACTTTCCGTTAATCCAGGTAATGAAATACCATCATATATCTCACTTAAAAGCTCTGGTTGATTCTCTTTTGCCCATTTTTCAACTTCTCCATAGTCCATGTCAGAGCTACCCATCCAGTCAATAGAGTAAATCTGTTTATGATCAAGCTTTAAACCTAAACGGAAGCCAATCTGAAATATTTCATTCATTTCTAAGTTGTAATTACTTAGCTTGTATTGTTCATATTTTTCATTTAAAATTTCACTATTTTCTACTATCATTTCCACTGCAATTTTCGTCGGTTTAAAGTCTGCTAATATAGAGACCAATTCTCCGATTTCAGTTTGCCTTCTTTCAGAAAATAAACCTTCATGTTCAGTCATGTGAAATGTTCCAAGTACCAGCACTTTCCCCTTTTTTTCCCGTTCCAATGTAATCCCCCTTGTAAATCCTGCCCAATCTCTTAATACCAATTATTTCATAATCTAAGAATTCCTTCAATAAGCTATTTATCATTTTGGCTCATATAAAAACGAGCGCTGATCCTTGTTCCTGGATCGCGCCCGTTAATAGAATAATAAGAAATTGTTTGCTAAAGATACTCTCCTAGATTTTATTAACATCTATTCCAGAAGTAACTATTTCTGATTTCAGAAATGGACTCGTTTGCAAAATTCTAGGTTGTTGTAGTTTAAATGGTAAGAAAGGATCGAACTCTAGATTTCTTCTCTTTACTTTAAAAGATTTCCTGAATTGTTTATAAGGCATTAACGTGCTTATATCTGAAATGTCACCTATTTCAGCAATGATTGAATGGTCACTAGGAATTGATACTCCATCAAAAACAATTCTAAATTCATTTTGATAAGAATATTCATGAGGTTTTTTAAATACACCATACTCTCCATGAAACTTAGTGATATCAACGTATTCAACAATTCCAGGAACAACTCTTAAATTTCGATTTGTATACACTCTGCAAAGTTTTTTTACTCTGTCAATGAAATTTGAATAATCTTTAATTATTAAAACATAATCACCAAATTCCTCAACTCTTGAATCAATTAGAGTTGTGATTGTTCCTCTTTCGTAAGCGTGAAGAAGTTCTGAATGGATTGAAAACATACAAAAAACCGGCGTATTTCTTAAATATCCATAACTCAATTTCATCGGTCCAATGATCGATGAAGTTATATCTCCAGTTATATTACCCTCAGCATCAGTGACAAGAACCTTTTCACCTTTTTCCATTAAAACCTTAGGCTGATGTAGTTCCGCAGTGCCTTCATATTGATCATGACGCATAGCTTTGTCTAACTCTTTATGCTCCATATCTTGAAAATAGGCTAAAGGGCGCGCGAATATTTTCCCCTCTTGAAGAGCTTTCATATGTTCGTACATTCCGAATTTAATAACCTCATGAATATAGATAGTCTCCATACTGTTAGAATCCCCCATCAACACTTAATAAGACATTTCCCATTCCATTAGTGGTTGTTCCTTATTTAACTACTGCAATTCAACAGGAATGCTGCCCGTTTGCTTAATTCCAATTATTTCATAATCTAATAATTCCCACAATATGAAAATCTCTTTAGTCATTTATAAAGGGTGCTGATACTTGTTCCTGGATAGCGCACGATTGGTGAAGATTATTTTTTGATTACATAATCTATACTATAACCCCTCTGGATGATTCATTTGATATTCAATTTGATGCTCCACCTGAGATTCATGATACATTTTCATTTCCAAGACATTATCAAAATACTGATATTTCATTTTATTAGTAAAAGAGTCATCCTTACCGATACGTTCAACAAAGAAGCTAACTATCAACTCACTTCTAGTTACGTGAATAAGCTGTTCTATTTTGTTTTGATTTTCCTGAGAATATTGATTTTCTAATTTACTAAAATAGTAATCAAAAATTACTTCAAACTGTGAAAGCTCATTAATGTCATTATTCTTAAACAGCTTTAATAACCTTTCATAATCTTTCATTTGCATACAATTATTGATTATTTCATTCATAAAACTACTGTATTTGTCTTTACAACTACTATTTAGTTCTTCGATTAATGACTTAATTTTTTTATTACATTCAATTTCGTTACCAAACATATCAACATCATTCCATAAAGTATGCTTAAATGGGACATATGATAAATTTTCTTTGGGTACATAAATTTCAATAGCAATTCTTAATAATTCTTTATATCTTTCTCCATCAAGCATTTTATTCTCTTCTAATGCACTTGCAAGAGAAATTGTGCTAGTCTGGTCAATAAAATATTCAAATTCATTGCTACTAATTTTCCTATCAATTTTATTTATAAGAAAACCTAGTTCTTCATCATTTAAGCGGTACAAGTTATACAAAGTTTTGATATCTTGTCTGATCTCTGAAAGCTCGCTCTTGTACGATTTAAAGGAATCACTTGAGATATTTTCAAATAACAAAAGTTTCTTTAAATCATTGTAGATATTAAATTTATCAAAATTCATTTGTTTATTTTCTTTTGATTTTATTGGGAAATAATTATCGTATACAACTGCTTTACACATTCTAAAAAGTTCTATATCAATATTTTCAATCCCAATGTGTTCTTTTGAACGTAAAATTAACTCTAGATATTTTTGAAATACTCTTAAATTATTCATCTTTTCAGCTAAATACCCTTTAGGAGACGATCCAAATGCTAATATATTTTCAAGATATGTATCAATTATTTCATCTTTGTTAAGTTCATTTACATCGTTTAAAAAAAGCTTTAATATGCCCCTATTTATCTTATTAATTTCAATAACATGATCCACTACTTTTTCCTTATATAAATTAAATACATTTAAGTCTTCTTCTACGAATTCCTTTGTGTTTGCTATTAGTATCACATCGAAATTTATTGACGCTCTTTCAATAAGGCCAAGCATTTCTTTCATATTAATTGAATCAGATTTTCTTTCAAGATCATCAAAACATATTACTTTCTTTTTACCATCTTTTTTATTATTTTTTATGTCTTCTATTGAAAATGAATTTAAATAATTTTCAATATTAACGCCTGCAAATTTATCAACAATATCTTTTGCAAAGTTTCCAATTAGTTTTGAAAATCCACCAAAATCTTTAACATCCTTAAATCCAGGTATTAAGTTAATTAAAAGTGTGTTTTCAATTTCTTTGACAGAATTCTTACCAAATGTAGAAACGTATATTACTTCGTATTGCACTTCTTGGTCAAAATAATTTTTGATGAGATGTGTTTTACCAATTCCCCAATCACCATCAACTAAAGTGCATAATGTATTGTTTTTAATTCTATTCTTATCTTCTAATATTCTTTTGATAGTAATACTTGCTTGTAAAGAATCCACTCTCTCACTCCTACTTTTCTTCTTTAAAAATACAATTTTGAATTTCCTTTCTTATTTATAAAAGAAAGGTCTTCTGCAACAAACATCAATAATAACTCTGTTATCTGATTTTTCATAATAGTTCTATCTTCTCTAATCCACTTTAGCACAAATAACCATTTTAAGTTTTATTAACTTCCTCAACAATCTGGCCCGTTTGTTGAATAATCCATTTTACAAAACCATATATAATTACACCCCAAAAAACAGACTAATTCCTATGATAGAAACTAGTCTGCTATTTACTCTGTTAATTAAGGTTGAGCTAGTGCATCTTCCACCTTATCTGGCTTTCCATTTTGTAGAAGATACATTTTGTAATACAAGCCTTCTATATTTAATAACTCTTGATGTGTGCCTCGTTCTACAATTTCTCCCTGGTGCAGGACAAGAATTTGGTCTGCATCTTGAATGGTGGATAGACGGTGGGCAATCGCGATGGTTGTGCGTCCTTTTCTCATTTTTTCGAGGGCTGTCTGGATTGCTTCCTCTGTTTCGGTGTCGATATTGGCTGTTGCCTCGTCCAGAACCAGGATCTTTGGTTTGGTTGCGATGGTTCGTGCAAATGCCACAAGCTGCCTTTGCCCGCTAGAGAAAGTCGCCCCTCTTTCCACTACCAACTGCTCATATTGGTCAGGCAGTTTCTTGATAAATGAGTCTGCCTGAACGAATTCAGCCGCTGCTTTTATCTCTTGATCAGTAATGGACGGATCATGCAAGCGGATATTATGATTGATCGTCCCATAGAAAAGAAATGGATCTTGTAGCACAAGCCCCATTTTTTTTCGAAGCTCCTGATCTTCAAAATACTTCAGCGGAAACCCGTCAATTAGCACTTCCCCTTTTTTAATCTGATAGAATCTCATTAAAAGATTAATGATGGAACTTTTTCCGCTCCCGGTATGGCCAACCAATGCAACTGTTTCCCCAGGTTTCGCTGTAAAAGATATGTCCTTTAATACATCTCGTTTTCCATCATAAGAAAAGGTTACGTTTTTAAATTCTATTTCCCCATATGTTATGCTTGGTGAGCTTAGTGATTTTTCTGCAGTTGGTGCTAGTTCTTTTTCATCGAGCAAAGAGAATACCCTTGAGGCGGAGACAATAGCTTGTTGGTACATAGAAAGCCTCATCATCATTTGATTCACGGGCTCAAAAAATCTACCGAGGTAATTGACAAACGCATAAAGGACACCAATTTCTATTACATTGCCTATGGAAGATATACCAAAATAGCTCAAAACTAATATGAGAGACAGTACATAAACAAAATCAATCGCTGGTCGCAGCAAAAGCCCGTCAATCTTAATATTCTTCACTCCAGCTTGGTAGTGAGCCTCATTAATATCTGCGAATTCTTTACGAAGGCGTTTCTCTTGTCGAAACACTTGAATGATAGACATCCCTTGTAAGGATTCATTTAGTTTCGCATTCAACTGGCTTAACCTTTCCCTCATATCCGCATAAAATCGGGAGCTGAAATGGCGATAAGTTGCCATAATTGCGAATATGATCGGGATGATAAGCATGCAAAAAATCGCGAGTTGCACGTTTAAAAGAAACATCGCAATAAAGATACCAATCAAGAATACCCCGTTTTGAACGAATGTCGAAATAACACTTACAAACATATCTTTTATGGCCTCTGTATCATTTGTGACTCTTGATACGATACTGCCTCCTGGCGTTTTATCAAAAAACTTCAAGCCAAGTCGTTGAACCTTGGCAAATATATCAATCCTTAACTCTTGAATGATTTTTAACGAAATCTCTTGAAATTTTAAGAGCTGGAAGTAAGTAATGATTACTTTTGCAAACAAGATCCCGATGTAAAGGGAGGCCAAGGTTATGATTGGTCCTGTTTCCATCACTTGAGGGGTTAAGTAATCATCAATGAACACTTTAATAATCAACGGCCCTACAATTTCCCCTACAGTCGCAAGCACGAGCAAGGTAAATGCAAATATAAACTGTTTGGTATGCGGTTTGGCATAACCCAATAATCTCTTTAAAACCTGTCTTTGTTCTTTTGCTGTAATTGTCTGATTGTTCATCTTCTAACCCCCATGCTCCACAAGGGACTCTAATGCCTGACGGTGATACATTTCTTTATACCAACCTTCCTCATCCATCAATTGACCGTGTGTACCTCGCTGCACGATGTTTCCATTTTCTAAAACGATAATGATTTGAGCATGTTGAATGGCACTTAAGCGATGGGAGGTTATAATGGTTGTCTTCCCTTTACGATTTTCTTTTAAAGCGTGCAGGATGCTCTCCTCCGTCTTGGCATCTACCGCAGACAGGGAATCATCAAGGATTAATATTTCTGGGTCCATAAGCAATGCTCTTGCAATGGATAATCGTTGCTTTTGACCACCGGATAAGGATACCCCGCGCTCTCCAACCATCGTTTGATAGCCGTCGGTGAATTGAATAATATCTTCATGGATGTTTGCGAGTATTGCCGCTTGGATGATCTCTTCAAATGTTGCATCCGGTACTGCAAAAGCAATATTATCAGCAATGCTAGCAGAGAAAAGGAAATGGTCCTGTGGTACATAACCAATTGCTTTTCGAAGTGCTTCTAAGGAATAATTTCGAATTGGTGTACCACCAATCAGAATGTTCCCTTGTATGCCATCAAATTCTCTGATCAGCATTTTTAGTAATGTGGTCTTTCCGCTCCCTGTTTTCCCTACCACGCCAAGCGTCTGTCCTTGTTTCAACTGGAGATGAATATCTTTTAACAGTGCTTCTTTCTCGGTTGGATATGTAAACGTATGCACATTGTATTCAATATTACCTGAGGGTATTGTTTCAATAGCGTTTGGCTCATCTTTAATATCTACTTCCTCTTTCATAAGCGCGGATACGCGATCATAAGAAGCCCTGCCCCGTTCGACGATGTTGAAAAGCCATCCAAACGCAAGCATTGGCCAAATTAATAAGCCTAAGTAGGTGGTAAATGCAATTAACTCACCAATGGTCAGTTCACCTGTCATCACATACCTTGAGCCAAAAGCGATGGCAAGGAAAAAGGAAATTCCAATGATTAGCCCAATTGTAGGATCAAAGAGTGAATCTATTTTTGCTACGGTAACATTCTTTTTCACCACATCTTCAGCCTGTTTTTCAAACTCTTCAATTTCTTCTTTCTCTTGTCCGAAGGTTTTAACCACTTTAATTCCATTTACACTTTCTTGCACTTTATCATTTAGGGATGAAAAGGCTGCCTGTGCTTTATGGAACGTTTTATGAAGCAATGTACCGTAGTAGTTTGTCGCGATGGCCATGATTGGTAGTGGAATTAGACAGATTAGCGTCAATTTCCAACTGATTGTTGCTGCCATGGCAATTAATACAAAGCCGCCAGTCATTAAGGAGTCGACGAGAGTTAAAACTCCTGCACCAGCTGTTTGTTGAATGGCTTGTAGGTCATTGGTTGAGTGTGCCATCAAATCCCCAACACGTCTGCGTTGATAAAAGCTTGCCGACATCTTCGTAAAGTGCTCATACAAATTATTGCGAAGTAATCTTGCTAGTCTTACTGCCGGCCCAAAAATCAATATGCGCCAGAGATAACGCAAAATGTAAACAATGATGGCGGTACCGAGAAGAACCAGCATCAGTTGGAGAATCCTCTCTCTTGTTAAAGTACCTTCCACAATGTGATCGACGGTCATTCCTACGATTCTTGGCGGAATCAGTTCTAAGAACGCTACAAAGGCAAGAAGCAGCACCCCAGGTATGTATGACTTTCGTTCCTGTTTAAAAAACCACCATAGGTCTCTGAATATACTCATGCTCTTTCCCCCGATTTTTTATCTACGTTCAACTATAACAGTTTAGCAAATATTCAAATTTTTAGGAAGATACTTTTTGTAGTGTTTTTTCTCAATAAGTTCTGTTGAACACCGCTGTTGATTTCCGCACTAGGCTTCGCTTTCCTAGGGGCGTTTGGGAACCTCCTCGGAAAAGCACCTGCGTGGTCTCCCCTAAACGCTATCTCCCTCAGGACAGGGAAGGCTTCGACAGCGAAACATCGCACGAAGAAAATGCGTAGCATTTTCGAGGAGTCTGCGCCTAATGCTCCAATCAACAGCTAGGTTGCTGCAAATATCAACAGTATGCTTTAACTGAGCGTTTTCAAAAAGAAAAAGCACCCATAGTGAGTGCTTTTTCATTTATTTCATTTGCTTATTCATCGCAGACATCATCTGATTAATTTTCTTTTGGGATGGTTTCATTCCCATTTGCATCATCATCACGCGAAGCATTTGCTCATTAATTGGTGGATTTTTCTTTAGGTAAGTCATCATGTACTTACGAGCGATGAAAAATCCTAGTGCAACCCCAGCAATCAATGCTAGAACTACAATAAGAATCCAAATCCATGTTGCCATCAAAAATTTCCTCCTCAAAACTAGGTCTACCAATGTAGTGTACTAAACTAAAACCTATTATACAACATTTTCCGATAGATTTCTCCTGCAATTAAACAAATTTTCTCTGTTTAATTGGTTGCAGCCAGCCATAACGATTGGAGTTTACATCTATTGCAAGGAAGTATGGCGCCTGTTTGCGGATAATTTCAAAGAAGATAGCTTCTGCTTCGAAAGACCCAGTCGAAGAAAGCTTCAAGTATTTTTCAAAAATAGATAGCTTTGCTGTAGAATCCTCTTTTTGTATTTTATGTTGATAGGCCACTCGCTTGTAGCCTTCCTTATTCTTTAAGGCTTGTTCTAATGATTGTTGAAGTGGGAAGGTAGGGACTGGGAGCGTAACATAATCCACTTGCTGTTTAATGATGGACCGAAGTGGTTCCTCTTGTTCGTATTGCTGAAAAAGCTGGAAAAGTTTTAACTCATTTCCTGAGTAATGTTTAGCTACTTCTTCCTCTATCAGATATATCATATATTCGCGCAAATGAAACCCTCCTATCACTTCTTTTCCTTTATTATAGAGAATGATAGAGAAGAGTTTTGTCTTATAGTGTAGTTTGCAAGGGGCTATTTTTAGCTAGTTTTGTCGAATGCATAAAAAAATGAGCATTACCTTAAAATTAGGCAATGCTCACTTTACAAAATTCGCTTATTTATCTAATAAAGCTTTAACTCGTGCAACTACATTTTCCGTAGTAAATCCGTATTCTTTCATGATGCGCTCTCCTGGTGCTGATGCGCCGAATCCGTTGATAGCAAGGATATCTCCTTCATCTCCAGTATAGCGCTCCCACCCTAGTGGAGTAGCCATTTCAATTCCTAGACGTTTTTTCACGTCTTTTGGTAAAACAGAGTTTTTGTATTCTTGTGATTGTTGTTCGAAACGATCCCATGAAGGCATACTTACAACAGAAACATGGATCCCTTCTTGTTGTAAGGCTTTTTGAGCATCCACAGCTAGACCTACTTCAGAACCTGTTGCAAGGATAAGTGCATCTGCTGTTTCTTTTCCAGCTTTGGAGATGACGTAAGCTCCTTTACGTACACCTTCAAGTGCCGTCTCATTTGTTCCTTTAATAGTCGGTAGGTTTTGACGAGTTAACACTAGTGCTGTTGGTGTCTTTTCTGATTCTAAAGCCACTTTCCAAGCTGCAGCCGTCTCGTTGCCATCTGCAGGACGAATAACGGAAAGGTTTGGCATCGCACGTAAAGAAGGAAGCTGTTCGATTGGCTCATGTGTAGGTCCATCTTCTCCTACTGCAATAGAGTCATGTGTGAACACATATGTGACAGGCAGTTGCTGAAGAGCTGCAAGACGGATAGCTGGACGTAAGTAATCGGAGAATACAAAGAACGTTCCTCCATATACTCTTAATCCGCCGTGAAGCGCCATTCCGTTCATAGCTGCACCCATTGCAAATTCACGTACACCAAACCAGATGTTGCGTCCGCTATAGTCTTCTGCTGTGAAGTCGGCTTCGTTTTTAATATTCGTTTTGTTAGATCCAGCCAAGTCAGCAGATCCACCAAAGAAGTAAGGAACTTGTTTCGCAATGGCGTTCAGAACTTCACCGGAAGAAGCACGGGATGCCAAGCTTTTTCCTTCTTCATAGACAGGAATCTCTGAATCCCATCCTTCAGGAAGTTCACCTTTCATTGCAGATTCAAGCTGTTTTCCAAGCTCAGGGTATTTTGTTTTATACGCATCAAAAAGCTCATTCCATTCCGCTTCCACTTTTGCCCCTTTATCTGCAACCGTTTCACGGAAGTGAGTGTACACTTCTTCAGGTACATGGAAGTCGTTCTCAAACGTCCATTTATATGCTTCTTTCGTTAACTTTAATTCATCCGCACCTAGAGGAGCACCATGCACATCTGATTTACCTGCACGGTTTGGTGAACCGTACCCGATTGTAGTTTTCACTTCAATCATGGTTGGGCGGGAAAGGTCGCTTTGTGCTTCTTCCACCGCAGCCGCGATTTCCTCTAGATTGTTGCCATCCTCCACGCGGATATATTGCCAACCGTATCCTTTGAAGCGTGTTTCAATGCTTTCAGAGAAGGAACGATCTAAATCACCATCAAGTGAAATATCATTAGAATCGTAAAGTACAATGAAACGGCCTAATTTCAAGTGTGATGCAAGAGAAGCAGCTTCTCCAGAAACACCTTCCATCAGGTCTCCATCTCCACAAATGCTATATGTAAAGTGATTCACTAGTTCCATGTCTTCTTTATTGTATGTAGCAGCCAAGTGGCGTTCTGCCATTGCCATTCCGACACCCATAGCAATACCTTGTCCAAGTGGACCGGTTGTTGCATCTACCCCTGGAGTATGACCAAATTCAGGATGCCCAGGAGTTTTACTTCCCCATTGACGGAATTCTTTTAAGTCATTCATAGAAACATCATAACCGCCTAAATGTAAAAGGCTATAAAGCAACATAGAACCGTGACCTGCAGATAAAACAAAGCGGTCTCTATTGAACCAGTTCGGATTCTTTGGGTTGTGGTTCATGAATCTTGTCCATAAAGAATAACCCATTGGTGCTGCACCCATTGGCATCCCTGGATGGCCCGAGTTAGCTTTTTCAATTGCATCGATTGATAGTGTACGAATTGTGTTAATGGAAAGTTGATCTAAATGTTGTGTCATCTTTTCCATCCTTTCTCTTTAACTTATTTTTTCATGGAAAAATTATATTTTATCATAAATAGTATGTTCCAGTGTTCTAAAAAAAAGCAATTAATGCTTTAAATTCTTTTTTGAGTCCTTTAATTTTTCAGGAGTGACATCATTTCCTTCCGGATCCATGATTGTTACGCCTTGTAGTGTATTCTCCATTGAAGCCCGGAAAGTCTTTATATACTCCTGGCGAAGCTTTTGTTGTTCCGCTGCTTCTTCTTTCGTAAGCCCTTCACTTTTAGCCTTTTTGGAAAGTGCGTTTATTCTTGCAATTTTTTCTTTTGATAACATAGAAAACTCCTTCTTTCATCCTTGGGAAGATATGCTTTTATCTTACTAGAGAGGTTCTTTTTTTACAAGCAAACCGGTGTCGTTCTCTTCCATATACTCCCGGTACCGCCTGTTTACAGTTGCTTTGGACACTTCATATCCAAGTCCTCTTAATGTGGCAGCGATTTCATGAAATGTAAGCTTGTTTTTCCGAAGCCTAACTATTTCTTCAATGGGAACCTCAATTTTTTCGCGTCCAGGGCTCATATGCAAATTAGTAAGGTTTTTTGTGGGGTTATATCCTCTTTGAACTGCTCGTTGCATGCCCCTTTTTATTTTCAAATTATGTAGCTTTCTTTGGTATTCCTCAACAATTGCCACTATATCCATGACCATCGAATCTGAATCAGATAATTTCAACTCTCCATTATCCGTTATCGAATAGATCTTAATGGCATGTTTCTTTAGCCAATGTAAAAAAGCGATCTTGGCATTCCCCCTCCCAAGCCTAGTCTCATCCTGAATTAGAAGGACGTCAATATGCTGACTTGAAATAAGTTCAATGATTTGGAAAACACCTTCCCGATCTAAATCGTAGCCGCTAGCCTGTTCTTCCACTACTTGGACTATGTCAATGCCTCGATTTGCTGCTAACGAAACCAATTCTTCTTTTTGACGTGTCAGAGAAGTTTCCTGAGTGTCTTTTTTCGTACTCACTCGACAATAAATGATTCCCTTCATGTATGATTTCCTCCATCATTCTATTAAACTATTATTATCAAGCGAACGTATATTCTTGTCAATAATTCGAACTTATGTTTGTATTTTATACCAAAACATGCTATACTATCACTAATATTAATGATAGAGGTGCGGAATATGAAACTATCAAAAAGGCAACAGGACATATTGGATTACATAAAAAAAGAAGTCCAAGCAAAAGGATATCCACCATCCGTCCGTGAAATTGGAGAAGCGGTTGGTCTAGCTTCCAGTTCCACAGTTCACGGTCATCTTGCACGACTTGAAAGCAAAGGACTTATTCGCCGAGACCCTACAAAACCAAGAGCCATTGAAATCATGGAAGATGAACTTATCCCTAAGATTTCTGCAGTCAATGTTCCGATTATCGGTAAAGTAACTGCAGGACAGCCCATAACAGCTATAGAAAATGTAGAGGACTACTTTCCACTACCTGATCGCTACGTTGCGCCAGACGAGCAAGTGTTCATGCTAGAGGTTATGGGGGACAGTATGATTGAAGCCGGCATTCTTGATGGAGACTATGTTATCGTTCGCCAACAGCAATCCGCGAACAACGGAGACATCGTTGTTGCCATGACAGAAGAAGATGAGGCTACTGTTAAACGATTCTTCAAAGAAAAAGATTATATTCGATTACAACCAGAAAATTCCACATTAGAACCGATTATTGTTCGTAATGTAAGTATTCTTGGTAAAGTGATTGGTGTGTATCGTAATATTCACTAAAAAAAAGCCGACATTCGGCTTTTTTATTTTCGGTTAATCAAGTGTTTCATCAGGACGTTCTTTTAATTTGTGTTCCCTATTTTTCACTTCCGTAAATAAATTCCCCTCTAACTCATTCGTTACACGGCTTGGTTTGCATGTAGGGTCCATCATTATTTTCAGGAGCTGAATTTCCTGAAAAAGAATATTCCATTCCTTCCTAGTTACTGGCTTTGCTTGTTCGTTTAACTCAAATCCTAGCTGTCCGTTTGGTTCAAGTGTGGCCCACTTCACGTCACTAATACTAGAGATACTATTTTGTCTTAGTTTCATCTCTAATTGATCAATGGTAAACCTTAACTTTTTCAATGTATCTTCATTTAATTTCCCGTTCTCTATTAATATTTTTGACTTACCTGTAATTAATTTCTCAAAAACATCTGATTTTAATTGTAAAAACTCCATTAGCACTAGCGTCACCACAAGCGTAATCCCCACACCAAATGTCACCCAAATGCTCTTCCCTGCTAAAGGTTGAATTAACAGTGAACCTATTCCTATCATTATTACTACTTGTGCTAATGTCATTTGGGATATAGACTTTCTTCCAGCAATTCTTAGTAAAAATGTACCAATGATCGTAATTAAAACCGCTTTCCAGATCCAGTTTAAATCCATTGCCATATCACCCCGCTGAGATACTATATGTCTTTATAATAGTCACATTATCTCAGTTTATTCAGGATGCATTCCTATTTGCATAATTAAGCAAGCTCTTCCCCGTCCAGGTTAATTCTAATAAAATCTTCAATAAAGTGGTTATAATTAAAATCCATTGCTATATAATGCTCGCGTTCTGGTTCTTTGTAGACCATTCTAAAATCCGCTATACTCTGCCCTCTATTCCCATCGACAATAGCAACCCTTACATCCCTCTTGACTGTATACGTTTTATCTTTATTTATTAAATAATAAAGTGTAAATACATCATGCACAGGTGAACCATCAATTCCGGGCATCACCTGATCATAAAATGTAGCATAATAATTCGTAACTTCCGGAATTAATCTTTTGTACGGACTATTTGTATGATTAAAAATGTACGTCGCTACATCCCTTGTCACTATTGCCCTGTTAGTTACATTGAGTGGGGTAATATACACTTTTTGCGCTTTATTCAAAATAACAGAAGTAGCAATTGGATCTCCCCAGAAGTTGGCTTCGGCGACATCAGTTACGTTTCCAGGGACCAAAAACGCCCCGCCCATAAGATAAACCTCTTTAACCTGCTCCATTAGTTCAGGTCGGAGATTAAAAGCAAAAGCTAGAGAAGTTTGTCTCCCTACATCCACAATCACGATGTCTTCAATATTCTCTTCAATAATTTCAAACATAAGTTCAAATGGACTGAAATCCGCTTGGAAATCGGCTGGCGGTATAATTGGACCTAACCCTTGCGGTCCATGTATTTCTGGATAAAAGGTTGTAGGCGCTCCACTTAACGGTTGAGAGGAGCCCCTTATTACCGGAATATCTGGTCTTCCTGCAAGCTCCAATAAATACGCCGCATTCCTGGTTGCGTCAAAAACAGAAACATTTCCATACCCTGATACAACCCCCAAGAGTTCAATTTCTGGATGGAGCAATGCATAAATGATTGCTAATGAATCGTCAATTCCGGGATCTGCGAAAAGCAAAATTTTCATAGTCTCCACACTCCAATTTTTCAAATCAGAAAACGAGAAAAAACCAAGGCAAATACCTCGGTCTTATTTTACTTAGTTCTACTTCTAGCTTTCTTTGTCCAATCATTGTCTTTCCACCAGGCAACAAGTGCTGCAACAGAAGTCCAGACTAAACTGAATAGTTGCTCTAACTCTTCTTCGGAAAAAGGTAGCGGTGATTTTCCGTAGACTACAAGAAGTTGATTTACAAGAGCAAAAACAAGAAACACTATTCTGAACCAAGCACCTTTTGAAACTGGCCTTAGCTGATTTTGTTCCGACATTTAACTATCCCCCAAGGATTTATTTTGGTGTAAGCGGCTTCACTGAAATTGCCAAGGATGAATTGGTAACCAAACAACCTTCCAGATCCTCTTCTTTGATGAGATTTAATTGGATGGCTGCTTTTATCTTTGTATCATCGGGTTTTTTTATTGTTTTTATCAGTTCATTCATACTTAATTCTTCAAGCTTTTGAACAGTTTCATCGGAATACTTTTCTGATTTCCTAACCTGTCTTTGCAGCTTGTATCCTCCCATCACTACCTCTGCCTTTTCATCTTCCCCAAAGCTTTTGTCAAAATAAAGATGAAATCGCTCTTTTAGTTCTTCCATCTGTTTCTCTATTTCTTTCTTTTGCTTATTGCATTCATAGTACCTTTCAATCATTTCAGCTGTTACAGTAGGTTGATTCACCTTTGCCATATAGCCACTCCCTTGTACACTTACTAGTAAAGCTTATTTGTTTCAAGGGAATATTATGACAGGACAACATTCACAAAACGCAAAAAAAACCTTCGCACATTATTATGTGCGAAGGCTTTTGAATATCTTAGTACTGAGTTAAATACTGATCTCTCTCCCATGGGTGAACCTGTGTGCGGAACATATCCCACTCGATTTCTTTTGCTTCAATGAAGTGCTCAAGTAAATGCTCACCTAAAGCAGATTGGATAACTTCATTTGATTTTAACTCTTCAAGTGCAGCAGCAAGTGTTGCCGGAAGGTCTGCGATACCAGCAGCAACGCGCTCTTCTTTGTTCATCACATAGATATTGCGGTCGATTGGCTTCGGAGCTTCCAATTTGTTTTTAATGCCGTCAAGTCCAGCTTTCAATAATACAGCCATAGCTAGGTATGGGTTAGCTGCAGGGTCTACACTACGAACTTCAACACGAGTGGAGATACCACGAGAAGCTGGGATACGGATTAATGGGCTACGGTTACGAGCGGACCATGCAACATAACAAGGTGCTTCGTATCCAGGTACTAAACGCTTATAAGAGTTTACAGTAGGGTTTGTTACTGCAGTGAATGCAGTAGCATGCTTGATGATACCTGCAATAAAGTGTCTTGCAGTATCACTTAATTCTAGGTTACCGTTGGCATCATAGAACGCATTTTCGCCGTCTTTGAATAAGGAAAGGTTGCAGTGCATACCAGAACCGTTCACTCCGAAAAGTGGTTTTGGCATGAATGTTGCATGCAATCCGTGCTTACGAGCAATTGTTTTTACAACAAGTTTAAATGTTTGGATGTCATCACAAGCTTGAATTGCACTTGCATATTTGAAATCAATTTCATGCTGTCCAGGAGCTACTTCATGGTGAGAAGCTTCGATCTCAAATCCCATTTCTTCGAGCTCAAGAACGATATCACGACGGCAATTTTCACCAAGATCTGTTGGAGCAAGGTCAAAATATCCACCTTTATCGTTTAGCTCTAATGTTGGCTCGCCTTTTTCATCTAATTTAAATAGGAAGAACTCTGGCTCTGGCCCAAGGTTGAAATCGGAAAATCCTAGGTCTTCCATTTCCTTCAACATACGTTTTAAGTTTGCACGAGGGTCTCCTTCGAATGGAGTTCCGTCTGGATTGTAGATGTCACAGATGAAACGTGCTACTTTCCCTTTTTCAGAAGTCCAAGGGAATACTACGAATGTGTCAAGATCAGGGTATAAGTTCATGTCAGATTCTTCAATACGAACGAAACCTTCAATGGAAGATCCATCAAACATCATTTTGTTGTCCAATGCTTTCTCCAATTGACTTACAGGGATTTCCACGTTTTTGATTGTTCCAAGGATATCCGTAAATTGAAGACGGATGTATTTTACATTTTCCTCCTGGACGATACGTTTGATGTCCTCGTGTGTGTACTTAGCCATAATAAAGTTCCTCCTCAAAATTTTTACTATTTTAGTTTTAATAAGAACTTACCAAAAAACTCAAAAAAATTAATGGAAAAATCGTGACATATCACCTTGACGGAGACTAGTTCGATTATATCTTCCCGCTTGCATCATTTCTGCACGGAGTAGTTTGCGCAGTTGATCATCCGACAGTTCTGGCTTAGCAGCACCTTTTGCCACTTCTTCTGAAGGGACTTCCTTGTGCTGTTGCTTGACTGTCATCAGCTGTTTGATGCCAGCTATGTTCACTTTTTGCTCAATGAGGTTCTTTATCTCTAATAGAGTATCGACATCATTAAAAGAAAAAAGTCGGCGGTTGCCTTCAGAACGAGCCGGGAAAACAAGCCCATTTTCTTCATAATATCGGATTTGTCGAGCTGACAATTCTGTTAGCTGCATGACAATTCCTATTGGAAATAATGGCATTGAACGTCTAATATTGTCACTCACTACAAATCCTCCTTTCATCATTTCCTATGAAGTTACTCTTAGTTTATGCGATGTTAGATAATCTGTCAAGAACATGTTAGGTTTTCTAACATTATTTTTGAAATTCTTAAGAATAACTTTTTGAAAATGAGGATTGTAGATTTATGTATGTTGAATTATGTCCCCCTTATCTATTACCACTTACATACGTTTGAAAACATATTGCCTATTTTCATAAATAATTTTCAGTAAAGAAGCGTTGCGTTATTGATCTTTTTTCATGGGAAGTCAGGTCTTTATATGCTCCATGAAGACTTCTCTGGGTCATTTCTCGCTTTACTCAGGTCTTCATCCACTCCATGAAGACCTCTCTGGGTCATTTCTCGCTTTGCTCAGGTCTTCATCCACTCCATGAAGAC
>NZ_JAAZWB010000040.1 GCF_012524115.1 Bacillus sp. RO1 | reverse complement strand
ACGGTTGCGATTTTATTGATATATCCTGAGTTTTCTTGATATATCCTTGAATTTCTTGATATCCCCCTGAGTTTTCTTGATATATCTCAATTTTTCTTGATATCCCCCTGAGTTTTCTTGATATATCTCAATTTTTCTTGATATCCCCCTGAGTTTTCTTGATATATCTCAATTTTTCTTGATATCCCCCTGAGTTATCTTGATATATCCCATTTTTTCTTGATATAATCGCGATTTTCTTCATATATCCCAGTTTTTCTCAAAAGGTGCCGAGTTGGCTACCTTGTTAGTTCCTTTGGCACGAAACAAGCAATTAAGCTTGTTTGTTTACGTTTAATAGTTCAGCCTAAGCTTTTTCAGTTGAGATGAGGTGACGGTTACGATTAAAGCGATTTTATTGATATATCCTGAGTTTTCTTGATATATCCTATTTTTTCTTGATATCCCCCTCAGTTTTCTTGATATATCTCAATTTTTCTTGATATAATCGCATATTTCTTGATTTATCCCAGTTTTTCTCAAAAAGTGCCGAGTTGGATACTTTTTCAGGTCCCTTTACACGCAAAAAGCCCGGTCACAGGACCGGGCTTTTTGCAAAATGCATTAAGCGTGCTTGTTTAATAGTTCAGCCAAAGCTTCTTTCGGTTGGAAACCTACTGCTTTGTCTACTACTTCACCATTTTTGATAACAAGTAAAGTTGGGATGCTCATTACGCCGAATTTTCCAGCAGTTTCTTGGTTCTCATCCACATCAACTTTAACAATTTTCACTTTGTCACCCATGTCTTGATCTAATTCTTCAAGAACTGGAGCGATCATTTTACAAGGTCCGCACCAAGGCGCCCAGAAATCAGCAAGAACTAGGCCATCGCTAGTTTCTTGTGTAAAGTTTTGGTCAGTTGCATTTGTAATTGCCATAATAAATTCCTCCTAAGCCTTTTATATCACAGTTAACAATATATGCTGTTAATGTGTTCTCTGACAGATGGAAAATCTTTCAGAGTTTTACTATAGCTAAAGTATAGCATTTACCACATAGTGTTGCTAATTATTTGCTTCGTTATAGGTTTACCCGTTTTCGGCCATTTTATTTCACACTAAGGTTTCCCGAACCACCGCTGGTAATTTACGCACTGGGCTTCGCTTTCCTAGGGGCTGACGAGAGCCTCCTCGGTAATCCTGCGGGGTCTCCAGCTAGCGCTATCTCCCTCAGGAGTCTTCGCCCTGTGCTCCAATCACCAGCTAGGTTATCCCTTATTCAATCCATCACATTAAAACAGCCAAGCACCTCACGTGCCTGGCTGTTTGTTGATATAAACTTAGTTCGTCACCAATAGCTTTTTGAATTCCGCTGTTAACATCGGAACCACTTCAAACAGGTCACCTACGATACCATAGTCAGCTACTTTGAAAATGTTTGCTTCTGGGTCTTTGTTAATTGCTACGATCACTTTGGAGTTGGACATACCAGCAAGATGCTGAATAGCTCCAGAGATACCGCATGCAATGTAAAGGTCTGGCGTTACGACTTTACCAGTTTGACCAATTTGCAGAGAGTAATCGCAATAGTCTGCGTCACACGCTCCACGGGAAGCACCAACTGCCGCTCCAAGTACGTCTGCCAATTCTTTTAGTGGCTCGAAGCCTTCTTCAGATTTTACTCCACGGCCACCAGCTACTACTACTTTCGCCTCGGAAAGGTCTACACCCTCTGTAGCTTTGCGAACAACTTCTTTAATGATTGTGCGAAGATCCTTAACATCAACATCAAGAGAAGAAACGTCACCTGTACGTGACTCATCTTTATCAAGAGATGCAATGTTGTTTGGACGTACAGTTGCAAAAATGACGCCGTCTGTTACGATTTTCTTTTCAAATGCTTTTCCAGAGTAGATTGGTCTTGTGAAGACTAAGTTTCCACCAACCTCTTCCACTTCAGTTGCATCAGAAATCAAGCCGGAATTTAATTTGGAAGCCAATTTAGGGGACAAGTCTTTTCCTAAAGCTGTATGTCCAAAAATAATTCCTTCTGGGTTTTCGGAATCAATGACTGCCATTAAAGCTTGAGAGTATCCGTCAGATGTGTACGCTTTCAAGTTAGTGTGTTCAATTGTTACAACACGGTCTGCACCGTAAGCAATCAGTTCTTGAGCAAGTGATCCTACACCTTCCCCAACTAGTACAGAAACTACTTCGCCACCTTCTGCTACTGTTTTTCCTGCTGCAATTGCTTCAAATGATACATTACGTAATGCGGAATCACGCACTTCTGCTAATGTTAATACTTTTCTTGCCATGTTTGTCTCCTCCTGTCCATGTATCTATCTTTAATCCCTGTTAAATGACGCTATTGATTTCCACAGCTGGCTCTCTTTCCGCGGGGCACTTGTTGAGCCTCCTCAGGCCTCCTGCGGGGTATCACCTAAGTGCTACCTCCCGCCGGAGTCTACGCCATCTGCTCCAATCAAACGCTAAAAGTTTATATCACTTATTAGATTACTTTTGCTTCGTTTCTTAATGCGGAAACCAATTCTTTTACTTGTGCATCCAACTCACCTTGAAGCACTCGACCTGCTTCTTTTTTCGGTGGAAGGTAGATTTCAAGCGTTTTTGTCTTCGCTTCTACATCATCCTCATCAAGGTCTAAATCATCTAATTCTAATTCTTCAAGAGGCTTTTTCTTTGCCTTCATGATCCCAGGTAGAGATGGATAGCGCGGATCGTTCAACCCTTGTTGTGCTGTTACAAGCAATGGAAGGGATGTTTCAATAACTTCGGAATCTCCTTCAACATCGCGCACGATAGTAGCTTTTCCGCCTTCGATTTCTAGCTTTGTGATTGTTGTTACGTAAGGAATATCCAATAACTCCGCTACACGAGGCCCAACTTGTCCGGAACCACCGTCAATTGCTACGTTACCACCGATAATTAAGTCTGCATCTTTATCTTTTAAGAATTCAGCCAAGATTTTCGCTGTTGTAAATTGATCTCCATTTTCTACGTCATCTTCTGTGTTGATCAGTACCGCTTTATCAGCACCCATCGCAAGTGCCGTACGAAGCTCTTTTTCTGCCTCTTCAGAACCGACTGTCACAACAGTTACTTCTCCGCCATGTGTGTCTCTTACTTGAATCGCTTCTTCTACCGCGTACTCGTCATATGGGTTGATAATGAATTCTGCACCATCTTCATTTATGCTGCCATTTGAAACGGTTAGTCTTTCCTCAGTATCAAATGTTCTTTTTAATAAAACAAAAATATTCATCACAGTACCTCCTGTTTAAACATTAATTTTATTAGTAATATTCAGATTTTATATTATAAAAAAAATTACTTCCCTTTAAATTCGGGAGCTCTTTTTTCCATAAACGCTGTAATACCTTCCTTGCCATCTTCTGATGTGAAGACTCTCCCAAATAATTGCGCTTCTCTTTCTACGCCTTGATAAAATTCTTCATGCTTTGCAAAACGGGACAACTCAATGACAGAAGCAACCGAGATTGGTCCTTTTTGTGCAATCTTTTTCGCCATCTTAAAAGCTTCATCCATTAAAACTTCTTCATCGACGGCTTTGTTTGCAAGTCCCCATTGAACAGCTTCTTCCCCTGTCAGTGTGTCACTCGTGAAAAGCATTTCAAATGCCTTGGCGGAACCAACTAATTTAGGTAAACGCTGAGTCCCAGCAAAACCAGGGATCAGCCCCAACTGCAATTCAGGCAGACCAAGTTTAGCTGTTTTCGTCACTAAGCGGATATGGCAACCCATTGCTAGTTCAAGGCCTCCGCCTAGAGCTGCACCATGGATGGCTGCGATAATCGGTTTTGGAAAGTTCTCCATTCTTTCAAAAAGATCCTGACCAAATTTCGCAAGTTCGGCAAATTCCTCACCGGTTTCCACCGTGGTGAACTCTTTGATATCCGCACCTGCAGAGAAAAATCTTCCTTCTCCGTGAATCAGAACGACCCTTACCTCTTCTTGCTTTTCTAAATCATCCATCAATAATGAAAGCTCTTTCAAAACTGCGGATGACAAAGCATTCGCGGGGGCTTTGTTGATGGTGATGAGAGCAATACGTTCTTCTACTTTCATTTGCAAAAATTCCATTAATAATCCCCTCCTTATGTATAGAACACAGAGCTAGTTAAGGGGTAGCTCCAAACCCCTTGATTAATAGTTCATGTACTCTTGGTGCGACGGCTGTCAGGTCGTACTTTTGATCATTCATGACCCAAGTAGTAATCGTTTCATCAATCGTACCAAACACCATTTGCCTTGCTAGGCGGACATCTAAGTCGGAACGAAGCTCACCGTTTTTGGTACCAGCCAGTAAAATTTCATCTACAACATGTAAATACCCTTTTAACACCTCGTTAATCTTCAGTCGAAGCTCTAAGTTGGATTGTCTTAACTCCAACTGGGTTACAATGGCCAGATAGTGATCTTCAGCTAGCATGGAAAAATGTTTTTCTATCAACGTTAATAATTTCTCTGTTGATGTCGATTTTCCTGCAATTTCTTGACGAATCTTTTCGACGAAGAGTCCCATTTTCTCTTGAAACAGTGAGATCAGGATGTCTTCCTTATTTTTAAAATATAGATAGATGGTCCCGTCTGCTACTCCGGCCTGTTTGGCAATTTTGGAAACCTGTGCTTGATGGTAGCCATTTTCCGCAATGACAATGACTGCAGCATCTATTATTTGTTTATATTTAGGTTTTTGTTGTTTCAACCTTTTCGCTCCCTTTTAAAAATGAATGAATAATCATTCATATTTTCATGATACTGTACCATGAATGAACTGTCAATCATTATCTTATCATAATTTTCGTGCAAGTTACTATAAAAAAGAGAGAGAGGTTTTTTACATCTCCCTCTCTATATTTATCACTTCGCTATTTTCTGCTTTTCTTCTTCCACCAATGCTCTTCTGAGGATTTTTCCAACGGCGGTCTTAGGTAGTTCGTCTCTGAATTCATAGTATCTTGGTACCTTGTAGGCAGCAAGGTGTTTTCTTGTATATTGGTCCAGTTCTTCTTCAGTAAGGTTAGAGCCAGCCTTTTTCACGATGTATGCCTTAACGGTTTCACCGCGATATGGATCAGGAATTCCAGCGACAACCACTTCCTGAATTTCCTCGTGTTCATATAATACTTCCTCGATTTCTCTTGGGTAAATATTGAAGCCGCCGGCAATAATCATATCTTTTTTGCGATCAACCACATAGAAATATCCGCGCTCATCCATATAACCTAAATCTCCCGTTAAGAGCCAGCCATCTTTCAAGACAGCTTCGGTTTCTTCTTTTCGGTTCCAATATCCTTTCATGATTTGTGGACCTCTTACAGCAATCTCTCCAATTTCCCCTGTCGGAGCCAGTTCTCCATTTTCCATGGAAAGAATGACGGATTCTGTATTTGGCCAAGGAATTCCAATGCTTCCTGACACCCTTTCATTCCATAGGAAATTAGCGTGGGTAACCGGTGATGCTTCGGAGAGCCCGTAACCTTCAACCAGTTTTCCTCCCGTAACACGTTCAAACTGTTCTTGTACTTCAACAGGCAGAGCTGCCGATCCACTGATACATGAATCTATGGAAGATAAATCATATTTTTTGATATCAGGATGATTTAACAGGGCAATATAAATTGTTGGTGCTCCAGGGAAAAGTGTCGGCTTTTCCTTCTGAATGGTTTTCAATGTTGTTTCCGGGTCAAACTTCGGTAGTAGTATCATTTCGTATGCCTGCATGATGGAAAGGTTCATTACTGCCGTCATCCCGTATACATGGAAGAACGGTAGAATTCCAATAACCTTTTCCTGTCCCTTTTTGCATCTGTACATCCAGTTGACACTCATAATTGAATTGGAGACAAGGTTCATATGTGTTAACATAACACCTTTGGGGAATCCTGTTGTGCCTCCGGTATATTGCAGTAACGCGAGGTCATCGTTAGGGTTGATCAGTACATCGATAGTTTGAGCTTCCGATTGTTTAATGATTTCAGTAAACAAATGGTTTTGTCCACTATGCTCCACCTTTACTACTATTCCGTACTGTTTTTTCTGAACAAATGGATAAAGCATATTTTTTGGAAACGGTAGATAGTCCTTTATTCCCGTAACGATAACATGTTTCAGGTTTGTTAGCGCTTTCACTTTTGATACTCTAGGGTAGAGAATATCTAACGTGATGATGATTTCGGATCCGGAATCGTTGACTTGGTATTCCAGTTCACGTTCCATGTATAGTGGATTTGTCTGCACAACAATACCGCCGGCGAATAGAACGCCATAATAGCTGATGACAGCTTGAGGGCAGTTTGGGAGCATGATAGACACTCTGTCTCCTTTTTCAATTCCAAGTCCTTTTAAATAGTTTGCCAGTTTTAAAGATTGATCATAAACTTCTTCAAATGTTAATTTTTTGCCGAGGAAGCTAATAGCCGTTTTTGTTGGATATTCTTCCGCCGCTTGTTTTAAGTAAGACTGCAGTGTTCGCTCTTCGAAGTTGATCTCATGAGGTATTTCTTCAGGATAAAGTGATAGCCATGGCTTGTTCACTATTTGCTCCATTCCATTCCCTCCTCTTTATCGGCCTGTACTACTACAAAAGGCCCATATCTGTTTGTTATAGTATATCAGCAATTCCATAAAAATTATAACATTTTTTTGATTTTTGCGAAAAATGATGAAATATGACACCCTTAACCAGGAACCTTCAGCTTTATGTTCTTTTTCATCCTCTTCTTTTCATAAAATATATTCGTTAATTTCGGCGCTAAAATAAAGAGCAAGATTCCGAGTATCGCAGAAACTAGGATGAACACGCTACTAAATAATTTCGTAGCTCCAGTGGCAATCGATGCAATAACCACAGAGAATTCTCCTCTTGGTGTGAGTGAGAAACCAGCTCGTAAAGCAACCCTCTTTGTGAGCCCATACCATCTACCACCAAGCATTCCGACCAAGATTTTTCCAAGCAAAGCCCACCCAATCAATGTAAGCAATAATCCTACATAAGGCACTCCTTCTCCAAGGTCTATCGTCGTGCCGAAATGCATAAAAAATATAGGTAAAAGTAAATCTCTCACAGGTAAGGTAACCTGCTCGATATCTTCTGAACGCTTCGTCTCGGCAAGCATGATACCTGCTAAAAATGCCCCTAATACTTCTGACAGCCCAAGTAACAATGCAATGCCGGCATAACTAAGGGCAATGCCGACTGTAAGCATGATGAAAATATCACTTCCGACCAATCTCTCAAAAAATTTCTCCAAACGGATGAAGCCATATCGACCAATGACCATCGCACCTGTGGTTAACAACATGATCTTACCTAAAAGAATCACAAAGTCCATTCCTGTTATCCCGCTGTCCGAGGCCAATCCAATTAGGACTGCAACAATGATTGGTGCCACAACATCTTCGAAGATGAGAATCGCAAGTATGTATTCCGACTCTGCATTGGCCAATCGTTTCGTACTCTCCAATAGCTTGGCAGAAATCGAGGAACTTGTGGCATATAGGACACCGCCTATTAAGAAGGAAGTTAGAAGATCTAGACCAAAGAAGAGACAAATGACAGTAGACATTCCAAAGTTTAAGGCTACATCCAATAACCCAGGTTTCCATACCTTGAACGCCATATTTTTTAATTTTTTCAGGGGGAATTCCAATCCAAGTAGAAAAAATAATAGTACAATTCCTATTTCACTAGCTGTATACAATAATTCGTTTTCTGTTATAAATGTTCCGATGCCAAGTCCTAGAAATATATATAGTATGACGCCGGGGATCTTCATTTTCCCTCCGACATATCCCATAACAAATAGAACGAGTAATATGACTCCTATGCTTACAAGTATTGGAGTACCTTCATGCATCAGGTAGCAGTCCCTCCCTCGCAAAGCTTGGTCAGTTTTTCAATTTGGGCTTGTTTGCCACAAACCATCAATATATCCTTTTCATGGAGCTTTACATCGACATCTGGCACGGCGATGTTATCTTCTCCTTTTACAATTCCAATAATGGATGCACCTGTCTTGGTTCTTATTTTCGATTCTCCTATCGATTTTCCAATTAAGGAGGAAGCTTTTTTTACTTCAATCCACTCAATAATAATTTGTTTCTTAAATATTTTCATCTTATCCATATCTACAGGTTGATACATAGCACCCAGCAGTTGAGCACCAAGTTCCCTTGTTTCATCTGAGGTCAAAGAAATGGAGAAATCTGCTTCATCATTGTCTGGGTCTTCAAAAAAATACATTTCCCGTTTTCCTGAATGGTGAACAACCAAGACCACCATATTCCCCTCAGCCGTAACAAATGATAGCTTTTTCCCAATCCCCGGTAGTTCTGTCGTTTTAAATTGCATACCAACAACCCCTCCCATACCACCTATATTCTCCGACTCTACCCTTTCTCCCTGCTGAACAATTTTTTAAGGTAAGAAAAACTGGGAAAGAAACTCGCCCAGTACTAATTTGAAAAATTGGTTAATTACCGCTGTTCCTTTCCGCAAATGACTTCGCTTTCCGCGGGACGGTGCTTGAGCCTCCTCACAACGCTTCAGGGGTCTCAACCTACCGTTACTCCCCCGCTGGAGTCTCCGTCATTTGCTCCAATCCACAGCTAGACTTATAGTTGACCCTTTTTCCGGTAACTCGTTTACAACTCTTCTTGTAATACAATTGGTGAATGAAATAGCCAAGTTGATTGTAGTGGAAGGCGCGCAGACGCCCGCGGGAGGAAGGGACAGGTGAGACCCCGGAAGGCGAAGCCTGAGGAGGCTCACGGACCGCCCGCAGGCAAGCGAAGCGCCTGGAACGGAGATCAACAGTATATTCTACTTTATTGTCCTTTAAAAAAAGGAAGAATCAGCAATGTGAAACTTGCTTCTTCTTCCTCACTGTTATTAACTCTTTATGCAATAAAAAGATAAATGATTCCAATTATGACAAACACGATACAACATCCAATCAACACTTTTGCTAAAGTTTCCAAAATTCCCTACTCCTTATCCAATACTTGCCCCAATAATAAAAGACAACCCTACAGAAATGACAAAGGAAATAAACCCTACAGCCCAATTCCCTTTTTCTATTTCCTTATCAATGTTAAAGCTTGGTGTCAAAAACTCAAAGATAAAATAGGCAAACAACAACAAGACAAATCCGACCGCTCCCCAGCCAATCATCGTCAACAACGTATCATGATCGCTGATAGAGTACCTGAAAATGTTGGCGATGCCTAGTATTTTACCGCCTGTTGCCATCGCTACAGCAAAATTACCTTTTTTAATTTCTTCCATGTTTTTATACTTTGTAACTAGTTCAAAAATAGCCAGAAACAGAACAAGACATAGTACCACCACACTAAAATTGGCAGCCGTTCTGACTAATTCATTTTCCCAAAAAGCAGACATATCAGGCTCCCTTCTTATTTCAGTTCGACGACGGTAACACCAGTGCCACCTTCAGACGCCTCACCAAATCGATAATTTTTAACGGAACGGTGGTTCTTCAAGTAATTTTGCACCCCAACACGCAGCGCTCCAGTCCCTTTACCATGAATGATAGAAACACGGTGATAACCTGCTAATGTAGCATCATCCAAGTATTTTTCCACTCTCATGAGTGCATTCTCAAACCGTTCGCCACGCAGGTCCAGCTCTAAGCTTACATGATAGTCTTTCCCTTTGATGGTAGCCAGTGGCTTCGTTTCCACAGGCTTTGGCCTGCTCACATATTGAATGTCCTTTGTTTTCACTTTCATTTTCATGATGCCTATTTGAACCTGCCATTCCTTGGCTCCCGTTTTTTCCACAAGATGTCCTTTTTGGTTTAGGCTCAATACCTTCACTTCGTCACCAGGCTCCAGCGTTTGATTGCTAGCTTCCTGTTTTTTCGTAGCTGCAGATTTTTTTACAGTAGGCACAGCACCTTCCAATCGTTTTTTGGCATCGATTAACTCGTGCTCTTTTACATTGGCATGCTGTTCCATTCGCATCTTGCGCAATTCACGAATAACCTTTTCTGCTTCTTCCTTTGCATCCTCCACCATCTTCTCGGCTTTTTCGGCTGCTTTTTCGTACAGTTTATCACGTTGTTCGTTCAGCTCCTGCATTTGCTGTTCAAGATCTTCGTGCAGTTGCTGTGATGTTTTTCTTATTTTTTCTGCTTCTTTCCATTCTTCTTCCGCTCTTTTTTGGGAAGCTTCCAAAGAAGCGATCATATTCTCCACTTTGTTGCTATCCTCACTGACAAAGCCTTTCGCCCGGTCGATGACTTCCATGCTCAATCCTAGACGTTTAGAAATTTCAAACGCATTACTTCTACCAGGTACCCCGATAAGTAAACGATAAGTAGGACTTAGTGTATCCACATCAAATTCGACACTTGCGTTGACTACCCCATCACGGTTATACCCATATGCTTTTAACTCTGGGTAATGGGTAGTCGCAATCACACAGGCACCTCGTTGATATACTTCATCCAAAATCGAAATAGCAAGTGCTGCCCCTTCTTGTGGGTCTGTACCAGCGCCAAGTTCATCAAAAAGAACCAGACTGTCGTGGTCCACTTTTTTAAGAATATCCACAATATTGACCATATGCGAAGAGAATGTACTTAAGCTTTGCTCGATGGATTGTTCATCCCCTATATCTGCATAAACAGCAGAGAAGACTCCCACTTCCGACCCGTCTTGAGCTGGTACATGGAGTCCTGATTGAGCCATGATCGTCAATAATCCAAGTGTTTTCAACGTTACGGTTTTACCGCCTGTATTAGGACCGGTAATAACAATGGAGGTATAGTCTTTTCCAAGCTCAATCGTATTTGGCACAACTTCTTCCTCATTGATGAGAGGGTGTCTTGCCTGAACTAGTCTTATATATTTATCATTATTTATTTCTGGTTTTGTTCCGCGGATATGCTTTCCATACTTCGCTTTAGCAAACATAAAATCTATTTCCGCCAGAATATGAACATTTTCAAGAAGATCACGGGCCACTTCTGCTACTTCGGCTGAAAGCTCGGCTAGTATACGATCTATTTCCAGCTTTTCTTTCACCTTTGCTTCTTGAAGAACATTGTTGAGATCTACCACCTGCTGAGGCTCGATGAACAATGTTGCTCCTGAGGAGGATTGATCGTGTACGATCCCACCATAAGAACCGCGGTATTCTTGTTTAACCGGTATAACATAACGCTCATTACGAATAGTGATGATGGCATCTGACAACATCTTCTGTGCGTTGGAAGAACGAATCATGCTCTCCAGTTTTTCTCGCACTCTAGACTCTGTGGACCTTAATTGCTGACGGATACCTCTTAGCTTATCACTCGCTCCGTCCAGAACTTCCCCATATTCGTCTATACAATTTTTAATATTGCGCTCAAGTTCAGGATAGATGATTAACTGATCCATATATTCTTTTAGAAGAGGAATGGATATATCTTCTTCCAATACAGATTCCACAAAACGGTCTAGCTTTCGCGCCGCATAAATGGTTCCTGCGATATCCAACAATTCATGTGTGTTCAATGTCCCGCCTATATCTGCACGTTTTACATGCGCTCGAATATCGGTGATTCCACCAAGTGGAACTTCCCCTTTTAATCGAAGGACAGTTGCCGCCTCATCTGTTTGCAGCTGTCTGTTTACCACTTCTTCATAACTGGTGGCAGGCGTCAGCTGGGCCACTTTTTCTTTTCCTAATGAGGATGCCGAAAAAGTAGCCAATTTATCTTTTACTTTATTAAATTCCAATACCTTTAAAACCCTAGGTTGCACGGTACCATAACTCCCTTCTGTCTTTACATTACGTATGGTGTCGTGTTAAAAATTTCTTTAACTCGTCCAGTGACCATGTATTGATAACATTGTCTTTTTTGATCCAGCCTTTTCTTGCCGCTGCCACTCCCACTTCCATATGATCCAGCATGTCGATGCTATGGGCGTCTGTATTTATGACTAGCTTCACTCCAGCATCTTGTGCGAGTCGAACATAATGGCTAGCAAGATCCAAACGGTTCGGATTGGCATTGAGCTCAAGCGCAGTATCCGTTTCTTTTGCTAGCTGAATCAACATTTCCACATCCACATCATATCCTTCCCTGCGTCCAATCAGGCGTCCTGTAGGATGTGCGATAATATCTACATGATTATTTTCCAACGCTTTTCTCAAGCGGTCCATGATCACTTCTCTTTTTTGTGAAAAGCTTGAATGAATCGATGCGATGACAATATCCATCTCCTCCATTAACTCATCATCATAATCAAGAGAGCCGTCTGGGAGAATGTCCATTTCCACACCTGATAATATTGTTATATCATTATACTTTTCATTCAGCTTCTTAATTTCTTCCTTTTGTTGTCGAAGGCGTTCTGGCGTCAATCCGTTTGCTACTTTTAAATATTGAGAATGATCGGTAATCGCCATATATTTATACCCTTTTGCACGGTTTGCTTCTATCATCTCTTCGATTGTGTAGGCACCATCGCTATAGGTGGAGTGCATATGAAGATCTCCTCTTATGTCATCTAGTGACAATAATGGTATCTCTCCATGCTCTAATGCATAATCCACTTCTGTCCCATCTTCTCTTATCTCAGGCGGAATGAAAGGCAGGTTAAAATGACGGAAGAACGCTTCTTCCGTTTTGAAATGTTTCATTTCTCCTGTTTCCACATTTTCCACACCGTACTCACTGATTTTCTCTCCGCGGTCTTTTGCAAGCTGGCGCATACGGACGTTATGGTCTTTTGATCCGGTAAAATGATGCAAAGTTGTAGGGAAGCTTAAAGGTTCCACCATGCGGAAATCAACGGACACATCATAATCATATTTTAAAATGATGGACACTTTTGTATCACCATTTGCAATAATTTCTATCACCCTATCCATTTTCACAAGCTGCTCCCGTACTTTGGTAGGTTCTGTTGTGGAAATGATAAAGTCCAAATCTTTAATGGTTTCCCTGTATCTGCGCAGGCTGCCTGCACGGGAGTATTCCTCTATTCCATCCACGGTGGCAAGGAATTGTTCGATTTGCTCTGCAATCGGCGTCATAAAGGAGATTGGCAAACGATCTGGACGTTTTCCAACTTCCTCAATTGCAGCAAGGATTTTCTCCTCTGTCTTTTTTCCAAAGCCTGCAAGCGCCTGCACTTTTTCTGCTTCACACGCTTCTTTTAAGCTTGTCATATCTACTACGTCTAGCTCTTGATAAAGTTTCGCTATTTTTTTGCCGCCAAGCCCAGGCAATTTTAATAACGGAATCAATCCTTCTGGAACTTCCTGTTGCAGCTCCTCTAAAACGGAGGATTTCCCTGTTTCCAAGATTTCATGGATAACAGCTGCAGTCCCTTTTCCTATGCCACTTATTTTTGTGAAATCCTCTATTTGACTTAAGCTTCTTTCATCATTTTCAAGTGCCAGTGCAGCTTTTCTGAATGCTGAAACTTTAAAGCCGTTTTCGCCCTTTAACTCCATATATGTCGCAATCGTTTCAAGCCATTTTACGATTTGTTTTTTATTCACGTTACTTCACCTGACCTTATGTAGACTTATCTTATTAAATCATACAAATAAATGAGGCAAATGTACAATCGAACAAACTAGATCCACAAAAAAACAGGCCCAAAGAAGGCCTGTTTTATCGTGTAAAATTATTGCTTACTTGCCATATACCCGGTCCATAATTCTTGTAGCTTTTCTGAGAATATCGGTGTATTTTCCACAATTCCCTTTGCCATGGACGAATCACTGATTGAGGACTGCACCATCTCCAAAGGAACCAATGCTCCTATATATAAGAAAATAAATACAATCAAGTAAACTTCCACAAAGCCTAACACTGCACCTGCCCAGCTGTTCACCTGTTTCAAGATCGGCAAGTGGGAAAGGAAATCCAACATAGATCCGATAATCTGCGCAGCAACCCTTGTTCCAAAGAAAAGAATCGCAAAAGCAACAGCCCTGTAATAAGCCGTATCGAGACTTATCGTCTCAAAGAACATGGAAAACTCTGCATTGCCAAAACTCGGCATCGGCACCCAAAGTTTTAATTTCGGTGCTAAGTCAGCATAAAACATATATGCAACCACAAAGGCTGCTATAAAGCCGGAAAGATGGACAATCTGCATAATGAATCCCCTGCGGATCCCAACAATCAGTCCCATAATAAATAGAAAGATAATAATCAAGTCTAACATCGTACTCAACCCTTTTTCTTTAATTCTCTCTCAAGCATATCGTATTCGTCTTTTAATTTGATATAATCATGTACAACATTCACCGCAGTAAGAACTGCCAGTTTACTGATGTCCAAGTTTGAATTTTTGCTATTGATTTCTCTCATTTTTTCATCGACAATGGAAGCAACAAGTCGTATGTGACTTATACTTTCCGTACCAACAATCGAGTATTGTTGTCCATATATGTCGACAGTTGTGCGAGTTTTATGCTCTGACAACGTGTATGCCCCCATTCATTAAAATCCTAATCTTTATAATACCACGAAACATTGTAAAGTGGAAAAGAAACATGGAAAAATGTAAAAATTTGTAGTAGGAGTGAATTAATTGTCATATCAAGTCATCCAGGTATCTGGAACTATTTTAAACAAAATCGAAAGTTTCTATAAAGAACATAAAATAGATAAACTTCCAGCAGGTGCTGTTTTTGTCGCCAAATCGCCTACTTGTAATATTACCGCATACAAGTCGGGAAAAGTGCTGTTCCAAGGAAAAGGGGCGGAAGAGGAAGCGAACATATGGAAGGGGTTTGGGGCAACGGATGCTCAAGCTAAATCTAGCAAAAAAGCAACTACTGTATCATCTGCGGGAAGCAAAGTGAAATCCTCCTTGCCTACAGGGTTTGCATCCCTTTCTGTCATCGGATCTGATGAAGTAGGGACAGGAGATTATTTTGGGCCGATTACTGTTTGTGCTGCATATGTAAAAAAAGAGCACATGGATAAATTAAAAGAGCTGGGTGTGCAGGATTCGAAGGCATTAAATGATGAAAAGATTGTGCGGATAGCAAAAGCAATCTTGCCGCATGTTCCTTACAGCCTATTAGTTTTACATAATGAAAAATATAATGAACTGCAACAGAGTGGTATGAGCCAAGGAAAAATCAAGGCTTTGCTCCATAATAAAGCATTGCAACATGTATTAGATAAAATCGCCCCAGAGAAACCCGATGCGATCCTCATTGACCAGTTTGCTGAATCTGGGATTTACTATCGCCATGTGGCTCAGCAGAAGAAAATTGTTCGTGAAAATGTTTATTTTCATACCAAAGCGGAAGGCCTGCACCTTTCCGTGGCAGCGGCCTCCATCATTGCGAGATATTCTTTTTTGAAAGAGATGGATAAGCTGAGCGAATTAGCAGGAATTACCATACCAAAAGGTGCGGGTTCTAAAGTGGATAGTGCAGCTGCAAGGGTGATCGAAAAGCATGGAGAAGGCTTTTTAAACAAGGTGGCAAAAGTCCATTTTGCCAACACGCTGAAGGCAAAAAAACTGGTCAGATAACTTTACCAATGGAAAGTTCGTTTACAGTTGGTTGTCTTGTGCTATAATTTGTGTATACACATGATTGAAGAAGCCAAAGTGTTGGACGCACTTTGACTTAACAGTATAAGTTCCGCAGAAGCACGGCTACTGTGGAGTCGAACGTAATAAGTAACTCACCCGACTGCCTAACAGCGAATTAGAAGTCACGGGTGGGTTATTTTTTTGTCATTTCTTTTATTAGCACGATTACTAGATTTACAAACGCAAAGAGGAATAGTCCTGATGTGAGGAATAGCTGCATCTCGCTCATACGGTCACCCCCGTTCTCCACAGGGATTCACCGCACCACCCGTTCCTATTATACTGTCCACTCTATTATACCATTCTATCAGAAAAACAGAACACACGTTCTTATAAATCATTCGAAATACCTAGGTTTTTCCTTAAGAGAAACAGGCAAAATAGCTTGGCCTTTTTTAATTATAAGAATTTGAGTTTGGTTAATCGCTAACCGCAGCTATTTCTTTCCGCACCTTAAGCCTCCTCGTCAGTGTAGTTTCGCCTACGTGGTCTCAACATTGCCGCTTCCCTGCTCTGTTACTTTCTGATGGGGGGGTTTTAGGCTTTGAGACAGCTTCTCTGTTACCGTTTTTACTTTTCTGATGGGGTTTCGGGCTTTGAGACGGCTTCTCTGTTACCTTTTTTGCTATTCTGATGGAGTTTCGGGCTTTGAGACGGCTTCTCTGTTACCGTTTTTGCTATTCTGATGGAGTTTCGGGCTTTGAGACGGCTTCTCTGTTACCGTTTTTTTTTCTGGAAGAGCTTTGGGTATTGATGTGGCTTCTCTGTTACCGTTTTTGTTTTTCTGGAGGAGTTTCCGGCTTCGAGACGGTTTACTGGTTTTGCCATTAACTCGATTAGATAGCTTTTGTTATCCTTTAGGTAATTGAAAGCAACTGTGTTTTATGCTTTTTTATTCATTAAAAAAGCACAAAAAAGGGATCCCATTTGGAATCCCTTTTTTGTTTTTTTAGCTTCTTAATACTGCGTTGAATTTTTCTTCGACTGCTTGAAGCACTTTTGTGTGGACTTTTGTTACTTCTTCGTCAGTCAGTGTGTGTTCTGGGTGGTAGTAGCGTAATGCGAAAGCGACTGATTTTTTGGATGAGTCGATTTTGTCACCTTCGTACACGTCGAATACCTGAACCTCTTTCAATAAAGAACCACCTGTTGTTTTGATCACTGCTTCCAACTCACCTGCTGGAGTTTCACGATCTACCACAAGTGCGATATCACGGCTGATGGATGGGAAGCGCGGAATTGCTTCGTATTGGATTTCTCCGATGCTTTCTCCAAGTAGTGCTGTTAAGGAAAGCTCGAATACATATGTTTCTGGTAAATCTAGCTCATTTAATTTCTCTGGATGAAGCTGACCAATGAAACCGATGCTCTCACCGTTCAGTAAGATTTCAGCTGTACGTCCAGGGTGTAAGCCATCTTTTTCAGAACGAGTGTAAGTGATTGTTTCACTCACTCCTAGCATAGAGAACACGCCTTCCAAAATTCCTTTGGCTACAAAGAAATCAACTGCTTTTTTCTCTCCCTGCCATGGATGTTGCTGCCATAGACCTGTTAGCGCACCAGCAAGACGTTCTTTTTCTTCCGGCAATACAGCTTCTTCTTTCCCAATGAATACAGACCCGATTTCATATACTGCGTTCGCTTGCAAGGAACGAGCGATATTGTGTTGTAGTGCTTCTAGAAGATGCGGCACAAGGCTTAGACGCAGCGTGCTTCTCTCTTCACTCATTGGCATCGCAAGGCGAATTGCTTTTCCATCTTCAAGGGCGAATTGCTTCGCGCGCTCATCGCTTGTCAGGGAGTACGTAATGTTTTGGATTAGACCAGCACCCTCCAGGTAACGGCGAACTTTACGACGCTTCGCTTGATATGGAGTCAACACGCCAGGTGTTGCAGCACTTACAGGCAGTGTAGTTGGGATATTGTCATATCCGTAAAGACGTGCCACTTCCTCAACAAGATCCTCTTCAATCGTGATATCCCCACGACGAGTTGGAACGGTAACGGTAAAGCTGCCGTTGTCTTCAGATACCTCAAATTGCAGCTTCGTGAAAATATCTTTCACTTCCGCAGCAGTGATGGAAGTTCCAAGCACGCTATTAATTTTTTCGACAGTAGTGCTGACCACTGCAGGTTCTACTCTCAATGTGTTTACTTCCACGGAACCGCCGACCACTTCACCGCCAGCATATTCTGCCATAAGGGCAACTGCTCTTTCTGCCGCCTCATGTGTACGGTTCGGATCAATTCCTTTTTCGTAGCGGGCACTTGCCTCACTTCGAAGACCATGGTCTTTTGAAGCTTTACGTACAGTCACTCCATTGAAGTATGCGGACTCAAGCAGGATTGTCGTTGTATCAGATTGAACCTCTGAATTCGCACCACCCATTACTCCGGCAAGAGCGACAGGCTCTGTTCCGTTTGTGATTACAAGGTGATCTTCTGTTAACGTACGCTCTGCATCGTCAAGGGTTGTAATTTTCTCATCCTTGCGAGCACGGCGTACAAGAATTTCCTTGCTACCAAGACGATCATAATCGAACGCATGCAATGGCTGACCGTATTCTAATAAAATGTAGTTTGTGATGTCGACCACATTGTTGTGTGGGCGGATTCCAGCTGCCATCAGACGACCTTGCATCCAAAGCGGTGAAGGACCAATTTTCACGTTTTTCACTACTTTTGCTACATATAACGGGTTGTCTTCAGAAGCGTCCACATTTACGGAAATATAATTAGAAGCTTCTTCATTGTTCGCTTCATATTCAGTAGATGGCCATTTTACTTCACGGCCAAGGATTGCGCCAACTTCATATGCCACACCCAGCATACTTAAAGCATCTGAACGGTTTGGTGTAAGCCCTAGTTCCATAACTTTATCATTGCGGTTTAGGTATTCAAGTGCATCTGTACCCACTTCCACATCATTTGGGAATACAAAAATCCCTTCAGAGAATTCTTTTGCCACAAGCTTAGAACCAATTCCCAACTCTTGCAATGAACAGATCATCCCGTTGGATTCTTCCCCGCGAAGCTTTGCACGCTTTATTTTAAAATTTCCAGGAAGCACTGCCCCAACGGTTGCAACTGCCACTTTCTGGCCTTTGTCTACATTTTTGGCACCGCAGACAATTTGTACAGTTTCTCCGTTTCCAAGGTCCACTTGGCATACGTTCAATTTATCCGCATTTGGATGTTGTTCCTTTTCTAAAACGTGACCAACAACGACACCTTTGATTCCGTCGTTCAGCACTTCCACGCCTTCTACTTCAATACCGCTTCTTGTAATCTTCTCTGCCAAGTCTTCAGCAGTAATATCATCTATATTTACGTAATCTTTTAACCAATTGTAAGATACTAACATGGTTTCCCCTCCTCTTAAACTCGATTGAATTGCTTCACGAAACGTTGATCGTTTGTGTAGAAATGGCGGATATCGTCAATGCCGTAACGAAGCATCGCAATACGCTCAGGTCCCATCCCAAAAGCAAATCCTTGATATTTTTTCGGATCATAACCAGACATTTCAAGCACACGCGGATGAACCATACCAGCTCCAAGAATTTCAATCCAGCCAGTTCCTTTACACATGCTGCAGCCTTTGCCTCCACATTTCGCACATGTTACGTCAATCTCAACAGACGGCTCTGTGAAAGGGAAGAAGCTAGGACGCAGACGGATTTCACGGTCTTCACCGAACATCTTTTTCGCAAATGTTTCAAGTGTCCCCTTAAGGTCACTCATGCTGATGTTCTCGTCAATCACAAGCCCTTCAATTTGCGTGAACTGGTGGGAGTGGGTCGCATCGTCGTCATCACGGCGATACACTTTACCAGGACAGATAATTTTAATAGGTCCCTTTTCCTTATTCGCTTCCATAGTTCTTGCTTGAACAGGGGAAGTTTGCGTTCTTAAAAGTACTTCATCTGTAATATAGAAAGAATCCTGCATATCGCGAGCAGGGTGATCCTTTGGCAAGTTTAATGCTTCGAAGTTGTAATAGTCCGTTTCAACTTCCGGTCCTTCTGTAATCGTGTAGCCCATTCCAAGGAACAGGTCTTCGATTTCTTCGATAACTTTTGTTAATGGATGAGGATTACCTGTTGGAGCCGGGCGGCCAGGTAATGTTACATCAATTGTTTCAGATGCAAGCTTTTTCGCTACTTCTGCCTTTTCGAGTTCAGCCTGCTTTGCTTCAATTTTCTCCGCAACATTTCCACGGACAACATTAGCCAGTGCTCCCATTTTCGGGCGCTCTTCTGCTGAAAGCTTACCCATTCCTTTTAAAATTTCCGTGATAGGACCTTTTTTTCCAAGGTACGCCACACGGACTTCATTTAGTGCTTTTAAGTCTTGCGCTTGTTCTACTTGCTCAATGGCAAGTGTCTCTAATTCCTTCAATCGTTGTTCCACATCTATTCCTCCTTGGTTCAATTTTTATAAAATTCATATCCTGTTTAACGATTTAACGCCGCTGTAGATTTCCGCACTGGGCTTCGCTTTCCGAGGGGCGGTGCTTTAGCCTCCTCACAACGCTTCAGGGGTCTCAAGTCTACCGCTACCTCCCTCCGGAGTCTTCGCCCTGTGCTCCAATCAACAGCTAAGAGGTTCTAAATTCTAATCACTCTCTTATAACAGAAATAAACAAAAAAACTCGCCCCTCAAAAAGGGACGAGATATTCGCGGTACCACCCTAGTTAACAAAGACATAATTACTCTTTGTTCGCTCTATTCCAGATAACGGCTATCTAACCGGTCCACCTTTACAGCATCGCTTATGCCTGCTGGTCCAAGTGTCACTCAAGAGGTGAAATGTTCACTCTTTCTTCCTTTAAGATGCTTTCAGTCTGCGGCACCTTTTCCCTGATAAGGTCTGAAACGAGCTACTTGCCTCTCTCATTGCTTTGTTCAGTATGTAACTATTTTTATATTATATTGAAAACATGTGGCAGATGCAACTCTATCCACGTAAATAATACATTAAAATTCCCGCTGCTACACCTACATTCAAGGATTCACTTTGTCCATGGATAGGGATGTAAAGGTTCTGGTTTGTCATATCGAGATGTTCTTTGGCCATCCCTTTTCCTTCATTGCCAAGTATCAGCGCGAAAGATTGGGATGGTTGTACTTGTTGGAACGGCAATCCATTTTGCAGGGAGGTTCCGTAAACAGGTGTGTTGAGTTCTTTACATTGTTGAATATAGCTCTTGAGATCACCTCTTGCTATCGGCAGGTGAAATATCGATCCTTGTGTGGAACGAATCACTTTTGAGCTATATAGATCAGCGCAACCTTCTCCTAAAATAACCATGTCCATTCCGGCAGCATCCGCAGTTCTTATCATTGTGCCCACATTTCCCGGGTCTTGAACATTATCTAGCAAAAGAATTTTTTGGTTAGGTTGCAGTGTAAGTGCGTTTTGCTCCGGAATGCGGCAAATCGCTGCGACTCCTTGTGGTGTTTCTGTTTCACTAATTTCTTTTAAGACATTGGGAACGGCATATATTAGTTCCACATGGTTAAGGTCCCACTCATTCGGGATGGTGCGATCTTCTGAAATGATGATTTCTTCCACAAGATTGTCCACTTTCAAGGCCTCTTCAACCAGGTGAAATCCTTCAATGATGAAAGTTCCGGATTGTTCACGTTCTTTCTTTTTCTGCAGCTTTTTCCACTGTTTCACTTTATTATTCTTGATGGATTCTATATGTTTCAATACTTGTTTCTCCTTTTCCGCTACTCATTACTGTTATTATACGCATTTTATTCACATAATTAAACCATCTATTGGACATGCTAGGTGTTGATACTATTTTCCCTACGAGGTGATAAGGATGAATTTGAATTTACGTCATGCGATCCGTCAGAATGTGGAAGGAAATTCTCAAGACCAGCTTAGAGAGACAATCTTAGATGCCATTAATAAAGGCGAAGAAAAAATGCTTCCAGGTTTAGGCGTGTTGTTTGAAGTAATTTGGGAGAATTCTTCTGAGCAGGACAAAGCTGAAATGCTCTCAACTTTAGAGGATGGATTGAAATAGTATTGGACCAAAGACAGCTCCTTTTTGAGGGGGCTGTTTTTTTTATTTCAGTTTGTAGGTTCTCCTGTATTTTGAGCCGCAGTGTGTTAGTCCTAGAGAGTAGATAATTTTAGACGTGGTTGAATTCGTTGCTAGCCCTAGAAATTCTTTTAACTCTTGATGGGTGATGTTTTGACCGAAAAGTAAGCGGTATTCTTCCAGGTTTCCTAAATGGGCATCTTTAGATTTCAAATTGCATTTTTCACAAAGCCACGATCCACTCTTCCTGTTCATGGTAAAGTTCAAGCAACCAGGGCATGCTACTCCTTTAATAATAACCTCAGGCTTTATATCATATCGTTCAAGGATGTTAACATCTTCCTCGCAATGCTGCTTTAATAATTTTCGCGAAATCTTTAGTAGTTCTTTTTCAGTAAATATGGACGAGTCGAATTGTTGATTTAACTCCTCTAGTTTTGAAAAAAGATTATGTGCATGCATGACAGATTGTGAAGCTTTCACTCGTGAATCTGATCTGATAATGGTTTGAGGATTAGTAAAACAAACAAGGGATTTTATTGGAGGACGCTTCATCTTTTGACTTTCTATAAAAGAATCTAGTCTTAGTTTCTGTTTTTTCACTTGATCTAACGGATTATAGAAACCTTCTTCTATGCCATTTAATGTCCGAATGAATTGAGCGAAATGATTTTCAAATGTGACTTGGCCAATGATGTTTTTAATTTCAATGATGAGGAAATATTTTGAGGTTAAGAGGAGGACATCCATTTGAAAGCAGAAGTTACTAGCTGATTTTAGTCTTAATGCATGAAAGATATAGTATTTGCGCTCATCCAAAAACGATAAATGATACTCCATGGACTCCTCACCTTTGTAGCCTGCTATTCTTTTGGCAAGATCTTGCTCAATTTTCGGTCTTTTTGGATGATTTTTATCAATTCTTCTCAACAATGCTTCTAACTTTCGGATTGTTAACGGTTTTTCGAGTGGTTTTATTATCATTTTTCCCTCCAAAAAGTTTAATCGAGTTAACGTTACCATCATATAACAATGAAGTGCAGGGAATCTACCCGAGTTGGTGCCGTTTTATTGTGAGTTCGTGCGGAAATGGACCAAGTTCGTGCCAAAATTACTTGAGTTCGTGCCAAAACACACTGAGTTCGTGCCAAAAAGATTCTCCACCTAATTTATACCAAAAATATATAAAAAAAGAGACAGATAACCCCTAATTTCCAATTTAAAAACAAAAGGCCCGCTACGGCAGGCCTTCAAAATAAATATCAATCAAACGTCAATCTGCTTACAGTATCAGCATCTAACTTCTTAATAACCTCTGCAATCAACTTCACCGCGTTCTCATAGTCATCGCGGTGCAACATTGCTGCGTGAGAGTGGATGTAGCGTGTTGCAATCGTGATAGATAGTGCTGGTACACCTTGAGCTGTCAGGTGGATAGCACCGGAATCTGTTCCGCCTCCTGCTACAGAGTCGAACTGATATGGAATCTCCATTTCGTCAGCTACACCTGTTACAAAGTCGCGTAAACCTTTGTGGGAGACCATGGATGCATCATAAAGGATGATTTGCGGGCCTTTCCCCATTTTGCTTAGTGCTTCTTTTTCGGTTACGCCTGGAGTGTCTCCTGCGATACCTACGTCCACACCGAATCCGATGTCAGGTTGGATTAGGTTAGCGGAAGTTTTCGCACCACGAAGGCCAACTTCCTCTTGCACTGTTCCTACTCCGTACACCACGTTTGGATGGTCAGCGTCTTTTAACTGCTTCATCACGTCGATGGCGATGGCACAGCCGATGCGGTTATCCCATGCTTTTGCAAGCAGCATTTTTTCATTGTTCATTACCGTGAATTCGAAGTAAGGAACAACCTGGTCGCCTGGGCGAACTCCCCACTCTTGTGCTTCTTCACGGCTGGATGCACCGACGTCGATGAACATGTCTTTGATGTCTACCGGTTTTTTGCGTGCTTCCGGAGGCAGGATGTGTGGTGGTTTAGAACCAATTACACCTGTAACGTCGCCCTTAGAAGTTACGATTGTAACGCGTTGTGCTAGCATTACTTGGGACCACCAGCCGCCAACCGTTTGGAAGCGAAGGAATCCGCGGTCATCGATATGTGTAATCATGAAGCCCACTTCGTCCAAGTGACCTGCTACCATTACTTTTGGTCCGTCCGCTTTCCCGACTTTTTTAGCAATTAAGCTTCCCAATCCGTCTGTGAATACTTCATCAGCGAATGGCGTTATGTATTTTTTCATTACGTCGCGTGGTTCTTTTTCGTTGCCGGGAATACCCTTGGCATCTGTTAGATCTTTCAACATTGTTAATGTTTCATCTAGCTTTGTCATGTATTTCGACCCCCTTAATAAATATCAATCCAACAATTATTATACAGAAAACTCTTATTAATGTAAAAAGGATTAGTAACCTTGCTGTTGCCTTTCATGATTGATCTGATTTTTTTCCAAGTAGGCCTGCTCTACTTCCTCCCATTCAAAACCAAGCATTTCACCTAATTGTGTATAGGAATCCAGTAATAGATAATAATTTCCCTCAGAAAGATCGTCTTTAAAAGTAGAAACCAACTGATAAACTCTATTAAATTGCTCAGTTAGCGTGGCTGCTTCTTCCGCAAGTCCTCTAGAAGTTTCCGGACCGTCATACCCAAACGTCAGCCCAAGGGATAAAATAAAATGCACCCCGTCCACATACTCTTCAAGTATTACTCCGCGTGCTGCCGGTGGCTTTACACTCCAAAATTTAAAGCAACGAGTTTCATTGGCCAATTCACCAATCTCTACAAGCAAGGCCAATATCTTTTCTTCAACCAAATCTTCTTTCCGCAACCCATGTTGTGATTCGATTTTTGCATCAAGCTCTCTTTGCATGTCGTATAAACGTCTTAAATTCAAAAATATCGCCTTCTTTTTAAAAAAATTTATAAAAAATGAAACCTTTTGATACCTACACCCGTATATAAGGTATTTTATAACACAAACTGTATTTTTGCGAAGGAGTAGCAAATATGTTTATGATTCTCATTCGTCTTGCTTTACTTGCACTTTTTGCTTTTATTATTTATTCCATTTTCAAGTATCTCCTGAATCCGAAAAGGAAGCTCGAGATTGCGCATGAACAGAAGAACTTCTATCTTCTAGATCAGAAAAGCAATGTACGGAAAAACTTTCTTCTGACCTACAAAGGGGTCATGTTTGAAGGGGAAAAATATTTGGGGACGACTGACAGAGCATTTGAGGTCATTTCCATTTTCATCTGGCCGAAGAACCCCGAAAAGTTGCAAGGATTAAAGAAGCATGACTTTGAATTTATGCAAAAAGAGGTACGAAAGCAATACCCAGATGCTTTGATTGATTGGAAAAGTCCCATAAAAGAGTTTTTAAAAGATGAAAGAGGATAACGCTTCCTGGAGTTATCCTCTTCTGTACAAAATCATCCTCACCTTAATACACTTCATTAAGGGACTTGTGCCAAAAGGGTACTTTTACTAGTCTTTCATACGGGTAATTACCTCATCTTTCACCTTCTCACACCACTCTATATACATTTTTGCATACATGACCCCATATTCAGAAGTGGCAAAATCTCCTATCATACCAATAGAATTTTCCAGATGTTCTTTTTGCCATGCCAAGGTACCATCTAAAACTTGTTTCTCCCTCGAGATGATGGAATCTAACAGCGTGAGAATTTCCTTTTTTGTAAGGAGGTGAAAAGCGCTCGCCTTTATAAGAAATTCATCCTTAATCTTCGCTGGTTTATGAGCTTCGTTTACTAGCCAGTCCACTAACATTTTCTTTCCATGGTTGGTAATGGAGTACAGCTTCTTATTAGGGCTTCCTTCTTGATAAATATACTCCGACTCAATCAATTCGTCCTTCTCCATTTTGTTTAGCTCTGTATAAATTTGAGAATGTGTGGAGCTCCAAAAATAAACCATTTTTTCTTTAAATGTTTTATATATTTCGTAACCAGTCTGTGGATTTTGTGAGAGTAGACCAAGCAATGCATATTTTAAGCTCATGTAGCATCTTCCTTTCCATCTATGAACAGTTTGTTACAGATACCTGTTATGTATTGTGTAAAATCAAAGACCCCTTTAAGATTAATATGTCAATAATGACATATATCTATTTAGGAGGAGGTGACATATGAATAAACGTATCGTATTACTCATGTTGATACAAGTCTTTATTTATTTAGGATTTGGAATTATTATCCCTGTCATACCAGAGATTGTTAGCAAGCTAGACACAAGCTCGGTTCATTTAGGGGGGCTCCTGGCAATCTATTCACTTTCCTCATTTATCACAGCACCCTTCTGGGGAGGTCTGTCCGATCGATTTGGAAGAAAAAGCATGATACTTATTGGATTAATGGGCTATTCTTTTTCCTTTGTCCTATTCGGTTTATTCCTTAATAGCTTAGCCGGACTTTATGCATCAAGGGTATTGGGTGGAATATTTTCGGGTGCCCTGTATTCTGCGACCATATCCTATGTTGCCGACAATACAAATGAAGATAACCGAACGAAATACATGGGGTTTATTGGAATCAGTATTGGGGTTGGCTTTATTTTGGGCCCATCCATTGGAGGGTTTCTCAGCACCCTTAGTCTGACGGCTCCTTTTTATTCCTCAGCTGGCCTGCTTCTTCTCCTATTTTTTCTCACATGGCTGCTTCTCCCAGATTCAATAAGAAAAGGAGAAAACGCTATGAAGCACAGGTTCCTGTCCAAGAAGCAATGGGGGATGCTTCGCAGTAACCAAATGATTGCCTTATTAAACTTTACCTTCATCGCTACCTTATTGATGGCAGGACTTGAGTCTACCTTCCAACTTTTCGAAATTAAGAATATTGGTATCACGCCTGTTCAGATAGGACTTCTTTTTATGATTAGCGGTTTCGCTGATGCCATCGTCCAAGGCGCAATCATTCCATTTATAAAGCGTGGACAGGAGGCTAGGTGGATAATTGCTGGGCAAATAGCATCCGGTGCGGCCTTATTATTAATCCCCTTTACCCAAGAACTGTGGATAGCTGGGGCAGCATTAGCATTATTCTCGGCCGGTAACGCACTAGTGCGTACGTGCACCATTTCCTTAATTACCCTGCAGGCTAAGCATCAACAAGGTCTGGCTTCGGGTATCAGTTATTCCTTGGACAGTCTCGGTAGAATTATTGGACCATTAGCTTTTACATTCCTATTGGACATACATGCTGTCACGACATTCATTGTGTTAAGTATCATCACGTTTTTTAGTATTTTAATCATGGTTTATTTTGAGAAAATACGCTCAGCACATACAACCATGTTACCTCAAAATGATAAACAAAGGAGAATTCATTGATGTTTCAAACTCTATATTCCATTCATGCCAGTGTTTGGCTGTTACTTGTCATAAGTTTTTTTATCACCTATTTTATTAACAAAAAGAAAATAGCTCACATGGTTTTACGACTTTTTTACATTGTGATGTTAGGTACTGGCATTTCTATGCTCAATTTGATGGGCTATCCGTTCAACTATATTCTAAAAGGTTTACTGGCTGTTATCTTAGTGTCCCTAATGGAAGTCCTTCTTGTAAGAAGAAAGAAGGGACAGAAAAATGGAGGAATCTTACTCCTATTATTCTTGGTGCTATTACTTGTGCTCCTTATGGGCTTTAACGTGGTAACTTTTTGATGAGTAAGAAGCATTATCTGTTGATTGTTTTTCTCTTCATTGCCATTTGGGCATTAATTGTATTCACTAAACAATAAAAATCACAAACAATCCCATCATTTCTAGTGACCACACAGCAACTCTCGGTGTCACATCCAGCAGCAAAGGAGAAAATTAAGTTAATTAAAATGCACATTAAATAAATAACCAAAAGAAATCGGTGCCGGAAGAGACCTTTCAACGATTATTGAGGGTTAAACTAAGTTTCATGGAGACCACGCATACGGTTCGGTTTTCGTACTTCCTTTGGGTTGTGTACAGGGTCTGTTGAAAAAGTCCAATTAAAGAGTTTAAAAGATGAAAGAGGATAACGCTATTATGCGTTATCCTCTTTTATATTGCTTTTCTTTATGAAAGAATTGTTCCCATTTCATAACGACGACTTTTTGTCTCATTACCAGCATGAGAAGCAAGAGTCCAATGAGCACTGCAACCATGGCAGTTGGAGAAAATTCCGTGATAAATTGGCCAAAAATGGTATAGATAATTGCGAGAGGAATATTAGTCAGGAGAGAAGCTTTTGCATAGTTGGAAAAGCTTTTTGTCGTTTCAATCAAGCAGAGAGAAAGTAAGTGGAAATGGATGAATGGAACCAGACGCATGACAGTGATCTGTCCAACCGAAAAGTTTGCGCGGTTGCCAAAGAGCCTTTCTTTCATTTTTAGTATTTTCCCAAATATGCCGGGAAACTGTTGATACAAAAAGTAGAAAAATAAACTGGATAAGGTTAAGCCTGCGACAGAGTAAATGCTGCCGATTACTCCACCAAACAGGGCTCCTCCGGCAATGCAGATAATGACCACCGGAATAAATAAAACTTGTCTTAATATATGAAAAAGAATAAAACCAAGAGAAGCCAGCCACCAGTGACTTTCAATCACGACAAAGAGTACGTTCATTTTTTCGTCCATTTTGGCTTGCCTCCTAGTTTTTAATAAAGCTTATTCACCTATCAATAAATTATGTTAACTTATCAGGCTATCAGGAAATATCCCCAAAACCCGATATGTAACAACGTTATGAATGGTAGACCTATCCGGAATAACAGACGCTTTGTTTTATGACGGAAGGTTTGCATCCCCATCCAAGCACCAAGTGCACCGCCTAACAGCGCAATTCCCCAAAGGTGTAATTCTGGCACTCTCCAGCGATGCTCGATGGCCCTTTGTTTATCTACTTTCATAATAATAAAGCCTACAATGTTGATAAAGATATAATAACCGACGAGTACTTCCATCATATCCTCCGACGTTCGAATGTGTGCACACATTTTGTAGACTGACTTTACTCTCAGTCTCATCAATATTCTATCAAAACACAAAAGAGGCTACCAAATGTTAGCCTCTTTTGTTTGGGTAATTATTTATTTAAGCTGTTTTTCGCAGCAGTTGCCAATTCAGCAAATGCTTTTTCGTCGCTAACTGCTAGCTCAGCTAACATTTTGCGGTTTACTTCGATACCAGCTACTTTCAAACCGTGCATTAGACGGCTGTAAGAAAGACCGTTCATGCGAGCCGCTGCGTTGATACGAGCGATCCAAAGCTTACGGAAGTCGCGCTTCTTCTGGCGACGATCGCGATAAGCGTACATTAGGGATTTCATTACTTGTTGGTTAGCTACTTTATATAAAGTGTGTTTAGAACCGTAATAACCTTTGGCTAATTTAATGACTTTTTTACGACGTTGGCGTGTTACTGTACCGCCTTTAACTCTTGGCATTATGAATACCTCCTATAAAAAATATTATCTTAAGTTGTCTAACATGTGACGGATGCGTTTGAAATCACCTTTGCTGACCATAGCTGATTTACGCAATTTACGCTTTTGCTTTTGAGACTTGTTAGCGAATAAGTGACTTGTGTATGCGTGAGAACGCTTTAAGCTACCAGATCCAGTTTTCTTGAATCTTTTCGCTGATCCGCGATGAGTTTTCATTTTAGGCATTGGAGTTCCTCCTCATATGAATTACTTTTCGTTTTTAGGTGCCAAAATTAAGAACATGCTACGTCCATCCATTTTAGGATGGGATTCAACTGTTGATACTTCTGCACATGCAGCAGAGAAACGATCTAGTACACGCTGACCGATTTCTTTATGCGTAATCGCACGTCCTTTGAATCGGATCGATGCTTTTACTTTGTCTCCTTTTTCAAGGAATTTGATTGCATTGCGAAGCTTCGTGTTGAAGTCATGCTCATCAATTGTAGGGCTTAAACGAACTTCCTTTAAGCTGATTACTTTTTGGTTTTTACGCGCTTCTTTTTCTTTCTTCTGTTGCTCGAAACGGAACTTTCCGTAGTCCATGATTCGGCATACAGGAGGTTTCGCATTAGGCGCAACCATTACTAAGTCAAGGTTAGCACGTGCTGCTATTTCTAGAGCTTCGACTTTTGACTTGATTCCTAGCTGGTCTCCATTTTGACCGATTAGACGTACTTCACGGGCACGAATGCCATCGTTTACCATCATGTCCTTGCTAATAATTAGCCACCTCCAAGGTTTATTCCGAACACCGTTTGACGAACAATTTACTCTTTTGTACAAACAAAAAAGTGTGGATGTACACATACACCCACACTTTACGATTACATAAGTAAAAGATAAAATCTTTCTCGTAAAACCTGCCAACTGCATGTGATGCGTCAATCAGGTGAGAAGCGGGTGCTTCTTCTTGTCCTCAAACAAGTATTCAATTTGACCTTGTATAATATATCATTAATGATGATTGATTGTCAAGAATTCGTATCAAATGAAACAACGTTTTAAATGATATCAGATAAATTGAGATTGTGCAATAGTTTTTTTAAAGGGGTATAAAAGATCGGTGTTTGGGTTAACTCCTTGTCTCCTTTCGTTCCAGGTGTTCGCTTTCCGAGGGGCGGTGCTTGAGCCTCCTCACTGCGTTGCGGGGTCTCAAGTCTACCGCTATCTCCCTCCGGAGTCTCACACCTTGCACTCCAGTCGACAAGGGGAGTTTGTATAAACATTTTCACTCAGCTTACTGTCGGAAACTAGTCATTTACTGTCCATTCGGAGGGTAATACTGTCCAAAATTTAAGAATACGAGCGAAAGTGAGGCATTTACTGTCCAAACTATCTGAAGTACATGCTAAACGACAAACACAGTCAATTTTTGATATCAACCCCTACAAAAAAAGAAAGGAATGCCTTAGCCAAAGCATTCCCTCCGTATCACAAAATACTTATCTCTTCGCTTCTTTCACCAATTCATCCACAAATTTCTCTAGTGAGATTGTTTCGGATTTTTGTTCGCCGTATTTGCGGACATTTACTGCGCGTTCTTGGATTTCATTGTCTCCTAGCACTAGCATGTATGGGATCTTTTGCATTTGTGCTTCACGGATTTTGTAGCCGATCTTTTCGTTTCTTTCGTCCATTTCCACGCGGATACCTTTAGATTTCAGAAGGTCTTGCACTTCTTTAGCATAGTCGAAATGTGCGTCAGGTGATACAGGGATCACTTGGACTTGTACTGGTGCCAACCAAGTAGGGAACGCACCTTTGTACTCTTCGATCAGGAATGCCACAAAGCGTTCCATAGTAGAAACTACTCCACGGTGGATAACAACCGGACGGTGCTGTTTGCCGTCTTCCCCAACATAAGTTAGGTCGAATTTCTCTGGTAATAAGAAGTCAAGTTGCACTGTAGATAATGTCTCTTCTTTTCCAAGGGCAGTACGCACTTGAACGTCTAACTTAGGACCGTAGAATGCTGCTTCGTCGATTGCTTCAAAATAATCAAGACCAAGCTCATCCATCGCTTCCTTCAACATGCCTTGTGCTTTTTCCCACATTGCATCGTCATCAAAATATTTTTCTTTATTTTCAGGATCACGGTAGGATAGACGGAAAGAATAGTCATCCAGGCCGAAATCTTTATATACTTCAAGAACTAGGTTAACAACACGCTTCAGTTCATCTTTGATTTGATCAGGACGAACGAAGATGTGGGCATCGTTCAGAGTCATTCCACGTACACGCTGTAGTCCTGCAAGCGCACCAGACATTTCATAACGGTGCATAGTCCCAAGTTCAGCAATACGTACAGGAAGCTGACGGTAACTGTGGATGCTGTTTTTGTACACCATCATATGGTGCGGACAGTTCATCGGACGAAGAACAAGTTGCTCGTTATCCATTTCCATTGGAGGGAACATACCGTCTTGATAGTGGTCCCAGTGACCGGAAGTCTTATATAGCTCCACGCTACCCATTACAGGAGTGTACACATGGTCATAACCAAGCTCCACTTCTTTGTCCACGATATAGCGTTCGATTACGCGGCGGATTGTTGCACCCTTTGGTAACCATAGCGGCAAGCCTTGCCCAACTTTTTGTGAGTTGAAGAAAAGGTCAAGCTCTTTTCCGATTTTACGGTGATCACGTTCTTTTGCCTCTTCTAGCAGGCGGAGATGCTCATCAAGCTCTGCTTTTTTGAAAAAGGCAGTTCCGTAAATACGTTGAAGCATTTTGTTTTTGCTGTCGCCTCTCCAATATGCTCCGGCGATGCTTAATAATTTGAATTCTTTAATTTTTCCAGTGGATGGTACGTGAGTTCCACGGCAAAGGTCGAAGAATTCTCCTTGTTCGTAGATGGAGATAGTTTCCCCATCAGGTAATTCACGAATCAATTCTAGCTTCAGCTCATCATTCAGTTCTTCGTAGCGGCGCAATGCTTCTTCTCTGCTCACTTCCACACGAACAACATCCAAGTTTTCGCTAACGATTTTTTTCATTTCTTTTTCGATTTTTTGAAGGTCTTCTGGAGTTAAAGATTCTTCCATGTCAATATCATAGTAGAACCCGTTCTCGATTACAGGACCGATTCCTAGTTTCACGTTGCCGTATAGGCGTTTGATCGCTTGTGCCATCAAGTGGGCAGTACTGTGTCGCATGATTCCAAGCGCTTCGTCGGAGTCTTGCATGATGATGCTGATCTCTCCGTCTATATTAATCGGGGAACGCAGGTCAATGAGTTCTCCGTTTAGCTTTCCAGCGATTGCTTTCTTTTTCAGACCCGGACTGATGGATGCAGCGATATCTTCTGTTGTCGTACCACGTTCAAACTCCTTTACCGCTCCGTCTGGAAATGTGATCTTCATTAATTCCGACATCTCTGTCACCTCTTCTTTAGAATTTTTTAGGTTCTGTTAGACACTGCTGTTGATTTCCGCAAATGGCTTCGCTTTCCTAGGGGCTGACGAGAGCCTCCTCGGCTTCGCCTGCGGGGTCTCCACCTAGCGCTATCTCCCTCAGGAGTCTTCGCCTTTTGCTCCAATCAACAGCTAGAGATTAACTGAACCAAAATAAAAAAACCCGCCCCTTATATAAAATAAGGGACGAGTTTAATATCCGTGTTTCCACCCAAGTTCCCATCTTTTAAAAATACTAAAAGACGGCTTCATTATTGGATAACGAGGGTTTTCCCCGTCAACAGCTACTGCTATGTTCACCGTTGAAGTTCAGAGGTGGTTAGGGTTTTAATCGTGATAGGAAGCTTACAGCCGGTGACTTCCCTCTCTAAAATCCGTTTTTAAAACACTCATGTCCTCATCGATACTTTTTGAGCTATGAAGTTAAAATTGATTATGTAGGTTATTATATTCTCCTGTTACAGGAAAATCAAGTGGTCACTTTAATCAATTTTACTTTTATTTTGCCCAAAATAGTGAAAAGGTAAAACAACGGCACGCTCTTCAAATATATTTCGGATTGTCTCCACAAGCTGATGCTCTGTATTATCCGTGTAAAGAAACAGTTTTTTAGGTGCGATAGATACCAGTGGAGCAAGAACGACTGAGTCTATATAATACGAATAATTGTTAAAATGAGTGCGGTTCATAAACTTGATGAGCTGATTTTTTGGGATATGCGAGAAAGACTTATCATAAAAATCGAATTGATATTGATAAACAAGGTGCAATTCGTCCAGCTTTGAATCTGTCGTCGTCAGTAGTTCCCGTAGTTGATGGACAAACGATTGATATTCCTGTTCCAGCTTATACTCATCGATTGCCGCTTCCACAAATACTTGCAATCCTTCAAAATATTCTTTCAACCGGAACGTAATAAAGGAGTCAAATGAAAACGATATGGGTTTTTGAAAAAAGGACTGCATGACAGATTCCAACTGGGCATCACGCTGTTCTACAGCCGGGAGATTGGGAATATCAGACCGTTCTCCGAGCAAAATGGATTGCAGAATACAGAGAATCTGTTCCTGTTCTTCTTCCTCTTTATAGTAAAACGTATTTTCCAATACCGACAATATCCATTCCTTCTCTTTGGTACGGTGAATGTAATACTTCAGCACCGGGACAATGGTATTTCTGTAAAAATGAACATCCTTTGATTCCACGACGATTTTTTCTTTATGTAAAGAAAGGATAGAATCACTCTCAGGATTTTTCTCTAGTACATTCATATATATCGCAGTTGCGTCCGATTCATTTCGAAAGGAAATCTCAAACAAGTTTGTCCCCCCTTTGGTACACCTAATTCAATGTATATGGGAAGGGGGATGGAAAAATGAATAAATATAAAAAAATATGCGCCATCCCCCCTATAGACAGGAATAGCGCATCTCATAACTCTTATGAAAATGGATAATCACCTACAATGACTTCCAAATGATTGGGAAGAATGGAGACAGTAGAAGGTGTATGGTAGGTTTTTTCACCGTCTGTATCGATTTCCTGATTTGGAGCTGCTTGTATTCTCAATTCTTTTGCACGGAAGTAGACAAGGTCGTCGTTTCCCTCTGTTGGGAATTCTTTTTGAAGCCTGGTCTGCATCCATGTCCAAAGTTGGGCAATGGAGGTTTGCTTTATGATCAACACATCCAGTTCACCGTCCTGTACGCTTGAAGAAGGGAAAAACGATTGAATACCGCCCAGAAAAGAACCATTACCAATCAGCAGCATGACAGCATCCCCTTCATACGATTGTGTTTCACTTTCTAAGGTAAGCTGAAACGGTTCCTCTTCCATTACCGTTTGTCCGGCACTGATGTAGTAGGATAGTTTTCCGAGAAGCTGTTTTGTTCCGCTGTCGATGTTGCCTGAAACCTTGGAGACTAAACCGATTCCCCAGAAGTTCAAGAAATACTGATTGTCACTTTTGCCGACGTCCACTTTTTCTGTTCGCTTTTCTAGTATTTGCTCCACTGCTTTTAACGGGTGTTGCGTGATTCCTAGCGTTCGAGAAAAATCATTACACGTTCCGCCTGGTATGATTGCAAATATCGGTCTTTTATTAAGAGGTGCCAATGCGTTAATTAATTCAAAGATGGTTCCGTCCCCGCCAGCACCAATAATAAGATCTACGTGCCCTGCCAGCTCCTCAACGAGTTTGGCACCGTCACCTTCTTTTTCGGTCGGATGGATGGTGACTTCCTCAAATGTGCTCGATAACATTTCTTCTATCTGTTCGATGGAATTAATTAATTTCTTGTTCCCGGCATTTGGATTAACGATCACCGCTACTCTCTTCAAAGGTTATTTCCCCTTTTCTTTAGTCTTATAATAGACGATACCCTTTTTTGGTAGTATTAACATCTTTTTAACATATAGCACCAAAAAAAGAAGGCCGCATCTCCCAAGAAGGTACATGCAGCCTTTTTTTATGGATCCAACCTTATTTTTTTCTCTTTCATTTTCGCCAAACGTTCCATCAGCTTCTGCTTTTCGTCTTCTTCTACTTGCTTAAACTTATCAGACTGACTACTTGTAGCATCCGACTCAGTCGCAGCTCCATCCGGACTGACAAAACGATTGCGCACTACTTTCCCTGCTTGGGCTTTAGAGGAGCTAGCTCCACCAGTACCGTTAGAAGCTGGCTTTGTATCCGCCCAATTCTGGTACTGACGGTGCTCTTCTTTTGCAAGTTCCATGGCTTCACTGACGGTTTTCACCTGTTTCCGTGCCCAGTGACTTGCTATCTTTTCGACGTATTTACGGTTAAGCTTCATATCTGTTTTCAACAACACATAATAAAGCAACACATTTACGACTCCAGGTGTCAGTTGTTGTTTGAACAGGACGTCCTCGACAATTCGAAGGTCAGAGGCAGACGGTTCCGATCCGCCGGAGAGATCCGTTAGCATTTGCTTTGGAGAAACATTTTCCAACTGTTGAATGAGCTGTTCATCCTTTGTGGCAGGCTTTTTGTCCGTAAACTGCCTTAAGTTCAGCGGCTGTGTTTTCTCCACAAGTCCTGGCAATGTATCTTGATATTCCAGCTGATACCAATCCCTTGCCGCCTTGCGGAGTTTTTCTAGATCTACTTTTTCCTCTACATCAATCACATTCATCATTAGGTCGCGCATAGATATTGGATCAATGGTATAGATGAAGGATAGCTTGACAATCGCTTCCTTCACTTTAGCAGTGATGGATTTCTTCGGGATGACCACCTCAGACAGTCCAGCAAAAAACAGATCAAAGTCAAAAGTTTCTTGGGTTACCTTTGGCTCGCTTCCTTTTTTACGGTCCATCCACTCTTCGCCTTCAGCCAACGGCAGTTCTTCCATCATCTCCTCGTTCGCTGCATATGCCATATTTTCTGACTGAACAGATTGGAAGACATCACTGAAACTTCGTGTCACTTCCTGGTATTCATCTACAGGGAGTACCTTGTCCGAAAAGTATTTCTTTACACTTGCGTATTTATTCTTGCCAAGTCGATTATATAAGTAAATAGTTAGCATTGGTTCTGAAAAGAATGCTTCTGGGGAAAGTGGAGGTTGAAGTTCATAAATGAAAGTGCGAAGCTGATCATCTTCCTTGACCCACGTTTTTAAAAGACCGATGCCTTCAAGTTTTATTCTTTCCTGATGAATATCTTTTAAATTGCATTGCATCGTTGTCATGATGCCATGATGCGTAGTCTCTCCGCCCCATAAGCGATCTTGGTCCAGTTCACTCCAAAGGGTCATGTATAAACTGAATCCCCTGAAACCAAGCAACGGCTGATAAAGCATGGTAAGAATTTTTCGGTCAAACTGCTGGAGCACTCCATTTGAACGGACAATATACCGGTCTACAGGGACCAGCTCTTTCCAATGGCGATCAGACATGATACATCCAAACCTTTCTTTTAAAGAAATAATCGAAAAAGAGAGGCATATGTTTCCTCTCTCACTTAGGGTTGCTTATTTTCTTTCCTTATCAATAATTTCCTTTAATTCATCCAAGAAGACATTGATATCCTTAAATTGACGGTAAACAGAAGCAAATCGTACATATGCCACTTCATCTATTTTTGACAATCTTTCCATTACCATTTCACCGACCATATCGCTTTTCACTTCAGATATGCCGATATTTCTTAATTCTTTTTCTACTTCCATCACAATGTCTTCGAGTTGCTTTAGGGCAACTGGTCTTTTTTCGCATGCTCGTATTAAGCCTCTCAGCACTTTTTCTCTGCTGAACTCTTCGCGTATTCCTTCTTTTTTCACAACGATAAGCGGCATTTCTTCCACTTTTTCAAATGTCGTAAAACGGTAGGAACATGACTCGCATTCTCTTCTTCTTCTAATGGATTTTCCCTCTTCTACAGGGCGTGAATCTAGCACCTTCGTCCCATTATGGTGACAGGCAGGACATTTCATGATGGTTTCCACTCCGTTTCCAATCTACTTTTTCCCCGAATTCAGCCCGGATCCAATATAGATCATCGATTTATCAATCCGTTCATACATCTGTTTGATCAGCTGACGACTGTATCCAAAATCGAAAGGTAGCTTGGTTTCTGTTGTAACGGAAAAATCAACTGCCGTTTCAAAAGGTCGGACAGATATTACCGTGACAATGACAAATGCTTTTCTGCCTTTGTTCACTTGCAATGCAATTTCCCCGTGCTCTTCAGAAACAGACTTTACCGTTACGCCTTCCATCTTGTTAAACAATTCTTGTAAAGCCTTCATTGCGTTTTTATTGGTAGTTTTATAATACCGGCTACGCAGGGATTCTTCTGTATGATTTTCCCGTGTTTCCGAGTGATTGGTCAATATACCTTTCAGCTTTTGCATCGCTCCCACTTTAGCCTGACAACCCCTTAACTTGTGTTTTTTATGTATGATATATTTTTGAGTATAATAAAAAGAGGTGCATGCTATACACCTCTTTTTATTTTAATGCATTTAGTTATAATTTTAAAGAGCTTTTGCTTTGTTTACTTGAACAGGACCCATTCCACGTGGAAGTTCGATTGTTTCACGCGTCTGAGCATTTAAAGCAGTTGCAATATAGTCAGCTGAAATATTAGGATCTAATTCTCCGCATGTATAAACATCGATACTTGCATATCCGTGCTCTGGGAAACTATGAATTGTTAAGTGGGATTCGGATATAATAACAACTCCGCTTACCCCTTGAGGAGCAAATTTATGAAAAGCTACCTCTCTTACTTCTGCACCTGATTTTAATGCAGCATCGACAAAAGTTCTTTCGATGTAATCCATATCATTCAATTTGTCAAAATCGCAACCCCATAATTCTGAAATAACGTGACGACCTACTGTTTCCATCTCACGTTCCCCCTTTTCATTTTTTAAAATACATGAATTCCTCAAAGGTGAAGAGTGATTGATGTATTACTACCACGGGGGAAAGTTAGTCCAGAGAGGTCCTAACCCTTTAAGTAGCCACATAATCGTTTCAAGAAGTTCACGAAAAATAGTATAATGCTTTTATTTTAGATTTGCAACAGGCATTTAAGACTTTTTTTCTTGAAATCTATTAATTTAGGAAAAAGGTAAAAATAATTCCATTTTCCGACACATGCAAAAAAGCGGTTAACACAAAATGTTAACCGCTTACATTTATTTTATTATAATATGGTTTCAGGTCAAAATTAACCAGCCATTACTTCTTTAGCTTCTACCATTTTTTCAGCCACGAATTGAACAAGATCAACCACTCGGCAAGAATAACCCCACTCATTATCGTACCAAGCCAATACTTTTACCTTTGTATCGCCCATCACCATTGTGGATAATCCATCGATGATAGCAGAATGCGGGTTAGTGTTGAAGTCCACAGATACAAGCGGCTCCATTGTAACCCCTAATATACCATCCATAGAACCGATGGAAGCACTTTGGAACGCATCATTCACGTCTTCTACCGTTACCGGTTTCTTTAAGTCTACCACTAAGTCAACAAGCGATACGTTAGGTGTTGGAACACGTAGCGCCATTCCATGAAGTTTCCCCTTTAAGTGTGGAAGAACGAGAGATAATGCTTTTGCCGCACCTGTAGATGTTGGGATGATGGACTGACCGCAAGCTCTTGCTCTGCGAAGATCTTTATGCGGGTTGTCAATATTTTTTTGATCATTTGTATAAGCATGAACGGTAGTCATTAGTCCGTTTTCAATTCCAAATTGTTGATCTAACACTTTCACAACTGGAGCTAGGCAGTTGGTCGTACAAGAAGCGTTAGAGATGACAAAATGCTCATTCATATCTAGTACTTCTTCATTTACGCCCATGACAATCGTTACATCTTCATTTTTTCCAGGAGCTGTCAGTACTACCCGCTTAGCACCTGCTTGAAGATGAAGTGCCGCTTTATCGCGAGAGTTAAATTTCCCTGTTGCTTCAATAACGATATCTATATTCATTTCTTTCCAAGGAAGCTCTTCTGGGTTACGGTTGCTTACTAATTGAATGCGCTTACCATTTACGATTAAGGCATTGTCTTCTGCGTAAACATCCGCATCGAAACGTCCATGGTTTGTGTCGTATTTAATAAGGTGAGCTAGCGTTTCCGCTGGATAGCTCGCATTGATTGCAACGATATTTAAGCCTTCTTCTTGGATGGCGCGTCTGAATACCATTCTCCCTATTCGTCCAAACCCGTTAATTGCAACCTTTGCCTTCATGAAAATTCCCCATTTCTGTATATATGTTATACTTATTAATCTGTTATCCTGCAATTAGTATAACATAATTAAAATCTATATGTCATGTGAAAAATAAAAAAAGGGCATTTCCCTATTTTTGGATATGCCCTTAGTACTATTAACCTAGTAAGTTTTTGGAATTTCAGTTGATCTCCGTTCGAGGCGCTTTGATCAACCGGGTTACTGGATATGCCATTGTTTTAGTATTTGGTTTAATTGTTGCTCTGTTTTGCCGAGGGAGCCGTTGTTGTCAATGACAGCATGGGAGAGTTTTACTTTTTCAGAAAGAGGCATTTGTGATTGAATTCTGTCTGTCGCTTCCTTTTCAGTTAAGTCGTTTCTCTCCATTAACCGTTTCAATTGTGTTTTTTCCGTTACATAAACGAGTAATGTTTTATCTACAAGATGGGTTAGCTTGCTTTCGAAAAGTAAGGGGATATCCATGACTACCACATCATGTCCCTCTTCTATGTAGTTTTTTGTCTTTTCTTTCATGCTTGTCCTGATGCTTGGGTGCATGATGTTGTTCAAATTTTGCCGCTTCGTTTCATCTTGAAAAATAATGCTGCCGAGCTTTGGTCTGTTCAACGTTTTGTCATCGTTAAGTATGTCAGTTCCAAACTCAGTTACTAGTTTCTTATATGTATCCGTACCAATTTCAACTACTTCCCTAGCCACCACGTCAGCATCCACAATCGGTATGTTTTTATCCCTCAGCATATTGGCCACTGTGCTTTTACCACTAGCAATTCCACCGGTAAGTCCTATAATCAAAGGCATGTCCACTCCTCCTTTTTTAAAAGAGAGGCTGTGCTAGACAACCTCTGGTGTTTCTTTTTACATTTTAATAATCCCGATAACGATAAGTAATACTCCCGGTAAAAAGGAGAATTTGTTAATCCACGAAACGGTGGAAAACACCCTTCCTAATTTTATTCCGGTAATTACAAATAACGAACTCATCACGGCTACTGAAACCGCCATTACCCCGGGAGAGTACCCAAGCAAAGCTGCACCGATACCGGCACCAAAAGCATCAAGGGAAAGAGCAATACCTAGAAAAAAAGCCTCTAATCCAGTGATGGATCCGGAACGGTCAAAATCAGCTTCTGTTGGCTTTCTCAAAATGTTGATGACTACACCTAGGGATTTGATTTCAAGATTGAACAGTATGCGTTCGTCTGCAAAAGAAGTACTATCTTCGGCTGTACTGGCACGGAAAAACTGGTAGAGAACCCACATTCCTAAAAGAATGAGAATACTTCCACCAACTGTCTCTGCAAAAGCAGGGGAGAGAAATTTCATAAGTATGGTGCCTACTAACATGGCAAGCAAAAGCGAGACGGCCGAACAACACGCAATGATAGTGATTGATTTAAGCGGCATATGCATTTTTCTTAGGCCATATGTCAAGCCAACACTGAAGCTATCCAGACTAACGGCAAAGGCTAGTAGGATAAGTGAGATGTATGGAATCATTAAGAGCTCCTCCCTAACTATCACTACGATAGTATATGGCAGGAGCCCATTCGATGTGTTCTATTTATTTTTTGCTCTAACTTTCTTTTGCCTTACAATGTGTTCGTTGAAGGCTATTGAAAAAGTCTTCGAGTTTAGATATTGTTTAGACTCCGCTGTGGATTTCCGCAAATGGCTTTGCTTTCCTAGGGGCGCTGGTGGAGCCTCCTCGGCTTAGCCTGCGGGGTCTCCACCTAGCGCTATCTCCCTCAGGAGTCTTCGCCTTTGCTCCAATCCACAGCTAGAAATCACTAAGTACAAGATATTTAAGTGGCAACTCAACGCTTAAGGAGCCTCATTCCCTCCTCTTTAGGCAAAAAGGGGGGATTTTGAGTTTACTCAACTCCTGTGGCTTTGGCTGGCAATTTGGGCAGGTGTGGGTGCCTCTGCCGGCTACGACTGTTTTTTCGATTTCCTGGCCGCATTTTCTGCAAGGTTCTCCTTTTCGGCCGTAGACGAAAAGCTCGAGCTGAAACATGCCAATCTGACCTTGTGAATTTACATAGGAACGGATAGTACTCCCACCCTTGTCGACGGCTTCTTGAAGGGTCAGAACTATTTCACGTTGCAGCTCGATCAGCTCTTCCTCGTTCAAACTGCTTGCGACTCTTTCGGGGTGTATTCCCGCTCTGAATAAAGCCTCGTCTACATAAATATTCCCAAGACCGACAACAACTGTTTGATCCAAAAGGACCGCTTTGATGTTTCGATTAGTTTTAGCGAGTCTCTCTTTAAGGAGGTCAAGGTTGAACTCGTCCTCAAAAGGCTCTGGTCCTAAACTCGCAAGCGATTTCGCTCCAATTTCCTCCCCTTTTTTATAAAGATGAAGCGTGCCGAACTTGCGAACGTCCTGATAGCGAAGTTCGGTACCGTCTTCAAAATAGAAAAAAACATGTGTATGCTTATTTGCTGGTTCATCTTTTTGATAGAGGCCATATTTGCCTTCCATTCTCAAGTGAGAGACCATACAATAATCATTAAGGTAGAAGAGGAGAAACTTCCCTCTTCTTCCTATTTCCACAATCTCTTGGCCAATCAGCATCTCCTCAAAAAGAGCAGCATCATCCGGCTCTTTAATCATTTTTGGCCATAGGACTTTCACCTGTTTAATTTTTTTACCTTGTACAAGCTGAACCAGTGTTTTTCTAACCGTTTCAACCTCAGGAAGTTCTGGCATGGTAACACATCCTCATAAAAACAATTATTTCGCGTCGTACCATGTAGAGCCATAAGAGTAATCCACTTTCAACGGGACCTTTAATTCCACTGCTTGCTCCATCACTTCTGGTACAATTTTCTTTAACTTTTCGATTTCATCTTTAGGAGCCTCAAATACAAGTTCATCATGTACTTGAAGTAGGACTTTAGATTTCATATTTTCTTCTTCCAGTTTATTTGCCATATCAATCATTGCTTTTTTTATGATATCAGCGGCACTACCTTGAATCGGGGTGTTCATCGCGGTTCTTTCTGCAAAACTTCTCAAGTTAAAGTTGCTGCTTGTTATCTCTGGCAGGTAACGGCGGCGATGCAAAAGGGTTGTAACGTATCCCTTATCCTTTGCATCAAGGACGCTATCTTCCATGTATTCTTTCACTCCAGGGAAGCTTTCCAAGTACCGGTCGATAAATGTCTTGGCATCTTTTCTTGTAATCCCCAAGCTCTGCGAAAGGCCGTAGTCGCTAATGCCATAGACAATTCCAAAGTTTACGGCTTTGGCCTGACGGCGCATATTCGAAGTGACTTCTTCTTCTGAAACATGGAATACATCCATTGCAGTTTTTGTATGAATGTCCGCATCTTCTTTAAATGCTTCAATCAGCTTTTCGTCATTAGCAATGTGGGCAAGAACCCTTAGTTCAATTTGGGAATAGTCGGCAGCAAAGATAACCCAATCTTCATGGGATGGGATAAATGCCTCCCTTATCTTTCTACCTTCCTCTAGGCGAACAGGTATATTCTGCAGGTTTGGATCAATAGAACTCAAGCGCCCAGTCTGTGTTAACGCTTGATTAAAGCGTGTGTGTATTTTATGCGAATCCTCATGAATCACTTTTAATAACCCTTCAATGTAGGTTGATTTCAGTTTGCCTAATTGACGATAGTGTAAGATTTGTTGAATGATCTCGTGCTTTTCTGCTAATTTTTCCAACACGTCAGCAGAAGTCGAATACCCTGTTTTTGTCTTCTTTACAGGCGGTAGTCCAAGCTTTTCAAAAAGAATGACACCAAGCTGCTTTGGAGAGTTAATATTGAATTTTTCGCCTGCCAGGTCAAAAATTTTCTCTTCTATTTTCTCTAGCTTCTCACCAAGGTCTGTTCCCATTTCTTCCAATCGTGCCTTATCCACTTTAATACCGAGCGCTTCCATTTCGGCCAGTACCAATGTCAATGGCATTTCCAGTTCCTCGAATAATTCCAACTGCTCATTATCCTTCAATTCATGAATGAAGGACTCTTTCATTTCCTGCATGGCGAAAGTCTTTCTCACCAGATGGTCTGCAACCTTCTGTTGATCCGGTATAGCACGCTTGGCACCTTTGCCGTAGACAGCTTCATCTGTTTCAATCTGATAATAGCCTTTTTTGCGGGCAATTTCCGCAAGGTCCGTAGAAGTCTCAGACGGATTCACGATATAAGATGCAATGATAAAGTCAAAGTCAATCCCGTTCAGTTCAATCCCCTTCCACTTTAGTGCTACGATTGCTCTTTTCGCGTCAAAAACTGTCTTTTTTCTTTTATGATCTGAAGCAAATGCTGCAAATTCTTCTGACTGCAAAGCTACATCTGTAGGGATAAAATAGTTCCCGGTCTCATTCACGAGTGCAATTCCTTGAATGTCTGCACGGTGATAATTTTCATCTAACACTTCTACCATGAAGAAGTTTTCTTTTGCAAAATGCGCCTCTTTTACTTCATCCAGTATTTCAAAGGAAATATCCTCTAAATCCTCTGTTACCGTTTCTCCTTCTTCTCCGAGCTTGTCCAGCAGAGAGTTGAAACTAAGTTCTTTAAAGATATCGACCACTTTCTTTTTATCGTAACCTTCATAAATTAGCTCTTCCACGGTAACTTCTACTGGTGCTTCCGTCATGATAGTTGCGAGCTGCTTGCTCATGATTGCCTGTTCTTTATTATCTTCCAGCTTTTCTTTCAGCTTTTTCCCACTGACCTGGTCAATGGACTCAAGAAGTGTTTCGATTGTGCCAAATTCCTTTAACAGTTTGATGGCTGTTTTTTCTCCCACTCCAGGTACACCTGGGATGTTATCCGAAGAATCTCCCATAAGACCTTTCATGTCGATGATCTGGTCCACATTCAATCCATATTTTTCTTCAATAAATGCAGGTGTGTAGGAATCTACATCTGTAATACCTTTTTTTGTGATATCCACCGTGATTTTATCTGTGGCTAGCTGTGTTAAATCTTTGTCACCTGAAATGATTTTCACTTCATAATCATCTTTTGCAGCTTGCTGAGCCAATGTCCCAATAATGTCATCCGCCTCATATTCAGGCAGTTCGTATCTTTTTATGTTGTATGCGTCCAGTAGCTCTCTAAGGAAGGAGAATTGTTCGGACAGTTCAGGCGGAGTTTTTTGGCGTCCCCCTTTGTATTCTCCGAACGTTTTATGGCGGAATGTTGTTTTGCCTGCATCAAATGCCACAAGCATATGGGTAGGTTTTTCTTCTTCTAAAATGCGCATCAGCATCATGGTAAATCCATAGATAGCATTGGTATGTATTCCTTTTTCATTGCTTAATAGCGGAAGTGCAAAGAAAGCACGATAGGCGATGGAGTTTCCATCAATCAATACTAGTTTGTTTTTTGCCATATTCCTAACTCCTCCTTTGTTTCTTTTTCATATTTCTTATGTAAAATCCCAACTATAAAAAGCCACAATTCTTCTTCTATTCTATCATGGATAAGAACAGAAACAAAAATTGTGGCTTTGTTATTATGACTGGAGGTTTACTTTAAAGTTGGAAGTTCCTTTCCGCTGCAGTCGAGTGCCTTTCGCTCCAATTCACTCATCTTATAACATTAAAACTTTACTCTTTTATTCCATTCCACCCATTAGGAGTTTGGCGTATGGGGAGTCGGAAGGAAGGACGATGACGGTTTCTCCATCAATGGTCTTTTTATAGGACTCAAGTGTGCGGTAAAGCTCATAGAATTCAGCATCTTTAGAGAATGCTTCATTGTAGACTTTAGCCGCTTCTCCTTCTCCTTTACCGCGTATTGTATCTGCATCCGCTTCGGCTTTCGCCAGTATTTCTTTCACTGCTCGATCTGTATCTGCCATGATTCTGTTTTTATCGGCATCTCCACGAGAAAGGTATTCTTGAGCAGTTGATTGACGCTCTGAAATCATCCGTGTGAACACGGCAGCTTCATTTTCAGGTGGCAGGTCCGTTCTTCTCATACGCACATCCGTCACGACAATTCCGTAATTATCTCTTGCCAAAAGTTCATTTACTCTATCTGTTACTCTGTCATTCAAGCTTCCTCTTGATGACTTTTCATCATTGATAATATCATCATAATTCAGTTGTCCAAGTTCTGTTCTGACAACAGAGAATACAAACTCGGACATCTTGGTTTCTGCATTCACAAGACTCGCTAGGTTACTGATCATCAATTCAGGATCTTCCACTCGCCATACCACATAATTATCAATTAGCATCCGCTTTTTGTCGCGAGTGTTTATTTCAGCACCGGCTTCATCATATAGCATTTGATATTTGGGAACAGTCGTTACGGATTGAATGAATGGAGTTTTGAAATTCAAACCAGGCTCTTCCACTATCTTTACTACTTCTCCAAACTGTCTAACAACCTTATATTCGCCTTCTTTTACGACAAATACATTTGCAAGGATTACACCAAGAACGATAAGCATCACCGCTCCAAATATTCCTCCGCGAATGATGGTTTTCCATTGCAAGTCAGGTTTTTTCTTTTCTAAATTGATAATGTTTTGATCACTCATTGTTCCCACTTCCTTCCGGGTTCGCTGGTGGTTTTGGAGCTGAATTTTCGGTTCGGAGCGGGAAATATTTCATCGTATTGCCATCATCATTCATAATGTAGATCTCGGCATACGGTAAGACTTCTTCCATTGTCTCTAAAATAAGACGCTTTTTCGTTAATTCCGGAGCATTCACATATTCGTTGTACAAGGAATTGAATTTAGCTACGTCTCCACGAGCACGCTCAATTCTTGCAGCCTTTTCCCCTTCTGCTTTAGAAATAATGGCGTCTTTCTCGCCTTCTGCTTCATTTAGACGTTGGTTTTGATACCTTTTCGCTTCATTGTTCTTCGTGTTTTCCATTTCACGTGCATCTGTTACATCTGTAAAAGCTTTACGAACCTCATCATTGGGTAATTCCACATCCTGAAGATTGACAGATGTAATGGAAATACCAATATCATAGGTTTCCATTAAGGAAGTAAGTAAGTCATAGACCTCCACTTCAATTTGTGCTTTACCTGAAGTCAATGCTTCATCTATCTTAGTGCTACCGATAATACTTCGTAGCGAAGCGGATGTAGCATTATAAAGGACAGCCTGAGGATCATCACTATTGAATAAGTATTTTCCTGGATCGGTTATCTTCCACATGACTACCATATCTGCCAATACGATATTTTCATCACCTGTTATCATTTTTGTATCATTTGTGTATTCAACTATCTCTCCATCTTTTTCTTGATAGCCAAACTGTAAACTGAAGGTCTCCTTGGACATTGTTTCTACTGTTTGTATAGGCCAAGGCATCTTAAAGTGCAGTCCTGGTTCACTGATTCCTTCTTCTACTTTTCCAAATGTCATAATCACAGCTTGTTCTGATTGATCTACCGTGTACCATGACGTTAAAGCAACTGACCCTATGACAGCAGCAAGTATTACAAGAAAAACGGTCGTGTAAATTCGCTTTAAACTCATCAAAGTTGTCTTCTCCCCTTTTTATGTTCTCCATAAGTTATACGTATGAGGGGAGGGAAGGTTTCATTATTTATATGGATATTTAGTTGCTTGGTTATGCTCCGCTGTTGATTGAAGGTCTTCGTATCTGTGGAGAAGACTTCGCTACTACTTTTTTCTCGTCACTGAGGTCTTCATCTCGTCTATGAAGACTTCGCTACTCTTTTTTTCTCGTCACTGAGGTCTTCATCTCGTCTATGAAGACTTCGCTACTACTTTTTTCTGGTCACTGAGGTCTTCATCTTGGCTATGAAGACTTCGCTACTCTTTTTTTCTCGTCACTGAGGTCTTCATCTCGTCTATGAAGTCTTCTCTACTCTTTTTTTCTCGTCACTGAGGTCTTCATCTCGGCTATGAAGACTTCGCTATTCTTTTTTTCTCGTCTATGAGGTCTTCATCTCGGCTATGAAGACTTCGCTACTACTTTTTTCTGGTCACTGAGGTCTTCATCTCGGCTATGAAGTCTTCTCTACTCTTTTTTCTCGTCACTGAGGTCTTCATCTCGGCTATGAAGACTTCGCTACTCTTTTTTTCTCGTCACTGAGGTTTTCATCTCGGATATGAAGACTTCGCTACTCTTTTTTTCTCGTCACTGATGTCTTCGTATCTGCGGAGAAGACTTCGCTACTCTTTTTTTCTCGTCTATGAGGTCTTCATATCGGCTTTGAAACCTTCGCTACTACTTTTTTCTGCTCAATGAGCTATTCATCTCGGCTATGAAGACTTTTCTCCTCTTTTTTCTCGTCACTAAGGTCTTCATATATGATATGAAAACTTCACCACTCTATTTTT
>NZ_JAAZWB010000004.1 GCF_012524115.1 Bacillus sp. RO1 | reverse complement strand
GTCAGTTGCTCTACCAACTGAGCTACACCGGCATTTAAAATTCAAAGTGGCTCGGGACGGAATCGAACCGCCGACACATGGATTTTCAGTCCATTGCTCTACCAACTGAGCTACCGAGCCGTAATATAAATATTAGTAACAACTTTTATACTTTCTTCGCATCATCACCCAAATTTCAAAACCAAAATTTGTGCGCTGTAGAATATCCAGGGAAGTTTACTCGATCGTGCTCTACCAACTGAGCTACCGAGCCAAACATAAATGGCGGTCCCGACCGGGATCGAACCGGCGATCTCCTGCGTGACAGGCAGGCATGTTAACCGCTACACCACGGGACCAATTTGGTTGCGGGGACAGGATTTGAACCTGCGACCTTCGGGTTATGAGCCCGACGAGCTACCGGACTGCTCCACCCCGCGATAATCTTATAATATCTATACTCACCATACTAAGAAATAATATGGCGGAGGAAGAGGGATTCGAACCCCCGCGGGCTTTGACACCCCTGTCGGTTTTCAAGACCGATCCCTTCAGCCGGACTTGGGTATTCCTCCGCGTATAGAAAGAACTGGTGGACCTTGTAGGACTCGAACCTACGACCGGACGGTTATGAGCCGTCTGCTCTAACCAGCTGAGCTAAAGGTCCTTTTTGGTAGCGGCGGAGGGGATCGAACCCCCGACCTCACGGGTATGAACCGTACGCTCTAGCCAGCTGAGCTACACCGCCAAAAAGATAAAGTATTTCATTAGATTTACTGGCACCATTGTTGCTGGTCTGTGTCCCTTCCTCTGCAAGCAAATTCAGGGGTGTAAATCCGTCGGGACAACTCGGAGCAAATTCAAGTAGTTATGCTCGTCGCTACACCGCCAAAAAGAAAATAAATTAATAAAGTGGAGCCTAGCGGGATCGAACCGCTGACCTCCTGCGTGCAAAGCAGGCGCTCTCCCAGCTGAGCTAAGGCCCCAAATTTAAATAATAGTAATTTAATGGTCGGGAAGACAGGATTTGAACCTGCGACCCCTTGGTCCCAAACCAAGTGCTCTACCAAGCTGAGCTACTCCCCGATAATGGCGCGCCCGAGAGGACTCGAACCCCTAACCTTTTGATCCGTAG
>NZ_JAAZWB010000039.1 GCF_012524115.1 Bacillus sp. RO1 | reverse complement strand
CACCTTTCCTCCTTTTTTCTCGTCACTGAGTTCTTCATAACTTCGTTGAGGACACCTTTCCTCCTTTTTTATCGTCACTGAGGTCTTCATACCGGCGATGAGGACACCTATCTTCCTTTTTTCTCGTCACTGAGGTCTTCATAACATCGATGAGGACTCCTCTCCTCCTTTTTTCTCGTCACTGAGGTCTTCATAACAGCGATGAGGACTCCTCTCCTCCTTTTTTCTCGTCACTGAGGTCTTCATAACAGGGATGAAGACACCATTCCCCCTTTTTTATCGCCACTGAGGTCTTCATAGCAGGGATGAGGACACCTTTCCTCCTTTTTTATCGCCACTGAGGTCTTCATAACGGCGATGAAGACACCTTTCCTCCTTTTTTCTCGTCACTGAGGTCTTCATCTCAATGAATCGAGCATTCCATTATTTGATAATTTCTTAAACAATAAAAAACCATTCGGAATCTACATCCGAATGGTTCCTAAATAACTATTAATGATGGTGCCCATGATCTCCATCATCTTCATCTTCATGTTCTTCCTCTTCTGCTTCCCTTGCCAAGATAGCATCAATTTCTTCTTGACTGAGATCCCCAACGACCATTTGCTTGGTAGGCATTACATGCATGTCACGAGCTGTCACATGGGATTGTACTCGGTACACTCCTTTATCTTCAAAAGAATGCTTCACTTCGTAAACCCCATCACCAACATGTTCCGCATCAAGTAGAACACTGTTTTCTTTTCCTTGTTCCACATTCCAAATCTCAAATTGCACTTCTTTGGCATCTTCCACTTTTTCATCGCCTTGCGTCACTAAGGTCTTAACCGTAACTTCCTCTTTTTCTTTCACATTTTCCGGAAGTTCCATTTCAACCTCTACGATTTCGATCGATGTTTCCTCATCAGGTGCACTTGTACACCCGACCAACAATAATAAAAACGGAACAACAACTAACAATAATTTCTTCATATTATACAAGACACCTTTCTTACCCTAACCAGGCTTTTAGACGTTTTATTCTAACAAAAACAAGCTTATCTAATATAAGCACCACGATAATAGAGATTCCAACCAACGGCATGACCAGTCCTAGAACTAGCATGATAATGGTAACGGCCCTTTTTATCTTGATATCAACATGTCGACCGGGAGCACCTAAACTGTTTTCCGGCTTTCTTTTTCTCCACATAATCAGGGAGCTTACCATCATTCCAATCAGTCCGATACATAGTAGAAGGCCTACCAGTTGATTAGCCAAGCCAAATAATTTACCTTCGTGGAGGGCGATTCCAAGCGTTATGGCCTTCCCCATCATTCCATAATCCGCATACCTGACATCTGTCAGCACCGCTCCGCTATATTGATCTACATGCAAAGTGGCATTATCAAAGGGCTTGGAGTGGGAAGAAGAAATTGTAAACACTCCCGTTTCCCCTTGTGGCATGGAGATGGAATATGGTTCTTGAACATCTTTCATTTCCGCGATTCCTGCTGCGTCATTTAGAGTTAATGGGACATATTGAATATTTTCCGATGTAGGAACGGGAACATTCTCAGCAGCCCATGGTACATCTTCTGCAACATCCTTTGTCACGGTAACGGATTCTGGCTTCGGTCCAAAGCTAAAAGAGAAAGCCGGATACCCGGTATTCGTTGCTGTTGCGACTCGATTGATTTGCTCCCCCATGACACCTGACCATGGAAGTCCTGTCAAAATTAAGACTAAAAGTCCAATAGAAAGCCAGAATGCTGGTACCGCATGCATGTCACGCCAGAACATTCGGCCTTTGCTTCTTAATCTTGGAAGAAACGTTCCCCAAATGGAGGCACGGTTGCGCGGCCACCATATATAGAGCCCTGTTAAGATAAGAATAATGGCCCAACAAGCAGCAAGCTCCACCATACGGTTTGCAACAGTCCCTCCTACAAGCAATTCACTGTGCAATTTCACAAAGATAGTCATCAATTCTTTTTCAACTGGCAGATCCCCCATAACCTTTCCTGAATAAGGGTCTACAAAAACACTGACAGATTGACCATCTTGCATGGTAGAAAACTTAGTTGTACGGTCCTCTTCATCCAAAATGGACACTCTGCTAATGGAAGCACCAGGATATTCTTCGCGGACTTTTTCAGCCTGTGCATTCACAGACAAGGTTGTCGCCTTTGTCTCTTCCACATAATAAAGATCCTGGTACATATAGGATTCAATCTGAGGTTTAAATAAGTAAGCGGCACCACTAAATGCCAGAATGATTAAAAAAGGGGCAAAAATGATTCCAGCATAAAAATGCCATCTCCACATTGTTTGATAGAGGCCATTTCTGGTCTGATTTTTGCCTTTATCTTGATGTGTAGGATTCTCCATAAGCATACTCCTTCAATTTTTCTTCGTATGCTTACATTCTGACGGGCAAATGTGAAAAAAGAATGAAGGATGATTAAAAAATGAACAATGGAATTTCTACTGTGACAACCGTTCCTTTACCAAGCTGTGAATCCACCGAAATACTTCCATCATGCTTACTGACAATCTGCTGCACGATGGAAAGTCCCAATCCGGTTCCGCCACTTTTTCTAGTCCGGGCTTTTTCGACTCGGTAAAACCTTTCAAAAATATACGGAAGGTCCTCTTCTGGAATCCCTATTCCTTCATCCTCCATTTTCAGGACTCCCATCGTTTTACCTTCTTCGAGTGAAATCCGAATGGTCCTGTTATTAGGGGTGAATTTAATTGCATTGTTCAAAAGATTTTCTACTACTTGATCCAGTCTCCGATAATCACCATTCACGACTACTCCTTCATCAAGTTGAACTTCTGTTGCAAGATTTTTGTCATCTAGCTTTAAACGCAAGCGGTCTAGCACCTCTTTTACCAATTCTGCAAGTATGACAGGTTCCTTGTTCATCGGATACGAATCTCCCTCTAGTTGAGCAAGATCCAACAGGTCATGTACAAGGCGATCCATTCTATCCGTTTCTTTCTTTATCGTTTCTGCAAACTTTTTAGTAGGAATGATGCCTTCTTCCAATGCTTCACTGTATCCTTTTAGGTAGCTGATTGGCGTCCTTAATTCATGGGATACATTACCCAGAAATTCACGTCTGTTCCTGTCGACTTCATCAAGATTAGAGGACATTTTATTAATGGACCTGCCAAGGCTTGCAATCTCATCATCGCCTGTAATAGATAATTTTTTAGAAAAATCCCCTTGGGCAATATCTTTTGCTACTTTCTCCATTTGCTTAATGGGGCGAACAATTCTATTGGTCATCTTCGTTCCGACATAGGTAAGAAGCAAAATCAATAGGACCATTCCAATCAATAGTAGGTTTCTAATTGGTTGAAAAGCTTCGGTAATTGCCGTTAGAGGCATATATAGGAAAATAACAGCTTCCAGTCTATCATTTATTCTTAACGGAATAATTACTGCACGAATTTCCTGTTCCAACGCTGTATGGTATTTCGTAAAGGTTAAGGTCTCTCCCTTCATCAACTCCTGCCTTTCATTAAAGGTAATAAGGTTCTCTTCTGCAAACGAATCAAAAGGAGCCCCACTTGCAAGCAGCATCGGATCATCTGAAAAAATAATGGAGGATTCTGAACTGAGCTCTAACCAGTCCAGCCGCTCCAAAAATGTCTTCCTACTCTCTTCATAGTAAACCTCCTCCAAGGTTTGACCTTGCTTCATCAACAAATCCGTCTGCTTTTCAATATATAATGTTTGATAAAGGTAGTACGAGACTCCCCCCACCAGGATGATGGTCAGTAAAGATACAGATAGGATGGTTAACCAGATTTTATTACGAATGGATAAAGTGTTCATGCATCTTCTCCATCGAACTTATAACCAATGCCCCATACTGTTTTTATTTTTGCTCCTGCATCCTTAAGCTTAAATCTCAACGTCTTCACGTGAGTATCCACTGTACGGAATGAGCCCTTTTCGGTATCTAGCCCCCAAATGACATCATGCAGCTGTTCTCTTGAAAATACCTTCCCTTCATGCTCCATTAAAAATAGTAAGAGATCGTATTCCCTTCTGGCAAGGTTCACCCGTTCCCCTCCAATAAGCACTTGCCGAGCGCTTTTCTGAACGGTTATTTCAGAAAGGGAGACCACATCAAAGAATGCTTGATTGGATCGACGAAGCAATGCCTCCACCCTTGCCAAAAGTTCCTTAGGACTGAAAGGTTTCATTACATAATCATCCGCTCCCAGCTTTAAGCCCCTAACTTTATCCCATTCATCACTTTTTGCTGTCAGCATAAGGATCGGCATCATGTATTTTTCACGGATTTTTTTACAGGCAGTAAAGCCGTCCATGACTGGCATCATCACATCAAGGATAATTAGATCCACCTCGTGATCGTAAAGCAAGTCAAGCGCCTCTTCTCCATTTTCCGCATGAAGTACTTGATAGTTTTCCTTATGAAGATACATATCTAGCATTTCCCTCATATCTGCTTCATCGTCCACCACCAATATTTGAAAGGCATCCTTCATTCTCCCTCGCCTCCTTTAAATAAAAGATAGGGACCATTCGTAATTGCATACTTGTTTACAACATCTAAGCTATCTTGATCTAGTACAAGTATTTCATCTCCATCTAGACTTGAAACATACAAGTCGGTTCCATCGGCAATCATATAGCTTGGGTTATCCCCAACATTTATTTTCTTTTCTACCTCGTATGTGTCTGGGTTAAATTTTGTCAGGCTGTGATCCCCATGACTTAGGACATAGATGGAGGAATTTCCGCTCACCTGGGAAATTTGAATGGGCATCAGTCCAGTTGTCACAGATTTTACTTCCTTGCCTGTTTCCGGGTCATAGGCGAATACATTTTCATTCATTTCACCTGTAGCACCATGGCCGCCTGTCCACACATACTTTCCATCAAAGTGCAATCCTTCTGGCCTCTCATTCACCCGAAAAGTGTTCGTAATTTTATTCGTAGAAGTGTCCATCACATACACTTCCCCGCTTTTTGCAGCGAGGACAAATAAGAGCTTACCGTGGTGTACCATTTTTGACGGATACTCTCCCACACTGATTTCCTCCATAATTTCTTTCTTCTCCACATCTATCACTTGTATGTGATTTGCTTTTCCATTTACCGTGTAAAGATTTCCCTTTTCGTGATCATATGTTAATTCAAGAATTCCCGGGTCTATATCCATGTATGGAGAAACTTTATTTTCATTAATATTGATTTCATAGAGGCTTTCTTCTTCTTTGACAGAAGCCACAAATATCCCTGATTTGATTTCTACAATTGCTGAAAACCGGATGGGCAAACTTACTTTCTCTTCATTACCTGTAGATAGATCCAGGGCTGTTATAGCATTTTCTTTCAAATGGCTGATATATAAGACTGAAGCTTCGTTCTTCATTTTCGGCAATGCAATATCAGAGCTTGTACATCCTGATAACATCACTATCATGATAAAGGCAAATATGATTAAAGGATATCTCAACCGTAACACTCCTAAACAGAAATATAACCCTTATTTTACTCCAAAAATGTGAATAAAGTGTGAGTAAAAAAAGATGATTCCATTTATTAGAATCACCTTTTACCCATGCATCATTCAGTTTCATAATATTTATTCTTATAATGACTTAGCGCATGCAATGGCCAGATATACTTATAGCTATGGTAATGGATATAGTACCCGCCTGGAATTCCTGCACCTGTTGGATAGGTGCTTCTCCAATCATTTGCTTCTAGTAAACTTAATAAAGAGTAAATTCCCTTTTTAATTTTAGGAGTTGGAATTTCTGAAGCAGAGATGAGAGCATCTAAAGCCCAAGCGGTTTGAGAAGGAGTGCTGTGGTGCAAAGGAATATAACGTTTCTTGCTATCACTTTCACACGATTCTCCCCAACCCCCATCCTCATTTTGTATGGAAAAAAGCCATTTCACAGCACGGCTGATTAGGGGATCATCACTTGATACGCCGATAGCCTTCAAGCCTGTAATGGCCGCCCAAGTTCCATAAATATAACAATTCCCCCATCTTCCGTACCAGGAACCGTTCTCCTCCTGATTGTGCTCCAACCACTCCTTTGCTTTTCGAAAAACATCGGACTCCTGAGGAATGGTTGTATACTCTCCTAGAAAATATAAGGTTCTTCCTGTTAAATCAGCAGTTGAAGGATCGAAAAGCACTCTGTCTTCATATTCAAAAGGGATGAAAGATAATAGATAGTTATCCGTGTTCTTTTCAAAAGCGGACCAACCACCATCATCATTTTGCATGGTCAAGATCCATTCCACTCCCTTGCTCCAAGCATGTTTAAAGTGATTATCTGTACCTGCCAAAGGGGTTATAGCCCTCAAAGCAGCGGTCGTGTCATCAATGTCTGGGACAAATGTGTTGGTATCCGAAAAGCCCCATCCACCAGGTGTGACTTCTGGATTTTTGATAGCCCAATCCCCATATTTCTGTTGTTGTTTAGAAGAAAGATAGTTGCTTGCTTGCTTGATGGAAGCATGTTGATGTGGAACTCCAGCTTGCTGCAAAGCTGCTGAGATCAGGGCAGTGTCCCAGACAGTGGAGGGAGAATTTTGAATAAAAACTTGGTCGGCATTTCTACAAAGATAGGCTTTCATCCCTTGAAATGCGTTTTCTATGAGAGGGTTCCTTTTATCGTAACCTAGTGCAAGTAGCGCAAAAACCATAAAGAAACTTGCACTGAAATAACTATACAGCGTTCCATTTTCTTCGATTCTTTCTAGAATATAGTCTTCTGCTTTATTAAAAGCTTTTTGCTTAAGTATTTCCGGTGAGCCTGCGAGTTTTTTTAGGGTATTTTTAAAATAAAGTTGAAGGTTTTGCATGTCTTCTAAAAGCCGTTGATCCTCAGCATCACTTCCTTCACCCTGTAAGTGCGTGAGGTTCGGTGTTCGTGAATGGACATAAGAATAGTTCAGATTACTACAAATTAATATTGGTAACCAGTGTGCTCTTGCATATCCAACAAGCTGATAGATGGAGATGGGGGACCAGCTTGGCAGAAACATGATTTCAATCGGTATTATTTTTATGACACTAGGCCATTTGATTTGCCCTGTGATTGCAAGCATCATTTTGGTCAACCAATCACTTTTGGCTAACCCTCCATTTTCTCGAATAAATCGCTCCGCTTTGCGCATATTGGCAGCATCCTTGGCAACGTATCCTGAATACAATAAAGAAAAGTACCCCTCTATGGTGGCACTGAGGTTCCCTTCATCCTCATCTGGGTACACTTTCCAAGCCCCATTGGACTCTTGCTGTGACTTGATCCGTTCCACTAGTCTCTTAACCATTACTTCCTCGTCCGTCAGTTCAAGGATTCTAATCAAAATAATCATATAAGCATCCGTCATAATGCTTCCTTCAAAGCAAAAATTCCAAGTACCTTTATCCGTTTGCTTGCTGAGAAGGTTGCTTATCATATCTTTAAGCTTTTCGTTTATTTTATCTAACGGCTTCATATGTCCCTCCACTATGTTCACGCCATACTAAAACTTATGTACGTTTACACAATTTAGAAGGCTAGAAGAAGTCCAATTTAAATCATCATATCGCTAACTCTTCCTGTTCTTTTATTCGCTTCAAGGATTAACGCATCGATTTCTTTATTGATTCTTATCAATCGATCATGTAATGTGGTGACATCTTGCTCTCGTTTCAAATTTTCCAGCCTCTTTAATTCTCTTTCTAGTTGAACCATTTTTAACTTTGTATCTGATATGGAATTTTTATAATTCATTCTTTCCGTCCCCCTCTTCTGTTAGGTCTAACTTTGCTCCTAATTTGCTAGAAAAACAACTATTAATGTGTTGTTTGGAAACCCCAAAAATTCACATTGCTTTGAAGCAGTCATTCCAGTATAATTTGGTGTGGAAATTGAATAATAAAATGGTTTATTGTGGATTTTTCTAGAGATATCTCTATTTTCGCCACACAATTGTCTTCGGGCAGTTGTGTGGCTTTTTTGTATTTCACATCAATGAAAGGGGGTAACTAAGATGAAAACTTGGCATTACGCATTAATGGTATTTTTTGGTGGCTGCTGTCTTGGCATTCTGTCTACATTCGTGAAGCTCGCTTATGCTGCCGGGTATTCTATGAGTGAGGTAACAGGTAGCCAAGTGTTAGTTGGTACCATCATAATCTGGATCGTCACTTTGTTTATTAAAAAGAAAAAATTACATATCATGCAAACAATGAAACTTGTGTTAGCAGGGATACCTATGGGGCTAACAGGATTGTTGTATTATCAAGCCTTACAAACACTAAAAGCTTCCCTTGCTATCATTTGTTTGTTTCAATTTATTTGGATTGGCACATTGATGGAATGGATCTTTTATAAAAAACGTCCTTCATCAGGTAAAATTCTCTCGATTGTGATATTACTTACCGGATCTGTCTTAGCTGCAGGACTTTTTGAGGACAAGATAGAGTCGATTTCATTGCAAGGAGTTCTATGGGGAATACTTTCCGCTTTCACATTTTCCATTTTTATATTTTTGAGCGGTATCATCGGTAAGGACATTCCTGCCATTCAAAAAAGTGCTCTTCTTTCCACCGGGGGCTTAATCGTTACGTTTATATTCTTTCCCCCTTTCTTTTTAGTCGATCAACCAACAGTTTTAGGCATCGCTCCATATGGATTAATTCTAGGTATATTTGGTGTAGTGCTTCCCCCACTTCTCTTTTCCATCGGGATGCCGCATGTGGGGCCAGGCCTTGGAACGATTCTTACCGCCTCCGAGCTCCCTGTCGCGGTAATCATGTCAGCCCTGGTATTATCAGAACATATCAGTATGTATCAATGGGCTGGGGTTTTTCTTATATTAGTCGGGATTGTGGTCGGAAATAGAAAGTACTAATTCCTGAACCTTATTTGTTGCTCATCAATGGGCTGTTAAGTTAATAATAGAAAATAAGATTATACCGAGAGGAAGGGTTCCATGACGAGAAAAAATTGGATAAAAGCGATACTTCTTGCGATATTGGTAGGTTCCTTGTTGTACATCAACCACACCTATCTAAATATCAGCCCAGAAGGAATTCGAGAATGGATTCTATCCTTTGGTATATTTGCACCGATAATTTACATCATCTTGTATACGATCCGCCCACTTATCCTGTTCCCCGCCTCTATTCTATCTTTAGCTGCAGGACTTGCTTTTGGGGCATTTGGAGGAACAGTTTATACAATTATTGGTGCCACACTAGGAGCTATCGTCTCTTTCCTGGTTGCAAAAAAATTTGGCAAGCGGATGATAAAAAATCAAACCTCGAATGTGAGAGTCCAAAAGATTCAATCACAAATGGAGGAAAATGGATTTTTCTATGTGCTCCTGCTTCGTTTAATTCCCCTTTTCAACTTTGACCTGATAAGTTACTTAGCAGGGCTTTCCAAGGTGAAGCTTTCGCATTTTATTTTGGCTACCGTGATTGGGATTATTCCAGGTACTTTTGCTTACAATTTTCTTGGGTCTAGTTTTGTCGGCGATAATAAATTTGTCATTTTCATAGCAGTTATCGTTTTTGTTTTAATTAGTGTACTTCCATTAATTTTCAGTAAAAAGGTCCGAGGTAAATTAGGTTTTACCAAAAATGGAGGGTGAGAGGTGAAGATTCATCATGAGAAAATATGATCTTATAGTCATTGGAGGAGGAGCCGGAGGATTAACGGTAGCCGCCGGTGCCGCTTCTTTAGGAGGAAAAGTTGCGTTAATTGAAAAAGAAGAGCAGCCTGGCGGTGACTGTTTACATTTCGGTTGCGTTCCATCCAAGGCTCTTATTGAAATCGCAAACCGCATAAAAAGTGCCCGTTCCCTCGAAGAGTTCGGAGTTCACGTTTCAGAGAATATTAAAATAGAAACTGTCATGAAGAAAGTAAAGGAAGCAATTGACCATATTCAAGTACATGATGATGCCGACCGTTTTCGTAAATTAGGGGTCGATGTTTATATTGGAATGGGGGCTTTTCACTCTAAGAATGAAGTCATTGTTAATAATAATGAAATCATTTTTGGGAAGAGAATTGTCATTTCAACAGGTTCACGGCCTTTTGTTCCTCCAATTCCTGGGTTAAAAGAGAATGGATATATCACCAATGAAACCATCTTCTCTTTATCAACATTACCAAGAAGACTTTTAGTGTTAGGTGGCGGGCCGATTGGAATTGAAATGGCGCAGGCGATGGCGAGACTAGGAAGTAATGTGACGGTTGTCGAGAAATCTGATGGTATTTTAGTAAAAGAGGACAAGGAAGTACAGCATCTCATGAAGGATGTTCTTTCTAAAGAAATGGATTTGCTCTTCAAGGCTACTGTCAGATCTATTGAAGCTGGTCAAAATGGGAAAGTTGTTCACCTTACCATGGAACCAGGAGAAAAGGAAACCTCTATAGAAGTCGATGAGATACTGGTTGCAACAGGAAGAACACCTAATTCTGACAAACTTCAATTAAATAAAGCCAATGTACAAACAGATAACAGAGGGCATATTAAAGTAAATGAACGCCTTCAAACAAATATCCCCCACATCTATGCGATAGGGGATGTGAACGGTACATTACCCTTTACTCATGTAGCTGGGATGGAGGGTAAACAAGTCGTCCAAAATGCCTTGCTTGGATTGAGGAGAAAAATAGATTATTCAAATGTTCCTTGGGTCACCTACACTTCACCGGAAGTATTTCATTTAGGTTTAACCGAAGAAGAAGCAAAAGAAAAAAATCTGAATTATGATGCTTATAAGGTGGATTTGTCAGAAGTTGATCGTTTCGTAACAGATCATCAAACAACTGGATTTGTAAAAATCATCACGGATAAAAAAGGTCAAATAATTGGGGCTCATGCCGTTGGAAAACATGCTGGGGATTGGATGCAAGAGGTGGTATTTTCTAAACAGTTTAATAAGAAAATAGGCAGCATATCCAATGTCATACATCCATATCCAAACCATAGTGCAGCGGTTCAACGGACAGCAGATGCCTTTTGGAGAAAGAAGCTGTTTGAAGGGTTTCTGCCGAAGGTGATGGAGAAGTATATTAGGTGGTTTAGGTAGTTCAAAGAGGCTGGGACAAAACTAAAAAAGCCTAATAAAAGACGAACAATTTAGGTGTCATAGGTATTGGCTCTGAATACCGCTGTTGATCTCCACAAATGGCTTCGCTTTCCTAGGGGCGGTGCTTGAGCCTCCTCGCTCCGCTGCGGGGTCTCAAGCTACCGCTATCTCCCTCAGGAGTCTTCGCCTTTTGCTCCAATCAACAG
>NZ_JAAZWB010000038.1 GCF_012524115.1 Bacillus sp. RO1 | reverse complement strand
AAGTCACAGAGCCCAGCCGACGGGGTAGAAAGGGTAACAGAGATCGGCTCTCAATGCCTTGGTGCCGAGTTGCAGGAGAGAAACTGTAACAGAGAGCGGCCCACAAAGCCCGAATCCCGGTTGCCAGGAGAGAAACGGTAACAGAGAGCGGCCCTCAAAGCCCGAGGTCCGAGTTACAAGAGGGAAACGGTAACAGAGAGCGGCCCTCAAAGCCCGAAGCCCGAGTTGGAAGAGCGAAACGGTAACAGAGAGCGGCCCTCAAAGCCCGAGTTGTAGGAGGGAAACGGTAACAGAGAGCGGCTCTCAAAGTCCGAAGCCCGAGTTGCAGGAGCGAAAAAGTAACAGAGAGCGGCTCTCAAGGCCCGAAGCCCGAGCTGCAGGAGAGAAACGGTAACAGAGAGCGGCCATCAAGGCCCGAAGCCCGAGCTGCAGAAGCGAAACAGTAACAGAGAGCGGCTCTCAAGGCCCGAAGCCCGAGTTGTAGGAGCGAAACGGTAACAGAGAGCGGCTCTCAAGGCCCGAACGCCGAGCTGCAGGAGAGAAACGGTAACAGAGAGCGGCTCTCAAGGCCCGAAGCCCGAGTTGCAGGAGCGAAACAGTAACAGAGAGCGGCTCCCAAGGCCCGAAGCCCGAGTTGTAGGAGGGAAACGGTAACAGAGAGCGGCTCTCAAAGCCCGAAGCCCGAGTTGCAGGAGAGAAACGGTAACAGAGAGTGGCTCTCAAGGCCCGAACGCCGAGTTGCAGGAGAGAAACGGTAACAGAGATCGGCTCTCAAGGCCCGAACGCCCGAGCTGCAGGAGAGAAACGGTAACAGAGATCGGCTCTCAAGGCCCGAAGCCCGAGTTGCAGGAGCGAAACAGTAACAGAGAGCGGCTCTCAAGGCCCGAACGCCGAGTTGCAGGAGAGAAACGGTAACAGAGAGCGGCTCTACACCCCCGAGCATCTAACAAGTTAAAACAGGTAACAAAAACAAATCACTCAAAATAACTCCATCTATTACTTCCTTTATTGTTCAAATGTTTATCCAGTACGCGTCTTATTGTTTTTAGGGATTTTATCTGTCTGCACCATTCATGAATATTCTTTGTAGAAACAGGCTTCTCCGGAAACAACATCCTAAACTCCCTCACATGCCGCAATACAATCTCCTCAAGCGTCTCCACCTTATGACACCTCACACACCGCGCCGATCGCCCCTCAACAAATACAGACAAAGAGGCACATCCTGTACACACCAATCCCTTTTTAACTTGTTCATAAGAATAACCCGGCAAGTTCTTAAAAGGAGAATCCACCATATGAAGGGACGTCAGTTTTTCAGCAAGCGCGGTGTGCATGCTATTAAGCTTAGACGAAAAGTCATTTTCCAAGCCTTTAAGGTATCTGTTTATTTGGGTTGGATGAATTAATGGTTTATCAAGAGGGGATTGGTACAGAGTGAATTCGGAGTTGATGAAAACCACGGAAGCGAGAATGGGTAATTTGAATCCATAATTACTCAGCAGTTGGCGGAGCAACGAGTTGCATCGATTTAATTGAGTTAGGGGATTGGTAACTTCCAAGGGCTTAGATAACGATTTATAGTACATGTGATCAGACGAGGAATCATAATAGTAGTCCCCTTCAAAGTTCTTTACTTCAAAAAGATAACCATTCTGGGGAGTGATAATAAAGGAGTCAATTTGAAAAGTGGTGTTATTATGCTTAAGCAAGAGGTCATTTAAAATTAAGTGATTACCGCCCTCTAATTTTTCTGTCAGGGCATCAAACATGCACTCTCCTTCATAACCTTTCTCCAAATTCCACAAGTATTGCTTTTCTTTCTCAAGAAGTGTCATTCGTGCGTTCAAAGATTGATAAATTTGTATTTCGACTGACAAATTACGTGATTTTACTAGCATGTCCCACATCCTTTCTAATAATCTACTTAACTATAACAGTTCCACACTATTAATGACATAATTTTCAGTAAATAATTCGCGGTCCCATTTCCTTATTTTACCCTACTCCTTTTTATATAAATTAGATAGTCTATTAAAACCCTTTCAGTTATGATGAATGAAGTATGTTTTATTGGAGGAACTGAATGATTAAATTAATGGCGGATTCAACTTGTGATTTATCAAACGAAGTGTTGGAGATGTATGACATCAGTCTGGCACCTTTAAGTATAAACATTGAAGGAAGAACATATAAGGACCGAGTGGACATAGAGCCAGATGAATTTTACGGAATGATGGAGGCGCTTTCGGAATTTCCGACGACGGGGATGCCGAGTCCGGTAGAGTATTTGGCTATTATTAAGGACGCTGTTGAGAGCGGCTACAAAGAAATTCTGTGCATTTGCATGTCGAGCGGCACAAGCGGGTCTTATCAATCGGCGGAATTAGCCAAAGGCTATTTTTTTGAAGAATACCCAGGTTCACCTGTGAAAATTCATGTAGTAGATTCAAAGTGTATGAGTCATGGAAGCGGCTGGCTTGTGCTAAAAAGTGCGATGATGAGGGAGAGCGGTGCTTCTTTTCAGGAGTTAGTAAATTTTAACGAGAACCACAAAACCAATGTGAAGCATTTCCTCTCCGTAGATGACCTTGATCACTTAATTAAAAGCGGAAGGCTGACGAATGCGAGTGCATTCCTCGGTAAGTTACTGATGCTGAAACCAATCATGACGATGAAAAATGGTAAAGGGGCCATTGTCGCAAAAGAGAGAGGCTTAAAAAGGGTCCTCAAGCATTATGTGGAAGAGTTTAGTAAGCGAATGGACAAAAAGGTGACGGATTTTATCATTATCGGGTATACGTCAGATATCAAAATCGCGGAAAATCTGAAAATAAAAATAGAAAATGAAACAGATTTCACAGGGACCATCCACATCATGCAGATGGGGGTATCTGTTGGAACACATGTTGGACTTGGAGCACTTTCCATGTTCTTTGTAGAAAAAAATTAATGGCCACCTAATCCAAGGTGGTTTTTTTATGTGAATTTTTATACTTGCCTCTTTTATGGTAGTGTTAATTTATCAAAAAAATAGTGGGAATTTTAAAAAAGGAGGGTTTTAATAATGTCTTCAAAACAGAAGAATACATACACAGATTTACAACAGCCTACCAAGAGTAACTGGAGTGTCCTGCTTGGAGCGGCTTTCTTGATGGGGGCATCTGCTATAGGACCCGGATTTTTGACCCAGACGGCTGTCTTTACAGAACAGCTATTGGCAAGCTTCGGTTTTGTTATTTTAATGTCGATCATTCTAGACATCGGGGTACAGGTAAATGTGTGGAGAATCATTGCCGTTTCTAAAAAAAGAGGACAAGATATAGCGAACATGGTCTTGCCTGGACTTGGGTATTTCCTCGCTTTCGCAGTTGCATTGGGGGGGCTTGCATTTAACGTTGGTAACATAGGTGGTGCTGGGCTTGGAATGAACGTCCTTTTCGGCATAGATGTGCGAATTGGGGCCGTCATCACGGCTGCTATTGCCATAGGGATTTTCCTATCCAAAGAGGCAGGTGTGGCTATGGACAAAATTGCTCGTTACTTGGGATTGATGATGGTTTTGCTCACCCTTTATGTGGCATTCCAAAGTAATCCTCCTGTTGGAGAGGCTGTTTTCCGTACGTTTGCGCCGGAAACGATTGATGTGTTTGCCATTATCACCCTGGTTGGTGGTACAGTGGGTGGCTATATCACGTTCGCTGGTGGGCATCGACTGTTGGATGCAGGGATCAGTGGAAAAGAAAACCTTCATCAAGTTACAAAGAGTTCGGTATCAGGAATTGTTATCGCCTCTATCATGCGTATTTTCTTATTCCTTGCTGTGCTTGGTGTGGTGGCAACGGGCTTCAAGTTAGATCCAAACAATCCTCCGGCATCCGTGTTCATGGAAGCTGCGGGAACGGTTGGTTATAAAATGTTTGGCCTCGTCCTTTGGGCTGCAGGAATCACCTCTGTTGTCGGGGCAGCATACACATCGGTTTCCTTTTTACGAACATTATCCAAGAAAGTTGATCAGAATAACTCGAAGGTCATCATAGGCTTCATCATTGTCTCTACTATCATATTTGCTTTTATCGGCGAGCCAGTTCTGTTGTTGATACTAGCTGGTGCGTTTAACGGCCTTATTTTACCTGTTGCACTTGGGACGCTACTGATTGCTGCATATAAAAAAGAAATTGTAGGCGACTATAAGCATCCACTATGGTTAACTATTTTCGGTGCTATTGTGTTTATCGCAACCGCATATCTGGCGGCAATTACGCTGATCAACCAGGTTCCGAAGTTATTTTCCTAAATAAAAATTGAGGGGGGAAACAAATTGAAAATTGAATTTCACCCCTTGGGGGATACAGGTATACAGGTTTTATTTGGGTCCGACATATCGGAGGAAACCAATCAGCAAATCAGGATGTTTGCGGATTACCTTAAGAAGATTGAAATAGAGGGAATTACAGAGTTGGTTCCGGCATATACGACTCTAACCGTTTTTTATCGTACTGATAAAATCAGCTACAAGGATTTGTGCAACACGCTTGAGGCTATTAAGGAAGTATTGCAGAAGGAAGAAGTGAAATCGAGTGCCATCATCTATGAAATTCCTGTCCTTTATGGGGGAGATGTGGGGCCGGATTTATCAGAGGTGGCGAGCTACAACGAAATGACGGAGGACGAGGTGGTATCCACGCACTCAAGTCAACCATACCTTATTTACATGATGGGTTTTGTTCCAGGTTTTCCTTACCTAGGAGGCATGTCAAAGGAAATAGCTACGCCAAGACGGGAGAACCCACGAGCGAAAATTGAGGCAGGCTCTGTTGGGATTGCAGGGCAACAAACAGGGGTGTATCCATTAGAAACTCCAGGCGGCTGGCAGATTATCGGAAGGACTCCTGTGAAGCTTTATGATCCAGAGAGGGAGGAACCTATCCTTCTTTCTGCCGGTGCATATATCCGTTTCGTACCTGTTGGCCAGAAAGAATATGATGAGATAGAAGAAGCCGTTTCACGTGGAGAATACAAGGTGAAGAGTTATGCAAAAGGGGGAGCACACGATGAAGACCGTTGATATAAACAGTGATTTAGGGGAAAGCTTTGGTGCCTATACGATTGGAAATGACAAGGAAGTACTTCAGTATATTTCCTCTGCTAATATCGCCTGCGGTTTTCATGCTGGTGATTATAACGTTTTGATGAAAACGGTCCAGACCGCTGCGGACCTTGGAGTCTCTATCGGAGCTCACCCTGGTTTCCCAGATCTTGCAGGCTTCGGCCGCAGGGATATGCATATGAGCCAACAGGAGATCTACAACCTTGTCGTTTATCAAATTGGGGCAATCCAAGCCGCTGCGACGGTAGCTGGTACAAGTGTGCACCATGTAAAACCGCACGGCGCTTTGTATAATCTCGCCTCCAAAGATGATGTGGTTGCTTCAGCAATAGCAAAAGCAGTGCACGCGGTTGATCCAGACCTGATTTTATTCGGTTTGGCTGGAAGTGAACTTGTTCGGGCAGGGGAAAAAGTGGGGTTAAAAGTGGCGCAGGAAGTTTTCGCCGACAGGACATATCAACCTGATGGTACACTTACTCCAAGGTCCCATGCTAATGCGATGATCCATGAAGCAGACCTTGCTGTCAAGCGTGTGCTGAGGATGGTTACGGAAGGGAAAGTGACGGCTGTCAATGGAGAGGATATTTCCATCCAGGCAGACACCATCTGTGTGCACGGAGACGAGCCGGAAGCGTTGGAGTTTGTGCGGAAACTAAGAGCGAAACTTGAAGAAAACCAAGTAGAGATTCAAGCTTTTGGGGCGGTGGATCAACTATGAGCAGTCCGCTTTTTCAAGTAATGAAACCAGGCCTACTTACGACTCTCCAGGATTTGGGCCGAACAGGCTATCAGGAGTTTGGTATGGTAGTTGCCGGAGCGATGGATGCTTTTGCTCTTCAGATAGGTAACCTTTTAGTTGGAAACGATAAAGGAGAAGCTGCTCTGGAGGTCACCATCATGGGTCCGGAATTAAAGGCGCTCAAGGACGTGGTGGTTGCCATTAGTGGAGGAAACCTGTCTCCGAAAGTTAATGGAAAGCAAGCACCTATGTGGAAGAGCTTCAAAGTGAAAAAAGGGGAGCTTATCGAGTTTGGAAGGCCAGTGGAAGGAGCCCGCGCCTATATTTGTGTAGAGGGTGGGTTTGACGTACCAGTTGTTATGGGAAGTAAGTCGACATACTTGAAGGCTCAAATCGGTGGATTCCAAGGAAGGGCATTGGAAAAAGATGATGTATTATACGGAGAACCATCGCATGAGGCAACTACAGGTCGTTCCATCCATCCTGATGAAATACCATCTTATAAAAAAGAGATGGAAATCAGAGTATGCCTTGGCCCGCATCTTGATGCCTTTCACGAATCTTCTGTGGAAACGTTTTTGTCAGCGACATACGAAGTTACTCCACAATCCGATCGCATGGGGTACAGATTGAAAGGACCAAAAATCGAGCATAAAACTTCTGCAGATATCATATCAGAAGCGATTCCTCTAGGGGGAGTCCAAGTGCCTGCAGATGGAAGTCCGATTCTTTTAATGGCAGACCGCCAGACGACTGGGGGATATACAAGAATTGCCACGGTCATTTCCTATGATATTCCGCTTTTAGCTCAAGCTCAGCCAGGTGATACCATCCGATTCAGGGAAGTTTCGGTGGAAGAAGCACAAGCATTGTACTTGAAGAGAGCACAGCTTTTTAGTGTGTTAGAGAAAGTGACATAAATTTTGCTTATAAAAAAGCCTGCCCCCAATCGATTGGAGGCAGGCTTAGTCTTTATTTTAAGAACGCTTAGTTTGCATCTCCCACAGCTTTCCCCACACCTTTTCCAGTATTACCACGCTTCCAGAAAATCTGCAGTGCAAGCATGATACCAAAAGCAATGAATCCGAAGATATCTGTATTGGCTTCAGGGTAGATCAATAACAATCCAGTAGAGACGGTAAGAATTCGCTCAATCCAGTGAAGTTTTCTATACCAGAATCCGATAAGCCCGGCTCCGATAGAGATCATTCCAATGATGGACGTGACGAGTATCCAAGAAACCTCAGGAATCGTTGTATCAATCATCAATAACTGTGGCTGGAACACAAACATGTATGGAATGATGAACGCAGCGATTGCAAGCTTAGATGCATTAATACCTGTACGGATCGGCTCCCCTTTAGAAATACCTGTAGCAGCAAATGCGGCAAGGGCAACAGGTGGAGTGATATCTGCAACAATACCAAAGTAGAACACAAACATGTGCGCTGCAAGAACTGGTATTGCAACTTCCAATTGGTCGTTAAGTGCTAAAATGGCAGGAAGTGCAATCGTAGACGTAATGATATAGTTTGCAGTCGTTGGTGAACCCATTCCCAAGATGATAGATGCGATCATCGTGAAGAATAGAGTTAGTAATAATAGTAAGGTTGGTGTGGACGTAATGGCAGCAGCCATACTTACAAGACTGTTTCCAAGCTTAAGTCCAAGACCAGTTTTCGTTACAACCCCAACGATTATACCGGCACATGCCGTTGCAGCAGCGACACCAAGGGCGGTGCGTGCTCCGCTGGTTAGAGCAAGCATAAATTTAGCTGGCGTAATTCTAGTATCTTTTCTGAATAAGCTTACAATAATCGTACTTAAAATACCTAATAAAGCCGTTCTCTCGATACTGAAACCTTGGAACAATAGTACAACAATGACGATGATCGGCAGTAAAAGATGAATCTTTTTCAATACTTCCATTTTCTTCGGTATTTCTTCTTTCGGCAATCCAAGTAACCCTTGTTTTTTTGCTTCTAAGTGGGTCATGATCCAAATACCGGAGAAGTAAAGAATTGCAGGAATTGTTGCGGCTTTTGCTATCTCCCAATAAGGCACGCCTGCAAATTCAATCATCAAGAAGGCTGCTGCACCCATAATTGGTGGCATGATTTGCCCACCTGTGGAGGACGCTGCTTCTACCGCTCCAGCAAAGTTACGGTGATACCCTAGTCGTTTCATCAAAGGAATCGTGTAAGACCCAGTTGTAACGGTGTTAGCAACCGAACTTCCGGAAATGGTACCTTGTAAAGCACTAGAGAAAATTGCAACTTTTGCAGGACCACCTGTACGTCTGCCCGCTAATGAAATCGCCAAATCATTGAAATAGTTCCCGACACCAGTTTGAACCAAGAATGCACCAAATAATAAGAATAAGAAAATATAGGTGGATGATACCTGTAGTGGTGTACCAAGGATTCCGTCTGTTGTAAAGAACATAGATTGAATCAATTGTTCAAGACTAAGTCCTCTATGAATTAGCATTCCCGGCATGTAAGGACCGAAAAGGGCGTAAACCATAAACACAACGGCGATAATAGTAATCGGAAGTCCGATAGCACGCCTTGTTGCTTCGATAACTAAGAGGATGGCCAAGCCACCTATAACAGCCTGTGCGGAGGTGATGCTTCCAATCTGTTGCACTAACGTGTCATAGTAAACAGGCCAATACCCACATACAACAACGGTCAATCCCACTAAAATGTAATCATACCAAGCTATTTTCGTTTTATTTCCACCTTTTCTAGCAGGGAAAAGCAAGAATATTAACGTCAAAGCAAAACCTAAGTGAACAGTACGTTGAAGGTATGCCGTAAGCTGACCAAATATTCCAGTGTATAGTTGAAAAAGGGAAAAGGCAATCAACATAAAGAAGACAACTTTTGCTGCGTAACCGGAGAGATTTCTTGTTTGGGCATCCGGATCGTATTTTTCTAGCAATTTTTCTTGTTCTTCAGCCGTTAATTCCTGTCGGTCGTTTCTATCACTCATGTATTTTCATTCCTTTCATATACTGCCATAATGTCAACTCTTTAACTCTTACATTATACCAGTCTCCTGGAGTAAAGTATTCGTTAAACCATACCATCTTTTCTCCATTCACGCCCCAGGCAAGGCGGTTCTTGGAAACGGTTTTTCCGTTTCGGACATTCATGGAGGAGAATACGTTGTTTAAATCTTTTATATGATATTTTCCATTTTCATATACAAATTCTTCTCCCTCTTCCGCATTCGATGGCATGCCTATCCCGAATTCTTCGTAAATGATTTCTGTTTGGACGATGTGGTGATCATCTCGCACTCTATACTTTTCCACCACATCAGTCAAATGGATGGAGTGGGTAAAGATGATTTGGAATGTGTCCTCTTCATCGATGGGAAGGAATGCTTGTATTTGTTCGGTGTTTTGTACATGGAAAACTAGCGCGGTTCGAAAGGGGAGCAAAAAAAGCCCCAATAAGAGTAATACGGTTGTAGAGGATAATATAATGGCAATCACTTTCTTTTTCATGGTAACCCACCTAGCTTTTAAAAGCTTTGAAATAAAAAAAGAAGGACCGACAGCATAATGAAAATTAAGTGTCGGCCAATTTGGTCCAGTTTAGGATTCCTTAAACGCCGCTGTTGATTTGCGCATCGGGCTTCGCTTTCCTCGGGGCGCTTGCGGAGCCTCCTCGGCTTTGCAAGCGGGGTCTCCTCTAAGCGCTACCTCCCGTTGGAGTCTTCGTCCCATGCTCCAATCAACAGCTAGGTACCTCTAACTTTTAAATTATCAGTCTAATAGACCTTCTTCTTTAAAATACTTTTCAGCACCAGGATGGAAGTCGATACCGATTCCGTCTGTTGCTGTTTCAAGTGTGATGAATTCACCCTTAGCGTGGGAGATTGCATCTGTATTTTCATAGATTGCTTTTGTGATTTTGTAAACTAGGTCTTCAGAAAGATCTTTGGATACTGCTAACATAGCAAGAACCGCTACTGTATTTACTTCATTTTCCATGCCGTATGTTCCAGCTGGAATTGTATTTGCAGCATAGTAAGGATATTTTTCTACCAACTCATCTACTTTTTCTTGTGCAATTGGCACAATGCTTACAGGGTTTGTAGCGGATAAACCGTCAACCGCACCTGTAGGAGTACCAGAAGTGATGAAAGCTGCATCGATGTTACCATCTTGAATTCCACCAGTAGACTCACCAAAGTCTAAGTTTTGAGCATCAATATCATCCATTGTCATGCCATGAATCTCAAGGATTTGCTCAGCATTCACATAAGTACCAGAACCAGGAGCACCAACAGAAACTTTTTTGCCTTTTAAATCTTCTACGCTAGAGATACCAGAATCAGCAAGGGTAACAATTTGAACCGTTTCTGGATAAAGAGATCCGATTGCCAATACATTGTCAACCGCTTTCCCTTCAAATGCATTCGTACCTTCTACTGCGTTAGCCATAACGTCTGTCTGTACGAAAGCAAGCTCTGCTTCTCCCTCAGAAAGAGCGACTACATTATCAGCAGAAGCATTGGAAGAAACAGCGTCTGTTTGGATTCCAGTTTCATCAGTAATTACTTTTGCCATTGCGCCACCAAGCGGATAGTATGTACCACTCGTTCCACCTGTCAGCATGCTCATTAATTTAGGATCTTCAGAACTGCCTTCACCACTAGATCCATTATCCCCGCCACATGCAGCTAGAAATAAAGATAGTACTAAGACCATAGATAAGACTAGAAAACTATTCTTTTTCATCGAACTCCCCCTAAAAATTATTTTAACAACTCTATTTTACAGACATTACAGCCATTTATCAAATATTAACCCAGTATTTAGGTGGTTTACTGTTATAATCACGTATTTATTAGGTCGCGTGTGCTACTACACTTGTACTCTATCATGATAGAATCGTGTATATACAGATTAGCGGGGAGCGTTCATTTATGAAAATAACTAATATTCTTTTTACAGGTAGGTTGGTAAAAGAGTTAGAGAGATTATTGGATGTTGAGGATAGGTTGCAAGGGAGGAATTTTCGTTTTTTAACGGAGGAAGAAGTTTCGTTCGAGGATTTAGATTGGGCGGATGCTTATGTGGCATTTCATCCAGTGTCGAACTTTCATTTTGGGAATATAAAGTGGGTTCACTCACTGGGTGCCGGTGTCGATCGTTACATGGCAATTGGCGATACGTGGCCAGATGAGGTCATATTAACAAGAACCATTTCATCTTTTGGGAAGAAAATTGGTGAGTACACGCTTAGTTATATGTTAAAGGACCTGCAACATCATGATACTTTTCGTAATCAGCAAGTGCGTGGGGATTGGAAGATGGTTGCTCCGCGTGCCTTAGATGAGATGAAGGTAGTCGTTTTTGGAACAGGAGAGATCGGTCAGGAATTGGCTAGGATTCTAGCGTTTTTTGGTGTGCAAGTAGAAGGTGTTTCCCGCAGTGGGATGGACAAGGATCATTTTTGCAGGGTGATGTCATTGGAGGAAGTTAGTTTAAAGAAGGCAGATTTTATCATAAATACATTGCCGTTGACGATGGAGACGGAGCATTTGTTTGATGAACGCTTTTTTGCTCAGGTAAACCAAGCTGTGTTTGTTAATGTGGGAAGGGGAGGGACTGTGGATCATGATGCTTTGTTAAAAGCACTGGTTAGCGGTAGTCTTAAAGCGGCCGTCCTGGATGTTTTTGAAGAAGAGCCGTTACCTGTTGGCAGTCCATTATGGAGCCAGCCAGGTGTGACGGTCACCCCGCATATTTCCGCGATCACGACTCCTGAAGAAGGAGTGGCATGTTTTTTAGAAACGTTGGAGGCTGTGGAGAGCGGGCGTGAGTTGCGGAATAGGGTAGATGTTGGTAGGGGGTATTGAGGGGAGAGCATTGTTTAAGCTATTAAGTGTTGGAACGGTAAGCATGGGAGCTTTTCAAGACCAAAAGCAAGACCAAGAGCTATCCTCAAAAAGCTTATTCAGTAGCTGGTCAAGATTTTATAGGAAACAAAAAAACTATAGAAAAAGCAAGGCCCACCTGAAGTCAGGTCCAATGGAAGTGCTCGCTGCAGTAAAGGAGGATTCCTAAAACGATGAGGACGACACCGTGTCCGATTGTGTTGAATATACCCCAGACTTGTATAGCTTGATTTGATATTTTCTCGCTCGGTTCTTTGATGGTCAAATTCATTCTTTTTCACGCTCCTACTTTTTTATACGAAACAGGTATAAAGATAGTTTCAACAAAATAATTTACCTGGTTAGGGAGAACCTTAAAAGGGAATAAAAAGCAAAACGGATAAATTGGAGGAGTAAGCATGTTACTAAAGTATTTTTATGACGAACGTTTGGCGCAGGCTTCCTACATGGTCGGTTGCCAGGCTTCCAAAGAAGCATTCATCATTGATCCGGCAAGGAATATCTTACCTTACATAGAGGCTGCAACAAAAGAAGGGCTTCGTATTGTCGGCGCATTGGAAACCCATATTCATGCTGATTTTGTAGCGGGTTCGAGGGAACTAGCAAAACGCTTGGGGGCGAAAATGTATCTTTCAAATGAAGGCGATAAGGATTGGAAATATGAAAATATAGGTGAACTTCCCCATGAATTAGTGAAGGATGGGGATGAAATAAAGCTTGGAAATATTGTGTTTCAGGTGTTGCATACGCCAGGTCATACACCAGAAAGCCTTTCTTTTTTAGTAACAGATGGTGGAGCGAAAACAGAACATCCAATGGGTATCTTTACAGGTGATTTCGTATTTGTTGGTGATGTGGGCAGACCAGATCTTTTAGAAAAGTCCGCACATAAGGAAGGCACAGCTGATAAGGGGGCAAAAGACATGTATGCCTCTTTAACTAATTTTAAGAATCTCCCAGATTATGTGCAAGTGTGGCCAGGACATGGGGCGGGAAGTGCATGTGGAAAATCATTAGGGGCCATTCCTTCTTCCACTGTCGGCTATGAAAAAAGGGTGAATTGGGCATTTCAACATGATGATTTTGAGAGCTTTGCGTCAGAGTTGTTGGAAGGCCAGCCGGAACCACCGAAGTATTTTGGCATTATGAAACGAGTGAATAAAATTGGGCCGAACTTCACGTTAGATCTACGTAAACCAGAACGGTTGGATGACATAAATGCTTTATCTAAGAAAATAATAGAAGGGGCACAGGTTATTGATACGCGGGAAGCGGCCCTTTTTTCAAAAGAACATATAGAAGGAACAATCAATATCCCTTTCAATCAGGCTTTTACTAATTGGGCTGGTTGGATCATCAACTATGAACAACCCCTGTATTTGTTAACGGATCCTTCTAAGCTTGAGGAAATACAGAGAGCGCTTCAATCCATAGGAATTGATAATCTCCACTGTTATATGGATGTGGATCTTGCCATTCGAATGACATCTGCTCTTGAGTCCTATCACGATATTACACCGAAAGAGGCGAAGGAATTGCTGGCTGAAGGTGCGCAAGTCATTGATGTAAGGCATGATTCAGAGTGGAAGAGCGGGCATATTGAAGGAGCAAAACATATGATGCTAGGTACTTTACTGGATCGATTGGAGGAGGTACCAACGGATCGGCCACTTATTATCCAGTGTGGTTCCGGTGTCAGATCTGCAATTGCAATTAGTTTGTTGCAGGCAAAAGGGGTAAAGGATGTCCGTAATATGCTTGGAGGATATGCAAGGTGGCAAAAGGATATTAAATAAGGAGATGGCTGGGACAAAAGTGTTTTAGTTTAAATGAAACCCGAACTAATTTGAAATCTCAAATTAGTTCGGGTCTGTTTTCGTTTAAAAGATACATTTAGTTTTTTTGTTGCACCAGCTGTTGATTGGAACAAAAGGCGAAGACTCCTGAGGGAGATAGCGGTAGCTTGAGACCCCGCAGCGGAGCGAGGAGGCTCAAGCACCGCCCCTAGGAAAGCGGAGCCATTTGTGGAAATCAACAGCGGTATTTAGAGCCGAACCTATGTTACTTATATTGTTCGTCTTTTATTAGAATTTTTTAGTTTTGTCCCAGCCTCCTTCTCGCGTTTCACGTGGAACATAAATAAATCCTGAGAAAATGTTCAAAATAGTATTGACTTGAAAATGATTATCATTACAATAGGTAATGAGAGTGATTATCATTTCTAATGAGACTACATACATAGGGAGTGTACATAGTGAAAAAGTTTACTGTCATTTTAAGTATGATGCTAGCTTTAATGTTAGCTTTAACAGGCTGTGTGAGCAGCACCAATAACAACGGAGCAGAGAACAACGGAGAAGCAACGAACGAGCAAGGAGAAGTTGTAAACCTATATACTAGCCGTCACTACGAAGCGGACCAAGAGCTTTACAAAAAGTTCGAAGAAGAAACTGGCATTAAAGTGAACGTGGTAGAGGGTAAAGGCGACGAGCTAATGGAGCGCTTAAATATTGAAGGGGAAGCTACAGAAGCAGATGTATTTATTACTTCAGATGCCGGTAACCTACATCAGGCAAAAGAAGCTGAATTACTTCAAGCGGTTGAAAGTGATGTACTTGCTGAAAATATCCCAGAAAAATTACGTGATGTTGACAATCAATGGTTTGGCTTAACAAAGCGTGCGCGTGTTATCGTATATGCTAAAGAGCGTGTAAGCCCAGAAGAACTTTCCACATATGAGGCTTTGGCTGAACCGGAATGGAAAGATCGTGTAGTTATCAGAACTTCTGAGAATATGTACAACATGTCTCTTTTAGCATCATTCATTGACATCATGGGTAAAGATCAAGCAAAAGCTTGGGCGCAAGGAATTACAGATAACATGGCTCGTGACCCTGAAGGGGGAGACCGCGATCAAGCGAAGGCTGTTGCAGCAGGAGAAGCGGATGTTGCGATCATGAACACATACTATCTTGGTGTTATGTTAAATGGAACAGATGAAGAAGAGAAAAAAGTTGCAGAAAGTGTTGGCGTATTCTTCCCTAACCAAGAAACAACTGGTGCACACATCAACATTAGTGGTGCGGGCGTGACAAAGCATGCAAAAAATAAAGAAAATGCGATTAAATTCATCGAATTTTTAAGTAGCGAAGAAGCACAAGGTCAATTTGCGGAAGCTAACTCTGAATACCCTGTAAATGAGAAAGTAGAACCTTCTGAGCTATTAAAATCTTGGGGTGAATTTAAAGAGCAAGATATCAACCTTTCTAAGTTAGGTGAAAACCAACAAGAGGCGATTCGCATCTTTAATGAAGTTGGTTGGAAATAAATAAATATGAACAAACCTTGAACCGAAGCATACAAGATAGTGCTTCGGTTCTATTTATTTGGAATCTTTTGTTCCATTTGAGAATGATTTTCGTTATAATTTAGAATGGAGAAACAAAGAGGCAACGAAGGATGTGTCATCTGTGAATCGGTTTCATTGGTCAAGGGTACATCATAAAGGATGGGCGCTTGCAAGTCTTCTTTTTATAGCGATTATATTAATACCAAATTTACTCATAGCCGTTGAATTTTTTACAGAAGGAAACGACAACTGGCATCATATACGAGAATACTTATTAAAAGATTATCTGCAAAATTCCGCGGTCATTATAGTTTTTACTGCACTGGCAACGATGTTAATTGGCACAAGCCTTGCATGGTTGATTACCATTTACCAGTTCCCAATGCGAAACTTTTTAAAATGGGCATTGATTCTTCCATTGGCCATACCGCCATACATTGCTGCTTATACATTTCACGGTATCCTAAACTATACAGGTGTCGTACAAACCACCTTGCGAAACTCGTTTGATATACAGGTGAAACAGGCTTACTTCGATATCATGAGTATGCAAGGGGCTATCTTCATTTTCACGGTCACCCTGTTTCCTTACGTTTATGCGATAACGAGAAGCTTTTTTCAGAACCTATCAGCGTCGGTACTCGAGAATGCGAGATTGCTAGGCGGAAATGATGTGGATACATTCTTCCGTGTAGCCTTGCCGATTTCAAGAGCGGCAATTGTAGGAAGTGTGACTCTAGTTATTTTAGAAGTGCTAAATGATTATGGAGTTACAAGTTATTTTGGCATCCAGACAGTCAGTACGGCCATTTTCCGTACTTGGTATGGAATGATGGACCTAGATTCCGCTTTGAAGTTGGCAGGAACTCTGATGGTGTTGGTAATGGTTGTTCTAATGTTTGAGAGAGTGGTGAGGGGAAGAAAGAAATTCTTTGATCCTTCCTCAAAAGTTCGTCCCATTCAGCCGAAGAAGCTTACAGGAGCAAAAGCATGGGGGGTATTCGCTTATTGTTTCGGAGTGTTTACCATTGCATTTATCATACCTTTGCTACAGCTGTTGAGCTGGGCGTTCATGACCTATGAAAAAGTATTTAACGCAGAATTCATTATACTTGCAAAAAACTCAGTGTTTGTAGCATCGATTGCTGCTCTTATTATTATTTTGGTGGCACTGATAATTTCCAACTACACAAGGTTGCAATCAGGTCTGTTGACTAAGTTTATCTCTAGGGTGACAACACTAGGATACTCCATTCCTGGAGCTGCCATCGCAATTGCGGTCATTACGATATTTATTTCATTAGATCAGTATATTGTGACGTTCCTTGCGCAGTTTAACTTAAAACCTGAGTTTGTACTGCGAACGACTTTGATCATGTTGATTTTTGCTTATGTGATACGATTCCTTGCAATTGGGTTTAATAATATTGAAGCCGGGTTTGAAAAAGTGGGTAACAGGTATTCGGAAACTTCGAGGATGCTTGGTGCGTCAACTTTAAGGACGTTCTTTTTGGTGGACCTTCCGCTGTTACGTGGTGCCATCGCAAGTGGCTTCATCCTAGTATTTGTGGATATTTTAAAAGAATTACCGTTAACCTTGTTCTTGCAGCCTTTTAACTTTTCAACGCTTGCGACACAAGCTTTCAAATATGCAAATGATGAACGCGTGCAGGAAGCTTCCATTGCTTCCCTGATGATCATCTTCATAAGTGCATTATGTATCTTCATTTTTCACCGTGTACTTGATAAGGAGGCAAACTAATGTTTATCCAGATCAGAGACTTGCAGTTCCAATATAAAAATACAAAAAAGAATACACTTGATCATATTCAGGTGGATATTGACCGTGGAGAGATTATATCTATTCTTGGAAAAAGTGGAAGTGGGAAAAGTACGTTGCTACGCATCATTGCGGGGCTTGAAAATCCAACCTCAGGAAGCATGAAAATAAATGGAGAAGTAATGTTCGATCCAAGAAACTTCATTGTCCCGGAAAAACGTGGTATTGGGGTCGTATTCCAGGACTACGCGTTGTTTCCGCATATGACAGTGGCCCAAAATATTAAGTACGGATTGCGGAAAATGAACCGGAAGCAAAAGCAGGAGCGACTAGAAGAAATGCTTAGCTTGATCAACTTGTCTGAATATGGGAACCGTTATCCGTATGAGCTTAGTGGAGGACAGCAGCAGCGTGTAGCCTTGGCTCGAGCTTTGGCACCGGCACCATCTCTATTGTTGTTGGATGAGCCGTTTAGTAACCTGGATGCGCACCTTCAGGAGAAGATTCGCGACGAGTTAAAAGAGATCTTAAAGAAAACAGGCATCACCTCGATTTTCGTCACCCACGACTTTGCAGACGCCAAAGCCATTGCCGACCGGATACTATACATTGATGAGGGGCAACTTGTGAATAGAGCGTGTGACTTGGTAATGAGTTAAAGGGGTGAAGAGGGGTCTGACCCTCAGTGCTTTAAAGCACTGAAGGTCAGACCCCTTTTTTCGTCTCAAGGCCCGAAATGACTTTGCGGAAGCTTGAACGGTAACAGAGAAGGCGTCTCAAGGCCCGAAGCAGCTCCGGGGAAGCTTGAACGGTAACAGAGAAGGCGTCTCAAGACCCGAAGCAGCTCGTCCAAGGCACAAACGGTAACAGAGAAGGCGTCTCAAGGCCCGAAACAGCTCGGCCAAGGCACAAACGGTAACAGAGAAGGCGTCTCAAGGCCCGAAGCAGCTCGGCCAAAGCAAAAACGGTAACAGAGAGACCCTCTCAAGTCCCAAAACAGCTCGGCCAAAGCACAAACGGTAACAGAGAGACCGTCTCAACGTCCAAAGTGCCTCCGCGAAAGCAAAAACGGTAACAGAGCCCCCCTTTTATATTCCAAACCTCACTTCTTCAACAACAAAAACATAAAGTAAGGTGCCCCAATCAACGCGACCATGATACCTGCTGGAATTCCGCTATCAATCAGGTTTCGTCCCACTGTGTCCGCAAACAACAACAGCCAGCCGCCAATTAAGACTGCCACAGGCAGGAACAATTGGTTTCTAGGTCCCACCAACGATTTCGCCATATGAGGGGCCATTAAACCAACAAAAGCAATACCACCGGTCACCGAAACCGCAGAAGCGGCCAATGCTACAGCAGTCAACAACAAAATTATACGTTCTTTCTCAATAGATACCCCAACCCCGATTGCCACGGACTCACTCATGCCAAGCAAATTCAAACGGTTGGCTTTATACAACGTAAAAGGAACCAACACAAGTAACCAAGGCAACAAAGCCAGTATAAATGGCCAATCTGTCCCCCAAATGTTACCTGCCAGCCACTTGGCGATGAAATCAACTTTTACACGCTCAGCAGAGGAAATTAAGATGATCATCATACCGGAGAGTGCCATGGAAAACCCTACTCCGACCAACACCAGACGAACAGGCTGCAGCCCGCCATTTCGCTGATAAGAGAACAAATAAATCAACATAGCCGTGATAAGCGCCCCAAAAAATGCAACCGCCGGTAACATATAGACGAAAGAACCAACGTTAATCGGAACATACAAGAAGAAAACAGAGATAGCCACACCGGCCCCCGCATTTATTCCAATAATTCCTGGGTCCGCCAAGTCGTTACGGGTGATCCCTTGAAGAATCGAACCTGATAATGCAAGCGCCATGCCCGCAAGGATCGTGATGAGAATACGTGGAAGCCTGATGGAAAACAAAACAAACTCCTCTTTAAAGCTTCCTTGACCTAGTATGGTTGGTATTAATCGGTCGAACGACAATGATGCTGGTCCAATTCCGATACCAACAACAATGGTAGTCACAATAAGTAAAGCCAAAACCCCCACAATAATACGTTGCTTTTTTAAAATAGACGGATGGATCATGAGAATGCTTTCCCTCCCTTACGCACAATAACAAGGAAGAAGGGAAGACCGACCATTGCTACGATTGCTGCGACAGGCGTTTCAAAAGGAGCGTTTATGGTGCGTCCCAGTGTATCTGCAAAAAGCATGAAAGTAGCTCCAACTAGCGCGGACATCGGCAAGATAAAACGGTAATCCGTTCCCACGATGGAGCGGACAATATGAGGGACCATTAATCCAATAAAGGCCATATTTCCAACAAGTGCCACAGAAGCACCAGTTAATAAAATAATCACAACAAACAATACTGCTTTTACCGATGCAATTTTTTGCCCCAACCCGACCGCAACTTCCTCGCTGAGACTAAGAATGGTCAGTTGTCTGGATAGGTAAAGAGATACAAGCAAGCCAACAGTAATCAATGGAATAATCAACTGTAATTGGCCCCATGTGGTCCCGATAATTCCCCCGGCAGTCCACATAGAGACATCGCGTGACAATTTAAAGGTCAGCGCGACCCCTTCCGCTATGGCGAAAAGAAAAGCGGAAACAGCAGCACCTGCAAGCACGATGCGGAGGGGAGAAAATCCGCCCTTTTTCACGGCGCCTAAACCAAACACCATAATAGCCCCTAATGCGGCTCCAATAAAACAAGCAATGGTTATGCCATAATAGTTAATAGAAGGTAAAAATGCCAGCGTAATTGCGAGTGCCGCGTTCGCTCCAGCCGTCAAACCCAGAAGGCCTGGGTCTGCAAGGGGGTTCCTTGTCATCCCTTGCATAATGGCACCAGCAACCGATAAACCAGCTCCTACAAAAATTGCAGCTACTTCCCGTGGCAGGCGTATCTCGCGGATAATTAAGATCTTATCCCCACTCGTTCCTGGCGAAGTTAAAGCCAGCCAAACATCGCGAAGTGTGGTATCAGCTGCCCCAAAAACCATAGCAGCAAAAAATACCGCCCCCAAGACGATGACCGCCCCAATAAATTTTATTGTAAAAGGAATGCTCCGTTCCAACGCAATCTTCATGTGCCTCATCTTTTCTATATTAGAATGGGAGTTTAATATTATGTATAAAATTGTTGATCGCAGTGCAAGGCGCGCAGACTCCCGCGGAAAGCGAAGCGCCTGGAGGAGATCAACTCTGGTTCAAGCAAAAACAATGGATAGAATAAGAGGGACCTTCTATTAAAAGAAGTATCCCTCCAAAAAGGTCTTAGTTTCCTAAAAAGCTATCCTTAAAGAATTCCAACTGAAAATCAAGGGAAATCGGGTCGTTAAAATAGAATTCTTTGGCATCCGCTTCAAAAACCTGACCATTCTTCACAGCAGGAATATTTTTATACGTGTCTGTTTCCTGGAAAGAAGTATCTCCATCAGAATTCTTACTGAATACTACATAATCACCAGCAAACTCAGGTAGTACTTCAAAAGAAAGTGTATAATATCCAGCTTCTAATGCTTCTTCCTTCACTCTTTCCGGCATTTTTAACTTCATTTCTTGATAAAGAATCTCTGTTCCTCGTCCCCAGTTATCGCCGAAAACGTAAAGTTCTTTATCAAAGTTCTCGATAACGGATACAGTTGCGTCCTCACCGATTTTAGCGCGGATCTCTTCTCCTGCTTCTTGCGCGCGCGTCTTGAAGTCATCCACCCAATTTTGAGCTTCTTCTTCTTTGTTCAAAAGCTTTCCAACTTCCACGTGCTGTGTAAGATAGTCCACTTTCCCGTAAGTATACGCGACAGTTGGTGCAATTTCGCCTAACTGCTCCAGATTGTTTGTGTTGGAGGCTGCAATAATTAGGTCTGGATCTAACTCGATTATCTTTTCTAAATCTTGATCGGTCACTTCGACTGCATTTTTCAAATATTCTTCATAACGCGGATTTGCCATTGCCCAAGAATCTGTCCCAACAATATTTGTTCCAAGTGCCATGACATTTCCAGCTACAAAAGAGTTCAATACTACGACTCTTTGTGAATCTGCAGGTACTTCAATTGGTCCTGTTTCTGCTTCATAAGTAATCGTTTCAGATGAGGAAGCATTTCCTTCATTGGAACTATCATTACTATTATTACTACTAGCATTATTATTGGTGTTTCCGCAGGCACTAATGACCAGCAATAGCAGGAATACGAATGGAATCATTAATTTTTTCATCTTGGTTGTCTCCTTTAAGTAAGTTATAAGTTAAGCACATGGGCTTATTTGTTCTTGGATCTCTCCCAATCTCAGCATCGATATGAAAGACGCTTTTTAAAACTTCCGATGTAATTACTTCTTCGCAATCACCAGACTTGATGATGTTGCCGTCTTTTAAGGCAATCAGGTAATCAGCGAATCTTGCAGCCTGGTTCAAATCGTGCAGGACCATGATAATGGTTCTTTCTTGCTCACGATTGAGGCGTTGCAACAGTTCGAGCACTTCCAGTTGGTGTGCCATGTCTAGATAGGTGGTAGGCTCATCTAGGAAAATGATTTCCGTTTCCTGTGCAAGGGCCATGGCAATCCAGACGCGTTGTCGTTGACCACCAGATAGAGCATCAACTGGTCGGTATTTAAACTCGGTTGTTCCTGTTACCTCTAGTGCCCAGTCTATGACTTCATAATCCTTTTTGGCTAATCTTTCAAATCCCTTTTGATAAGGGAAACGGCCGTAAGAAACCAGTTCGCCAACGGTTAATCCGCTTACACTTTCAGGTGTCTGAGGCAATATGGCCATTTTTTTCGCCAATGATTTGGTGTTTTCTCTGGCAATCTCTTGTCCATCTAGCAGGATAGCTCCAGATTGGTGGGAGATAATTCTGGTGATAGCTTTTAGTAGCGTTGATTTTCCACAACCGTTAGAACCAATAATCGTCGTGATCTGTTTATCAGGTATTTCTATGGATAGATCTTTTATGATTAAGCGTTCACCATAGCCAATGTTCAGTTCCTTTGTATATAGGCGAACCATTATGTAACCCCCAGTTTATAGTCAGTTTACATTATTGATAATGATTATCAGTTTCGTTACAAGTATTACTATAAGACTATAAGAGTAGTATGTCAACGACTAATTGAGAAACAAAATCAATTAGATGTAATTCCCATTTTAAAAGTAAAGAGTTAGAGGTTGTTCAGTATGTAAGGCGGAATCGCGTTGGGGAGGCAAAAACCAGGCATCTGTTTGCCTATGAGCTAGATTTGACTGCGATGTGAGAGTTTTCGACGTTTGTCCCATCCGGCTTCCTTTATACAAGCTTTCTTCATGATCAAATCGGTAAGTTTGACCTATATATGAAAAATTATTGGGATTGGGATTTTTTCTTGAGGGTATCTGAAAGGTTCAACATTGCAAGATTAGAAGTGGCAGGGGTTCTTAATGATCTTTCTGCGGAAAACAGTAATCAGTCCAAAGGTTTGACTGGTATGAGGTTCTATTCAAATTGTCTGGGACGGGAGGCTTGAAGATGCATAGAAATAGGAAAGGAATGAATTCCTTTCCTACGCTAGACAAGCATCTTCTTTACCATTCCTTAGGCTCATAATTCAATTCAGCAAACAACTGGCGCTTTTCCTTTTTGCTAAGGTCGCGCCACTGTCCCATCGGCAGATTTCCAAGCTCAATATTCATGATTCGTGTGCGCTGCAGTCTTAAAACTTCATACCCAAGCTCTGCACACATGCGACGGATCTGACGGTTTAATCCTTGAGTCAAAATAATCTTAAAATCAAACTTTGATAACTGTTCCACTTCACATGGGAGTGTCTTAGTACCTAGTATCTTAACGCCTTCAGACATCTGCTTTACAAAATCCGGCGTAATCGGTTTATCGACAGAAACAATATATTCTTTTTCATGCTTGTTTTCTGGGCGCAAAATTTCATTAATGATATCACCGTCGTTTGTTAGCAGAATCAAACCTTCCGATTCCTTATCAAGACGCCCGATATGGGAAAGACGTAACGGATGGTTCACTAGGTCAATGATATTTCCCTTTACTTTCTTTTCAGTGGTGCTAGTAATCCCAATTGGCTTGTTCAACGCGATATAAACATTATCTCTAGCAATCCGGATAAGTTGTCCGTTGACCAATACCTCATCTCCAGGGTTTACCTGACCACCAATCTTGGCTACCTTCCCGTTAATCTTGACTCTACCTTCTTCGATCAATTTATCTGCTCCGCGTCTCGAAGCAACACCAGAGTCACTAATAAATTTATTTATTCTCATTCTCTTACACGTCCTTATATGAAAAAATGAACTCACTCTTATATAGGAAGAAGTGAGGAATAATTCTATATATGTACCCTATCATACAATAAACAAAGGACCGCTTACAAATGGTGGCGGAACTAGTAGAAGCTTTGAGGTTTTTAGTGGTGCTTTAACGCTTTAACGGGGAGCGGGTCAGACCCCTATATACCTTTATGTAATTTCTACCATTCAAAATACTAGAAACCTAGTATTTATCTGCAAATTTTCGACATTTTTCTTTTCTAGGTATTTTTAATCATGAAAATATGTTCATCTTTGAAAAACATATATTGAAATATTGGAAGTTTACGAATATAGTTAGTATAGTAAGGGTTTTCACTTTACTATAAATTTATAATTTTGGGGGAATTATGGCATGAAAAAGGGTTTAATTGCAACGATCGTCACTGTTTTAACTACGATGATCTTTCTAGTAGGTTGCGGTACAGACAATAATGGCGGTTCTGACTCTGCTTCTGGCGATGGCAGCGGTTCTGACTTAATGGTCGGAATGGTAACGGATGCTGGAACGATTGATGACAAATCTTTTAATGAAGGTACTTGGACTGGGATCCTTCAAGCTAAAGAAGACTTCGGCATTAAAGAGAAATACTTAAAGCCAGCTGGTACTACAGAAGCTGACTACATGCAAGAAATCACAAACTTATATGATGCAGACTTTAAATTTATTGTTACTCCTGGATTTAAATTTGAAACAGCGGTATTCCAAGCACAAAGTCAATATGAAGATGCAAAGTTCGTTCTGATCGATGGATCTCCACATAATGGTGACTTCAACCCTGTTGTAGGTGAAAACACAGTATCTATCTTCTTCGCTGAGCACGAAGCTGGATTCTTAGCTGGTGTTGCTACGGCTCTTGAGTTAAAAGAAGGCGAAGCTGGTTTCATCGGTGGTATGGAAATTCCTCCAGTTCAAAAGTTTAACTGGGGCTTCCAACAAGGTATTGCGTATGCTAATGAAAACCTAGATACAAATGTAAGCATTAAAGAAGAAAACGTTGTGTACCAAGGTACATTTGATGATGTAGCTGCAGGTCAGCAAATTGCTGGAGCAATGTTTGACCGTGGCGTAAATGTAATCTTCGCAGCTGCGGGTGGAGTTGGCGTTGGGGCAATCAACGAAGCGAAAACACGTGTAGCAGGCGGAGACGAAGTATGGATGGTAGGAGTAGACGTTGACCAATACGAAGAAGGTAAAATGGACAACGGTGAATCTGTAATCTTGACTTCTGCAATGAAGAAAATTGACACAGCTGCTGCTGATATGATTAAAGCTGAAATCGATGGAGAGTTCCCAGGTGGAGAAACACTTACATTCGATGCGAAAAACGATGGCGTAGGACTTCCTGAAGAAAATCCAAACTTAAGTGATGAAACATCTACTAAAGTTAATGAGATCTTTGAACTAATCAAATCCGGTGAAGTGGAAGTATCTGCTGAGCAAGGCGATTTGATCAAGTAATACGTGCACTACCTGGCGTAATTATCTAAAGCAAATTCGTTTGCTAGATTCAGATTGATAAAGTAAAGGCGGGGTGACCCGCCTTTTTTAATGCAAATGTAAGAGGTTAGTTGTCTGTCCTCTTGGGATAAATAAACTGTTTTGGCAAAGTTTGTTGGAGTTTATAGAGTGTTGGATATTAGTGGATTGGAGTGGAAGCCACTTGACTCCTGCGGGAGATAGAGGGAAACGAGAGACCCCGCAGGCAAAGCCGAGGAGGCTCTCGGCCCTCCCCGAGGAAAGCAAGTGGCTGCAACGAAAAGAAACGGGACAGCTTATAAACGGCAACCTTTGCGAAAAAACCAAAAACAAAAAAGGGAGAATCACTCTATGGACTATGTAGTGGAGATGCTCAATATCCGGAAAGAGTTTACTGGAATAGTTGCCAATGATGATATTACACTTCGTCTGAAGCAAGGGGAAATTCACGCCCTTCTTGGAGAAAATGGTGCCGGGAAATCAACACTGATGGCTATTTTGTTCGGTATGTATCAACCGGATAGAGGATCTATAAAAATTAATGGCAAGGAAACGAAGATTGCCAATCCTAATGTCGCGACAAAACTTGGTATCGGGATGGTCCACCAACACTTCAAGCTGGTCAGTAACTTTACGGTAACAGAAAACATCATGCTTGGTTCTGAATTGCATAAATTGTATGTGCTTGATAAGAAAACGGCCAGCAAAAGAATTGAAGAATTGTCTAAAAAATATGGCTTGAATGTGGATCCACATGCCAAAATTGAAGACATTTCTGTCGGCATGCAACAGCGTGTTGAAATTCTAAAAATGCTTTATCGTCAAGCGGACGTATTAATTTTGGACGAGCCTACCGCGGTTCTTACCCCTCAGGAGATTGAGGAACTAGGTAAGATTATGAAGAACCTTATCGCAGAAGGTAAATCCATTATCATTATCACGCACAAACTGAAAGAAATTAAAGCGATGGCAGACAGGTGTACGGTTATCAGAAGAGGAAAGACAATTGGCACGGTGAATGTGGCGGAAACGTCAAAAGAACAAATGGCGGAAATGATGGTCGGACGCGAAGTCAACTTCAAGGTCGAGAAAAGAGAAGCGACTCCAAGCGACGTTGTGTTGAAGATGGATAATGTATCAGTAAAGAAGGGGAAAGACGTTGTTGCCCTTAAGAATATGTCCTTAGAGCTTAAAAAAGGTGAAATCCTTGGCATTGCAGGGGTAGACGGAAACGGCCAGGCTGAAATTGTGGAAAGTATTACTGGCTTAAAGCAAGCGGACTCCGGGACCATCCTTTTTGAAGGAAAAGACATTACTAAAATGCCGGTGCGTTCTAGAATCGCAAGCGGGATTGCCCATATTCCAGAAGACCGTCATAAGCACGGACTTGTTTTGGATTATACGATTGAGGAGAATATGGTGCTCGAGCTTTATCATAAAGAGCCATATTCTAAACGCGGCGTGCTTAATTTTGCTGCGATTAAAAAGCATGCTGATAACATTATCAACAGCTTTGATGTCCGTTCAGGTGAGGGCGGGAAGTCCATTGCCAGATCCCTATCAGGTGGTAACCAGCAAAAAGCGGTTATTGGACGCGAGATTGAACTAGACCCAACACTGCTAATTGCCGTGCAGCCTACTCGCGGACTAGATGTTGGTTCTATTGAATATATCCACAAAAGACTAGTGGAACAGCGTGATAAAGGGAAGGCTGTTTTACTTGTGTCCTTGGAATTAGATGAAGTATTAAATGTTTCAGATCGCATCGCCGTTGTGAACAATGGCCAACTAGTTGGAATCGTGAATGCAAAGGAAACAAACGAGAACGAACTTGGTCTGATGATGGCAGGCGTGATGAAGGGGGAAGAAGAATGAGAAATGGCATAATCTCGTTACTTGCTGTCCTTTTCGGTTTGATTGCAGGTGCGATATTGATGGCAGTCACAGGAAACAATCCTGTGGAAGGATACAAATATTTGTTTGAAGGCGGATTGAAGAACCTGTCCAGAATGGGAAATACACTAGCAACAGCGACGCCACTTATTTTCACAGGTTTATCAGTTGCTTTTGCATTCCGTACAGGGTTGTTTAATATCGGAGCGGCAGGGCAAATGCTTTTTGGTGGTTTTTGTGCCGTTGCTGTCGGGCTGACTTTTGATTTGTCCAGACCGCTTTTATTAGTAGCGATGGTCGTGGCCGGTTTTATCGGTGGGGCACTTTGGGCTTTTATTCCAGGACTATTAAAGGCAAAGTTCAACGTACATGAAGTTGTTTCTACGATTATGATGAACTGGATTGCCTACTGGACAGTATACTATGCGGTTCCTGCCTACTTTAAAGGCGAGTTTTTGGAAACAGAATCCAAAAAGCTACCGGAGTCTGCATCTTTACGTACACCAATTTTAACAGAAATGTTTGATGGGTCTTATATTAACCTTGGTTTATTTATTGCTGCCATTGCAGTAATCATCTTCTCCTTCATCATCAATAAAACCACACTTGGTTATGAGTTGAAGGCAGTAGGATTTAACCGTGATTCAGCGGAATATGCAGGAATTGCGGTAAACAGGAGTATTGTGACTTCCATGGTCATTGCCGGTGGTTTGGCTGGTCTTGGGGGAGTGGCATTCTATGCTGGAAATGCGACAAGTATCCAAATTGGTATCCTGCCATCACAAGGTTTTGATGGGATTGCCGTGGCACTTCTTGGAGCAAACACGGGTATTGGGGTATTACTTGCGGCTGTTTTCTTCGGTCTTTTATATTCCGGTCGCGGATTTATGAATGCCATGACAGATATTCCACCTGAGATTGCAGATTCCATTATTGCTATCATCATCTATTTTGCTGCAACAAGCATTCTGATCGATCGCATGATTCGCTACTTTATTAATAAAAAGAAAAATAGACAACCAGTAGCAACTCAAAACAACGTTCAAAAGAAGGAGGAGGTTTAAGGTATGTGGACAGTGATTCAACAGATAGCACCGTACGCAATCATCTTCACTATCCCTCTTTTGATCACAGCGTTGGGAGCTTTATTCAGTGAGCGAAGTGGAGTTGTTAACATTGGTTTAGAAGGATTAATGGTCATCGGGGCATTCACAGGAGCCCTTGTCATTTTGAACATGCAGGAAATGATGCCAGGCCAACAAAAAGCAATCTGGATCGGGCTAGCACTTGCTACCTTGATGGGATTATTGTTCTCCCTTCTTCATGCGTTTGCAAGTATCAATCTTCATGCCAACCAGATTATCAGTGGTACAGCCATCAATATGATTGCTGCAGCTATCACCGTCTTCTTGGCTAGAAATATTACAGGTAGCGGAAACATTCAAATCAGCACATTAAAACCTTTTAATGTTCCGTTTTTATCAGATATTCCTGTGATTGGCAGCTTGCTCTTCACGAGAACCTATGCAACGACTTGGCTTGTTCTTGCCATTTTGTTAGTAAGTGCATTCATGCTATATAAAACACCTTTTGGACTTCGTCTTCGTTCTTGCGGTGAGCATCCACATGCAGCAGAAGCAGCTGGGATCAGCGTAAGTAAAATGCGTTATATTGGGGTAATGATTTCAGGAGCTTTCTCTGGTTTAGGAGGAGCAGTTTTCATCGTAACAACTGGTGGAGAATTCAACGGAACGGTTGCAGGTCTTGGATTCTTAGCACTTGCGTCCTTGATTTTCGGCCAGTGGAAGCCACTTGGGATCCTGGCGGCAACTCTGTTCTTCGGTTTTGCCACTACGGTTGCGAACGTTTCACAGGTAATCCCTTCTTTGGCTGTCATTCCGCCAGTATTTTTGAAGGTATTTCCATACGTGGTGACGTTAATTGCGTTAATCGTATTCTCTAAATCCTCTCAAGCTCCAAAAGCTGTGGGAGAACCATTTGATTCTGGAAAACGATAAGGTTAATATTAGCTTTAGACGCGCTCTCTTTATTGGGGGCGTGTTTTTTGTCGTTATTAGCACAATTAAACGCTTACATATCTGACTTTTTGAAATAAAATGTGTTGACAGAATTTTCTCCAGGTTTATAATTAATTTAACATATGTTCAAATATGAATTTACAAAAGTTCACTAATTTCCTAATTTGCTTAGAATAAGACTATCATTCTACAAGCGTCACCATGATTCTAAGCAATTTTGTACGCTTATCATGAACATAATTTGAAAATCGGGTGAAGTGAGTATGCAAAATGAAAAGATAGCCCGTTTGGTAGAAGTGGCTAAAATGTACTATCTCTTTAATTATAGCCAGCAAGAAATTGCCAAGAAGCTGGGGGTATCTCGCCCTACCGTATCCCGTCTTCTTGATCAGGCAAAACAAGATGGGGTTGTACATATCAAGATTTGTGATCCAACAGAAGATTTGAACGGGCTGGCTTCCCAACTCATGGAAAAATATAAACTGAAGGATTGCGTGGTTGCATCCGTACCAGCTTATGAAGATAGTCATATCAAACAGAAAATCGGGGAGGCAGGAGCTGAGTATTTATACAGCATTGTCAAAACTGGTGATACAATCGGTATCACTTGGGGCACAACGCTGTACCAATTATCTCAGCAGCTTAAGCCTAAAAGTGTGCATGATGTGGAAATCGTGCAGTTGAATGGCGGCGTTAGTTATTCGGAATTAAATACGCACGCCTCAGACATTATTAATGGACTGGCAACGGCTTTCCATACTACACCACACTTTCTGCCTGTGCCGGCAGTAGTCGATCATCCTGTCGTAAAGCAGGCAATAGTCGCTGACCGTCACATTAATAAGGTTTTAGAGCTTGGGAAAAAGGCTAATATCGCTATTTATACAGTTGGGGAAGCTGGGGAGCAATCCACTCTGATGAGAGCGGGTTACTTTTTGGACAGTGATGTGGAAACGTTAAAGAAAAACGAAACAGTGGCAGATATCTGCTCACGGTTCATCGATATAAACGGACACATCAGCAATCAATCATTGAACGAACGAACTATTGGCATTGAGCTTTCTCAACTTGCTGAAAAAGAATATAGCATTCTTGTAGCAGGGGGAAATAAAAAGATGGAAGGCATATTGGGGGCACTCAACAGTAAATATGCCAATGTCCTCATAACCGATCAGTACACAGCCAAAGCTTTGTTGGAAATGGGGGAGAGATAAAATCATGGATCGAGCAACGATAAAGGCGCTGGTGCAACAGGTGGTTCAAAACACCATGCAAACAGCCAAGAAACAGGTCCCGATTGCTGTATCTAACCGGCATGTCCACTTGTCTCCTGAGCATGTGGAACGGCTATTCGGGCGGGGCTATGAACTAAAAAAGCTGAAGGAGCTCTCGCAACCCAACCAGTTTGCTGCGAAAGAAACAGTAACACTCATTGGTCCAAAAGGGAGAATCCCAAATGTACGGGTATTAGGCCCGGCGCGGGGTAAAACCCAAGTGGAAATTTCACTCTTTGACGGATTTACATTAGGGGTAACACCGCCAATTCGTCAGTCTGGAGAATTAGAAGGATCAGAGTCCATCACTCTCATGGGGCCAAGAGGACAATTGAAGTTAGACGAAGGATTGATCTGTGCCTCCCGTCATATTCATATGCATCCAGAGGATGGGACTAGATTTGGTGTGAAAGACGGAGATATGGTGGACATTAAAGTGGACGGTCCCAGAGGCGTCACTTACACGAATGTCCTTATCAGGGTCTCCCCAAAATACAGGTTGGAAATGCACATTGATCTTGATGAGGCAAATGCTGCCAATATAAAAAATGGTCAGCTTGGCGAAATCACTGCCATTAAATGCTCTCCAGATATGGAGGGAGGTTGTGGCTGTGGATGTAAAGGAAAAAGTTAAGGAACTTGTCAGACAGGCGGTCGAAGCGTACATTTCCGAGCAGGGCAACGAGGAAAAAAAGCCGAACATAACCGTCCTATTAAATTATCATTCTATTAATCCAGAACTGATTTTGAAAGCGGTTACGGAAATCAAACAATCCTTTGCGGTGAAATTAGTAGCATCAAAGGATTGGGAGGAACAACTTGATGGGGAGCAGGAGGTTTTATCTTTGGCTCAAGCAAATCAGCGAGATTTAGAGAAGCTCTGGAATACTACAGACCTGCTTATCCTCCCGGTTGCCTCTTTTCAATTAGTATCAAAGCTTGCATTGATGATGGATGATGATCGAACGGCCCACACAGCGATCCAATTTCAGCTGTTAGGCAAGCCAATCGTCATTGCTAACAACGAAGTGGAGCTTGGAGTATACCAACAGATTCTTGCACCACATTCCGTTCAGGAGAAATTACAAGGTTACATGCGTACCACTCAAAAAGACCAAGTGAAGTGGGTACCCTTAAATCAGCTTGTACGCACAGCAAAAGAACAGCTCCAACATTACAAGGAAAAGCAACCGCTTATCAAGGCGAAGCACATTGAACATGCAGCAAGGGCAAACGTAAAAAGCATCACCGTTCCAAAAGAAAGCAAAATCACCCCCGTTGCCAAAGACATGGCAAGAGAAATGAAGATTGATATACAAAAAGAAACATAGGTTTGAAGAGATTAGTGGATTGGAGCGGAAGGCACTCGACTCCTCGAAAATGCTACGCATTTTCTTCGTGCGATGTTTCGCTGCCGAAGCCTTCCTTGTCCTGCGGGGGAGTAGCGACAATGTTGAGACCCCTGAAGCGTTGTGAGGAGGCTCAAGGTCGCCCCGCGGAAAGCGTGTGCCTGCAGCGAAAAGGAACGGTTAGAGTTTAAGAATAAGCAACATGCTCCTAGAAAGGAGGCAACGCACTCATGATCATAGCAAAAGTGACAGGCTCCATCGTCGCTACCACCAAAGCGGAAAAACTAAAAGGAAAAAAACTACTAATCATCACACCACTAGACATGAAAAGCATCGAGGAAGACGGCAAACCCATTGTGGCCATCGACACCGTGGGCTCTGGTGTGGGTGAAGTGGTACTGGTCGTAAGCGGAAGCTCTGCGAGACAAACGGAAATAACGAACGGGGTACCGGTCGACGCCGCCATCGTGGGAATTGTGGATCAGATTGAACTTAACGGATCCTTGACCTTTTCAAAAGGAGGTAATTAACTATGCAGTTAAAGGAAAGCGACATAAAGGAAATGGTTGCACAAGTGCTTGCTCAGCTTGGTAATGAAAGCAAGCAGCCTTCATCTTCCAAGGAACAGGGAAATAGCGAAGTTCCACTTAGAAATGGCGTGTTCCAAACCGTCGATGAAGCGGCAGAAGCTGCAACAGAAGCATGGGACAAACTGAGAGCAACTTCACTTGAAATAAGAAAGAACATGATCAAAAAGATGCGGGAAGTAAGCCGAGAGCACGCGAAAGCGTTGGCAGAACTTGCCGTGAATGAAACAGGGCTTGGGCGTGTGGAAGATAAGGTGGCGAAGAACCTTTTGGCTGCCAATAAGACGCCAGGGGTGGAGGACATTGTAGCCACCACCTACTCAGGAGACGGGGGTCTGACCCTTGTCGAATATTCACCGGTTGGCGTATATGGCGCCATCACGCCATCCACCAACCCTGCAGCAACGATTATCAACAATTCTATCTCTCTAGTAGCGGCAGGAAATGCAGTGGTTTTCAACCCGCATCCAAGTGCCAAGCAAGTATCGATTAAAACGATGCAGCTTTTGAATGAGGCGATTGTGGCAGCTGGAGGTCCAGCCAACACACTTACTTCTGTTGCAAACCCAAATATTGAAACATCAAACGAAGTGATGAAGCACCCGAAAGTAAAGGCGTTAGTCGTTACAGGAGGTGGGATCGTGGTACAGGCGGCAATGAGTGCCGGGAAAAAAGTAATCGCTGCAGGTCCTGGGAACCCACCGGTGGTCGTGGATGAAACAGCAATCATCTCCAAGGCTGCAAAAGACATCGTAACGGGCGCAAGCTTTGATAACAATGTCCTTTGTACTGCTGAAAAAGAAGTGTTTGTTGTCGAAAAAGTAGCCAACACCTTAAAAAGTGAGATGACTAAAAATGGTGCCATCGAACTGAAAGGCTACCAGTTGGACAAGCTTCTCGGGAAAATTTTAATTAAAAAAGGCGATAAATACTATCCGAACCGCGAATTTATCGGAAAGAACGCATCCGTCCTACTCGAAGCGGCAGGCATCAGGGCAGACGCCAATGTAAAGCTCATCATTGCGGAAACAAAGGAAGATCACCCATTGGTACACACAGAGATGCTGATGCCGATTCTGCCGATTGTCAGGGTGGCAGATGTAGATACAGCAATCAGCCTGGCGGTCAAAGCTGAAAAAGGCAACAGACACACTGCTATCATGCATTCTCAGAATGTTACTAATCTGACAAAGATGGCTAAAGAAATTCAAGCGACCATCTTTGTGAAAAACGGTCCATCTGTTGCAGGTCTAGGCTATCAAAGTGAAGGGTTTACCACCCTTACCATTGCTGGTCCGACGGGAGAGGGGCTGACTTCAGCCAAAACCTTTACCCGCCAAAGACGCTGTGTGCTGGTAGATGGCTTCAGAATCATTTAGGAGGGGGATGAACAATGGCAGAACTGAATGAATTACCTCAAGAGGGACAGCCTGTGGAACCACCTGAAAAAGTGAAAAAGCAATCCAAATCAAAATCCAAAACTATTAAACAACCATTAGGAGGAATTCAAATGAGTCAAGAAGCATTAGGAATGATCGAAACAAAAGGTCTTATCGGGGCAATCGAAGCAGCAGACGCAATGGTAAAGGCAGCAAACGTAACACTTGTAGGAAAAGAATTCGTAGGCGGCGGTCTTGTAACTGTAATGGTTCGCGGGGATGTAGGTGCGGTTAAAGCAGCAACAGAAGCAGGAGCAGATGCAGCAGGAAGAGTTGGAAACCTGGTATCTGTACACGTAATCCCACGTCCAAACTCCGAAGTAAACGGAATTTTACCGGCAGCGAAATAAGGTAGAGTAGGATGGATCAATCCATAAAAGCCTATATTAGACAACTTGTCCAAGAGGCAGTACAGCAATCAGCAAGCTCACTGAGCAATTTGCCATCCAGTACAGGCAGGAAGCAATACGTCATCGCCAATTGGAAAATGAACAAGAACATTCAGGAAACACTGGAGTTTTTACAACAGCTTAAAGAAGGAACAGGAGTGGAAGTGGTGGTTTGCCCACCTGCCCCACTCCTGTATCCGGCAAAGCTTTACGTACAAGGACAAAATAAAGAGATACAAATTGGTGCCCAAAATGTTCACCAAGAAGATAAAGGTGCATACACAGGCGAATCGGCAGCAAGCCTGTTAAAAGATATTGGCTGCTCCTACTGCATCATCGGACATTCCGAAAGAAGGCAATATGCACAAGAAGATGATGCAACTGTGAACCAAAAAGCAAAACAAGCATTAAAAAGGGGTCTGACCCCTATCATCTGTATTGGGGAAACCTTAGAACAAAAACAACAGAATCAAACAGAAAAGGTCTTGACCACACAGATACTCGGCGCCATGGATGGAATCAATGTATCTCAGGTGATATTTGCATATGAGCCGGTTTGGGCAATCGGGACCGGGGAATCGGCAACAGCGGAGGAAGCGCAACGTATCCATGCATATATCCGTGCCGTCCTAGCTCATATTGATAAACAGAATGCCGAGAGAGTCAGTATTTTGTATGGTGGATCTGTAAATGACAATAATGCACAAGAATTCGAAGCAATGAAGGATATTGATGGAGTTCTTGTCGGTGGTGCAAGCTTACAGGTTGATTCTTTTCAGAAAATAATCGCTGTATTTGCCAAAGGAGCATAGAAAATGAAAAAAGTTGCAATTGGTAGCGACCATGGTGGATACGAGCTAAAAGAAGCATTAAAAGGCTATTTGACAGAGCTTGGATACGAATACCTTGATTTCGGCTGCAAGGCCAAAGAATCAGTAGATTATCCAGATATTGCATTCCTTGTTGGAGAGTGTGTCGCGACCAATCCAGATTACGTCGGCATCATGATTGATGGTGTGGGGGTAGGAAGCGGTATGGTATTGAATAAAATACCTGGAGTGCGAGGAGCAGTATGCTGGGACCTGTCTTCTGTGATCAATAGCCGAGAACACAATAATGCCAACGTTTTATCCATCGGTGGTCAGTTCATCGGGGAAGGCCTTGCCAAGCAATTGGTGAAAAAATGGCTGGAAACCGAATTTGCAGGAGGCCGCCACGATCGTCGCGTCACAAAAGTAATGGAAATTGAAAGTCGTTTTATTAAACGCTGAAAGCAGGTTTAAAACATGTTTGTAGCAAAAGTGATTGGAAATATGATCTGTACCCATAAAGACGAAAATCTCAAAGGGTTGAAGCTATTAATTGTCCAACCAGTAGATGATCAGTTGCAGGATAAAGGAAAACCACTTGTTGCTATTGATACTATCGGTCAATCGGGAGAAGGAGACCTTGTTTATCTTGCAAAAAGCAGGGAATCCTCTCTGCCGTTGAACAAAGAACTTGTCGCATCAGACGCAGGAATACTTGGAATCATTGACTATTACAACGTAAAACGAATGGAGGAAATATAAATGAGTAACGCATTAGGGATGATTGAAACAAAAGGTCTAGTAGGTGCAATTGAAGCAGCAGACGCGATGATGAAAGCCGCAAACGTATCTTTAGTAGGGAAAGTTCAAGTTGGCGGCGGGTTAATCACTGTCATGGTACGCGGTGATGTAGGAGCTGTTAAAGCAGCAACAGAAGCGGGAGCAGATGCAGCTCAACGTGTAGGTGAATTTCTATCTGTGCATGTGATTCCAAGACCACATTCCGATATCGAGAAAATCCTTCCTACCACTCTATGAAACTAGCAAAAGTCGTTGGAAATGTCGTTTCGACGATTAAAACACCAAGTCATCAAAATAAAAAGCTCATGGTCGTTATCCCTGTAGATGCTGCAGGCAAGGAGTGCGGCGAGGCCATGATTGCTTTCGATCGCTTTCATGCAGGAGTGGGCGACTATGTGCTGATACTAGAAGAAGGTGGAGCGGCAAGGGATATATTAGAAGACCCCAAAGGTTCTTTTGATGCCGTCATTGCCGGGATTGTCGACCGATTAATATAATGCGAGGTGAACACAATGCAAATGGAAGCATTGGTGGAACAAATTACGAATCAAATCATGGAACAACTGACAAATAAACAACAGCTTGCAGAAGGAAAACCTGCAGCTTCCAATACAACTTCAACAAATGGGAATTCTTTTACAAATTCATCATCCAACCTAATCACAGGGCCTTCTATCGCACGAATGATCGACCATACGCTGCTAAAGCCAGAAAGTACGAAAGAGCAGGTCGTCAAACTTTGTGAAGAAGCGAAAGAATACAATTTTGCAACAGTATGTGTGAATCCTTACTGGGTTTCCACAGCTGCTCAAGAATTGAAGGGTTCTAATGTAGGTATTACAACGGTAGTCGGCTTCCCGTTAGGAGCTACCAATAGTTTTGTGAAAGTCTCCGAGACACGCGATGCCATTGCAAGTGGCGCAACGGAAATTGACATGGTTATGAACATAGGTGCCCTTAAATCAGGTGACTTTGAAACGGTAAAAAAAGACATCGAAGCAGTAGTGCTTGCTGCTAAGGGTTATGCACCAGTTAAGGTCATCATTGAAACGGGTCTTTTGGAAACAGAAGAAAAGAAAAAAGCTTGTATTCTAGCAAAAATGGCTGGAGCAGATTTCGTCAAAACTTCCACAGGCTTCGGACCAGGTTGTGCAACAGCTGAAGACATCAAGCTTATGCGCGAAGCAGTCGGCCCTGACATGGGCGTTAAAGCCTCTGCATGCGTACGTGACCTGGATACGGCAAGGAAGTTGGTTCAAGCAGGTGCAACCAGAATCGGTGCTAGCTCCGGTATCGCCATCGTAACAGGTGGAAAAGGGACTGGCTACTAAGCTTAAGTAAGGTAACAGGATGCTTTTGGATAATCTCCTTGCATCCTGTTGTTTTATAATCAATGAGGTAACCTAGCTGGTGATTGGAGCAAAAGGTGAAGACTCCTCGAAAATGCTACGCATTTTCTTCGTGCGATGTTTCGCTGCCGAAGCCTTCCTTGTCCTGAGGGAGATAGCGTTAGGTGGAGACCCTGCAGGCGTAGCCGAAGGAGGCTCACGTCAGCCCCTAGGAAAGCGAAGCCATTTGCGGAAATCAACAGCGGTGTAAATGAAGACAACTTTAATATTGAAAAATTCAAACTATTATAATATAATTATATGCAAACGCTTTCAATCATTAAGTAGTTCCAGAGGGGGATTAGGGTGAAACACATTGGAAATCAACTAAAGAATGCAAGAACAAGACAAGACATAGAAATAGATCAACTTGCCATGCTAACAGGACTGCCGGCAGACACCATCGCTGCAATAGAAGCTGGAACCCTGGATGTGCAGGTATCCACCTTACATAAACTCTCTGAAGTGTTACGATGCTCTTTCGCTGTAGGAGATATGTCCATATAATATAATCATGAAAGGAACCGGATGTTTATTCGGTTCCTTTCATTTGGTTATAATAAATATAAGAAGACCCTACTAAGGAGAAATAAGATGCATACTTCAGAACAAGAGAAACTGATAAATCAAATGGTAGATTACATAGAAAATAATCTAGAAAGCTCCCTAAACCTCGAAGAGCTTGCATCCATCTCTACTTACTCTCCCTTTCACTTTCAACGACTTTTTAAAGCTCATGTTGGGGAAACTCCTGCTAACTATGTAAAGCGACTTAGAATGGAAAAAGCTGCGCATCTTTTAATATATGAACATAGCATACCTATTACTCAAATTGCGTTCATGTGTGGCTTTACTTCTCTTTCCTACTTCATTACTTCCTTTCATACATTTTTTCAATGCAATCCCACTAAATGGAGAGAAGGTGCTTATTTAGAGAGATTCCCGAGAGAATATGCTGATAATAGCAAGAAATCTAAACAGCTTCGCAACATGGAGCAAGAACAGCAAGCCAACAAGGGATATACTAAGTTCCAGTGGCTCAATCTTGAAAAAGTAAAGATCATGGAGTTTCCAGCCTGCACAACTGTAAAAAAGCAAAATGTCGGCCCTTACACACAAGGGATACCGGATGTTTGGGAAAGGGTGTACCATTGGGCAAAGGCTCGAGATATTATTACGGTAAACACAGTCATGTTTGGAGTGCCTAAAAATAATCCATATATAACTCCAGCGGAAATGAGCAGATATGATTGTCATCTAGCTGTAGAAGGGTTGATGGATGATACTCTAGTGACCTATCACTTTAAAGGGGGAAAGCATGTAGTCTATGAGTTCGATGAGCCTGTAGATTATATGGAAAGGAATAGGCTGATAGAGTGCTACTCGGAGCTATACAGCTTTTGGCTTCCTAAAAGCGGATATAAATACTTGGATAACCCTGTGGAACTTATATCCATAGAACCTAAAAAAGGCAGCTTGGAAGTGGATGTCAGAGTGAAGGCCATTTCATTAGCCATTGAGCCGAAATAAGAGTATAAGCGAAAAAGAGGAGAATAGAAAAAATGATGGATTGGTCCGAATTAAATGTTGTTGCGATACTTATAGGTGCTCTTCTGTATGCATGTTATGGAGGAATCTATTACACAATTATGCTTGGAAAAAAGAAAGACACGCAATTCAAACAGACGGAAGGCCCGCTTAAATATATAGTGTCTATAATAATTGCATTTGTCAGCTCTTTTATAGTAGCATCTTTCGTGCAGGCAGCAGGAGCAGAAGGTATCCTGAGCGGTCTGATTGTAGGATTATTAATAGGAATAATAATTACTCTAGTCTATTTAAAAAATACATTGTTTGGGCTGGTAACTAAAAAAGCATTCTATATTGCTGTAGGAGACCATCTCATCATATTCACATTACTAGGTATGATTCATGGAGTCATAAATGGCATGTAAGGTTAAATAAGCACTATGCGGGTTCATTTCCGGTGTAGTGTTTTTTTATTGTTTAATAAATTATTAAATAATGGAATAGTCTTCTGAGTCATTCTTGATCGTTGGGATGAAGACCTCAGTGCCGAGGAAAAGGAGGAGAGAGGTCTTCATCGAGGTTATGAGGACCTCGGTGACGAGAAATCAGAAGGAGAGAAGTCTTCATTGGGGTTATGAAGACCTCGGTGATGAGAAATCAGAAGGAGATAAGTCTTCATTGGGGTTATGAAGACCTCGGTGACAGGGAAAAAGGAGGAGAGAGGTCTTCATCGCGGTTATGAGGACCTCGGTGACAAGGAATCAGGAGGGGAGAGGTCTTCATCGCGGTTATGAAGACCTCGGTGACGAGGAATCAGGAGGGGAGAGGTCTTCATTGGGGTTATGAAGACCTCGGTGACGAGGAATCAGGAGGAGAGAAGCCTTCATCGCCAATATGAATCTCTTGGTGACAAGGGATTCTATTAAAATAGTCAAAGATGAGAGCAAAGGAAAGATCAAGCCAAGGCCAATATTTCAAAGCTATGCTAAAAGCGAGAAAACGTCCCAAAAGATTAGGATTTTTGGGACGTGGTTTTTAGGTCGTGTTAACAATATGCTCTATTGTATTGCCTACCTTGCCCTTGCAAAATAAAACTACAAAATAATAATTGATTTACGAAACTATATTTAATAAAGTTAAAAGTAAGAAATATCTGAAAAAAAAGAATGCTATATGAAAAGAGAACTGATTTTTATCCAAGAAAGTTTGCATACATTCAAACCATCAGAACGAAAAGTAGCAGAATTCATTTTAGAAAAACCTGCGGACGTTGTAAACATATCCATTCAGAAGCTTGCTGAGAGTACCCTTACATTGAAGCGACCATTATCCGACAATCCCGCTCGCTCCAATGTAAGGGGTTTAAAGAACTTAAAGTAAAAATTGCCTACGATTTGGCAAAGGCGAAAGCAGAGAAAAAGCTGGAGGGTTATGAGGATATTCCAAGAGATGACTCAGTATCTTCCATGATTCACTCTGTTTCTCAAAATAATATTCAGGCAATCCATAACACAGCGGTGTGTTGGATGAAATAGAGTTAGAGAGGGCCATTGAGTTAATTTCAAGAGCAAGAATCGTTGTCGTTTGTGGAATTGGAGCATCTGGAATTATTGCTATGGACTTTAAACAGAAGATAACCCGCATTAACAGATGGTGTGAAGCGGCCTATGACAAAGATACCCAGGTGACCATTGCTGCCAACCTATCGAAAGCGGATGTAGCATTTGGGATATCTTATAGCGGTCATACGGAGGATATCATCGAATCGCTGAAGGTAGCAAAAGAGAACGGGGCATCTGTGATTACTTTGACAAGGTCAGGAGAGAATCCGACTTCGGCCGTTGCAGATGTGAAGCTGAACACGACAAGCTTGGAGAGAAATGTACGAAGTGGTGCAACGAGCTCCAGAATTGCCCAGCTGAATGTCATCGATATACTCTTTTTCGGCGTCATGAAGCTGGATCAAGACCGGAATATCAAAGCGTTGGATAAAACGCGTAAAGCAGTGGAGGCGTCCAAGCGGCATGTATAAAAATTATATCGATAGGTTGATAGAAAACAAGGAGCTTCCAGGAGCGGTCCTTTATGTGAGCAAAAAGAAGCAACTTCTGTGTTACAAAGCAGTCGGTAGCTTTATTGGGGGAGATGCACACAATTATCCCGTAACGGAAAATACTTTATTTGATGTTGCCTCCCTGACAAAAGTGGTGGCAACTCTACCTGCAAGTCTATTGTTGTGGAGCAAAGGAGACTTGCACCTTGAAAAGCAGGTGCAACATTATCTGCCTGATTTCAAACATGAAAAAGTGAAGGTAGAGGACCTGCTGACCCACCGCTCCGGGCTACCGCCAGACCTTCCATATGTGGCAAGGGATGGACAAAGGGATGTGATGGATTTAATCTATCAGACCAAGCTTCATCAGGAGCCTGGAATTTCTGTTGCTTATAGTGATCTGGGAATGATTTTGTTAGGAAAAATCATTGAGAAAATTGCTGATCAGCCACTTGATATCTTTACGAAGGAACACATTTTTACACCTTGGGGATTACATAACACAGGCTACAAACCTCCACCAAGTGTGAAAGCGTTTACTGCCTCAACAGAGAAATTCGGAACTCGCTATATACAAGGAGAAGTTCATGATGAAAAAGCCTTGCACCTAGGAGGAGTGAGCGGCAGTGCCGGGTTATTTTCCACTGGGAAGGATATTGCCATGTTCTCTAAGCACTTTTTATATCCAGAGGAACAGGACGTTGTACCACCAAACTTAATGCGAATGGCAACTGGCCATAAGCAAAATAATCGGGGATTAGGGTTTGAAGTTTGGAACGGAGAAGGGGACGCGTTATCATGCGGGCCCAACTGGTCAATAGGTTCATTTGGCCATACGGGGTTCACGGGAACCAGCGTCTGGATTGACCCACAAGAAGAAATAATCGTGGCATTTCTGACCAATGCTGTTCATTACGGCAGGACGACGAAAATAAGAACCATCCGAAAAACGTTACACTCGATGATTTACTCCTACGTACGAGGGGAGACTTCATAAATATTCTTTTAAAAACAAGGGGGATTCACGGTGTGATTATCTTATTCTTTGTCGCATCTAAGCAATTTATGGATGGCCTGACAGCAGGTGCTGTGAAATAACGGGGTAAAATCTTTTAAAAGTATGGAAATAGTTGTTTGGCATGCACTCTTAGCAGGGGTGTATGCCTTTTTAGGTTAGTTTTGCACAGCTGGTTTTATAAGCCAAATTTTAAAGTTTATTATCCAACTTTTCAATTTATTGTCCGAATATTTAATTTATTATCCACTTTTCCTCATATATATGCCATTCGACATAAACTAACAAAAAAACGACGACCGAAATACCATCCTGTAGCCGCCTGTTCTTCTTTAAGAGAAGAAAGTCCTGGTAAACTTTATCCATTTTCCTAACTTTTACTTTCATACCGTTTGCACCAGTATTTAACAGGGTAGGTTAAAGAGGTATGTCCTTTTTTACATAGTCTAATTTAAGGAGTGGAGCGGCGAAGTGAGTAAAAAAGTAAACGAGCAAAGCAAACATGACCAATTAGAACAGTATCGTGTAGAGGATGAAGGGAAGACAATGACGACCAACCAAGGAGTCAAGGTCTCAGAGGATGAGTTCTCTTTAAAAGCAGGAGAACGCGGACCTACCTTAATGGAGGACTTCCATTTCAGAGAAAAGATGACCCACTTTGACCATGAGCGCATACCGGAGAGGATTGTCCATGCAAGGGGATTTGCAGCCCACGGCGAGTTTGAATTATATGAATCAATGGAGAGATATACAAAAGCGAAATTCTTGCAAGACACTTCAGTCAAAACGCCTGTATTTGTGCGCTTTTCAACGGTTGCCGGGTCTAGGGGTTCGGCGGAAACGGTTCGTGATGCACGTGGTTTTGCGACGAAATTCTATACAGAAGAGGGGAACTACGATCTTGTTGGAAACAATATTCCGGTATTTTTCATACAGGATGCGATAAAGTTCCCTGATTTAGTACATGCCCTAAAACCTGAACCGCATAATGAGATGCCGCAAGCAGCTTCTGCTCATGATACGTTCTGGGATTTTATCGCAAACAACCAAGAGTCTGCACATATGGTCATGTGGGCAATGTCAGACCGCGCTATTCCGAGAAGTCTCCGGATGATGGAGGGCTTTGGCGTTCATACATTCCGTTTTGTTAATGCAGAAGGGAAAGCTCACTTTGTTAAATTCCACTGGAAACCGGTGCTTGGAACCCATTCCCTTGTTTGGGACGAAGCACAGAAAATTAACGGAAAAGATCCTGACTTTCATCGTCGTGACCTTTGGGAGTCTATAGAAAATGGAGATTATCCGGAGTATGAGTTTGGTGTACAGTTACTTCCTGAAGAAGACGAGTTCAAGTTTGACTTTGATATTCTTGATCCGACGAAGCTTTGGCCGGAAGAAGATGTACCTGTAAAGATTATCGGAAAATTAACATTGAATCGCAATGTTGACAATGTGTTTGCCGAAACGGAACAGGCAGCATTCCACCCTGGCCATGTCGTACCCGGCATTGATTTTTCCAATGATCCGTTATTGCAAGGGCGTTTATTCTCCTACACGGATACCCAGCTTATTCGACTAGGCGGTCCTAATTTTCACGAACTTCCTATCAACAGGCCGGTATGCCCGTTCCATAACAATCAGCGTGATGGGTACGGCCGCCATACGATCAATAGGGGCCCGGTAAGCTATCATAAAAATTCATTAGCTTCCAATACCCCAAGACCTGCAAGTGAAGCGGAAGGCGGGTATGTCCATTATCAAGAAAAGGTCGAAGGTAGAAAAGTGAGAACGAGAAGTGACAGCTTCAAGGATCATTTTTCTCAAGCGACTTTATTTTGGAATAGCATGACAAAACCTGAAAAAGATCATATCAAACAAGCGTTCAGCTTTGAGCTTGGAAAAGTAAAGAGCAAAGACGTTAGGCAACAAGTGGTCGACATGTTTGCAAATGTCAGCATGGAGCTTGCAGAAGCTGTAGCGGTAGCAATTAATGCTACTAAACCTAGTGGATCAGGTTCTTCTGTAACAAAATCATCGCCTGCGCTCAGTCAGGAGAATACGGTGAAAAAGCCTGCCACACGTAAAGTGGGGGTAATCATTTCTAATGACTTTCAAGGTAAGGAAGTAGCATCCGTTCTTAAATCTTTAAAGGCGGAGGGAATACTGCCGGAACTGATAAGTGCCAAGTTAGGAAAGGTGAAAGGTAGTGGCGGCGTCGAGCTTGAGGTGGACCATACGTTCCTGACATGTGATTCTGTCTTGTTTGATGCGCTTTACGTGGTTGGTGGGAAAAACGTTGATAATAAATTTGACCGAGAAACCACTTATTTTGTGGAGGAAGCCTACGATCACTTTAAACCAATTGGTGCTACCCATGATGGTAAGCAATGGCTGGAGAAACTAGAGATTTCTGGAGCTCCAGGTGTGGTGCTAGGTGATGAAGCGGACCAGTTTGTGACTGGCTTTGTGGATGCTGTTTCTGCGCATAGACATTGGAATAGGGAAGAGATTTAACATAATACTTAACAAGAAAAAGCAGCCCGATTTAATTAATTGGGCTGCTTTTATCTGTATCTAAGTCTACATTTCTTTTTCCCCGCATTCCCCAGTCCCCCATCTACACAACGATTTCATAGTCGGTTGAAGGGTGAGTGCTTCTTCTGTTAGCTCATATTCTACATGCAACACTTTGCCGGGATATTCCGTTCTTTTTACCATACCTAATTGCTCAAGTTCACGGAGCTGATCGGTTAAAACCTTTCGATTAATTTCTGGAATGTCTCTTTCCAGCTCGGAAAAGCGTTTAGGACCATTTTCAAGGGCACAATAAACTTGCGGTCGCCATTTACCACCGATAACATTAAGCGCGCGGTTTACTGGGAAATTTGTCGGTTCCACATAAAACAGTCCTTTCTATATCAGGTCAGTTACCTAAAAGTGCGTACTTTTTTATTTATGCATTATATTTTACCCTATCATTATTAGCAAATTATATTATTTGAGGAGGAAGAACAATGAGATATCCAAGAACTTTTTCACATATAGGTTTATCTGTTCCTAACTTGGAGCAGGCAGTTAAATTTTATACAGAAGTGATGGGGTGGTACATTATTATGCAACCAGCAGAAGTGGTGGAGGATGACTCTGCAATTGGTGTGATGTGCACAGATGTCTTTGGAAAAGGCTGGGGCAAATTCCGCATCGCGCATCTTGCAACTGGAGACAAAATTGGAATTGAATTATTTGAGTTCCCGGGAAATGAGAAGCCGGAAAACAACTTTGAATACTGGAAGACAGGAATTTCCCACTACTGTGTTCAAGATCCTGATGTAGAAGGGCTTGTTGAAAAAATCATAGAGCATGGCGGCAAACAGCGCATGCCAATACGTGAATATTATCCTGGAGAAAAGCCATATCGCATGGTTTACTGTGAAGATCCATTCGGAAATTTGGTAGAAATCTACTCACACTCCTATGAGCTAACATACTCAGAGGGGGCTTATTAATCATTATCAACTTTTCTAGCTGGTGATAGGAGCAAAAGGCGAAGACTCCTGAGGGAGATAGCGCTAGGTGGAGACCCCGCAGGCTTGCCGAGGAGGCTCCAGCAGCGCCCCTAGGAACGCGAAGCCTTTTGCGGAAATCACCAGCGGTGTTTATAGAATATATATCCAATCTAGGAGGA